>JAOAPB010000070.1 GCA_025462645.1 Edaphobacter sp. | reverse complement strand
GTGATGTGGCGGTCTGGGTTCATCCGAAGGCCGGTACGAAACAGACTGGGGTGAAGCGTGCTGCCGCGCCGAGTACAGCGACGCACCCGCAGTATCATGCTCCGCAGGTGGTTCGTCCATGAATCAGAAGCAAGATAATTTGATCACCGTGCTGGATGCAGGCAGCACGAAGAGCATCGTACTGGTGGCAGAGCTGCTGGATGGTGTGCTGCGATATCGCGGGCACGGCATTGAGCCGTCGAAAGGGATGCGGAAGGGATTGATCGCAGAGCTGGGCCCAGCGGCGGAGGCGATCAATCGCGCGGCGTTGACGGCGGAGCGGGTGGCGAAGGCTGGGATTGAGACGGCGATCGTCGGCATTGGCGGGACGCATGTGCGCGGAGTGAACTCGCGGGGCGGCATCAGCATGGGCAGCCGGATGCGCGAGATTACACGCGAAGAGGTGAGGGCTGCGGTGGATCGGGCGCGGAGCGTGGCGCTGCCTCCGGATCGCGAGGTGCTGCATCTGCTGCCGCAGGAGTTCATCCTGGATGACCAGGCGGGAATTCACGATCCAGTGGGGATGGTGGGGAACAAGCTGGAGGTGAATCTGCATCTGTCGACCTGCTCGGGTGGAGTGGCGCAGAGTGTGATTACGTGCGCAAACCGAGCCGGGCTTGAGGTACAGGACACGGTTTATGAAGGGATTGCGGCGGCGGAGGCGGTGTTGAGTGCGGATGAGCGCGAGCTCGGTATCTGCATGGCGGACATCGGGTCGAGCACGACGGAGCTGGCAGTGTTCTTCGAGGGATCGATTGCACATACGGCGGTGCTGCCGATTGGTGGAGACCATTTTACGAACGACCTTGCCGTTGGGCTGCATGTGACGGTCGAAGAGGCTGAGTATCTGAAGAAGACGTATGGGCACTGCGTGGTGACGGCGGTTCCGCAGTTGAATGAGATTGAGGTCGGTGGAGATCTGGCTATCTCAGGTGGGCAGCCGGCGCGGATGGTTCGGCAGAGATTTCTGGCGGAGATTCTGGAGCCTCGGGCGCGGGAGCTGTTTACGATGCTGCGGGACAATCTGCGGCAGGGTGGGGTGCTGGAGGCTCTGGGCGCAGGATGCGTGCTGACGGGTGGAGGCGCGACGATGTCGGGGCTTCTGGACAATGCGGAGAGCTTGCTGAGGGTTCCGGCGCGGATCGGGTATCCGGTGCCGCTGTCGCGGATGCCGGAGGAGCTGGCCACGCCGGAGTTTTCGGCTGCGATCGGGATGCTGCTCTATACGCATCGGACGCAGGTACGACGGGCCAGCGAGGAGCAGGGGCTAAAGGCTAAGTTGAAGGCTATTTTTGCCGGGAGCTTCTAGTTGAGTAGGACACTTCTCCAGAGCCTGCTACGATCACTGCTTCCCTTATGACCCCCCTCCCCCGGGGGGTACTTTGACTGCAAGTCATATCAATTCAGCGACTTAGCCCAATCTATCGCTGCAAATTCGTCATTCTAAACGGGTTACGGCTAAATTCGTCTTTCTAAAAGGTTTATTGGTTTAAAGAGAAAGCCCCGGTGGTTGACCGGGGCTTTTCTGACTCTGTATTAAGTTTATCCGATTGAGTAAAACTAATATGCCACTTTGCGGAAGACTATTTTTCGGAGGCTAAGGCTTTGTTTTTGTTTGATTTACGTGCGGAGATGCGTGTTAGTTACTGCTCCAGGGGCTTGACAGGAAAAACAGGGAGCGAGGGGTTCAGGGGCATAGGACAACAACTGCCATCAACAAGCAAAAGGCACAACGGTTGAGACGCAGGCCAGTTCGCAAAGTGCATTACAGCTTCTAGATGCTCCATGGTCAACCCTTACTGAATAGCCATTCATATTTGAGCAACTAAACCATATGACTCGTGTCTAATAGACTGAGTGCTCGACCCGGAGACGATGAGCCGGGCGGGAACCTCGTCCTTGCCACTCCGCGAAGTCCAGTGCAATCATGCAAGCCTGGACAAACGAAGGAGGGGCAGGAAGGTAGACCATGAAGCTCACCACGGTTATTAAAAATTCAATCGGAACCGCAATCCTGGCAGGTGCTCTCTTTATGGCTCCCGCCGCAGCCCATGCCCGCGTCTTTGTCTCAGTCGCAATCGCTCCGCCGGCGATACCGGTCTACACCCAACCCGTCGCTCCCGGCGATGGCTACATCTGGACCCCCGGTTACTGGGCCTGGAACGGTGACGGCTACGAATGGGTAGACGGCGCCTGGGTCGTCGCTCCCTACGTCGGAGCCCTATGGACCCCTGGCTACTGGGGCTACGGTGGCAGCGGCTACTTCTGGAATGCCGGCTACTGGGGACCCACCGTCGGCTACTACGGCGGCATCAACTACGGCTTTGGCTACTTCGGCACCGGCTTCTACGGCGGATACTGGGGCGGCGGCCGCTTCTTCTACAACCGTGCCTACTGCAACATCGGCTACGGACGCGGCTTCCGCAACATCTACGACCGCCCCTACGGCCACTTTGACGGTCGCCCCGGCGGAAACGGCTGGGCTCGCGGCGGCTACAACGGCGGCAATCGCGGATCCTTCGTCGGTGGTAATCGCTTCGATGGCAACCGTGGAGGCTCAAGCTTCGCCGGCAATCGCGGCCCGGGCAACAACTACAACTACGGCAACCGCGGTTCTGGTTTCGCCAATGGCAACCGTTCTACCTACGGCGGCTTCGGCGGCAACCAGGATCACAACTTCGCCAGAACCTCTCAGGCCCGTCAAAACTTCGGCGGCAATAGTGGAGGCAATAGCGGAGGCAGCTTCCGCGGCAACGCAGGTACCCCCAATATGGGCGGCGGCTTCCGTGGTGGCAACATGGGCGCCAGTGGAGGAGGCTTCCACGGCGGCAACATGGGCGCCGGTGGCGGCGGCTTCCACGGCGGCAGCATGGGCGGCGGTGGCGGCTTCCATGGCGGCGGTGGAGGCGGCGGCTTCCACGGTGGTGGTGGCGGTGGCGGACATCGCTAATCGTTAGTGTGCACTTCGAAGTCAACCGGGCTGAGGATCATTCCTCAGCCCGGTTTTTACCCAGTCTGTTTTGCCACCAGCAAATCCTTGCCCTGTTCCACACGCATGTCAGACGTAGTTACCAATAAAAAACCTTCGTACCCAATTACCGCATCTCTCCTCTGAAGATGACATATCGCTCAGTCTTTCTGTATATAATCCGCAGTTGCAATACCTAAAACCAGTGCCAGAACCGACCTTCGCCCAACCCGACCGCCGCAACCTCCTGGCGCCCGTTCTCATTGCATTCGTGGTTCTGGGCATCGTCATCGCCCTTCTCCTCCGTTACACCCCCCATAAGACAGCTGATCTCGCTATCACCCACACCGCTGTCTATCCCGCCCACACCGTCTTCACCTCCGACTCTATCCTCGTCAATCGCGATCGCGACCAGGACGACCTCTACGTCCTCGCCACCCTCCGCGTTGAGGACCGTCTCAACCTCCCCCTCTTCCTCAAGGACTTCACCGCCACCCTCACCACCGCCGATGGCGAACAACTCACCACCAATGCCGTCGAGAAGACGGATCTTTCCAACCTCTACTCCACCTTCCCCGCGCTCAAGAAACTCGCCTCCGACCCCCTCCTCCGCGAAACCCTCATCAATCCCCACCAATCCGCTGAAGGCATGGTCCTGCTTCACTTTCCTGTCACCCAGGCCGCGTGGGATGCCCGCAGATCTGCCACCCTCAACATCGACTTCTACCACCAAGGCCCTCTCACCATCACCATCCCGAACGCCGGGAAACACTCCGTCGCCACTTCCGACCAGCCCAGCGACAACTCCAGCGACACGCAATAGCCGCTCAGCAAATGACCCGCCGCCGCTTCATCGCCGATACCTGGACCTCCGCCACCGCCACCCTCACCGGCGATCAGGCCACGCATCTCTCCCGCGTCCTCCGCGCAGAACCCGGCCAGATCTTCGACGTCGTAGCTGGAGGCTTCCTCCACCGGGCCGAGATCACCAGCGTCCGCGAAGATGAGGTCCTCTTCACCCTCCACGAGGAACTCGAGTCCGACGCTGCCCTTCCCCTCCACCTCCTCCTCGCCATCTTCAAGTTCGATCACATGGAGTGGGCTATCGAAAAGGCAACCGAACTGGGCGTAGCTCGCATAACGCCGATCCTCGCCCGTCGCACCGAAAAGCATCTCTCCCTGGCCGCGAACAAGCGGGTTGAACGCTGGCGTCGCATCGCTCTCGAAGCCTCCAAGCAATCCCGCCGCACCACCATCCCCGAGATCGCCAGCCCAATCCAGCTCAAGCCAGCCCTGGAACGGGAAGAGGAACGGGAGCAAAGCCCTACCCGCATCCTCCTCTCAGAGACCGAACAGGCCACCACCATCACCGCGGCCCTGGCAGCCGCACTGGCCGCCTCCCAAACCACAGACATCGCATTGGCCATAGGGCCCGAAGGCGGCTGGACCTCCGAGGAGATGACCCTCTTCACCACCCATAACTGGCAACCGGTAACTCTCGGCCCCCGTATCCTCCGCGCCGAGACCGCTGCCATAGCGGCGATCGCAATAGCCTCAACCCACCTCGCCTGACCTCGCGTCACGATCAGCCCTGCTGAAACCAGGGCACGATAATTCATTGCACGCCCCATAAGCAGATGTATCCTGCACCCATAACCCCAGCCAAACACCCAGGCCCTCCAATCAGCTCTTCAGATAACTCCAAATTCCATGACGTGGAGCATTCCCATGCACACGCTACTCCAGAGCCAACCTGTCTTCCAAGCCTGCAATGGCCTTAGAGATCGCGGGCTGGCCAATTTTGAGATCACGCGCAGCGGACAAAAAAACGAACCGGCATCTACTACTCTTATGAAGATTTCCATTTCGTGAAATCGGCCCATACGTATCTCTTTGGTTCTGAGTGATAACACTTATTCATTTTTGGAATAAACGTTATCACCGTGGAGGTGCTTCCTAAAGTGATTGGAATACACACAGTAGATAAAATCTCACAACTCGGGAGGAACGAAGACCGAGTGCCGGTGATTGCGGCGATTGAAGGACGCGCCTATGTGCATTCCGAGTATGCGCTGCTGGCAAACGTGATTGTGGCGGGAGAAGAAGCAACCTTTCATGATCTGCCTCACTTCGCCGGAGGCATTGTGCCGGGTGACGGAATCTTTACCACGTGGAGTTACCGGGCCGGAGCTGGAAGAGCGGAGGCGTTCCTGCTGAATCCACATCCGCTGACGGCGCATACTGTGCACGAGTGGAGAGTGGTTGCTGAGGTTGTGCCAAACGGTACAGCACTGGCTCGGGCACGTGAGCTTGCCTCGCTCTACCTGAAGGCTCCGGAGGTCACGCGTCGCAACACCCGCGCGCACTTCATTCAACCGTTGAAAGAGCGCATTGTGCGAGAGGTCGGCTATGGGCTCTCGCTCGAAGGCGCCTCCGCAGCGGGCCTCGTCAAATCGATGCAATCCAGTAAGTGAGCGGATTGCCCGTTCAACAATAACCGTGTTTCCACATCTCTGCGAAAGGAGAATCCACATGAACAGCAAGGAAAATGCTTCTTCAACACACTCATCCCGGGAGACGGCTCCGGAAGAATATGATCTCTTGATCCTAGGCAGCGGTACAGGATCGAAACTCATCGCCTGGACCTTTGGCGGGCAGGGTCAGCGCGTCGCAGTGGTCGAACGAAAGTACATCGGCGGATCATGTCCGAACATAGCCTGCCTGCCAAGCAAGCACATCATTCACACTGCGCAGGTTGCATCGTACGTGCGCAGAGGTGAAGAGTTCGGCATCGCAAGGGATGGTTTCAGGGTTGATATGTCTGCAGTGCGTGACCGAAAGCGCAAGATGGTATCCGGTCTGGTCGACATACATCTCGCCGAATACAAGCGAAGCGGAACCGAACTCATTCTCGGCACCGGACGCTTCATAGCTCCGAAGACCATCGAGGCCACACTATCCGATGGAACAACTCGTCAGCTCAAAGGGACGAATGTGGTCATCAGCACTGGCACGCGCGCTGCAATGGAGCCGATTCCTGGCCTTGCTGAAGCGCAGCCGCTCACGCATGTCGAAGCACTCGAACTGGATGAGGTTCCTGAGCACCTCCTTGTGATTGGTGGTGGATACATAGGGCTCGAACTTTCCCAGGCGATGCGTCGATTCGGCAGCAAGGTGTCGGTGATCGATCGCAATGGCAGGCTGCTGCATCGAGAAGATGAAGATGTTTCGGAGGCTCTTCGCAGTCTCTTCGAGGACGAAGGTATCGAACTCACTCTGAATACGCGGATCAAAACAATATCCGGAAAATCAGGCCAGTCAGTAAAAATTGCCATCGAGCAAAACGGAGACACTAGAGGGCACTCATCTGCTTGTTGCGGCCGGTCGCGTTCCAAACACGGAAAATATCGGCTTGGAGTTGGCGGGTGTCGAGCTGACCGATCGTGGGTACGTGAAAGTCGATGAGCGGCTCAAGACTACAGCAGCTGGAGTGTGGGCAGTCGGTGAGGTGGCAGGCAGCCCACAATATACGCACATTAGCGAAGATGACTTTCGTGTTTTCCATGACAGCATTACGGGCGGTAAACACGTAACCACTGGCCGGCAAGTTCCCTTCTGCGTGTATACGGACCCTGAGTTCGCCCGCATTGGCTTAAGCGAAACGGAAGCCAAGGTGCGAGGTATTGCATACCGCTTGTTCAAAGTCCCCATGGCAGCGGTACTACGTGCGCGTGCGCTTTGCGAAACACGTGGTTTTCTGAAAGCCCTTGTCGCGCCGGATAACGATCGCATTCTCGGTATTACCGTCTTCGGTGGCAGCGCAGGCGAGATCATGTCTGCCACCCAGATCGCCATGATCGCGGGGCTGCCCTATACGGCGCTTCGTGATGCGATTCTGGCTCATCCAACATTCGTGGAAGGACTCCACGCATTGTTCTCTTCGGAACCTTCTGGACCGAGTGAGCGAGTGAATCAGCACGTCGCTGAGTTCGAGAAAGTTTAAACAAAGCGGCTTATCTTTACTAACATTTCTGTGATCCACGAAAGGAGTAGATCATGAATTTGCTTATCAACATTATGACCAAACCCGGTCGTCTCGATGAAGATTGAGACCACCTCTGGACGGTGGGTGTTCCCGATCCACCGACTAGCCGAAGGTCAGGAAGAAGCATTGTCATTTCTCACTGTTGCAAAATCGCCGGAGTTGAGTTGGGGATTGACTTCCCACTGATCGAAGGTTCGTTGATACCTGATTGTTGCGTTCGCACCAGCAATCCGCAGCGCATTCCGTAATCGAGCATAAACGAGATAAATTTCGGTTTGAGCCGTGTCCGCTGCAAGAATGAGTAAGCCGTTCGCATTGAAAATAAATAGGATGCGCGCTGTACCTGAATTTCTTCCAGATTTTAGATGGATACGTCGACGACCATCAGAAACAGAGTATCTAAATACTCATTACGGCAAATAGGTTGAACCACATTACATGATTCGAAGATGGTGCCCGGAGGGGGACTTGAACCCCCACAACCCTTGCGGGTCTACGGATTTTAAGTCCGCTGTGTCTGCCAATTTCACCATCCGGGCATTGCGAAAAACAAACTCGCTTCTCCATCTTAACGCATTGCCCTCGACAGTCCTCGAAGGAACCTTCCCAGCCGTTACTGCGTACATAGAGCAAGCTGCCCCTCTTTCCGGGACTGCTTCACTCTATGCCCATACGAGAGATCTTCAAACAAACGTTGTCCGCACTGTGGGAGACCAAGCTCCGCAGCTTCCTTACTATGTTCGGCATCGTCTGGGGCATCACCTCGGTCATTCTGCTAGTTGGCCTTGGTATTGGTTTCAACGTGGACCAGAAGGAGCATCTGCGGAGCATCGGCACGGATATCGCTATCATCTTTGGGGGGAAAACAGGCGCACAGGCCGGGGGCTACGCGGCTGGGCGCGACATTCGGCTCACCATCGATGATGCCATTGCCATTCAGCAACGAGCTTCGCTGGTCAAGACGGTTAGCCCAGAGCTTCGGCGCAGCGTCTCTGAGGTAAGCCAATGGAATGCCGCAAGTCGCCCGGTTCGTGGCGTCTGGCCTGAGTATCAGCGCTTTCGTTCACTCACAGTCGAACAAGGGCGACTGATGTCCGAGCAGGACGAGGCGAATGGCGAGCGTGTCATCCTGCTGGGCGCCGAAGCCAATCGGCAGCTCTTTCCTGGAAAAGCGGTTATCGGCCAGCCCCTCATGGTCAATGGCTACCAGTACACCGTCATTGGGGTGTTGGCGAAGAAGAAGCAGAATGGAAGCTATGGGAGCGGGCCTGACAACACGCAGCTGTTTACCACGTACTCGGCCATGGCCCGGGACTTTCCTCCGCCAGAGCGACCGGGGATCGTCCGAGGGTATGTGAACAACATCGTCGTCGAGCCGGTCTCTCCAGACCTCCACGAGAAGGCGCTCGACCAGGTGAAGCGGATCATCGCCGAGCGTCACCACTACAGCGCTGACGACAAGGAAGCGCTCTGGATCTGGGACACGCTGGAGGGCTCGAAGTTCACCGAGCGCATCTTCGGCGTGATGACCCTGTTCTTCGGTGCTGTGGCTCTGCTTACGCTCGCGCTGGGAGGCATCGGCGTCATGAACATCATGCTGGTTGCCGTCACGGAGCGAACGCGGGAGATCGGGGTGCGTAAGGCTCTGGGAGCGACTGCTGTGGACATCCGCCGGCAGTTCCTGGTCGAGTCTGCGATCATCACCATCGTCAGCGGCATCAGCGGCCTTGTGCTCGGCGTTGGAGTCTGCCTGCTCATGCGCTTTGTACCGCTGCCTGACTTCGTACCGCATCCGGTGATCTCGCCTGTCGCTATCGTCGCTTCGCTGGTCACACTTACTGCCATTACGCTCTTCGCTGGAACATATCCGGCGTTGCGTGCTGCCAATCTCAGTCCTATGGAATGCCTTCGAACGGAGTAGCAATGAATCTGAGCGAGATCGTCCGTCAGAGTATCGATTCGCTGCTGCGCAACCGGCTGCGGTCCGGGCTCACCATGCTCGGCATCGTATGGGGGCTGGTCACCGTGGTGCTGCTGCTCAGTTATGGGAAGAGTCTTGGCGAAGGCGTCCTCAACGGCTTTTTGGGTTTGGGCAACAACGTCATCATGGTGTGGGGCGGACAGACCAGCATGCAGGCTGGCGGAGAACGCTCCGGCAAGCGCATCAAGTTCCTGGATGGAGACACGCAGGCAGTACGGGAGGCGGTTCCCTTCCTCACAGCCGTCAGCTCGGAGAGCGATGAAGGCTTCAGCTTCAAGTACGGGCCGAAGGTCGTCAACATCTCGAGCAAGGCGATTGAGTATCCCTACGGCAGCATGCGCAAGCTGAACATCGCGGAGGGCCGCTACTTCGAACCTGCCGACTTCACCGAGCATCGTCAGGTCGTCATCTTCGGTCCTCATGCTGCGCAGAAGCTCTTCAATGGCTATCCGCCAGTCGGCGAATCGGTGCAGATCGAAGGCCACGTCTTCCTGGTGATCGGCGTCCTTCAGACGAAGATTCAGGACTCCTCGAACAATGGGCCCGACAACGAAAATGCCTTCGTTCCGTTCGATGCCATGCGACTGCTTCGCGATCAACGCGACCCCAGCAGCATCGTCTTCCAGCCTAGCTCGCCTGAGCTGCATATCAAGGCGCTGCAGGCTGTGCGTGCGGTGCTGGCCGGCCGTCACCACTTCGATCCCAAGGACGATAAGGCGGTCCCGAGCTGGGATACCGTGGCCGACTCGCAGGAGATCATGCAGTTCAGCACGGCGCTCGAGCTGCTGCTCGGCATCATCGGCGCGATGACGCTGGGAGTCGGGGGCGTCGGCGTGATGAATATCATGCTCGTCTCCGTGACCGAGAGGACACGGGAGATTGGGTTGCTGAAGGCGTTGGGCGCGCGACGGCGCGATATTCTGTCCCAGTTTCTGCTCGAGAGCCTGACGCTTACCTTCATCGCCGGAGCCGTCGGGATGGTGGTTGCCGTCATCGTCGGTTACGTGATCCCACCGATGCCTCTCTACTCCGACATCTATAAGACGGCTAACAATGAGGGCGATATCATCCTGCGTGCCTCGCCGACCATCATGCTGATCTCGTTCGGCATCCTTGCGTTGGTCGGCATCGTCTCGGGACTATTGCCTGCCATGCGTGCCTCCCGCATGGACCCCGTCGTTGCCCTGCGTCATGAATAGTGATGAACTCCACCCGGTACCCCCTCCTCCTGGGGGGTACTTTGCGGATAAGTATCGTGATTGCAATAAGATAGAGTATGTAACCTCGCTAAATTCGTCCATATAAAGGAGTTACAGGCAAAGTCGTCTTTCTAAAAGGGTTATGGGTTTAATGAAGAAAGCCCCGGCCTTTGCCGGGGCTTTCCTGATCTATATCCAGTGTAGCAATGGAACGAAACTACTATGCCACGCCGATGTTCTTTATTTGCATCAAGTTAGGGCATATAGGGGCTTGACAGCTTTTTTCTCGAGATTCAGGTCTGGGAGGAGACAGATGGTTTCCAATGGAATCGGGTGTAACTCCACCTGGGCCCTCATTTACCATTTAAGTACAATATCATGAGTAACTTCCATGAATTTATGATCTAGAATCCTGCGGTGACTTTATTCAAGAGAATCCTGCGCTACTTTCGCAAGCGCCACTGTGAGTGCTGCGGTAAAGAGCTTGAAGATACTCAGGAGTTCTATTGCTCGGATAGATGCCAGCAAGAAGAGCGAAACCGCCAAGGATTCTCGTTCTGACGATCACGCGAGTAACTCCCTTCTACCATTCCGGCCCGGCTAGCCTCAAGGTCAGAGCGAGCGAAACGCTTCCTCTAAGTGGGCACAGACATACCTATCGGGGATGTTCCCACCCAACTATTGGAAGTGGGATACATGACTCCTTAGGGCAGCTTTAGCTTGTCTGTCGATAGCGAATTTCGCCGCCTTCAAGGAAGTACTCCGCCGAACACCTCTCCGAGCCGCAGATCATCGCCTCCAGTCCAGCGCACTGCTGCCGGGTTATGAGACCAAGCGACCCACAGGAAGGACAGGCCAGGACGGCCCAGTAAGGATTATCGGGTTTGCCCAGATCTCCAGCCCTCTCCAACAAAAACAACGTGCCCGGCTGCATCTGCTCCGGGACCCAGACTTCCAGATAGTTCAGCTCCGCTATCATGATTGCCTCTTCGTTCTCACAGTTGTCTTTCGTTCGTGACCATGTTCTGCTCGTGCCAAACTCAATCTACCGGCTGCGGAAGAGCTCCTCGGGCTCTCGTATTTTGCACCGCTTATGGTGCAAAGCATATCGGATTTTCGCCTTCTGTCAATCTGTCATTTTTGAAGAGACGCTGGTTTGATTCCCTTGCCTTTCGTAACCCGCCGAGACCCGAAATTCTCTCTTGATCTGCAAATTTTCTTTTCTCCTCAGGGGTGTTCAGAGGAGATGTTTCTCTTTTACGAATCAGTCCGTGAGGTCAGCCCTTACAGCAATGACCTTGCAACTGGACCGGCGGACACTTTGCAGAGCCGTACGAACAGAAGACGCAGCAATCGCCAGCCTTTGGACGAATCATAGTCTGGCATTGAACACACTCATGAAAGAAGCGGCACGAGTCTGAGGGCATCGTCTCCGTCGTTGCATGGCCGCAATGCGGGCATGTCAGCACCGATTGAAGGGCATCAACGGATGTCATTGTTGCGTCCCGTTGTGCAGCTTTGAAGGAAAGCCTGCATTCGTGGTGGCTTTGACCAATGCCGATGGGTTTGCCTGCTCGGGGTTGTACTTCACGATTGCGGTCTTGTGATCGTAGTCCACCCTGGCATCGATCACGCCGGGCACTCTTTCAAGAGCCTTCCGAATGGTGATCGAGCACATGGAGCAGGTCATGTTCTGCAGGTCGAGAACGGCGGTCTGCGGGCTTGCGGCGAAGGCCGCCACGGGGAGGCCGATCAGGAGGGCAGCAACGAGTTTTCGCATCGTTCGCATCGTTCGCATCTTTCGCATCATATGATTCGATACCTTTCAGAGATTCCTTTCAGTGATATAAGAGCGGCATCAGCCACGGTATCGCAACGAGACCGAGCAGCAGCGGGGCTACGATCCAGAAGACGATTCTCTGGGAGGTTCTGGTGCGATCCGTACTGCAATTGGCTTCCGAATCGCAGCTCTGCCGCACAAGATAAAGCTTTCGGAAGGCAAGCCCCAGGAACAGTAGAACGAGCACGATGAAGACAGGCCGGTATGGCTCCAGTGCTGTCAGGTTGCCGATCCAAGCTCCTCCGATTCCCAGGCTCAACAGCAGAAGCGGGCCAACGCAACAGGCAGACGCTCCGATGCCGGCGAGCACTCCGCCGACGAGGGCAATCTTCGCATTCAGAGGGGATCGCATTTATGAGCAGCTCTTCTCAATATCACTCTAAACTCCGTACCATGGTACGGAGTCAAGGGGGACAGATGTGAGCGACGACCTAACGATTGGAACACTGGCAAAACGCAGCGGCGTAAACGTGGAGACGATCCGTTATTACCAGAGGCGCAGTTTGCTGCATGAACCGTCGAAGCCGACTGGCGGCTATCGCCGATATCCATGGGAGACAGTGAGACGGGTACGGTTCATCAAAAGAGCCCAGACCCTGGGCTTCACATTGGAAGAGATCACAGGATTGCTGGGGCTCGATGAGAGAAAGGCCTGTCTGGAGACGAGAGAGATAGCGGCGCAGAAGCTGGCACTGATAGAACAGAAGATCTCCGATCTATCACGAATGAAGAAGGCCCTATCCGGTTTAGTGCGCGCCTGCGATGCTTCTTCCGCAGGTGAAGCATGTCCAATCATCCATCTGCTTGTACGGGACTAGAAGTTCCTTGTACGGGACTAGAAATCTGGTTGCTTACGAGTATCCCCGGGGGCTAAAGCACCTTGAATCTGCGTCACTTTTGTTACGGAGTAGAAGCGCTGCGCTCCGCTAAAGAACCCCTGGTCTTCGCGGGGGCGTACAGGGCGCGGTATATCTGCTGGTTGCGGATGATCGCCTGAACATATTCGCGAGTCTCGGTGTACGGAATCGACTCGACGTATTCGGCGATGTCCTTGTAGTCGGCGCTGGACATCCACCGCCGGACGGGGGTGTCACCGGCGTTGTAGGCGGCTAGAGCGTACTCCTGCTGACCGCCGAATCGATCGAGCACGTTCCTCAGGTTGAGCGTGCCGAGCTTCAGATTGACCGACGGGTTCAGTAACTGGGTTGTGTTGAACCCCTTCATCTTCTGCTTCTTCGCCAAAGACTTCCCTACCGATGGCAGGAGCTGCATCAGACCATAGGCGTTTGCCCGGCTGACAGCACCGGGATTGAACTCGGATTCCTGCCGGATGAGCGATGCCACCAGGTAGGGATCGAGGTTGTTCGCCTGGGAGTCCGCCACCAGATCGGACCAGTAGGGCTGGGGGAACAGCAGACGCCAGTAGATATCCGGGACCTGATCCATGGAGAGGGCAAAGAAGGAGATGCCGCTGCGCTTCATGGATTGAAGGGCGCGGGTGTTCTCTCCATAGGAGCGGTAGATCTCAGCCTGCCCGAGGGCTCCCCATTCGTTAGCCGTTGGGCTGGCTTGAATCTCGGGCCCGATGTACTCATTGAGTGCCGCGTTGGCGAGCAGCCTTGCCTTGATCAGGTGCGGGTCGTTCTCGGGCAGCTCACCGGTCAACTCCGGAACGACCGGCTTGCGGACGGAGCTGAGGACTGGCGACGGAGCTACGGGTGCCGTGACCTGGGCGTTCAACACGCTGAGGCGCTTCCTCGCGAGCTCGGCGTAGTAGAAGTTGACGTAGGTATCGGCAAGGGCGCGATAGTAGTTCGCCGCCTGGGCGAAGTTATGCTCTTCGTCCTCGAAGATGCGACCGCGCCAGTAGAGCGAGCTGGGCACCTCGATACCCGCCGGGTAGCCCTGAATCTGCTCGTCCATCAGGCGGGCAGCCTCGGCGTAGTTGCGCAGACGATAGTTCATCCACGCCGTACGCCAGTGCGCCGAAGCCGCGTAGGTGCTGCGGGGAAACATCTGCACGAGCAGGGAGTAGTGGTAGGTGGCCTGCCTGGCGTCGTTTTGGAGAAGGTACATGTTGCCGCCGGAGTAGAGCGCCTCCTCCAGCCAGCGGCTCGACGGAAAGCGCTTGACCATCTGGGCGATGAGCTGCGTGTGGGTCTCGGGATCGTTCTCGTTGCGCGATAGCTCGGCCAGCATGTACAGCTTCAGCGCCGCCGTGTCGTCCGACGTCTCGGGAAGCCGCTCGACGTCCTTGCGGCTGATGCGCTTCAGCTTCATGTCGCAGACGGCGGCGTAGATCAGCAGCGCATCGTGATCGGCGGCACTGAGCCCGCCGTCATGCTCGATTGAGTGATACTCGTCGCCGGCCTCGGCGTAGTGCTTGGCGTTGAAGAGCTGGTCGGCATGTACCTTGCGCTCGGCGGCGGTGAGCGGCACGCCCATTGCCTGGAGCTGTGCGCGAGCTTGTCCTGCCTCGAAGCTGAGGGGCAGGGCGACGTACAGACTGCGGAAGGTGGGGGCGGCGTGACCGGTATCGCCTGCCATCTGGTAGGCACGGCCCAGGGCGTAGCGAAAGTCTCCATGCGATGCCTGTGCCGTGTCGGCCAGGGGCTGGAGAACCTTCAGGGCAGCCTGCGGATTGTTCTGCTGGATGTAGGCGTTCGCCAGCAGGACCGGGGCGTTGGCGATGAAGATGCTGTCGGGATGGCGCTCCGCGAAGCGATCGAGGAGAGCGTAGGCGTCCGTACCGTGTCCTGCCTGCAGGGCGGCCTGGGCACCGAGGTAGTCGGCGTAGTCGTCCAGAGCCTCTCCGCTGACGGCTGCCTGGCGATACATGCCTACGGCGTCTGCGTAACGGCGGTCGAGCATGTAGGCGTGGCCGAGCGCAAGGTAGGCCGTCGCCGCACCTTCGCCGGGGTGCTGACGGGCGTAGCTCTCGACACCGCTGTAGGCCGCCGCTGAACGCGTTGTGGCCAGTTGCTGCGCCATGGGGCGTAGCTGCTCCGAGGCCCGGAAGGCACTGGTGAGCTTGATGCTTTTAGCCGTAGGCTTTGGCGCAGCGGCGCGTCTCCTGCGGGAGGCGGCTGTGCTTTTGCCCTTTGCGGTTTTACCGGAGGCTTTCGTCCTGCTTCTTGCCTTGCTGCCCGCAGCTTTGCCGGTAGTTGTCGCCTTCCCCTTCGCAGGCGGCTTTTTCGCAGTTGAAGTGGAGTGCGCTGGCTTGTTTGTCTGGGCGATCCCGTCGTCCGGCACCGTTAAAGCCAGTAGAGAACCCACTACCATGGCAAATCCAACCTTCGTCCAACTCCTCAACATTGCCTCACTTTGTAAAATCGCTATACCTTTACTCTAAGCTTGGTTCATCACACTTGAACACTGTCGCTTTGGCGGAATCAGGTGAGGTACGCTCAACCGATCGAAGCTGGTATTTTGCTCTTCGCCCCAGCGGCAGTTACACTGTAAATAGACTGTGCTAACCGCAATGATGTTGGCGGCAGGTTCAGTTTCGCGTTTTAGCACCTTTTTCCCCATGCCTGCCATCCAATCTCCAGGAACGGAAGAGATCCACCCCGACGTCGCGCTGGTAGCACGCGCGAAAGAGGGAGATGCAGCTGCGTTTGAGCAGCTTGTCCGGCAGTACGAGCGCCAGATCTTCCGGGTTGCGCAGCACATTACCCAAAACCGTGAAGACGCTGAAGACATCACGCAGGACGCTTTCCTCAAGGCTTACGAGAAGCTCGATCAGTTTCAGGGGAACTCCAAGTTCTCTACCTGGCTGGTCCGCATCGCCGTCAATGAGAGCCTTATGCGGCTGCGCAAACGCAAGACAAGCAAGACCGTCTCCATGGACGAGGACGTCCAGACTGAAGAAGGATCCATTCCCCGGGACTTCGCCGAGTGGCGACCCAACCCGGAACAACTCTATGGACAGGCTGAGCTTGGGGATATCCTACGGAAGACGATTCAGGGACTTCCACCGGGGTTTCGCACTGTCTTTACTTTGCGGGACATTGAGAATCTCTCCACGGAAGAGACAGCGGAGGCACTCGGCTTGAGCGTTCCAGCAGTGAAATCGAGATTGTTGCGGGCACGGCTCCAATTGCGCGAGCGGCTGAGTCGATACTTCCGGCAGCAGAAGGAGGGCCAGACGGCATGACCTGCACAGATTTTCTAAGCCAACTCACCGACTACTTCGATGGCCAGATCAGCCCCGAACTTCTGGAAGAGGTTCGCGCGCACACGGCCTCGTGCAGCCATTGCGAGGTTGTGCTCGATACGACGCGCAGGACGATCTCGGTCTACCGCGATCACGAGGTCTATGAGATTTCGACGGAGTTCCGCGAACGGCTCCATGCCGCGATCATGAAGAAGTGTGCTGAAAAGGGCAAGCTGGGCTGTTCCTAGGGTGCTGCCAGTCACCCGGATGCAGCTGACTTAAATGCGGTCGGCTGACCTTAGCGCCACGATCTCGTCATCCGTGAAGACTCTCGACCGGATGAGAAAACGAACCCCTTCGGGGCCTTCCAACGAAAACATTCCTCCCCGACCTGGAACGACGTCCAGAATGAGCTGCGTGTGCTTCCAGTACTCGAACTGGCTCCTGCTCATATAGAACGGAGTGTCGCCGAGTGTGGCGAGCAGAACATCTCCGTCGCCCACCAGGAACTCGTCGCGCGGATAGCACATGGGGGAGCTGCCGTCGCAGCATCCGCCTGACTGGTGGAACATCAACTCCCCATATTTTTTCGACAGGCTTGCAATCAACGCGTCTGCTGCGGGCGTCGTGATGACCTGATCCGGCACATCCGCCATCGACACCCTCTCTAGAAGAAACCCATCGCGTTCGGGCTGTAGCTGACCAGCTGATTCTTCGTCTGCTGGTAGTGGTCGAGGATCATCTTGTGGTTTTCGCGGCCGATGCCGGACTGCTTGTATCCGCCGAAGGCCGCGTGTGCGGGATAGAGGTGGTAGCAGTTGGTCCAGACGCGGCCGGCCTGAATCTCGCGGCCGAAGTGGTAGGCGCGATTCATGTCGCGGGTCCAGACTCCGGCTCCGAGGCCGTAGAGCGTGTCGTTGGCCAGGGCGAGGGCTTCGTCCTCGTCGTGGAAGGTCGTGACCGAGACGACGGGGCCGAAGATCTCCTCCTGGAAGATGCGCATCTTGTTGTGGCCCTTGAAGACGGTGGGCTCGATGTAGAAGCCCTCGGCCAGATCGCCTGTTTGTGCAGCGCGCTTGCCCCCGACCAATACCTCTGCGCCCTCCTGCTTGCCGATGTCGAAGTAGGAGAGGATCTTCTCCATCTGCTCGCTGGAGGCCTGCGCGCCGATCATCGTTGTCTTATCCAGAGGATTTCCCTGCTTGATAGCCTTCACGCGCTTCAGGGCACGCTCCATAAACTGCTCGTAGAGCGTGTCCTGAATCAGTGCGCGTGATGGACAAGTGCAAACCTCGCCCTGGTTCAAGGCAAACATGGTGAAGCCTTCGAGCGCCTTGTCGAAGAAGGCATCGTCGGCGCTGGCTACATCCTGGAAGAAGATGTTGGGGGACTTGCCGCCCAGCTCCAGCGTTACCGGGATGATGTTCTGGGAGGCGTACTGCATGACCAGGCGGCCGGTGGTCGTCTCTCCTGTGAACGCGATCTTGTTGATGCGCGGGCTGGAGGCGAGGGGCTTCCCTGCTTCGAGGCCGAAGCCGTTGACGATGTTCAAGACGCCTGGGGGAAGGATGTCCTGGATCAGCTCCATCAAAACGAGGATGGACATCGGGGTTTGTTCGGCGGGTTTGAGGACGACGGTGTTGCCCGCCGCCAGCGCCGGTGCGAGCTTCCATGTCGCCATCAGGATGGGGAAGTTCCACGGGATGATGAGCCCGACGACGCCGAGGGGCTCATGGTAGTGATAGGCCACCGTGGTTGCGTCGATCTCGCAGATGGAGCCCTCCTGCGCGCGAATGACTCCGGCGAAGTAGCGGAAGTGATCGGCAGCCAGAGGAAGGTCGGCGGCCATCGTCTCGCGAATGGGCTTGCCGTTGTCCCAGGTCTCGACCGTCGCCAGCATCTCGAGGTTGTCCTCGATGCGTTGCGCGATCTTCTCGAGCATCTTTCCGCGTTCGGTGGTGGAGGTCTTTCCCCATGCCGCCTTCGCTGCGTGGGCTGCATCGAGGGCGCGGTCTACATCTGCTGCGTTGGAGCGGGGGATTTCACACAGCGTCTGGCCGGTGATGGGGGTGACATTCTCGAAGTAGGCGCCGGACGCCGGAGCGACCCACTCACCGCCAATGTAGTTGTTGTACTTCGCACGGATTGATACAGGAAACCCATAGGCTCCGGGTTGAAGCGCTGTCATCGTTGCCATAGAAAGTCTGCTCCCTCACAGTCGGTTCGTTCACGACGGCGGAGATTGTAGTCCATAGCTGCGACGACTGTCACCGGGACCAAGGTGCGAATCCTATATAGGGCAAAAGCTCAACTTAGCAGGGTGCGGAAGTAGTCGTTCAAGAGGCGGCCATCGGGGTCGTCAACCTGGCCGGATGGCTCAGAGCAGAAGCCATCTTGATGCACGTCAGGATTTGTTGCGATTGTTCGTCGACGAGGCCCGGATACTGCCGGGATTATATTCGGTCATCCGGAAGAGGGAGACGGCGCCGATTTCGATGAGGAAGCGGATATCTGCTCTTCGTCGATTCGGCGCCGTCGATCTGATGTAGAGAATTATTTGTTAATGTGTTTTGGTGAAGTCTTATTAAGGAGAGCGAGTAAGGGCCTTGCGGCCGGTGGAGGAGGCACCTTGCCATCGATCACGATATCGGTCGCGGTCAGGTCTTTCCCGTACAGGCTCTTGTTTCCATCGTTATCCGATCGCATGGTCGATCCTGCGAGCGAGATGCCCGCGAAGACTCCACGAGAACGAGACCAGGACAGAATCTGCGCCTTCATAACGATGTCGGTCTCTGCACTGGTAGCACGGCCTACCGGGCCCGCCGCGATGGACGCATCGGCGCCGAGCTTCACTTTGCTCGACATGACGGATTTGGCACCTTGCTCGTTCATGACAAGCAGAACGAAGTCGGTCGCCTGTCCGCCGATCTGGAGCCCGAAGCTGGCGCCTTCGAGCGCGAACATCGCAGGAGCGCTCCAGGGGCCATTGAAGTTCGGGCTCTTACGGCAGGTGATGATTCCACGTCCGTAGCTGCCGCCAACCACAAAGGCTGCCTTCTTGACTGACGGGAACACGACGACGCACTCCGCTTTGTCGAGCAGGTCATGCGGAATACCCTTGTCGGGCATGCCGACGATATCCCTCAACACCTGGGCTGACTCTTTGATCCGAGTTTGTTCTTTTTGCTGCGCAAGTGCAGGTAATGCAAGTAAGAGACTCATCGACAAGACAGTGATTCGTTTCATCTTTCTTTCTCCTATATAGGTTGAATATGGTGAGTTGAGCGAATCTTTCCCGAGGGAGCTGGAGCCGAGCCATTCGCCGCCGTCTACGTGGGTCTCTTCTCCGTGTTATGTGCCGCTACAAAGGTGAACGCATGGTATACCCAGCTGCGGCGTGCCGCAACAAGTTCAGTGGGACGAAGAGACTCTATCCAGCTCCTTTAGGAGGGGAGGACCCATCTAATCCTCGAGTAACATGTTCACGCTTTCACGCTCAAATAAACTTCTGTTCTAAGATGCTCCTTATGCCAACTACAGACGACGCAAAGATACTCGCCGCTCGAAGGAGCCTGGAGTTCATCGAGGATGGTATGGTCGTAGGACTTGGTTCGGGTTCGACGGCAACGCACTTCATCCAGCTATTAGGCAAGAGGGTACAAAGCGGCCTTAACATCCGTGGCATTGCATCCTCGCGAGCCAGTGAAGAGCTCGCTGCTTCCCTTTCGATTCCGATCATCGACTTCAGCACGTGTTCCGAGATCGACGTGACGATCGACGGCGCGGATGAGATCGCTCCCGGTCTCTCGCTCATAAAGGGCGGAGGCGGTGCCTTGCTGCGCGAGAAGATCGTTGCGAGCGCCTCGAAACGGTTCATCGTCGTGGCCGACTCCAGCAAGGTTGTCAGTAAGCTCGGGAAGTTTCCTTTGCCTGTCGAAGTAATTACGATGGCGGCTCCCCTTGTAGCGAAGAAGTTGCTGGACATGGGTATTCGTCCCAAGGTCAGGCGACTCGGGAGTGGCTCGGAGTTCGTTACGGATGAGGGAAATCTGATTCTGGACTGTGAGTGTGGTGCAATCGATGACCCGCAGAGGCTTGCGGCATCGATCCGGCAGATCGTTGGCGTCGTCGAGCACGGACTGTTCCTCGACATGGCCGATCTGGCACTGGTTGCTAAGGGTGCCGAGGTTATTGAGATGGCCAGGTGATTCGCGCTGGACTAAGGAGTGTTAGCAGACCTATTTTTGGGAGACTTGCGCTGAAGTCTTCAAGGGAGCGGGGTTCCAGTCCGCAGCCCATCGGGAGGGAGCTGGGCCCATGACAAGCTTCAGCGAGGCTCCAGCCACGATGTCGTCATAGCGTATGACTGGAATGGTGAGCGGCTTGCCGTTCAACGTTGCCGATTGGATATAAACGTTCTTCGCGGAGTTGTTCTCCGCCGAGACGGTAAAGAGGTTTCCGTTCGCCAGCCGCAGCGTCATCTTCGTGAAGAGCGGACTGCCGATCATGTAATCACCTGATGCAGGATTCACCGGATAGAAGCCAAGCGCGGTAAAGAGATACCAGGCCGACATCTGGCCGCAGTCGTCGTCTCCATCGATACCGGACGGAAGATTCGCATACTCGGCAGCGGCAATCTCTCTTACTTTTGCCTGCGTCTTCCACGGCTGCCCGCTGTAGTCGTACAGGTATCCGTAGTGATGACTTGGCTCGTTGCCATGGACGTTGTGTCCTCCCCTGAAGTGCTCATCGAGCTTCGCGTTGTAGTTCTCTCTTCCTCCCATCAACTGCATCAGGCCGGGAATGTCATGCATCACCGCCCACGTATAGACCCAGGTATTTCCCTCAGTCCATCCATCGTTTGGATCGGCCCAGGATCCATCCGCGTTCTTGCCCTGCATAAAGCCCGTCGCCTTATTGAACAGGTGTTGGTAGTTGAGAGATCGATTGCGAAAGAAGTTGTACTCGTCCGTCTTGCCCAGAGCCTTCGCTACCTCGGCTACGCACCAGTCGTCGTAGGAGTCTTCCAACGTTCTCGACGCCGCCTCCGCTGTCTTATCGACAGGAATGTAACCAAGTTTCTTCAGATAGGTGAGTCCCCCACGAGCTTCGTAGGGAGTGTGCGGCTCACGGTCGGCCCAGCGGCGTGTCGTATCACCGTCGGGCGGTGTCATCGCATCTTTGTAGACGGCATCCCAGGCCAGCTTGTAGTCAAAACCGCGAAAGTGCTTGTTGATCGCCTCCGCGACGAGCGAGTCCGCATGCGTGCCGATCATGATGTTCGTATAGGAGGGATTGGGCCACTTCGGCATCCATCCTCCCTCCTGGTAGTTCTGCAGGAGCGCTCCAATCATGCCGTCGACTCGCTCCGGAGCCATCAGACTAAGCAGGCTGTGCTCGGCGCGAAACGTATCCCAGATGGAGTAAGCCGTGTAGGAGACTCCCTGATGCACCGTGTCGTCGAAGGCGCTGTAGTAGCGGCCATGTTCGGAGAAGATGCGCGGGTAGAGCAGCGCGTGATAGAGCGCCGTGTAGACGATGCGGCGCTGATCGTCTGTAGCTCCTTCGACTGCGATTCGTCCCAGCTTCTCATTCCAGGTGGCACGAAGTTCTCGCTGTACGGCATCGAAGTCCCACGCAGGCATCTCGGCCTTGAGGTTCTCGCGGGCCTGCTCCACGCTGATGAACGACGTACCCACGCGTGCTTCGACGATCTCGCCCTCGGTGGTTTTAAACTTTGCATAGGCGCCGGTTGCAACACCTGCTTGCTGCATCATCGCGCCATACACACCGGAGTCGCTAAACGCTTTGCGAAACTGTACAACGAAATAGCCTTTGAAGTTCGGCAGCTTCAGAGGGCCCAGACCGGCGTCCGTGCGGTCGGGGTTGTAGCCGGTAATCTCTCGCGCGGCGGAATCGACGTGGGCGAACCCGGCTACCCCAGGCCGCGAGGCCTCCACGATGACGCTGGAGGAATCATTCGCAGGAAAGGTAAACCGGAGATAAGCGCACCGCTCGGTTGCTGTCATCTCCGTACGGATTCTGCGCTGTCCTCCCGCGTTCATCCAAACGGAATAGTAGTCTGGCCGCGCGATCTCATCGGCGTGGGTAAAGGCTAATTTGCGGTCCTCTGGATTTGTCTTAAGTTCACCAATCTCAGGCATCAACGTCACGTAGCCGTAGTCGCCCATCCAGATTGCCGGCTGATGCGTCCCCATGAAGCCCGATATGGTCGTGTCCGCGTAGTGGTAGGAGACGACGGAAAGTTTGTTCTGACGGGTCTGGGCTGTCCAATTGGTCATACCGAAGGGAGGAGTCACGAAAGGCATGGTGCCGCCATATCCAATCGGCCCATTGCCCGTTCCGATGTACAGATTGACCCAGTCGACAGCATCTTTTTGTGCTTTGGCGACCAGGGTGCCGAATAGCACAAACAAAACGAGAACAATCTGAGTGGTCTGCCTTTGCAGCGTTATCCAGCTACAGGAGATCGTGTGCTTTATAGCCTTCAATGGACCCTCAAATTAACTCGATTGGACAACCATCTGAGACGATACACGAGTTCGGTCAAGTTGAGCTTTCAACAACCGCCTGCATCCGGTTCTCCAAGCTCGTTCTCGAGACTTGAGTCACGGAAGGCTATAGCAGAACGCATTGTGATATTTTTAAATATTCCGGCTTCATGCTCTTACTATCCCACTGCCCTTCGATAGAGGCCGTTGCCTATCCCCGCGATCTGGAGAAAATCTGCATGACTCGACAGGAAGTTCTCGAACATATTCAGCGAACGCGCGTCATTGCGATTGTTCGCGGTGAAATGCACGGGAAGGAGTTAGAGATTGCCGAAGCTCTGGTGGAAGGCGGGATCGCAGCTCTGGAGATATCCATCGTCACTCCCGGCTACGATGCAGCGATTCGCAAGCTTGCATCGCATCTTGGCGACCGCATCGCGATCGGCGCAGGCACAGTCCTTACCGTTGAAGAGCTGCGAAGAGTGGCTGACTGTGGCGCGTCCTTCATCGTCTCTCCCAATATCGATCCTCCTGTCATCGAACTGACTCGCAACCTGGAGCTGGCTTCCTTCCCCGGCGCCTACACTCCCACCGAAATCGTTCTGGCCGACCGCTACGGGGCTGACGCCGTAAAGGTCTTTCCGGCTGTCTCTCTGGGCGCTCCCTACATCCGCGCCCTCCAGGGTCCCCTTCCCGGGATTCGACTCATCCCGACGGGAGGGATCCATGTGCAGAATTTAGCTGAATACCAAGCCGCGGGAGCATGGGCTGTCGGTATCGGCTCCGAACTTGTAGGCTGTCAGGAGCTGAATCATCTCAATCCGCAACAGCTCACAGATAAAGCACGCAGCTTCGTCAAGGCCGGAGGCGCACAAATTCATGTTTAGCACGGAAATTCCCTTCTTCTGCGTCGATATGGGAACGACCAGAACGCGAGTCTGGCTGGTAGAGAGAAATAGGATCTGGGCGCATCAGGCTGCTGACTTCGGGGCACGCAACGTGGCCGCAGGCGAATCCAAAGCGTGGCTGGAAGAACGCCTTGGCCAGCTTTTGGATCGAACCGAGATGCAGGCCCGGGAGTACGGGCTCTCTCAAGCTCCCTCCTTCATCATGGGGGCAGGCATGATCACCTCACCCCAAGGCATCCTGGAGATCGATCACATCGAAGCTCCCGTAGATGCAGTGCAACTCGCCCAATGCCTGCGGGTCTGTCGCCTCGCAGGTCGCGACGACCTCCCGCTGATCCTCGTTCCTGGTATCCGCACAGGGGAGCTTCGGCCACAAGTCGAAAAGATATCGGATGTCGACCTGATGCGCGGCGAAGAGACTTTATGTGTCGGGCTTCTGGACGATGGCTTGCTCCAAAGCGACACTGCCCTACTCACTCTAGGTTCGCACTGGAAGTGGATATGGATCGACGAGCAGACAAGGATCGCAGGCAGTAGAACCAGCATGGCTGGTGAGATGATTCACGCGATTCAAACCCACACCCTGATTGCCGGCTCGCTTTCGCAGGGCAGACCAGAAGCGTTCGACTTATCCTGGGTCAATCTAGGCTTCAAAGAAGCAGACAAGTCTGGTCTGACACGCGCACTATTCTGCATCCGGCTCCTGCAGCTACAGAATCAGGGAACCAGCGAACAGAGGCTCTCGTTTTTATATGGAGCATTCATTCGCAGTGAGATCGACCATCTGCGCACTCGGCGTCCGGAGCGGATTAAGCACATACTCATAGCTGGCCCATCGGCTCTGGCTGAGATCTGGCAGGCGTACATTGCAGAATTTGAGGTGGCAGCCCACATACTAACCGAGGATAAACAGGAGTCCGCCTACTTGAACGGTCTTCGATGCTTGTTACGCCTGAGTCAGATATCCCAGTGATCATAAGCGCCTGCACCAAGGATACTGACACCCTCTGCTTGTTTTTTCGAAGAGATTACGAGGCAGCCTTTGCTTGCTGTGCTCCGCGCCAGAGGGCCGGGGGAACTCCCTCCCAGGTGCGGAAGGCGCGGACGAAGGAATTTGAATCTTCGTATCCGAGGAGATAGGCGGTCTCGTTCAGCTCAAGCCGTGAGTTGGTGAGATAGTGGCGGGCGAGCTGGTGTCGGGCCTCCTCGAGGATCTGCTGGAAGCTGTAGCCTGCGCTCTGCAGGCGGCGCTGCAAGGTTCGGGAGCTGATGTGCAGTTCGCGTGCGATGTCCTGCATCCTGGGGCGGTGGCCGGTGAGTTTTCTCTGGATCGTAGCGCGGACTCGCTCATGAAAGGTCTCATGGCCTTTGTGCTGCTTCAGCTCCTCATCGAGCTGCGGCGCGAGCATTGCCAGAAGCTCGGCGTTGCCGGTTACAAAGGGCAAAGCGGCATCGGAAGTACGAAAGATGATGGCGTTGCGAGCGCCTCCGAAGAGGATAGGGCAGCCGAAGTGGCGCTCGAGTTGTTTTGCATATGCTCGCGAACGCACAAGTTCGAGGCGCACCGGTGACATGCGGGTTCCGGTGCCGTGGCGTGCGATGGAGAGGACATAGGCGAAACAGAGATCGGTGAGGAGTGGAGGCTCGACGTCGTTGGCGAGGAGCCATCGAAACTGAATGCTCCACTCGTCGTCGTCGGCCTGGAGGACGATCTCTTCGGGACAGGTGAGTTGTTTGTAGCATGCCATCTGGCGCATCGCTTCGCCGAAGCTGCCAGTGGAGAGAGCGGCGAGGCGGATGGGATCGAAGTGCTCGGGCTTGGTCTCTGAGCCCAGCTCGAGGCCTATGGCGGGATCAGGACTGGCATGGCCGATTCCCCGCCACAGGGCAAAGAGCTCTTCGGTTGTTACGAGAATACGAGGTTGATCGAGGAGTCCTGGCGGCAGACCTGCATGCTGCAGCACAGAGGACACACGAATTCCCGACTCCTTCAACTTTGCAGACAGGCGGCCGGGAACTCGGAAGTGTTTACTCATCGTAAGGTTATGCTGTGCCCTTGAGAGAGGCCATGTCGATGACGAAGCGGTATTTGACGTCAGCCTTCAAGAGTCTGTCGTAGGCTTCATTGACCTTCTGGATGGGGATGATTTCGACGTCCGCGGTGATGTTGTTTGCGCCGCAGAAGTCGAGCATCTGCTGGGTCTCGGCGATGCCGCCAATGGGCGAGCCGGAGAGGCTGCGGCGGCCGAAGAGGAGGTTGAAGGCGGCGACGGACAAGGGCTTTTCGGGTGCGCCTACCAGGCAGAGATTACCATCGCGGCGAAGGAGATTGAGATAGGCGTTGATGTCGTGCTCGGCAGAGACGGCGTCGAGAATGAAGTCGAAGCTGCCGGCGTGTTTCGCCATCTCGTCGGCGTTCCTGGAGATGACAACCTCGTCGGCGCCGAGGCGGAGTGCGTCTTCCTTCTTGTTAGGTGAGGTCGTGAAGAGAACGACGTGAGCCCCGAGGGCATGCGCGAATTTGACGCCCATATGGCCAAGTCCGCCGAGACCTACGATGCCGACCTTCTTGCCCTTGGTGACGCCCCAGTGGTGCATAGGCGAGTAGGTGGTGATCCCAGCGCAGAGGAGAGGCGCAGTCCCGGCGAGATCGAGATTGCCAGGGACCTTGAGGACGAATCTCTGATCGACGACGATGCTGTCGGAGTAGCCGCCGTAGGTGACACCTCCGGTGTGCTTGTCGGGGAAGTTGTAAGTGAGGGTGAGATTGGGGCAGAACTGTTCGAACCCCTGTTTGCACTCGGGGCAGACGCCGTCGGAGTCGACCATGCAGCCAACGGCGGCGAGGTCGCCGACCTTGAATTTGGTTACAGCCGAGCCGGTTTTAGTGACACGGCCGACGATCTCGTGGCCGGGGACGCAAGGGTAAACAGTGGGCATAGCGCCGCTCCACTCGTTGCGGACCTGGTGCAGATCGGAGTGACAGATGCCGCAGAAGAGAATCTCGATCTGCACGTCGTTCTCGGTTGGATCGCGCCGCACGATCGTAGTGGATGCAAGCGGCGATGACTCACTGGCAGCGGAGAATGCTTTTGCGTTGTACATGGGTCAACTGTAGATGGTCGCAGTCATTGCGAGATATGCAGAACGCGCCATTCTATATGCAGAATATGCCAAGTGCTGAACGCCGGCAAAGGCAGGACTGGTGACTTAGCACGATGCCACCCACCACTACAGAGGTCATCTCTTTGAAGCCAACCCGGAAACATGAGATGACCGTGAACAGCCTCGAGGAAAGGGGTATATGCTGCCCGAATCGAAATCCGGCTAAATTCAGATGCGTGAGGTGGGAAAGAAAACCGGAAACCGAGCCACCGGGATGATCCAGTGGCCGGTTCAGGCAATTCACCACCTTATTGGCCCAATCAGAGCCGATTTACTGCATAGTTCCACACATAAATCATCGATTTTGGTGGGCAGAGAGGGACTCGAACCCCCGACATCCTGCTTGTAAGGCAGGCGCTCTAACCAACTGAGCTATCCGCCCGTTCTTGTTTCAAGAGAACAGCCCTTAGTGTATTGGAGTAGTGCGTGGGATGCAACGTAGAGGCTATAAACTATTGCGTGACAAAGAGTGATGCAAGAAATCTGATCTCGAAGATTGTCAATGCGGTTCAAGTACAAATGTCTTCATGGTTTATGACGGCTGACCTGACAGGGACCAGCCATACCAATCTGCGTAGTTGAGGGGGAGCATGGGTATTCGTTTGCATTTCTGGGGCGCCGCACAGACCGTTACCGGATCGTCACACCATATCGAATGCGCCGGCCGGAATGTTTTGCTGGACTGTGGCCTGTTCCAGGGCCGTCGTATGGAAGCGGTCGACATCAACTCTCATCTGGCGTTATCAGCAGACCAGATTGCAGGAGGGGCCGATGCCGGATTGAGCGCGGTTGTGTTATCGCATGCGCATATCGACCACAGTGGCAACCTGCCCTCGCTGACGCGGCAAGGCTATCGAGGACCGATCTACGCGACACCGTCGACGATCGATCTATGCGACCCGATGCTGAAGGATAGTGCTCATATTCAGGAAGGGGATGCGGATTTTCTGAATCGACGCAGAGGGCGCAGACGCCTGGTTGGCATGCCGCCAGGACCTGAACCGGCGCAACCACTCTACTCGCAGGAGGACGCCGATCAGGTAAATCGTCAGTTCCAACCGGTAATGCTGCATGAGCCTCAGCTACTGG
Source organism: Edaphobacter sp. (assembly GCA_025462645.1). GTDB lineage: Bacteria > Acidobacteriota > Terriglobia > Terriglobales > Acidobacteriaceae > Edaphobacter. The sequence continues at coordinate 26,338 of JAOAPB010000070.1, read as the reverse complement.
CAGGTTCGACGAAGGATGAGGGTTTCAGTGTGACCCTGTCGAATGCTGGCCATATGTTGGGTTCGGCCTGTGTGCTGGTGGAGGCTATGGAGAAGGGACAGAAGACGCGCCTGCTCTTCTCAGGCGATGTGGGCCGCAAGCAGCTGCCAATCATCCACGATCCCGATGCGGCACCGGCTGCAGACTACCTCATCATGGAGAGCACCTACGGCAATCGGCTGCATCAGCCGATAAGCCCGGTAAAGCAGAAGCTCGCAGGATTGGTGAAGCGCGTCGTCGCGCGGGGTGGCCATATCATCGTTCCCGCCTTTGCTGTCGAGCGAACGCAACAGCTGGTGCTGCTGCTCCATCAGCTCATCGACGAAGGACAGATCCCGGACCTTCCCATCTTCGTCGACAGCCCGCTTGCAGTGAATGTCACAGACGTCTTCCGCAAGCATACCGAGGACTGGGACGAAGAGGCCTGCGCCTTCTATAAAAATAATAAGGACGCCTTTGGTTGGGAGCGCCTGCGCTACGTTCGTACCGTGCAGGAGAGCAAGGCGCTGAATGATCTCCACATGCCGTTCATCGTCATCTCGGCGTCGGGTATGTGCGAGGCAGGCCGCATACTCCATCATCTGAAGAACGGTATCGAGGACCCGCGCAATCTCATCCTGATCACCGGATACCAGGCGGCAAATACGCTGGGGAGAAAGCTGGTCGAGAGGTTGCCAGAGGTGAATATCTTTGGCGAGCCGATGCGTCTGCGTGCCGAGGTCGACTCAATCGGCGAACTGAGCGGTCACGCCGATCAGCATGAGCTGCTGACCTGGATGGAGCCGATGGTGAAGGGGCTAAAGAAGGTCTTTCTGGTGCATGGGGAGCCGATCTCACAGCTGGCACTGAAGGCGGAGATCGAGCAGCACTATGGTCTGGAGGTGGTTTGTCCAAAGCGAGGAGACAGATTTGAAGTTAGCTAGGCTATAGCGTTCGTCTTCTGATCACTCGATCGAGCACAGCGAAGTTGCGGCCCTTGACCACGGTTTCGCCGAATAGTCCGTTTACTCTCTACGTTTAGCTTTGATCGCTTTTTTAAGCTACGCCAAATACAATTAGATTCGAATACCCGGGAGCATGCGGATCAACGCGGCGCGGTTGAGCGGTAAATCGGCAGATGCAACCCCTCCGGCTTCCCTCCGCTAAGCCAGCACGGATGCCAGGGCAGGAACCTTCAGGATCAGGCCAGCAAGTCGGTAGCAGAGGCGTATCCCTACGTGCTGAGGTTTCCTCCTGAATGATGTTTCGCCGTATTCTCTCGATATTATTGTCTGTCTGGGCTCTCGCTGGCCGCCTACCAGCACAGATTGCATCTTCCCAGCCTCAGCCCTCGTCGGAACCCCGCACCATCGCGATGACCGTTCCGGACGGTACCCCGTTGCAGATCGCTCTCGACAAGGAAGTGCGAGTCCGGAAGGCAGGAGAGCCCCTCACTGGACGGGTGATGCAGCCCGTCTACGTCTTCGACCATCTGGTCATTCCCGTCGGAACCGTGGCAACCGGCCGAATCTCGACGATTGAGCCAGTCTCCGGCCGCCTGCGAACGTTGGATGCCCTGAATGCCGACTTCACCCCTGTCCATAAGCTCTCTGTTGCCTTCGACGAACTCATCCTGCCCGACGGCCGTCATATCGACCTGCATGCAACCATTGTTCCAGGTTCTGGACAGGTCATCCGACTCCTGAGCGCTGACGAGCACAAAAAGAACGGCGTGAGGGATGCCGCCGCGCAAAAGATGGATCAGGCCCGCGCTCAGTGGAATAATGCGATGAAACAAGTGGAGTCGCCCGGCCGGATGCATGTTGTTACGCGCTATGCCGTCGCGCAGCTTCCAGTGCATCCGCAATATATCGACGCCGGAACGCTTTACACCGCGGAGGTTTCACAGCCACTCGACTTCGGCAGTGAATCCGTCTCCTCCGATACTCTTTTTGCTATCGGGACCCAGCCTCCACCCGGAAGCCTCGTCCACGCCGTCCTGCTGACTCCGCTAAACTCGGCCACCACCCCGAAGAGCGCCGACGTGGAGGCCCAACTTTCGCAGCCTCTCCTCGACCAGGGACATCTCATCCTTCCAGCCGGAACTCGCCTCCGCGGCACCGTTCTCCAGGCACGTCCGGCCCGCCGCTTGCACCGCAATGGACAATTGCGCATCACCTTCCGCGAAGTCGTTCTTCCCAATGGCGCGATCCAGACCGTAGATACAAGACTCCAGGGCATTCAGTCCGACTCAGCAGATAACGCTCAACTCGATTCCGAAGGCGGGACCAAATCGACTGATTCGAAGACCCGATATCTTTCAACCGGCGCTTCCGTGGGCCTTGCCCTGATCGGAAGCGGCGGACGGAACGACGTCGGAGATGCAGGTCCGGCTGCCGGCGGTGCGACCGGGTTCAAGCTCATTGGACTGGTGGTTGGCCTCACTTTTCGTTCTCATACCTACGGTATCCTCATGAGCGCCTACGGTGGAGGCCGCTCCATCTACAACAACTTTCTTGGGATGGGGCGTAACATCGTCTTCCCGAAAGACACAGCCATGGAGATCGGCTTCGGTAACAGAACGTCGATGCCCATGCCCGCTGAAAGTAACGGAGCTTCACGATGAAACAGGTGCCCACTCTCTCAGCAGTCTTCGCAATTCTGATCTCAGGTTCGCTTCTCGGAGGCGCGCAGAGCGCTACAGCGCCCGTACAAGCTCAGCAGCCCAAACCAGGCTCCTCCGGCGCGTACACGCTGCACGTCGACGCTGAAGAAGTCGTCCTGAACTGCACTGTTCTGGACAAGAGAGGAGAACTCATCAACGACTTGGACAAAAGCAACTTCAAGGTATTCGAAGACAAAACTCTCCAGAGAGTTATCTCGCTCCAGCACCAGGACACTCCTGTTTCCATCGGTCTGCTTATAGATAATTCGGGTTCGATGAGTGCCAAGCGAGTTGCTGTAGCATCTGCTGCGCTTGATCTGGTGAAAGCTTCCAATCCACAAGACGAAACCTTCGTGATCAACTTCTCCGACCAGGCTTATCTCGACCAGGACTTCACCTCGGATCTCGCTAAGCTACAAGATGGACTTTCGCATGTGAGCCAGTCCGGCGGCACTGCACTCTACGACACGGTCGTAGCCTCCGCCGACAAGATGGAGCGATCCGCGACACGGCCCAGGAAGGTGCTGATCGTAATCACCGACGGCGATGACAATGCCTCGAAGCTGACCCTGGATAATGCTATACATCGCGTTCAGGATATGCAGGGCCCAATTATCTACTCCATCGGTCTGCTCTTTGGCGGCGACAAATCTCGTCACGCCAAACGCGACTTACAAACGCTCGCGAGTGAAACAGGAGGAATCGCCTTTTTCCCCGGCTCGTTGAAGGATATCGACTCCGTCGCTGCCGAAGTTGCTCGCGATATTCGCAACCAGTACGCGATCGCGTACCATTCACCACAAGGTTCCGTTAGCGGGTATCACGCAGTCAAAGTCGAAGCGGATGCTCCGGGGCACGGCAAGCTCACTGTTTATACTCGGTCCGGCTACCTCTCAAAACACTCCTCCAGCTCGAACCATCGTTCTTCGCCGGCATTTTAAAATGCGCATATATGCAAGCCAGATTGCGCGGGAAGCACTGCGCTGCGCGAACCACTACCGACAAATACACCTCTGACATCTCACGGCCGTGCCCATACACCCAATTGGGTGTATGGAACCCTACCCGGATTAGCGTTTCGCCTAGGCTTGCGCTCCCCTAGACTAGGAGCATGTGGATCGTTCGCATCGTACTCTCGGGGCCATATACGTCCATTCGCGCTGATTCGCGCACTCGGCAGCGGCTGGCAGTTCTACGCAAAGCCGAACACAGATCTCGATACACACGCTCCTCAAACAAACCGAAAAGGAAGATGGATGAAGCCTCATTTGTTCGCAGCGATTCTCGCATTTTGTCTGCCGTTCAGCCCGGCCTGGGCTGCCGGTAATCAACCCGTGCGGCTGGTGAGCACCACTCCCCTGCCCGAGATCTCCGGAGGTGACTTCGATCACTTTGCCGTAGACCTGAAAGGTAACCGCCTCTACGTTGTCGCGGAGACGTACGGCTCGATCGAGGTCTTCGACCTGCGCTCAGGCAAGCATCTGCGGAGCGTACGCGACGTTGTAAAGTCACCGCGGAAGATCCTCTACCTCACGGACAAGAACCAGCTCTTCGTCGCAGACGCCGGCAGCTCGGCCTGCCTGGTGCTGAACGCGGACACGCTGCAGACCGTCGCGACCATTCCCCTGGAGGCCGGTCCTGATGCCGGCGTCTACGATCCGCGCACGCGCACCTTCTACGTCGGCAACGGTGGTCGTGCTGCCCACAAGGAATCTTCCTATGTCACGGCCATCTCCGTTGATGAGAAGAGAGTGGTAAACCGCGTTGAGGTGCCCGCAGCCACGTTGAAGACCCTCGTGCTCGACGAGGGCACGCGTAAACTGTACGCGACCATGCGAGACAAGAACCAGGTCGCAGTCATCGACCTGCAAACGAACAAGCTCGAAACGACGTTTTCGGATCCATCGCTTCACACGGACTCCGCCATGGCCGCGGACTTTGCACATCACCGCCTCTTCGTCGGCAACCGCAAGCCTGGCCAACTGCTCGTGCTTGACTCGCAAACCGGAAAACCCGCTACCGCGCTGCCGATCGGCGAGACCTCCGACGACATCACCTATGACGCCTCGAAGCGGCTCCTCTACATCACCAGCGATGATGGTCTCGACGTGGTCCGTGAGCTCTCCCCCGACCGGTACGAAGCGGTGCAGCACATAGATACCTTCGGCGGAAAGACCTCCGTGTATCTTCCCTCGCTGAAGCGTCTGTACGTCGTGCACACCAAGGGCCCACGAGCGGATGTAGCTGGCCTGCAGATGTTTTCAGTGGAGTGAGGGGCGCATGTTCCGATTCTGCGAACGGCATCGCATACGTGGCAGTACGGCGCTGAGGCACGAGCCTTACTGTCAACAGCACCCCTGGTGGGGCGCATGGCCGGTGAAGCGGTCCCGGCTTGCCATCGTCCTCGCGTTGTCTGCGGCAGTCTGCAACGCACAGACTACCGGGTATGGGGACTACCCACAAACCCGCGGTCAGATCGAGCAATTCCGGACTCCCCTTCTCCCAGACTGGCTCCAGTTTGACGGCGAACTGCGCGGCCGGCTGGAAGGACAAACTGCCCTTGGCACCAACGCACAGGAAGGTGCGGCCTATCTGCTGTCGCGTGTCAGAGGCGGAGCCCGCATCGCTCCGGCGCATGCCTTGCAGTTTTACTTCCAGTTTCAGGACACGCATGCGCCTGGCCTTTCTCCTCGGCTGACAAGCGCCAACATGCATGACACGTTCGATCTCTATCAGGGCTATGTGAAGTTGCAAGGAGGACCTGCGACCCTGACCGCGGGTCGGCAGGAGCTGCGGTTCGGCTCGGAACGTGTGATCGGCGTGAGCGACTTCACCAACAATGCGCGCTCCTTCGATGGCTTCGATCTGCGCCTTGGACACCATCATCGGATCGATCTCTTCACGACCTCCGTCGTATCGGTTCATCCGGCCTCGCTCGACACGCACGGAAGCGGACTGACGTTTCACGGCATCTACGGGCAGTTCGACACACTCGTTCGTGGGGCGAACATCCAGCCCTTCCTGTTGTTCTCTGAAAAGCGCAGCGTTTTGGATGCGCGCGGAAGCCGCGGGGCCGAATCGCAGGCCACGTTTGGTGCCGAGGTCTCAGGCGCAGCGGCTTCCAAGCGGATCGAGTATGACGGCCTGCTCGCAATCCAGCGAGGAAGCTATGCGTCTCAGGCGATTCGCGCAGGTGCAGGTTACGCCAAGGTGTCTTATTCACCTCCGCATTGGACCTGGGCTCCGCGTATCGGAGCCGAGTTCGACTACGCCTCTGGAGCTTCCACAACGGACCTCACCAAACGTGGCACCTACGATCAGCTCTACCCAAGCAACCACGACGTCTTCGGACTGGTGGACCTGTTCGGCTTCCAGAACATACGCCAGCAGCGGCTCAACCTCGACCTCACCCCCAAACGCTATCTGACGCTGCTGCTGCAGGCAGGCCGCTTAGACCTCGCCTCCAGCTCCGATGCCGTCTACAGCAGTTCCGGTGCGATCCTCATCCCGGCACCCGCGGGAGGCTTCGCCAACCGCGCTCTCGGAACAGAGATCGATGCTTCAGCGAAGTATCTCTTTGGAGAGAGCGTTGTCCTGAACATCGGCATGGGCCACCTGTTTCCGGCCAACAGTGCAGCGGATCAAATGGGATTAACCCCGAAGACGCTGGGCTATGTCTCCCTCACTTACCGATTCAAGTTTTCTCGCCGTTAGCCTCCGCAATTGAGTTAGATCTCCCCAGCAGGTAACTCCCGGTGACAACCATCAACGTCAAGTCCACGGCCGAGATCGGCATTTGCTTATGACCAGGGCTGTACTGCGATGGGCGTCAACATGATCGGCGCCATTCTGCGCATCGTCTTCGATGATGAAGAACGCCGTATCCTCCCAATAATCCGAGTGCGATATTGCCTCGACTGCTCTTCCGACAGCAAGATCATTCTCAGCGACCGAAGCCTTCGGAGCGGGACCACCAGGAGTTGTACCACCTGTGTGGTCGTTCCCCAGGCGAAGCATGATGAAGTCCGGCATCGTGTCCTTGCCGTTCTTACGATCCGCTGTCCAACCGTTCAGCTTCTTCAGGGAAGCCCACCAGCCGTAGCTGGTCAGGGAAGCGCACATTCCAGTCTGGACCCTCGGGATAGAAGTGCCCGACAAGTTCCGGCTTCGTCGCAATATTGGACGCCATGAGTGGGATAGACCAGCTATATTTGCTGATGCTTCCACCGTAGACCTCCGGGATTTCCTCTCCCGGGTTGATCGCGGAGCGGGGACACTGCGCAGTCTGCAAGACAACTGGACCCGCCTGCGGATTATCCGCTTTCCTGGCTTTGCCGTCTCCACAATACTTTGTAGAGATTAACTCGCCGAAGTGATAGTAGGTCTTGCCGTGCGCTGCAAGGTTAGTCCACAGATAACCGCTGGCGGGTTCATTGACATCGGGAATCTTCTCCAGCAGGGATAACCGTCGGCGACCATTCCCTCCCAGTCATAGGGACGCTGCTTCCCACGATAGGACTGCTGCCAGGTCTTTTCGGTGTAGTCACTCACGATCGCCGCGGTTGACCAGACGTGTCCCGAACCTGACACTTCGCCGGAGTCATAGAAGTTATCCAGTACCCCGAATTGCAAAGCTAAAGCGTGTTGATTGGGGGTAGTCTTGACGCCATACATGGCGAGGCTTGCATCGCCATCCCCCACTGGCTTTCCATTTTGAGTCAAGTCACCAAAGACCTGATCGTATGTCCTGTTCTCTTTGATGATGTAGATGACGTGCTTGATAGGATGACCGCCCGCCTGGAACGTAATCTTCTCGTCAGCCACCTTCATGCGATTGGAGGCGACTACCTCGTCGGTTCACTGGGGCAACTGCTGATCGATCTCATTCAATTTAATCGAGGCCATGGATCCATGCAGGAGCTGACCAATATAAGTGAAGCTCATCCGCAAACGGCGATTCTTAATGCCGTTTGCTCCAGCGGGCGGGAAGTTGTTCGGTCCTGTCCCGATCCCCTTGCCCGTGGCTATATAGAGTTTGTCTCCCGATGTTGCCAGTGCCATCGGAATCCACTCCGTAGGGACGAACCCCAGTGGCGCAACAGGGCTCTTTCTTCCATGCGTCAGTAATTTGGTGTTGAATACCGCCACCGCATCGGACCCGGCGTCAGCCACATACAGGTGGGTGCCATCCTTGGAAACTACGACGGACTCAGGTATGGCGCCGAAGTAGGTCTGTCTTGGGAGGCGAGTATTGAAGAGTCCGAGCTGTCTGAACTTCTTCCCCGAAATATCCACTGCCGCTACGGCGTCTCTGTTGGATAAGGCTACGTACAACACCTTCTCGTCAGGAGAGAATGCGAACGCCGAAGGATGACTTCCCGTTGCTATAGGGCTGACCGGCTTCAGAAGAGGCAGCCGCGACGTAATGGTTCCATTGCGAAGATCGAGTTCCGCAACCTCGGAGGCGTTCCAGAGCGCTACAAAGGCCCGCGATCCGTCTGCAGTTGCTGTAACGGCTACTGGATAGGTGGAGGACGACGTCTCCCTGAGACAAGTCAAATCGTCTGAGGATTTTTCCGGTCGCTGTGTCTATCAACAGCACATCGTCGGATTGGTTATCGGCCACTAGCAATTCTTCCGCGCCATTTGCGTCGCGAGTCAGTGCAATGCCCGCAGGGTATGGGAGTCCTTCGTGCCCGCCGTCGGCGGAGATCAAGCGCGTGAACTTGCCTTTGGCCAATGGCTGCAACGGAATCGATAGAATCCGCTCTTGCGTCAGCGATGTTCCATCAAAACCATAGACCGCGATGCCGCTCCCGGTCTTGACTTGCCGCCCAGAGGAAGATGGATCTCCAACTGGATCCGTGAGAGACGCCATGCTGGCATAGATATGTTTGCCATCGGCGCTGAAAGTAAGTCCGGAATAAAGCGTCTGGTTGGCTCCAACCTGCGTGCGGTTATCAGGATAGTCGCTCAGCTTTCCTGTTTGTGTATTGTCCAAATCCGGCGACCGAGTAGTCGGTTCCTGGCGATTTGAAGTTGGTGTTGTTGAATACGTTGAAAGTCTCAGCTCGAAACGTCAGATTGAGTTTCTCCATCAAGCTGAAAGTCTTGTGAATTCCGGCGTCAAGGTTGTAATACCCGGGGCCGATCAAGCTATTGCGTCCCGAATTTCCATAGGGCGCATTAGCCGCCGGTACCGAGATCTGCGAAACGTTGAAGACATTGCTGGTTGCAGAGGCCGATCTCGTCCAGGATTTCTTAGGAATGATGAGGCTGCTTACGTTCCCGGTAATGTTCGGACGGTAGCTATATCCCAGGTCGGTAGTGAGAGCCGTCGTCGCCGGATCATACGTGAGGTTGATGAGCAAGCCACTCGTCATACGATTGATCGCAGTGAGCGTCCAGCCGCTGATTGCCTGCTTCACCGTCCCATGAAGAGCCCGGTTATTCCGTCCGAAGGGCATGTCCCAGGTAAGAGCGAGGCTGTCGTTTAGCGGTTGGTTATAACCGGAGACACCGGCGTCTCCGGGGATGTTAGCGAAGTTGACGAATTCAGAGTCTCCATTTGCACTTTCACCGTTGGCTGCAGCGAGGTCAAACGCCTTCGACCAGGTGAAGGAGTTTAAGATGAATAGACTCTTCATCTGGTGCTGCACCTTTACCTGAAGCGAGTTGTACTTCAGGAAACCTACACCGCCGGAGTAGGTAAGACTCACTTTTTTATCTCGGTTAGAGGGGATGCGGACACCAAATCTGGTAGACTTGATCTTGTCGTTGCGACGGATTCATTGGTGTCCACTTGGTGTCCAAAAAGGCCCGCAATTGAGCCCACCGTAGCGAAATGGTAGAACGAGCGAAAGCTACAAAACGCTTGATTCTATGTGCATATATCCAAGTTGTTGAAAACAATCTTGGGGACGTAGCTCAGTTGGTTAGAGCGCTGCCCTGTCACGGCAGAGGTCGCGGGTTCGAGCCCCGTCGTCCCCGCCATAAACCTAAGAAAATGAATGGTTTATGGCACAGTGACAATCTTAGTTTTACCCCGCGAGGGTGCTGAGAGTTTCCGGCACTTTTTTTGCTGCCTTCCAGCATCAGCGGTTCCCGTCGCGAGGGTGCTGAAATTCTTGCCTTTCCGGCTTCAATCACCATCTCCATCATTTTGTTGTTGGCATCCCGTTTCGTCTCGGAGATCGCTCGCGTGTAGATGTCGAGCGTGATCCGGGAGTTCGCGTGACGCAGGAGTTCCTGGGCTGTCTTCAGGTCCGCACCGGACGCTCTCAGGTTGGTTGCCAGAGAGTGACGGAAGCTGTGCCATCCGATCACCTTGCCGATGATCTTCGCCCGGACCAGCGCCGGGCGGATGACTTTCTTGAGAACCATGTCGGGCGTAATAGGCGTTTTCCCTCTTTCCGATTTGACGGAAGAGAAAGTCGTCGTCGCCGTTATGCTTGGACTCCTTACGCCACTCATTCAGGCATTCGACCACGGAGGAATGCAACGGAACTGGCCTTCGGCTGGCCTCGGTTTTCGTGTCTCCGAAGTGATTCCGAACACAGGAGCGGAGGACATTGACCTGGATCAATAGCGGGTCGATGTCGTTCCACGTAAGCGCGATGAGTTCCGAGCGCCGTAGTCCTGTGCTGCCTGCCAACATCACCATCGCCTTTTCACGGAGCGGCAGCTCCGTGATTAACGCTGACAACTCAACGGGCGAAGGCACGTCCGGTTCCCGTAGCCGTTTGGCAGAGGCCCGAACCTTGGTGATGGGATTCCGATGGGTCCATTCGTGTCGGATGCCGTGATTGAACAACGCCGACATAATGTTGCGGATCTTACTGCGAGTTGCTGGAGCGTAAGGCAGAGAATGCAACCACTGCTCGACCTCTACGGTACGAATATCCGACAACCAAACATCACCCCATTTGGGAACGATGTGCCTCGACAGATAGATCGATGTCGACTCAATCGTGGCGAAAGCTTTTTTGTCAGATGTCAGTTCGTATTTTCGATAGTGGGCTGCGAGGTCTGAGACTGTTTGCGGTACTCTGACCTCGACATTGATGTTGGCGCGAAAGTCAGCCACGGCTTTCTCCGCATCCCGACGCAGTGGCATATCTGTCACTTTACCGAGAGTGCGTTTCTTGTATGTGCGCGTTCCGTTGGTCTCGTCGTACCAGCGAAACACCCATACATCCGGGCTGTTTTTACGCTTCAATTTCAAAAGACTTCCTTGTTGAAAGCGGCTCATGCAGTTCTCCTTGCATGAGCGTTGATGGCTACCTCTATGGTACTCGCCGGCGGACGTTTTTTATCCGTTTCTCGTGCCTCTACCCACTCCAGCAGTTCATGCTCTCGAAACCGCCAAAGCTTTCGCTTTCCCTCGGGTCGTAGGTGAAAGCCTCGTCACCCAACATGAGTTGCTTGCTTCCCTGGGCAACGATGGCGAGAGTTGGACACTGCACACCTCGCCCCGGCCGCGTGGGCGACGAATAGCGAGACAGATGCAAGCCAGGAATTGGAGTAGGAAAGGAACAACAGTCGATTCGCGTATTTGCCTCGATCAAAGATGCGAGCTCGGATGACATTGCACTTCTCCTTCAGTACATATTCGCAGAAGAGAGCGCGTGAACGCTCGATTGGGGCTCGATATCTGGAGGATCAGGCAAAAAGTTTGCAGGATCAGGTACCCCGGTCAGTCCCCTTCCGGAATCTCATAGAGGCAAGTCATCAGACGAAGCTATGAGGAGCAAAGTATGCCATTGAATTCGTACGCAACACTTGGAAGATCAGGACTTCGCGTTAGCCCGTTTTGCCTTGGAGCCATGACGTTTGGGGAAGACTGGGGCTGGGGAGCAACGCCGGAAGACTCCTCAAAGATTATTGGCACCTTTCTGGAGCGCGGCGGCAACTTTGTCGATACTGCTAATTTCTATACCAAGGGCCATTCTGAGAAGATCATCGGCGACTTTATCGCCCAGGACCGCGCCCGCCGCGAGCGAATGGTGCTGGCCACGAAGTTTTTCGGCAACCTATACCCCGGTGATCCGAATGGTAGTGGCGCTGGTCGCAAGGCGATCGTTGCACAGTGCGAGCAGTCGCTCCGTCGCTTACAGACCGACTACATCGACCTCTACTGGCTCCATATGAACGACCGCTTTACTCCGGTCGAGGAGACCCTTCGTACCCTCGATGACCTTGTTGCTTCGGGCAAGGTGCGCTACATCGGCTTCTCCGATACCCCGGCCTGGAGGGCCGCGCAAGCTCAGACGATTGCTCATTTTCGTAGCTGGGCTCCCCTGATTTCCCTGCAGATCGAATACTCCCTGCTTGAACGCACTGTCGAAGGAGAGCTGATCCCCATGGCTCAGGACATGGGGCTTGGAGTCACACCCTGGGGGCCACTGAAGAGCGGAGCCCTTTCAGGAAAATATACCCGGGAAAACAGGGACGAGATGAAGTCCGACCGCGGCGATCATGTAACGGGTTCTCTAACCGATCAGGCTTACGATCTTCTCGATGAGTTGCAGAAGATCGCAAAAGAGTTAGGCAGCACGGTAGCCGCTGTTTCGCTCGCTTGGGTTCATAGCCGTCCCGTGTGACCTCGACGATCATCGGAGCGCGCACAATGAAGCAGCTTGACTCGAACCTTGCTGCCTTGGACCTGCCTCTCTCGACAGACCACATAGAGAGCCTCGACAAGTTGTCCGAACCTAAGCTCAACTTTCCTGCTCAGTACCTGAAGATTGCTCCCAACTTATCGAATGCAGGTGCAACGGTGAACGGGATCGAGTCAACGGTCTTGCCGTTTGCTCCAAAGGACCTTGAAGACCATTACTAGCACTGCACGAGTGGGCGAGTCGAAGGCTTCGCTTGAACCTAGAGCCGTCGTCGATTTCATTTTGTGGCCAGTCGAATATTCATGCGCACGATATCAAATGATCAAACAGGGATTGAACTAGGCCGCGCGTGCTCTTCTGAGAAAGTTCTGCGCCAAGGATTCTCTGGGTGACTGCCAGGCCATGAGCAAGATTGATGATAACCATGATGAAATCATCCGGCTTCAATCTCGAAGTGACTTCAGGAGAGAGCAGGAGGTTCCTGACAAGCTCACCTCCATCGCGAATCTGCTGCCGATGCACTTCAACAAAGCTTCGCCGGATACGTTCGCTTCGAAGAGCTGCAGCCTCGAACTCAGCACGAAGCACGATCCAATCATGGTCCGTAAGCAGGTCCGCAATGGCGTCGCGCATTTTTCTTAAGCGTCTCTTGCCTGACGGCTCTTCCTTGAGCAGAGAACGAAAGAAATTCAGACGGAACGCCTGCTCCTCTTGGATTACAGCGAGGAACAGCTCCTCCTTACCATCGAAGTTGGAATACAGAGCGCCCCGAGAATAACCGGCATCCTCCGCGATCTTCTCCGCCACGGCACCGCCAAGCCCGTAACGCAGAAAGTGCCTGCGTCCTACGGCGATTAGTGTGGCACGAGTCTGCGCTCTGCTCTCCTCGCGCGTCAGTCGCTTTCGTGGTTTTGTGCTGCTCGCAGGCATTGGGATCCTTAGCTCCTCCCGATCGTTCCTGTTGGGATTCATTTGACTGCCTCTAAGAAACGTATGACATGTAAGACACGCTCGCAGATCGCGCGAACGAATGGATCGAAGCTGTGCCGGCACGATCCCGAACACAATGAACACTCTGCATCCAGATACCAAGATAGCTCATTCTTCCGGAGGTCTTACTTGGACAGCCATAAACTTTCAAGCTTCTAAAACAATCGAATGACCCAAACCACCGCTGCGGCCGCAATCGCAGTGATTGCGAGAACCACATACCACAGGTATGTCATTGGAATGCCTTCAAGGTCATCTTCCAGGTCGTCTTTCATTTTGACTTCTTAGCCATTTGCGCGTGAAGACGAACTGTCCGCCGAGCGGAAAATACATACCGGTCCCTACGAGAAGATCGTAGTCATCCTCGGCGTCTGAAAACTGAAACCGGTCAGAGATGCGTCCACCCCCGGCGTATTAGCACCACACCCATGCCGAGGCACGCGACTGCTGTCACCCGTAACGCCGGCACATAGAGCGATCCCAACCATGCAATGTATGCAGAATGAGCATACTGTCCGGGCTTCATGCAAATCCCCCAGATCCCGAAGGCCATGCAAGCGAAGCCCAACACGAAGCAGATCCACTGCTCGACAATAATCGCCTTGGGTAAAGTGCCCTTTTGTTCATCCTCTTCCTTCTTCCGCACCTTCGGCCCAGCACTCAATGCGCGCTCGCGGTCGAGGTATCCGACATTTCCATGAAGACTGCCGGAGCCTCCGCCTTTGGCCGCCAATGTTCGGCCTGCGCCTGAATGAGCCATCGTGGCACCTTCCTACATCAAATTTATACTTTGAATACAAAACGATTTCAAATACATATTGTATATTTAAAGCGTATCTGAAAACGGAAAGGAGTAGCGGATGCCAGCAAAGGGCAGTATCAGCGGGCAATGGAAGCCTAGTGTCAACCCCTGGTTGATCGCCGCGACCGTTGCCCTCGCTGCCTTCATGGAGGTTCTCGATACCTCCATTGCCAATGTCGCCCTTCCCCACATTGCCGGTGATCTCGGCGCCAGCACCGATCAGGGAACCTGGGTTCTCACCAGCTATCTGGTCTCCAACGCGATCATTCTGCCAGTGGGCGCCTGGGCGTCAAGCGTCATCGGTCGCAGGAACTTCTTTCTGCTTTGCATCACCATCTTCACGGTCGCAAGTTTTCTTTGCGGTATCGCCCCAACGCTCCCGATCTTGCTCATTTCGCGTGTGCTGCAGGGCGTCGGAGGGGGCGGCCTCCAGCCTATGGCGCAGGCCATCATGGCGGATTCCTTCGAAGAAAAGAAGCGTGGCCAGGCCTTCGCGCTCTATGGCCTTGTGGCAGTGCTTGCGCCGTCCCTTGGGCCGACAATCGGCGGTTGGATCACCGACAACTACTCGTGGCGATGGATCTTCTATATCAATCTGCCGGTTGGCATCCTCGCGTTCTTTCTGGTCAGCCGCCTGGTTCAGGATCCGCCCTGGATCAAAGCAGATCGTGCCAATCTCAGGAAACTGGACTACATCGGCCTCGGCCTGCTCACGGTCACTATGGGCGGCATGCAGATCATGCTCGATAAGGGGGAAGAGAACGACTGGTTTGCCTCCACCTTCATCCGCATCTTTTGCTTCTTGTTCGTTGCGGGTATGACCGGCCTGATCTGGTGGCAGTGGCGGGCCAAGAACCCGATCATGAACTTGCGGCTGTTTAAGTACAAGAACTTCGCTATCTGCTGTTTTCTCATGATTCTGGTCGGCGGCGTCCTGAATGCCGCAACCGTACTTGAGCCCCAGTTCCTGCAGCAACTGATGGGCTACACGGCGACCCGCGCCGGAGAGGCGCTCGCAGGCGGAGGACTTGCCCTGCTCGTCGTTATGCCTCTGGCAGGAATAGCTACCGGCAGGTTTCCGGCGAGAAACATGGCCGCATTCGGTTTCGTCTGCTTCGCCGGCGCGTTCTATTACACCTCCACGCACTTCACGCTCACTATGACCTTCGGTTTTGCCTCGTGGTTGCGAATTCTTCAGATGTTCGCGATCCCTTTCGCCTTCATCGCCATCACCACCGCTGCTTATGTCGGACTTCCGAAAGAGGCGAGCAATCAGGTCTCCGGGATCATCAACTTTGTTCGCAACGTTGGCGGCAGCATCTTCATCGCCGTCACTGGAGCAATCGTCACCAACCGCTCTCTCTTTCACCAGGCACGCCTGCAGGAGTCCATGCAGCCTGGCAATCCCGCCTTCGTCACTCAGGTCAATGCGCTTACTTCCTACTTCGGCGGTAGTGGCAAGGGGCCAGGGCCTGGCCTCATGGCACAAGCTGCCATTTATCAGCAACTCAATCAGCAGGCTGCTGCGCAGGCTTATCAGGACATCTACCGCCTGCTCTGTTGGATGGCAATGGGCATGGTGGTGTGCGCCTTCATTCTGAGCAAGAACAAGCCCGGCCGGGGAGCGCCCGCAGGAGAAGCGATGCACTAGCAACACACCTCGCCATCAGGGCCAGCACTACCGCACGGAGTTGCAAAGGCCCGAATGGCGTCTGAGGCAATAAATCTGACGGAGGTTATTCCAACCAGGAGATAAATTTTCCATGTGCAATAAAAAAACCGACTCGATTGTTCACGCTCAACAGGCGTCTGTAGAACTAGTTGCCGAATTTATGATGACAGCGGAGAGGGAGCTAGCAGCCTTTTACGATGCCGTATTCAGACGGTATGGTGCGAAGGAAGGCAGGAAGGCCGCGCAGGACTGGATCGAAGAAGTGGAGACGATGGATTGGCCCGCTGATGGGGCACTCCCAAACTGGCGTCATGTGACAATCGTCGCTGCCGATTGCCTTGCCTATCGAATCACCGGCCATGCTTCGAGCCTATGAGGGCCAACCAACCTCCTATGCACTTGACGCGGATGATGATCAATGCATAACTTTTCCCGTAGTCACTAGGATTAGTGCTGAGAAGAGCATTTGTGGGAAGCAACGGCACGGGATTCTTGATCAGATCTTGTCTGTTCTCGATTGTCGAAAAATCGCCAATACGCGTTTCTAGAGCAGACGTTTCTCTGGAAACGCGCTTTGCCCTGAAAGCAACAGCTGAGCTGTGCGACGCCAATTAGTCAGTACCGGTGCAATAAGAGTTGGGGCCCGGTCGGCCGCGAAACGGAACGGCGCTAGTCTTCCTCACCGAGAAGATTGCTCACCCGCACGATGGTATCGATCTGTTCCTGAGTGAGTCGCGACAACAGATTCCGCCGAACTGAGGCCGCGTGTATCGGGCGAGCAGCATCCAGCTTTTCTCTGCCGTGTTTGGTAAGGGCGATGAGGACAGTTTTCCCGTCAACACGACGGCGCTCAATAAGCGATCGTTCCTGCATTCGCGTCAACTGATGAGAGAGGCGACTTTTATCCCAGGCCATCATGCTGGCCAGCGCTTGTTGCCGCATCTCGCCTTTGCCAATTGCGGCGAGGCGAGACAATACACCAAACTCAGGACCTGAAAGTCCGGTCGCCTGCGTGATGTCCCGCCCAACGCGACCCAGGACATCTTCATGCATGAGCCTGAAGGCATGCCAGACACGAAGCTCCTGTGGAGATAGCGGTTTCATCGTCATGCCTCTGTCAAGCCTATCAATCTTAGGTTGACATCACAACTGCAAGCGTTTTTATGGTGGTTGATATGTCAACCACGACCACCAGCGTTCGGCGCGAGGATGAAATCGAATGCCCCACCGATCTGCGTGCCTTCCGCTGCGGCCTGGAGGCCGATTCTTCTCTATTTCTTCCCGGCCAACTGCGGGAGCGCCTGATCGCGCTGGACGACCTTGATGCCAGATTTGGAGGCTTCGATTCCGAGGGTTCCACGAGATGTACGGATTCGCGCTTGCATCAGCGTGCGAAGGCACTCCGGACACGACTCGAAGTCGCCAATGCAGAACTTTATCAGTCTGTGCGCTCTGATATTGTTCGCGGCGGTCAACCGCGCACGCTTCTTCACTGGCTCGAGGATTCAGCGGGCCAGAGCGAATCGAAAGGCCCATTGCCTGGCTTGGGTTTCGACTGCCGAGACGAGTTGTTGAGCGGAGTCCTTCAGCTCCGTGAACTGAGCGGGCCGAACTTTCAGCCATCACCGGGGATTGTGTTCTATCAGCCGACGCCCGTGCGGCATATTCTCCAACTGATAGCAGCCACCGCGCTTGCGGAAGATGACGTCTTTGTCGATCTCGGATCGGGATTGGGACATGTGCCGCTTCTGGTATCGATGGTGACTGGAGCCCAAAGCCTTGGTATTGAGGTGCAGGCGGCCTATGTCGCCAGCGCGCGGGAGTGCGCTAAAAGCCTTCGCCTCAGCCGCGTCCTGTTTATCCCGCAGGACGCGCGCGAGGCAGATCTGTCCAGCGGCACCGTGTTCTATCTGTATTCGCCTTTCAACGGTTCGATATTGACCGACGTGCTGAGCGCGCTGCGAATGGAGAGTACGCGCAGGTCAATCAAAATTTGTTCACTCGGGCCCTGCACCCGCACAGTTGCGAACGAGACATGGCTGAAGGCGAGTACACCGCCCGATACGGGGCGCATTGCCGTCTTCGACTCGCAATGAGCACATTATCGCCAATGCGCTCGTTGAGGACGAATTAGTACCGAGATGCCGACTATCGGTACTGATCCGTGCAACTCCCGAGTAGCCAATAATCCACCCAGAGCGCACAACGACGAGGCTATGTTTGTTTTGCGTAGCGGGCCCTCGTTGCTGCAACGGCTTTTTCGACGAGTGTCTCAAGCACCCTTCATGTCCACATCCGCGAGCCTCTTGATGTACAGGCACCCCTTACCGGCGGTGTGCTTACCGAGCTTGGCGAGCAACGCCTCGGCGCCATCAAAGCCTATTGTGCCGTACAAAACGTTTGCGGCCTTGCGCGGCGAAAAGCCTACGATGAACATATCGCCTTGGCGCCCGCTCTCGTAGGTATAGTGGTAGCTGTCGAAGCCGACGATTGACGGTCCCCACATCGCGGACTCGTTGCTGGTGACCTTCTGCATAAGCTTGGTCAGTATCTTGGCGTCTGTGCGTCGCGCCTCGTCAATGCACGCATCCAGAAACGCCGGAACGCTGATGGTTGTGGGCTTGGTCTTATTCTTGGCCATGAATTTACCATTGGGGCCAACATCCGAAGCTTACGGACAAAATCTATCTCCGGTCCGGCCCCAAATCCAATAGACTGACCAACCATACTGCCCGACCCGCTACAACTGGCCCGTGAGAGTTGGCGTGCCCTCCTGAAGCCGTCCAGTTTTTTTGCCTGAAAATGCAAAGGATTCCAAGGTCCCTGGACCAGGGAGATTCACCGTTATCCGGAAGTGATTCCAGGATACCGACCGCCAAGCCGACATCTCGGAAGCTACCGCCGCTTCCGAGATGCCGAATTTATTGCATCGAAGAGTTCCTGCCGCCCGTTCTCCTTACTTGACCATCCCCTGTGCGAACGCCTCGATCGTTGTCGGCCCATGGAACTTCTCTGTTCCCGCATTACCGAAGTGGATCCAGCCCGAGTTGAAGCTCTTCACCATTTCGATATAGAGTCCCGTCCGATCAGCTGGCGTACCCATCGCTTCCAAAACGTTCTGCCAGGCAGCCTCAGGTAATTGCGCGGCCTTCACCTCACGGCCCAGCGCCCTGCCGAACGCGGCGGCCGTTTCGTGCAAATCGGTTCCACCCTCAGGCCCGTTTACCTCTAGCACACGCTCGCCGGTCCAGGTCTCCTGCAACACCTTGGCGCCCGCCAGGCCGATGTCTCGTGTGGCGACTAGCGGGAATTTGCGATCAAGCGGCGCATAGAAGAACGGCATCTCACCCGTCGCACGGATGTGGTCCAACGCTCCCAGCCAGTTCTCCATGAAACTACCCGCGCGCAGATACGCCACAGGAATCGGCAGCGTGCGCATAGCCTCTTCCATCAGGTGGGTCGATGTGATCAGCCCTAGCCTGCTCGATTGCTCCGAACCGATGGACGAAAGAAACACAGCCTTGCCAGGATTCGCCTGCTCAAGCGCCTCACGGATCGCCGCAATCGTACGCTTCTGGTCCGGCAGCCCGGGAGCCGGCGCAAAGTCTGGTGGAATCATCGCGAACGCACCCGCTGCCCCCGAGAACGCCTTTGCGAGCCCCGCCGCGTCGTCATACGCGGATTGCACTAGCTCCACACCGCGATCAGCCCAGGCTTTCGCCTTCCCCGAATCGCGCACCACGCCCCGCACCGTTTTACCCGCAGCAAGCAGATTCTCCGTCACTGCCCCGCCAACTTTGCCCGTAATTCCCATCACTGTGAACATGTCGTTCACCTCCTATGCAAGTAGATACTTATATTCAAAGAAGGATGCAAGTTTTTACTTATATGATTCCTTTCTGCGAGAATCCCTCCTGTGACCGTCTTTGATCCAAACCGCAAGCGCAACGCTCGTGGCGAGCAACGCCAACAGGCTCTCCTCCGCGCTGCTGCCGCAGTCTTCGGTCGTCTTGGTTACCACCAGACCACCACAAACGCGATCGCCACGGAAGCGGGCGTATCTCCGGCTACTCTTTACCAGTTTTTCCCCAATAAAGAAGCCATCGCCAGCGCACTCGCCTCGATGTACGCGCGCGAAATGGCCGAGGCAGAACGCGCAATCGACTCCGAAGGCGTGTTGAGCTTCACAGAAGCCGTCGGCGAACTGATCGATGTGTGCATGAGTTTCAACCGGAAGCGTCCTGAGTTTCACACCCTCGTGGTCGACGCACCGCTCTCACCTTCCGCCCGCGAAGACAAACAGGTTCTTGGGCAGGTTTTCGTCGACTTCATCGAGGCCCGCCTCCGACGCGAGCTACCCACTCTCTCTCGCTCCGAAGCGGCCCACCATGGGCAGGTAGCCCTTATGATCTTCCGCGGAATCCTCGACGAGCTGACCGTCGCCTCGCCTCACGCCCGTCCGCGCCTGCAGCAGGCGATGCGCAATGCCGTTCTCCGCTACCTGACCCCTGTACTCACGGAATCGAAAGCGGGCGCGCAGTTAGAAGTGCATAGATGACGAGAAGACGACATATCGGTACTAATCCGGTTTCGATGAGTGCATAGGCGATTATGCCTCAATCTGCGGATACCCTGTTCTACTCGGTTCGGAGTGCTTTCATTGGATCCAACCGGGAAGCACGCCAGGCGGGAGCCAGACAGGCCAGAACCGCAACCGCCAGCAGCGTCGCAATCACGCCGGAGAGAACCACAGGATCGAGAGGCTTCATTCCGAAAAGCATCAACTGGAAGATCCGTGTCGCCGCTAAGCTCATCACCAAGCCCAGCCCCAGCCCGAACAGCGCTGGCCGCAGGCCATCCATCAGCATCAACTGCAAGAGCTGATCTCGTTGCGCGCCGAGCGCCATGCGGATTCCCAGTTCCGAGGTCCGCTGAGTCGTAAGGTACGATAGCACGCCGTACAATCCCACCGAAGCAAGAATCAGCGACAAAATAGCAAAAGCCAGCACAAGGGTTGCGCTCAGGCTCGCATTCACCAGGGACGCGCCAATGATCTGGTTCATGGTGAGCACATCTGAGACCGGAAGTTCAGGATCGAGCGACGCGATCTGTTTTTGCAGCGGCACCGAGAATTGCAATAGATCCGTTGCCGTGTGAACCGCGAGCGTCGAATCGCTCCGGCCCTCAAGGGTTGGCAAATACGCTGTTGCTTTCGGCTCTTTGCCTACTTGGTACAGGATGTCGCCGACGACGCCCACAATCTCGAAATCCGCCATGTTAGGCGCGCCATCGTGGGCGCGCCCTGGGATGTGCAGATATTTGCCGATAGGATCTTCGCCTGCGAAATATTGCTGAACGAGTTGACGGCTCACAATCACCTTGTACGAGCGCGCAACACGTTCGTCGCTGGTAAAGAACCGTCCGCTCACAAGCGGAATTCCGAGCGCGCTGAAATAGCCTGGATCGACCCAGCGCGTCAGCGCGTCGGGCAAGTGTTCGCCCATCTTGAGCGAAGGATGCTCCTTCACCGTGAATTCATCGGTACCCCAGTATCCTGTTCCCGGAACCGTGGTTCCCAATGCAGCGCCGCGAACTCCGGGCATAGCTCTCACCCGCGCCAGCAGCGCTTCGTTGAATGCGTTTCGCTTCTCGGGCGTGTCGTACTTCTTGCCGGGCAGGTTGTATTGCAAAGTGAGCGTGTTGTCTACTACGCAGCCGACATTGGCTGCGCGCAATTGCATAAAACTTTTGAGCAGCAGCCCGGCGGCCACCAGCAGCACCACGGTGATTCCAATCTCCGCCGTGAGCAGCGACTTTCTGAGCGCGGTGCGCGAAACGCTGCTCGAGCCGGTCCGGACCGAGGTTTGCAGGGCCTCCAGCATCGACTTTCCTGTTGTGGAAAGCGCCGGCAGCAAGCCTGCAATCAGCGCCGCAGCGAACATGAGCGCGCAGGCAAACGCAATCACCGCGCCATCAACGTGAATACTCTGGGCGGTGGGCAGGTCCTTCCACGTTTTTGCCAGCCACTTAGTGGCGCCCAATGACAGCAGAATCCCGCCCACACCGCCGGCTGCGCAAATCAGAACACTCTCGGCCATCTGCTCGCGAATCAGGGTGGCCCGCTGAGCGCCGAGGGCGCTTCGTATCGCCACCTCTTTCTGCCGTGCCGCGCCCCGCGCCACCAGCAGGTTGGCGACATTGAGGCAGCCGATAAGCAGCATGCAGCCCACTGCGGAAAGCATCAACGTCAGCGGCTTCTTCACATCTCCGGCGAGGTCCTCGTTCAGCGAGCGTGAAACAACATCTTCAGCCACCGGATCGTGCGGGTACTGCAAATGATTCTGGTACTGTATGGCGCCAATTTGCGCGATTGCGCTGGCCAGGCTTACGTCAGGGCGGAGCCTTGCCACCACCTGGCTCCCATGCCAGTCGTGATGCTGAAGCATCTCAGCACTGGCATCGGCCTTGTAGGGAACCCACAGTTGAATTCCGGCATTGGGATACGTGAACCACGAGGGCAGCACGCCGACCACCGTGTAGGGTCTGCCGTCAAGGTGAATCTGGCCGCCCACAATCTTCGCGTCGCCTCCAAACCGCCTCTCGAACAGGCTCGAGGTCAACATCACAACGGCGCTGCCGCGTTGATCGTCCGCCTCCGTAAAGACCCGGCCCAGTGCCGGCTGCAGTCCCAGCAGTGAAAACAGGTTCGAGGAACCTGCCTCTGCGCCGACCGAGTCCGGCAATTCGTTGCGCACACCGGTGAGGTTGTACCCGGCAGGACGCATGATTGCCATGTCTTCAAAGCCGTGGGTCTTCGAGCGCCAGTCGTAGAAGTCGGCTGGCGCAACAGGGTGGTAGCTTAATTCCCCTCCTCGGAAGTGTTCGTACACCATCACCAGCTGCGCGGGGTTGCGAAAAGGCAGCGGCCGCAGCAGCACCGAACGCACAACGGTGAAAAGCGACGTGGCAGCGCCCAGGCACAAAGCCATGACCACAATCGCGATGATCGAAAATCCGGGCGTGCGGCTCAACGTGCGAAAGGCATATTTCAAGTCGTGCCCGACATGGGTCAACAGTAGGGGGGAGTTCTGCGTCCATAACGATTCGCGAACCTTCTGCGGGTTGCCCAACTTTATCCGCGCCTGCCGCCGGGCCTGGTCGGGTGACATCCCCCGCGCTACGTTATCAGCGGTTTCTTCGCTAAAAAAGGCCTCGATCTCGTTCTGCAACTCGACGTCGGAGCGCTTGCGGTGAAAAAACCTGAACAAACTCATTACGCACCTCCCTCTTCGCCTAGCACAAGGCCGATGGCCCGCGTCATTTGGCGCCAGCGGCTGGTCTCGCGCACCAGCTGTTTACGGCCTTCTGCCGTCAGCCGATAGAACTTCGCCTTGCGATTGTTTTCGCTCACACCCCAGTAGGAGGAAACCCATTTACGATCTTCAAGCCGGTGAAGCGCCGGGTAGAGCGATCCCTGTTCTACTTCGAGAACATCTTCGGAGGTGCGCTCAATGACTTTCGCGATCGTATGGCCGTGTGCATCACCACCGACAAGGGTCCGCAGGATCATCATGTCCAGGGTGCCCTTGAGCATTTCATTCTGTGGCTCGCTGCTTTTCCGCATCGATCTCTCCACTCGGACTTCTATGGGAAAGAATCATACACCACTCGAACTTCTATGGGAAGATCAAAAATTGAGCAGGGCCTCGATTGACGACAACAGGCTGACTCACTCATTGAGCCCGGCAGAACGACCGATAACTTCCGCGATGCGCGTTAATGAGATGGTCCGCCGCTTGATTCCTCCGTGTTACGGGGAGGATCGTAGAGGCAGCTTCTAACAAGGAGGATCATCGCTATGCAGATACATTCGATTGGCATCGACCTGGGTAAGACGACCTTTCATCTTGTGGCGCTGGGCGCAGCCGGCAAGGTGCTGGTGAAGAAGAAGTTCACGCAGAAGCAACTGCTGGTGTACACAGCGAACCTGCAGACCTCGCTGATTGGTCTGGAAGCCCTGCTCCGGAGCTCACTTCCTCGGTCGAGCGTTGCGCAAGCAGGGCCACGATGTTCGGTTGATTGCGGCTCAGTTCGTGAAGCCCTTTGTGAAGTCGAACAAGAACGACTTCGCGGATGCCGAGGCCATCGCGGAGGCTGTCGATCGCAAGAACATGCGCTTTGTTCCGATCAAGACCGATGACCAGTTGGACTTGCAAGCGATTCACCGTATTCGCGACCGACTGGTCTCACGGCGTACAGCCGTGATCAACCAGATCAGGGCATTTCTCTTGGAACGCGGCATGGTGTTCGCGCAGAAGCCGGCGAAGCTTAAGGCCGCCATGGCGGACATCCTGGAGAACGCCGAAGCCGACCTGACACCGCTGATGCGCAACCTGATCGACACGCTATGGGGTGAGTGGAAGACCGTTGAGCAGCAGATCGAAGAACTTAACGATGAGCTGGAACGCATCTCTGCTGCGGACGTTGGCTGCACGCGCATCCGGCAGATCCCGGGCATCGGGCCGGTTGTCGCGACAGCGATCGTAGCAGCCATCGGCAACGGCGCTGCCTTCCGTAAGGGGCGTGAGTTCGCCGCATGGCTCGGCATCGTGCCACGGCAGTACTCGACCGGCGGCAAGGCCCGATTACTTAACATCAGCAAGCGCGGGAACGTGTATCTGCGCAAGATCCTGATCCATGGCGCACGAGCAGCCGTGCTGCGGATCAAGCGGGATAGAGTGCCGATTGGGGCATGGCTGGACAGGTTGGATGCCAGGGCTCATAAGAACGTCGTCGTGGTTGCCATGGCCAACAAGCTCGCCCGCATCGCCTGGGCGGTGCTGTCGAGCGGCAACGAGTACAGGCCAGCCGCCGTACCAGCCTGAGCAAGTGCCGAAAAGACGCCTTCGGAGTGGAAGCGCTGACGCGCTCCCACTCTCCCGCACTACGACGACGACTAAGTTCCCACCGAGGTCTGCATAGGAGTAGTAAGGACGAAAGAACAGTCACAACGGCGTGTCCGCAGCCTGATCCTGATAATGGTCTTCAACGACCGTCGCGTTTATAAGGACAGACACGCGCGCATCTCATCCTGGCCAGGAGAGACGATCTCCACTCAAAGGCCGAATACATTTGCGCAGACTTGTCTTATCGACTAAACTTCCCCTTGCAGTCGCGCGGCGGACCATACATTGTCAGGACTAGTCTTCCTCAAAACCGAAGTGCCACACTTAGCTTGAGACGTTCAACCGGCAAGAAGGCACCCGATCCTACAGTTGTGACCCGACGTATTCCGATACAGGTGTGAGCTTTCTGGGCTCGTGGCTATGCCTACCGTGATTGGAGAGACACCTGTTCCTCCATCAAACGTTGCGAATGAGGACCCCCCTTCAAGTTGACGGATTTGAAGGGGCCCATTTTGTAAATCTTTCTTGGAGATCAGTTCCGCAATCGAGATCTCAGTTTCATGCCGGCGGTGACTTATCTGGATTTCTCAAAGTTGCCCAAAGCTGGCGAGCGTACAGCTATGTCCCCCTAATGGGGGATGTGAAGAGGGCTTCGACGCCGATATAAACAGGTATCCCGACACTTAGATTCTTTGCGGATTTTAACTTTGCTGGAGGCTTCTTCATGCTGCTAGGTTTGCGGTTACGCAGATTCGCAACTGTCTTGGTTTGTCTACTCATGCTCACTGCTACGCAGGCCGTGCATGCATCGCCTGGTCTGACGTTTCACGGTCTGGTCCAGACACTCAACACGGGGGGCGCCATTAGCCTCAGCTCCCCTTCCGATATGGTTGTGGATCCCGCGGGGAATATCTATATCACGGATACTGGCAACAGCCGGATCGTGGAAGTATCCGTCGTCGCACAGTATTGCCTCTCGGCTTATGGTTCCTGCTCTCCGCAGAACCAGACATCTATTTGCTGTCTAAGACTCCGAAGAATCCGCACAGAAGATCGAGTTTGTGTTCTCTGCCAGCCCCGAAACAAACCGATGGGAGCCTCGGGAGTTGCCTCCGTCGCTCAGCCCGTCACCAGCGAGGCCTGGCAGCCTGCGCACGAGTAATCCTAATGTTTTGTGGTTGCGGCAGGTTTAGGCTGCCGCGGTGCCTCCGAGTTCCCCGACAGGCACGAAGTCCTGTTGTCTGCGTTCTACGGCAAGCATGTAGGCGACCATCTTTCTGGCTACGGCGAGCGTCGCCCGATTCTTGTTCCCTCGTAGCCGTTCTCGCTCATAGACGAGGGCCAGTTCGTGGCTGTATCGAGGAGCCAGTTTCGCGGCCTCCACGAGAACCTGCTGGATGTGCTTGTTCCTTTGTTTGGAGATGGGCATTCGAACCAGCTTGTCCGCGGAACTTCTCTCCGCGCTGCAGAGCCCGCAATAGCTGATGGCCTGCTTGACCGACTGGAAGCGTGAGACCTCGCCGATCTCAAGAGCCCAGGTGAGTGCAGTGATGGGCCCGACCCCGGGGATCGTCCTCAACCGCTTCAGCCGCTCGGCGAGCAGCGGGTCTCGTTCCAGCGAACTAACCAGGGCATAGTCCAGCTTCTGGGATCGAACGATCGTCT
>JAOAPB010000046.1 GCA_025462645.1 Edaphobacter sp. | reverse complement strand
CTGACCGTGAAAAGGCCACACCAGCGGTTAAAGAGATCTTTTTTCATAGAGCCTCCAAAGACTTTTGCAAATAGGAAGTAGTTCGGCAAACGTAGAAGGTCAGGATGAATGGGAGGTTACATATAGGGTCCTGAAGGGAGAACCTGCTATAGAAGCGAGTTTTATCCTGGGCCGGGAGACTACAATAAAGATATTGATTTTATTGGGATTATGTCGATATGGCAGCGCTGAAGCTGCGGGATTTTTTAGTTAGAAGTATCTCGTTTGGCAAGTAGATTTCTCTTGAAATGCCGAATTTTTATAAGGTGGATTTAAGATTTTAATAGGTGAAGAATTATTAAGAAGAGCTCTAACCGATTGCCTGTTCTTTTGATTCGGCGGCATAGGGGATGGTGGGAAGAGGCAATTTGATCTGGAAGACGGAGCCTTTGAGAGGGGTGCTCTCGACGGTGAGGTCGGCGCGGTGGGCTTCTGCGATCCAGCGTGCGATGGAGAGGCCGAGTCCACTGCCAGCCTGAGTCTTTCTTTCGCGAAGGTCGCCCTGGTAGAAGCGGTCGAAGACCCGCTGACGTACGTCCTCCGACATGCCGATGCCGGTGTCGCGGACGGTGACGAGGGCTTCCTTGGAGGTGAGGGAGACCTCGGCCCTGATCTCTCCATGCTCAGGGGTGTAGCGGATGGCGTTGTCGAGGAGGATGCCGAGGAGCCGCTGCAGGAGAAGCTCGTCGCCTTCGATGTGCACAGGCTCTTTGGGGAGATGCCAGTCGAGCAGGATACCGCTCGACTCGGCGAGGTCTTCGACGCGGCGGCAGCCGTTGACGACGAGGTCGCAGAGATTGATCTGCTTGAAGGCGACCTCGTGGATGAAGTTATCGCTGCGGGCCAACGACAGGAGCGCGTCGAGGAGGGTGGCGGCGGTGCGGCACTCGGTGACGACCTTGCCAAGGTCTTCGCGATACTCGGCTTCGGAGCGATGTGTGCGATGGAGCGAGAGCTGCGCAGTGGCGAGCATGACCGTGATAGAGGTTCGGAGATCGTGGGAGGCATCGGCAGAGAACTGGCTGAGGCGGGAGACTGCGGCCTCGAGACGCGCGAGCAACTGGTTCCAGGCGACGGCGAGGTGCTGAATCTCATCTTTGGCAGACGGAACGGGGAGGCGCTCCGACAGGTTGCCGATGCCTATGCCCAGAGCCGCCCGGGTCATGCGATCGACGGGCTTGAGGGCGTGGCGGCTCAAGAGGTATCCGCACGCAGTCGACAGGATGAGCAGGCCGGGCATGAGGAGGAGAAGCGCGTTGCGGTAGATCCTGAGAATCTCGAACTGTTCGTCGAGCGCACCGCCGAGATGGAGCCGGACAGTGTGTCCGTTGAGCGGGATCATGTGGCACATGACGAGGACGGGCTGGTGATCGAGGAGGGCCGTGGTGAAGGCTGGCTCGTTGCAGTCCTTCTCTTTGTCGGTCGATACCCAGTCTGCGACCATCGCCTCCGTCGGGAAGAGGAGGGTTCCGTCGGAGTTGTGGATGTGGAAGAGGTTCCCCTCATGCGTGACAAGGGCGTAGTTGCGGAGCTGCTGGTTGAGGGGGAGGGTGACTCCCCTGGTCTTGTTCTCCTGGAGGAAGGCGATGAGCCGGTCTTCACGCCCCTGCAGGTGCGTCTTCTTGCCCTGTAGCAGAGCGTATCGCAGCGCGCCGAAGGAGATGAGGCCGAAGAGAATGAGGCCGGCGAAGGTGGCCAGGAGGTACCAGAGCATCAGCTTGGCGCGGACCGAGAGGGAGCGCATAAGCGGGCTCAGGCCGCCACGAACATGTAGCCCGCACCGTGGATGGTTCGGATGAGAGGACGGTTGGCGTCGATGTCGGTCTGGTCCTCAAGCTTGGCGCGGAGGCCGTGGATGTAGACGTCGAGGGTGTTCTCCTTGACATCGGCGATGTAGCCCCAGCCGGCTTCGATGAGCTGCTCGCGCGAGGTGATGAGGCCGCTGCGGCGCATCAGAGTTTCGAGCAGCTCGAACTGCTTGCGGGTAAGGGGGATGTCCTTGCCGTGGCGGATGGCGACACGCCGGTTTCGGTCGAGGGTGACGCCTGCGGCACTGACGGCTGGCTGCTCCGGCGTCGCGACGCGGCGGGCGATAGCGCTGACGCGGGCAAGCAGGATCTCCAGGATGAAGGGCTTGACGAGGTAGTCGTCGGCGCCGAGGTCGAAGGCATGGAGGATCTTGGGGACGGTATCGACGGCGGTGAGGACGAGGATGGGGGTCTTGCAGTGTTTGGCGCGAA
This sequence comes from Edaphobacter sp., assembly GCA_025462645.1. Lineage (GTDB taxonomy): Bacteria > Acidobacteriota > Terriglobia > Terriglobales > Acidobacteriaceae > Edaphobacter. The sequence continues at coordinate 28,587 of JAOAPB010000046.1, read as the reverse complement.
CGCGCTCGAGGACCTCGAAGCCGTCTATTCCAGGCAGGAGGATGTCGAGGAGCGCAGCATCGTACTTGCCGGCGAGCAGCATGTCGGCGCCTTCGCGGCCGTGGTGCGAGAGGGTGACGCGATGTCCATCGCCGATGAGAGCGCGTTCGACAAGGCTCGCGATCCTCTTGTCGTCTTCGATAACCAGCACGTTCATGGAGGTATACCTTTGTACGTTAGCCGGTTTTCGCGCGCGTGAAGATTAAGATCGAGTTACAGTGGCGGGTGCCAGGGCATAGCATAGATGGGAGAAGGTGTTGTCATGAGCGCTGGGCGCGTGAAGGTTACGGTTGGAGTCTGCGGAGGGATCGCCGCGTACAAGGCGGTGGAACTGGTACGTCTGCTGCAGGATGCGGGGCTCGATCCGCATGTGGTGATGACACGGGGGGCGGAGGAGTTTGTGAGACCGCTGACGTTTGCCGCCATCTCAGGCCATAAGGTGATTACGAGCCTGTGGGGAGAGGATGCAGGGGCCGGGACTGAAGGCGATGAGTCGGCGATCGAACACGGCTCTGTTATTGAGCACATCAATGAAGCGCAGACGACGCGGGCGCTGATTGTGGCTCCGGCGACGGCGGATACGCTGGCCAAGTTCGCCCATGGGCTGGCGGACGATTTTCTGTCGACGATGTACCTTGCAACGACGGCTCCTGTGATCGTGGCTCCTGCCATGAATGTGAATATGCTGGGACACCCGGCGACGCAGGCGAATCTTGAAGTGCTGAAGGCAAGGGGCGTGCACGTGGTCGAGCCGGGCACCGGATACCTGGCCTGCGGCATGGTCGGCGGCGGGCGGCTGGCGGAGCCCGCGGTCATTGCGGCAGTGGTGGCAGAGGTGCTGGCGGGAGCTTCGTCTTCGCGTGCCGGAGATCTGGCGGGGGAGACTGTTGTCGTGACGGCAGGGGGAACGCGCGAGGCCATCGATCCGGTGCGGTTTATCGGGAACCGGTCGAGCGGGAAGATGGGCTATGCCATAGCTGAGGCGGCGAAGCGGCGGGGAGCGAAGGTGGTCGTGATCAGCGCGCCTACTGCGTTGGCTGCACCGGCAGGGTGCGAGGTTGTGCCGGTCGTGACGGCGGAGGAGATGCGCACGGCGGTGATGGAGCATCTGCCGGAGGCGACGATGGTGGTCATGGCCGCAGCGGTGAGCGACTATCGGGTAGCGAAGGTGGCAGCGCAGAAGTTGAAGCGGAATGGCGCGAGAACGCTCGAGCTCGAGCCCACAGAAGACATCCTGAGTGAGATTGTGGCGCAGCGGAGGGCGGGAACGCTGGTGATTGGCTTTGCGGCGGAGACGGAAGACGTGCTGGCGAATGGCCGCGAAAAGCTCAGGCGCAAGGGAGTTGATGCCATCGTGGTGAACGATGTCTCGTCCTGCGAGACCGGGTTCGACTCGGACAGGAATGCGGGAGGTCTTCTGACGCGGGATAGCGCAGTGGAGATTCCTGCGATGAGCAAGACGGCGATGGCCGAGCGAATTCTGGACGAGGTTGCAAAACTGCGAGCAGGAGCGGGATCACAAAGCCGATGATGAGATGTCCGGCTCAAGCCCGGACCTATCCTAGAAGCAAAAGCAACGGTAACAACAATGATTCGTCCGACACTATCTAGAGCCCCGTCCGCTGGGTGTGGGCGGCGATAGCCTCATTGATCTCCAGCGCAAGCGCAAGCGCGGCACGGCCATCTTCACCCGAGACTACAGGGACCGTGCGATTACGGACAGCCTGTAGAAATGACTCGATCTCCAGCCGCAGCGGCTCGCCTTGCTCCACCGGAACCTTCGTGAGCGAGAGCCCCGCCGATGGATGCTGGCCCGCCTGCTGGACGAGCTGGGCCATCGCCGCGAGCTGCACAGGGTCCATCCCGGCAGCAGCCGTCACGTCGATCATCAGCAGGTCCTGCCGGGCAAAGTCGAGCGACAGATACTGATGCGGCTGAAAGAAACGCAGCTTGCGGACGCGCTCCGTGCTGACCCGGCTGGCGGTGAAGTTGGCGACGCATCCATTCTCGAACTCCAGCCGCACATTGGCGATATCGACCTTGCGGGAGAGCACCGGCAGGCCAACCGCCCGCACCTCGCGGACAGGAGAAGCGACCAGGCTGAGCACGATGTCCAGGTCGTGAATCATCAGGTCCAGAACGACATCGACATCCAGCGACCGGGGCGTGAAGACGCTCAGACGATGCGCCTCGAAGAACATCGGCTGGTGCAGATGGGAGCGCGCAGCGGTGACCGCCGGGTTGAACCGCTCCAGATGCCCGGCCTGAACGATGCGCCCATGCTTGCGGCTCAACTCCAGAATCCGTTCGGCGTCGGCGAGGTTCGCGGCCAATGGCTTCTCGATCAGCAGATCGACACCGGCAGCCAGCAACGGCGCGGCGGCCACCGCATGATGGACCGTCGGAACGCAGACGGAGGCAGCATCCACCTGGCCGACGCCAGCCAAACATGCTTCGATACTCTCGAAGCCAGGGGTCTCGAAGCCGGAGACGTCGAACTTTGCGGAGGCCTCCGCCAGCGTAGCTGCGTCGCGATCGACCACACCAACAAGCTGGATAGCGTGGCCAGCCTGCTGGAGCTCGCGATAGACGCGCAGATGGTTACGCCCGAAGGCTCCGACACCGACGACGATGACCCGCAGTGGCTGTGAGACCGGCACTACTTGGATGAACCCGGCGCCTCGACGGCCTGGCGGCAGCGAGCGTAGAGCTCGAGCAGATACGTCACCTGATCCTCAGGCTTGGTTGTCGCCGTGACGCCAAAGCCCGTGGAGCCGGCACCTTTGCTGCCAACATTGGCCTGTGCGGCTACGAACTTCAGCAGATCGAGCGCGATATCTTCTGTACGGCGCGCCGTAGTAATGGATTCCATGGAAGTGTTTCCTCGTTTCTCTAACCGATGTTAACGGTCGTGGGTTGAAGGTGCAAATGATGCTGCGCTCTCAATCGCCGACAAGCTGCGACGAAGCCCGAACTCCACAGACGATCTCATACGCAATCGTGCGAGCCAGCCGCGCGTGATCCTCTGCGGTAATGCCATCGCCCAGCACGACCACCTCATCACCTACCGCTACGTCCGCGATCCGGGTCACATCCACAACGGTGAGGTTCATCGACACGCGCCCGACGATCGCCGCCTGCTGTCCCCGCACCATCATCCATCCACCCGCATGCGCATTCGATCCCGATAGCTCGCGTCGCAGTCCATCCGCATATCCAACGGGTACCAGCGCCAGCCGCATCGCGCGTTGCGCAACGAAGATCGCGTTGTACCCAACCGTGTTCCCCGGACCCACCTCACGGCACCCGATCACCCGGCTCTTCCATGCCATCACCGGCAGCAGGCCCGGCCGGACCTGAGGCTGCGCGACTTCGCCGACTCCATTCGCACTCTCAATTGCCAGGCAGTAGCCGTAGAGTCCCAGACCAGGCCGCACCATAGCCCGAGCGCCCGAGGCAGCGGCGAGCCTCCGCAGCCAGACAAGCGAGCCGGCCTCTGCATCGGCGTTGTTGTCGATCGTGGACGAGTTCCCCGCATGGACCCACCCCGGCCGCAGACCAGCCTCGGCAACCTCGCGCATAGCCTCTTCGAATCGTCTCTGCTGATCGAGCGTCTGCGCCGATCCCGCGACCTCGGCAGAGGCAAAGTGCGTCATCACCCCATCCAGCCACAGCCTACGCTGCCCACCGAGCCAACGCAGCACCTCCCGCAGCTCCTCACCCAGCGCAACGCCTTGCCGCGCCATGCCGGTGTCAATCTCCAGGTGGACAGCCACCGGCAACTCAGAGCCGCTACGACCAATAGCCTCAGCAAGCCACTCCATCTGCCGCCGACTCCACACAATCGGCGTCAATCCATACTGCACGACCGCATCGGCATCGTCAGCAAGCAACCCTGACATCACGAGGATGCGAGGCTGCAATCCCGCAGCGGTCAGCGCTGCGCGAACCTCGGCGCCCTCCGTGACATCGGTGACACCGAGCCACTCCGCCCCTGCCCGCGCCAGCACCGGAGCGCACACCGTGGCCCCATGCCCATAGGCGTTCGCCTTCACCACCGCGAGCACAGACGTGCCCTCTCCAGCCGTCTTTGCCAGCAACTTATAGTTAGCCGTCAGCCGCTGCTCTGAGATCTCCACCCAACTCTTCACAACCACTATCCTATCGTTGACGCTTTGGATACCACGCCCTGGACGGCACCCATTCCACATCGCACCCTGCCTGTGATACAAAGCCACGTCTGAAGAAAGCATCACCGCCGCATCTGGTTGCGGCGTCCTGAAGGGGGCAGTGTGCTGTCATGAAAATGAATGGACATTCATTATCGCGAATTAGCAGACATTCCGTATCACGCATTTGCAAGCACCTGCTTGCCGCTGCCGCCTGTGCCGCCATCGCAGGCTGTGCCAGCAACAGCTCGGACCCACTCGCAGGGCTCAAGGCTGCTCAGGTGAAGAACGCCGGCAACTTCACCACGACTGTCTTTCTCGGCGACTCCCTGACCGCTGGCTACCAGAACAGCTCCCTGCTCGATACGCAGCAGGTGCACGGCTGGGCGCCTCTTGTCGCGACTCAGGCAAGCTTCAATATCACCCTGCCGTTGATCGCCCCTCCCGGCGCGCCGAATGTGCTGCAGCTCGTCTCAGTAGGCCCACCGCCGGTCATCACACCTGCTCCTGGAATCACCACGGGCCGCGACAACTTCACAGTCCAGGCGACCGATCTCGCCGTTCCCGGAGCGTTCGTCAACGACATCGCCAATACCGTCCCCCTCGCCAACGCGGTCTCGGGACAGCAGCTGATCAACCTGCTCGTCCTTGGCTTTCCCGGACTCGGCTACGGACAGGACTACAGCCAGGCCACCTTCGCGGTCAAGGCGCAGCCGACCACCATCTTCCTCTGGGCCGGTAACAACGACGCGCTGATCGCCGACCTCGCCGGCACTCCAGCGGCCATGACCACGATCGAGAACTTCACCAGCCAGTACACGGCCCTGATCCTGCTGCTGACAACCCAGACCGGCGCTCATCTCGTCATCGGCAACATTCCCGACGTGACTCTGGTGCCCTACCTGCAACCCGCGGTCACCATCCTCGCCCAGTACTCCGCCGCCACGCATCTGCCTGTCGCCACGCTGAGGGCGCTCTTCGGCATCACCACAGGAGACTTCGTCACCCCCGCCGGTCTCACCCAGATCGCCGCCATCCTCGCTGGAATCCAGAAGACACCTATCTCCGATCCGGGCGTACTGACCGCCGCCGAGATTGTTACCGTAAAGGCGCAGGTCGTCGCCTACAACCAGGTGATTACCCAGCAGGCACAGGCCGCGGGTGCTACCCTCGTGGACATCAACGCACTGTTCAACCAGGTCGCCGCATCCGGGCTGACCGTCAACGGCTATACCGGCACGACCGCCTTTCTGGGTGGCATCTTCTCGCTCGACGGCATTCACCCCACGAACACCGGCTTTGCCGTAGTCGCCAACACGTTCATCGACACGATGAACGCGAAGATCGGCACGAAGATTCCCGACGTCGCTCTTCCACCCATCGCCGCTGCCGATCCTCTATGGCCACCCAATCTGGCGCCGCACGCCACAACCGGAGTCGGGATGACGATGCCCGCTAGCGCAGGCCGCACCGTCGACGACATCATGCTCGGCGATTGGGCACGGAGGCAGTAGCAGCTCCTCTGCAGTCGCTATTGGCACTAGCCGGGCGCTGCGTCTCCACCGTCTTGAGGAAGTCTTCCAGCCGCTGCCCACGCTTCGGAACGAACTCGCGCTCCAGCACCCGCAGCTCCTCCATCCTATCCATCCGGAAGACGCGGAAGTCCCGGCGCAACTCGCACCACGAGGCCAGCGTCCAGACCCCGCTCCAGAAGTACAGGGCCAGCGGCCATACATCGCGCTGGCTGCGCTCGCCGTCCTCCTTCGCATAGCCGAACGCGATCACCCGGCGCGCCATGCAGGCCTCATGCAGCACGTCGAGCCGCTCCCTCAGATGCGGCCGCATCTGAAAGCCTCCTGGAGCGTACATCAGGATCTTGTCCAGCCGCTCCCGCATCTCGACTGGAATCACGCCCTCGATGCGCTGAAGCGCCTCTCCCGCAGCGATCATGCTCTCCGCTCCACCCCACGCCTGCACCAGCCGAGCCCCCAGCACCAGCGCCGTCAACTCGCCTCGCGTAAACATCAGCGGAGGCAGATCCAGGTCGCGGCGCAGCGTGTATCCAACACCAGCTTCGCCCTCTATCGGCATTCCCGATGCCTGCAGATCGCTCACGTCGCGGTAGATGGTCCGCACCGAAACCTCGAGCCGCTCGGCGAGCGCCTGCGCTGTCTGCAGGCGCCCTCCGCGCAGTGTCCGCACGATACGAAACAATCGGTCTGCTCGTCGCATGCACTTATCCTATGTTGGATTGCGGGGGGTTGGATCGGGGGGTTGGATTCTGTGGAGGGTGCAGCAAAGCCTTCATATCGCGGTGTGCAGCCCGACGTGATTTCCCTCCGAATCCCGCATGCAGGCAAACGCGCCATTGCCGCCAGCGACCGGCGTACGCGGGACGATCACCTTCCCGCCCGCTGCCTCGACTCTGCCGATCACGGCATCCAGCTTGCCGTCGCAGCTCAGGTACACCATCGTTCCCTCGCTGCCCGGCCTCTGAAAACTCCGTTTGATCAACGCGCCTGAGACACCAGTCTGCTCCGCCGGGAAGACGCACACCACCTCCTCCTTCGTGCCAAAGTCGTCCTTCTTCATCGTGCACTGCAGGATCGTCTCGTAGAACCTCTGCGCGCGATCCAGATCTCTTGAAGGAATCTCAAACCACGCCACTGCGGATCCCCGTTTCGCCTGTTGCTCGCTCATACTGCCTCCCTGTGCTCATCTCTAACATCTGCAGCATAAGGAAGGGCTACTGACACCGTACTGTCAGTAGCCTTTTGCGAAATACAGTTTCTTCGACGAGCCGGCGGCGCTTAATATCCTCCGGAGTCCCCGCCCGCCTGCAGATTCTCGAAGCGTGTGTAATCGGCCAGATAAGCCAGGTGCAAACTTCCAGTCGGACCGTTTCTCTGCTTGGCGATGATGATCTCCGCCTTGCCCTTCAGATCTTCGTTCTCGCGGTCGTAGTACTCCTCGCGATGGATAAAGCAGACCACGTCCGCATCCTGCTCGATCGATCCCGACTCGCGAAGGTCGCTGAGCAATGGCTTCTTGTCTCCGCCTCGCTGCTCGCTGGCACGCGACAGCTGCGACAACGCGACCACGGGAACCTTCATCTCCTTCGCCAGGGCCTTCAGCCCACGCGAGATCGCCGAGACCTCCTGCGTGCGGTTCTCGAAGCCCTTCTGGTGCGCCCCCACCGAGCCGGTCATCAGCTGTAGATAGTCGATGACGATCAGGTCCAGACTGCCCTGCTGCTGCTTCAGCCGCCGCGCCTTCGCCCGCATCTCTGCCAGCGTAATTCCCGGCGTGTCGTCGATGAACATCTTCGATTCCATCAGCCGCTCCAGCCCGTTGATCAGCTTCGTCCGATCGTCGCGCATCAGCATTCCCGTCTGGATCGCCTTCGAGTTCACCAGCGCCTGCGAGGCCAGCATTCTGCGCAGCAGACTCGCCTTGCTCATCTCGAGCGAGAAGACCGCGACCACCTTGCCCCCGCGAACCGCCGCATTCTCCGCGATGTTGATCGCCCACGCCGTCTTACCCATCGAAGGCCGCGCCGCGATGATGATCAGCTCCGACTCCTGCAACCCGCTCGTCATCCTGTCGAACTCGATGTAATGCGTCGCCAGTCCGGTAACCTCGCGGCCCTGCTCATACAGCGCATCGATGGAGCCGAACGAATCTTTGACGATCCCCGCAATATCGGAGAACCCACCCGTGACCGCGTGTTCGGATATCTCCGTCAATCGGCTCGAGACCTGGTTCAGAACATCAAGCGCCTCGCGGCTCTGGTCCGACGCTTCGACCATGCCCATGTCGCAGACCGTCAGGAGCTGGCGCATCAGGCTCTTGTCCCGGACGATCCGGACGTAGCTCTCGATACTGAGCTTGCGCGGAAGGCCCTCGCTGAGCGATGCCAGGTACGGCAACCCCCCGACCGAGTCCAGCTCCTTCTTCTTGCTCAGATGATCCGTCAGCGTGACGATATCGACCGCATGGCCGACCTCGACCAGATGCAGCATGGCGCTGTAGATCTTGCGGTGCGAGTCCAGCGCGAAGTCATCTGTCTTCAACAGCATCATCGCGTCGATGATCGCAACCGGCTCGACCAGCATGGCGCCGAGGATCGTCATCTCCGCATGAACAGCCACGGGACGTTCCTGCTCGCCAACGATGTGGGGGTAAGTAGCCATAGGAATCTCTGACGTTAGTGACACAGGGCCGCAGAATCAAGGGGCTCTCTCTGTGGATAAGACGGAAAACCGGGAGCGCAGGAGCGTTTACTCTCTAGTTACCATCATGATAGCAAGTCGCTATAGGCTTGAAATGGAGATCACATGGCCGCAGATAAATTCCTCGACATTCCACCTGCCGCGCAACGAGACAAAGCATCGTTTGAGGTGATGCGCGTCTGGATCGCGAACCAAGGCCAACACGTCAGCATCCGCAGCGGAGCCTGGGAAGACCCCTTCGCCTGGGGAATCGTCCTTGCAGACCTCGCCCGCCATGTCGCCTTAGCCCACGAGATGCAGGACAACAAAGTCGACAAGGACGCCTTCCTCGAACGCCTCCTCGAAGGCTTCCACGCAGAGATCGATAATCCCACCGACGAGCCCGAAGGCGAAGTCACGCAGTAAGTTCTCTCAGACGATCTGAGAGACTTCAGTGGCCCTTATACGTCTGGAACAGATCAGGGAACTGCGCCTTCAGTGCCGCAATCTTCGGCACATCGCAGACCTGAATATATGGGTTATTCGGATTCTTCAACGCATAGTCCTGGTGATAGTCCTCGCCCTCATAGAACTTCTTCAGCGGTACCACCTGCGTCACGATCGGCCCGGAGAACGCCTTCGCCGCGTCGAGCTGGGCAATGTAAGCCTCAGCGATCTTTCGCTGCTCATCGCTCGTGTAGAAGATCGCCGAACGGTATGAGATGCCGACATCCGGGCCCTGCCGATTCAACTGCGTCGGGTCGTGCGCCGCGCTGAAGAAGATGCGCAGCAGCGTCCCATACGTAATCTTCGCCGGGTCGAATACGATCTCCAGCGACTCCGCATGTCCCGTCGTCTCGGTCGTCACCTGCGAGTACGTTGCCGTCTCCGCCGAACCGCCCGCGTACCCTGCGGTCGTCTTCTCCACACCCTTCACCCGCTGAAAGACCGCCTGCGTCCCCCAGAAGCATCCACCCGCAAATACCGCAGTCTCATGCTTCGAGGTGGACGGCTTCGGTTCATCCACCGCGGCCGCCGGAATCGGCTCCTTGCGCTCTGCCGCCATAGCTCCCATCGATACTCTCCTCCACCCGAACCACGTTATGACCAGCAAGACAGCGACTGCCAACAAGACTTTCATCTGCTCCCTCGTTCCGTCGACTCATTCATAAGACGCCGGTATCCGGCAACGGACTCCGCTCACTTAACTAACGGCCTGGCGCTTGCCTTGGATCTCGATATAAACATGGATCAAACTGATAGCCGCCGGCGTCACCCCGGCGATGCGGCTGGCCTGCCCCAGCGTCTGCGGCCTCACCCGCGAGAGGATCTCCTTCATCTCGGTCGAGAGTCCGCTCACCGAGCTGTAGTCGAACCACGCGGGAATCCCGCGCCGCTCCGCCTTCTTCATCTTGTCCATCGAGCGCCGTTGCTGGTCCAGGTAGCCGGAGTATTTGATCTCCGTCTCCACCGTCTTCATCTCGTTCCGAACCCACGCCGGCAACCTGCCCGTCTCAGCAGCCGAGTCCATCGCCGCAACCCAAGGCTCCAGCACCGCTCCCGCCTCGGCCAGCCTGCTCTTCAGCAGAGGAGCAAGCTCCTCAATCAGAATCTCAGGCCGCTTCACCAGCTGCGCGAACGTCTGCCCCGTCACACCCGCAGCGTCGCCATCCATCCGCGCCATCAGCGCAGCAGGCAACTCCTCCGCGCGAACCCGCGCCGTACCCAGCAGCGTCTCGAACGCTACTGCTCGCGCCTGCTTGGCCTCGTAGTCCGCCCACGCCGCATCGTCAATTAAACCTAGCCGCCGACCATGCGGAGTCAGCCGCCGATCCGCATTATCGATTCGCAGATGCAACCGGAACTCCGCACGCGAGGTGAACATTCGATAAGGCTCATTCGTCCCCTTGCTGATCAGGTCGTCGATCAGCGTGCCCGTATAAGCCTCCGTGCGATCCAGCGTGAACCCAGCCTCGCCCTTCACCGCAAGCGCAGCGTTGATCCCCGCCATCAGCCCCTGGCAGGCCGCCTCTTCATATCCACTCGTGCCATTGATCTGCCCCGCCAGATAAAGCCCCGCATAGCGCTTCACCTGCAGGGTCCGGTCAAGCTCCGTAGGGTCGATCGCGTCATATTCAATCGCATATCCAGGCCGCAGCATCTCGGCATGCTCCAGCCCTGGAATCGAATGCACCATCGCCGCCTGGATCTCCATCGGCAGGCTCGTGCTCATGCCGTTGATGTAGACCTCATGCGTATTCAGCCCCTCCGGCTCCAGAAAGAACTGGTGCCGTGTCTTCTCCGGAAACCGCACGATCTTGTCTTCAATCGAAGGGCAGTAGCGCGGCCCAATCGCCTCGATCTGTCCGGTGTACATTGGCGACCGATGCACATTCTCGCGAATCAACCGCAGCGTCTCCGGCGTCGTATGCGCGATGTGGCACATGATCTGACGCAAGGGAATCGACTTCGTCCGAAAGCTGAACGGCGTCGGATCGACATCGCCCGGCTGCTCCTCGAACTTCTCCCAGTCAATCGTGCGCCCATCCAATCGCGGAGGCGTCCCAGTCTTCAACCGGCACTCGCGCAGCCCCAGCCGCTTCAAACTCTCGCCGAGCAGCACACTCGCAGGCTCACCACTCCGCCCCGCCGTATATTGCTGCTCCCCACAATGAATCAACCCATTCAAAAACGTCCCAGTCGTAACCACAGTGGCCCCGGCATGAACCGTCCGCCCATCCCGCAACCTCAACCCACGAACTACCTTGCACGCCATGGAACCGGGTGCCCCATCTTTGCGCGGTTTCATCGCGTTAAGGTGGGCATCGTGCGCAGCATGACCGCTCTCTTCGGCGGAGGCAATCTCCTCCACAATCAGATCCACCACCTCAGCCTGCTTGATGAACAGATTCCTCTGCCCCTCCAGCATCTCGCGCATCTTCACCCGATACAGCGCCTTATCGCACTGCGCCCGAGGGGACCACACCGCCGGCCCACGCGAAGTATTCAACAGCCGGAACTGAATCCCGCACGCATCGGCAACCTCGCCCATCACACCACCCAGCGCATCCACCTCCCGCACCAGATGCCCCTTGGCGATCCCTCCAATCGCCGGGTTGCAGCTCATCTGTGCAATCAAATCCAGATTCAGCGTAAAGATCGCGGTGCGCAGACCCATCCGCGCCGCAGCCATGGCCGCCTCGCAACCGGCGTGCCCAGCACCCACGACAACCACATCGTATTGTTCCGTAAAGCTCACTTCTCCATTTTAGGCCGTTCATACCGTGGCGACTCGAGATTCCACAAAGATCGCTCTAACTGCCTGCCATGTAAGTAACTTGTCTCAAAGATGTCAAATCTTCTGCTCCCATATTGAAACCTCGCAACTGGCCCAATAAGCTCAGGCAAGATGAAGAGCCAAACCAAGCGCTGCCGTGGCAATACTGTTGCCGAACCTGGAGCCAATCTTCGTCGCGCTTGTCTCTCAATTCTTCCATCGATTCTTCCGTGGATCGAAGCAGCATGCTGTGTCATGCTTGCCTTCCTTCTCTTCTGGAAGGGGATCCTTCCCGCATGGCGCGTACTCAATACGGACTTTCCCAACTACTATCTCGTAGCGCGGCTGCTTCGCGAGGGCTACAGCCTCGATAGAATCTACGATTGGATCTGGCTCCAGCGGATCAAAGATCACTGGGGCCTGGACCAGAGCCTCGTCGGCTTCGCCGGTCTCACTCCGTTCTCATCCCTGCCGATTGTGCCGCTCTCCATCTACTCGGCCCTAACCGCCAAGCGCATCTGGATCGTAGTCAACCTGCTCTTCCTGGGTACGAGCGCCGAGCTGCTCCATCGATCCACCTCCCTCGGCAGACTCCGCATCTGGGTGCTCTGCCTGCTCGCCATCATTCCGCTGCAGACAAGCTTTCTATACGGACAAATGCATCTGATCGTCCTTCTGCTTCTCGTAATGGCCTACTTCTTCCACCGCCGCGACAATGAGATTGCCTGCGGAGTCTGCATAGCCCTCGCCGGTGCACTGAAGATGTATCCGCTTGTCTTCGGCGTCTACTTCCTCTGGAAGAAGCAGTGGCGCGCAGCCTTCGCCACGACCTGCGCAACCGCTCTCATCGTAGCCATCAGCTATCTATGGATGGGCGGCAGCATCCTCCACATCTACGCCACCCAGATCCTCCCGCGCAGTCTCCAAGGAGAGGTGCTCGATCCCTACAACGTACACAATGCATCCGCCGCGGCCTTCCTCCACCGGCTCTTCCTCTACGAGCCCGCTCTGAATCCCGCTCCAACCATCTACTCTCCATCGCTCTATGCCATCGCCTATCCACTATGGCAACTAGCTGTCTTCTTTCCTCTGTTCGCACTGCTGCGTCCGTCACCCGTCGGGCCTGACCGGGAAAAGCTCGAGTGGGCCGCCTTCCTCTTCGCGCTTCTTCTCGCCTCTCCTGTCCCCTCCACCTATCACTTCGTCGTCATGATCCTCTCCATCGTCCTGCTCGTCGACGTACTCCTGCGTCGAAGAGACTATCGGCTCGCAGTCACTGCGATCTCGCTCTACGCTCTCATGTCGGCGGTCGATCTGTGGGCCATTCGCCAACATCTCAGCCCTGCCATCGTCACATTCCTGGGCTTTGGGAGGCTCTGGCTCGGGATTCTGTTGTTCGCACTCTTCCTCTTCACTCTGGCGAAGAAGTGCGCCCCATCGGATATCGCGAAGACCGATCGCCGGCGCATCCTGCTGCTGTGCGCAGTCTCCGCCGTCGTCTGGGTATCGAGCGTCGTTGGCTACCATCGACACCTCGCCCATTTCAAGCAGGAGATGAGCAGACGCGTACTCCCACCCGCATCCACCTATCTTGCAATCAATCCACAGCCAAGATCAGACGGCTATCTGTTCATAGGAATGGCGCCCGACGGATATCGCGTACTCGATCGACAAGGCCTCCAGGTCGATCCCCAGGGCAAAGCGCAGGCGTCGCCAGATGAACTCTCCTTCGCCGTCGCAGAAGATCATTCCGTATTGCTTGAGGTCGCCGACGCAACCGGCTCGCGCATCGTGACCGTTCCCAACGAAGTCCCGACCACGCAGAGCCAAGACATCCTTCATGCGAGAGTCCTGATTCAGGACGCAGAGTCACCCGCCATCTCAGCCGACAGCCAGTCCATCGCGTTCATCCGCGAGCGCAAGGGCAAGGGAACTCTCTGGATCACTCGCCTCGAAGGCACAGGCACCACACCGCCAACGCAAGTCGTCGGCGATGCCTACGACGTGCGCAACGTATCGTTCCAACGCTCCGGAGAGCTCCTGTTCACGGCCAAAACAGCAATAACCCATGACCGGCTACGCATCTTTCTCACGACCCCCGGTAAGCGGCCCCACCTTCTCTCCATGCCTCACGGAAACATCGCGTCCTTTGCGCTCTCTCTCGACGAGCGCCTCCTCGCATTCACCAGGCTGGAGCACAACCGATGGCAACTTGGCTACGTCGATCTAGCCACCCGCCGCGAGACCATGCTTACCTCCGGAGACTGCAACGCCTACACCCCAGGCTGGACCGGACCCCGGACGATCGCCTATGCCACAGACTGCGACCGCGGTCTCGGCCTCACCGCACTGGCTTCGATCCATCTTGACGACGCAGACGCACCTGCTAAATAAGCCGCTCCGCAACACGCGCTCAGCCTCAGCTCCGCCCTGCACCATCATGGTTGATGCTCCACCGCTCCCATCTTTACATTCCGTCCGGCACACACCACAATCAACCATGCGCCTCCATCGCCTGCTCGCCTGCACCGCTATCCTCCTCTGCGCCTCATCCCTGCACGCTCAATCCCCCATCACCACCGATCCCGCGCCCGACAAGACCAGCCCCGCCGCCATGCTGTCCTTCCAACTCCCCAGCCACGGAGCTCTCCTCAACGCCTTCGTCTACATCGCCTCCGGACCCGGCCCCCATCCCGTCGTCATCCTGCTCCACGGCTTCCCCGGCAACGAGCGCAACCTCGACCTCGCTCAATCCATCCGTCGCGCCGGCTGGGACGTCCTCTACTTCAACTACCGCGGCTCCTGGGGCTCTCCCAGCACCTTCTCCTTCACCCACGCCATCGAGGACACGCAATCCGCCATCGCCTACCTCCGCGATCCCGCGAACGCCGCAAAGCTCCGTTCCGACCCCAGGACCATCGTCCTCATCGGCCACAGCATGGGAGGCATGATCGCCGCCAACGTAGCCGCGCAGGACATCGCCATCCGCGCCGTCGGCCTCATCTCCGCCGCCAACATGGCCGGCCGATTGCTACCCTCCGTCAAAGCCAACCAGCAGGAGGCTGCCATCCCCCGCATCGCGCAAAGCCTCGCCGCCAACGGCCTGTCCCCCCTCGCCGGCTGCACCCCCGAGAGCCTCGCACGCGAGCTCCTCGCCAACGCCGCCACATGGAACATCCCCGACCTCGCCGCCAAACTCGCCACCCGCCCCATGCTCGTCATCTCCTCGGATGACGGCAACGCCCCAGCCTCTGACGCTCTCGTCGAAAACCTCCACAAAGCCGGCGACGAAGAGGTCACTTCGCTCCACTTCACCACCGACCACTCCTACTCCGACCACCGCATCGCCCTCGAGAAGGCCGTCCTCGAAGGCCTGGACTATCTACAGCACAAGTAGACGAACAGCCGCGCCACTCACTTTCTTAACCTGAGCGGCAACGACCCGCCATATCTCCCTGCATCTAACCGCCCAGGAGACTTCGCAGCTTGCCACCAGCAAACATCGCTCTCGCCGAACCAGCCTTATCCTACTCACTCATGCTCATCGACCTCCACTTCCGCCACGAATGGTTCTTCGCCATCTTCCTCTTCTGCGGAGCCATCGTCCTCGCGAACGTCGTCCACTACATCCTCTTCCGCGTCCTGCGCCGCAAAGAGGCGGAGGACAAGGGAACACGATGGGGCATCCAGCGATATCTCAGCCACCCCGCCCGCGCCATCTTCTTCATCACCTGCCTGTTGATCGTTCTTCCCACCATCCCTGGACTACCCCCCGCGCTCGAAAGCGCCCTGCGCCAGGGCCTCATCATGGCCATCGTCGCCTCCCTCGGCTGGTTCGTCGTCGGCTGCATCTACGTCCTCCAGTCGATCCTGCTTCGCCGCTACGACCTCAAGGCCGACAACAATGTTCGGGCCCGCCGTGTCCACACCCAGTTCCAGCTCTTCCGCCGCATGTTGATCTCCTTCGTCGTCATCGTCGACATCGGCGCCCTCCTCTGGACCTTCAACGACCCCCGCATCTGGCACTACGGCTCCGGCCTCCTCGCCTCCGCCGGTGTCGCCTCCCTCATCCTCGCCACCGCCGCGAAGTCCACCGCCTCCAACTTCCTCGCCGGACTCCAGATCGCCCTCACCGAACCCATCCGCATCGACGACGTCGTCGTCGTCCAGGGCGAGTGGGGCCGCGTCGAAGAGATCAACTCCGCCTACGTCGTCATCCGCATATGGGACCTCCGCCGCCTCATCGTCCCCCTCACCTACTTCATCGAGAACTCCTTCCAGAACTGGACCCGCGAGTCCGCCGACATCATGGGCACGGCCTTCCTCTACGTCGACTACACCATCCCCGTCGAAGAGCTCCGCCAGCAGCTCAACGCCATCGTCCACCCCTCGCCCCTCTGGAACAAGGAGGTCTGTGGCCTCCAGGTCACCAACCTGAGCGAGCGAACCATGGAGATCCGCTGCCTCATGAGCTCCCGTAACTCCAGCGAGAACTTCGACCTCCGCTGCCTCGTCCGCGAGCAGATGACCGCATGGATCCAGCAGAACTACCCCGACGCCTTCCCCACCACCCGCTTCGCCGCAGTATCCGAGCTGCCCATCGAGCTGAAGCGATCGACAGACCTGAGACAATCCCCTGAACAGCAACACCCGTAACCGCCACATTCTTCAGCGACCAACGAATATCTCCGCCAAATCTCCTTGCCGGACGTCCAACCTTCAGGTACGGTTGAACCCGCCGTAGATCGAGTTGGGAACGATGCACGCTGCAACCCACGCTAGACCCCCTGAATATCGCTTCGCCGGATATCGCCTCGTCGCTGCACTCCTCCTGCTGCCGGTTGCGCTCGCCGCTCAGCAGGCGAAGCTCGTTCTTCCGCCCGTGCCCTCCGCACTCAAAACCTCCACGCTCACCATAACGCCCTCCACCCGCCCTCCGCTCATCGTTGTAGGCTTCGCTGGTGGATTCATCAAGCGCACCAGCATGGTTCACGGCGAAGTCGAACTCGCCCGGCGCCTCCGCGAGAAGTACGGCTCCACCATCCACGCCGACATCTTCGAGAACCACAACGGCGACGAGGCCCACCGCGAGATCCTCCGCCTCATCGACGCCTCATCCCCCTCGGCCAAAAAGTACCCGCCCAGAATCATCCTCTACGGTCACAGCTGGGGAGCGTCCGAGGCCGTAGAAGTAGCCCGCAAGCTCGAGCGCGACGGAGTCCCCGTCCTCCTGCTCGTCGAAGTCGACGGCGTCCCCAAGGGCCATCGGGACGACTCCGTGATCCCCGCCAACGTAGCCCAGGCCATCAACTTCTACCAGACCGAAGGACTCCTCCACGGCCGCCCCGCCATCCATGCCGCCAACCCCGCCACCACGCAGATCGTCGACAACATTCATCTCTCATACAAAGACGATGATGTCGCCTGCCCCGGTTACCCATGGTTCGCCCGCGTCTTCACCAAACGGCACATCCAGATCGAGAACGATCCCCGCGTCTGGAACCAGGTCGAAGCCATGATCCTTGCCAACCTGCCTGCTACAGCACCAACGCCAAACTAATCACTCCGTATCCGTCATTCCTTCTTCCCCTCACCCTCGATCGTAGAAAGTCATCTGCTATCATTCTTCCGTTCGCCGGGCTAAAACTCTATCGGGCCACGAATCAACCGGGACCCTTCATAGACAGAGGCGATGACGATGACTCAAGTTAAAAAAATAGTCATAACCGGCGCAGCGGGACTGGTCGGTCAAAATCTTATTCCGCGCCTCACCGCCAAAGGCTATACCAACCTCGTCGCTATCGATAAGCACGCACCGAACATGGCGATTCTCGAGCAGCACCATCCGAAGGTGCGCGCCCTGCGAAACGACCTTGCCGCGTGTGACGGCAGCAGCTGCAAATGGCAGAATGAACTTGCTGGATGCGATGCCCTGATGATTGGACACGCTCAAATAGGCGGGGCCGTCCCATCTGAGTTTGTCCGAAATAACATCGAAGCCACCGAGCGCCTCCTCGAAGCTGCGGTCCGGTACCGTGTGCCTTACATCGTCAGCATCTCTTCCTCTGTTGTGAACTCGATGGCGGTCGATGACTACACCGAGACAAAAAAAGCACAGGAGGCATTGATCGCCTCCTGCGGAATCAAACAGGTCGTGCTGAGACCCACTCTCATGTTCGGTTGGTTCGATCGCAAGCACGTAGGCTGGCTTGCAAGGTTTATGCAGCGTGTGCCCGTCTTACCCATCCCCGGATCGGGAAGGTTTCTGCGGCAACCGCTCTTCGCGGGAGACTTCTGCGAAGTGATCCTGTCGTCCATCGAGCGCGAGACAACCGGGACGTACAACATAACCGGACAGGAGCGGATCGACTACATCGATCTGATACTCGCTGTAAAAGCAGCGACCGGCGCGAAGGCCCGAATCCAAAAGGTCCCGTACAGCCTCTTCTGGATCATGCTGAAGATCAACGCAATCTTCGACAAGAATCCGGCCTTTACCGTTGGACAGCTGAAAGCGCTGGTCACCCCTGATGTCTTTGAAGTTATCGATTGGCCTGGGATATTTGGCGTTCGCGCCACACCGCTGCAAGAGGCGTTAGATATCACCTTTCGTGATCCCGTCTATTCGAAGGTAGCCTTGCATTTTTAGCTTCTTTGATCCCCTGACGTACGATGGAACGGAATCAAAGCCAGCAGCGTAAGGAGTTCCATGCTCCGCAAACTCGCCGCCCTCGCCATTCTCTGCCTTGTTCCACTCTCCTCCGTCCGCGCCCAGTCTTCGGTGCAGGATCCCGTCGCTCGCATGCAGCAGGTCATCCAGTCCGACGTTTCCAACAAGACCTTCATGGGGACCGTATTGGTCGTCAAGGATGGAAAGACTCTCGTCAACCAGGGATACGGCTCCGCCGACCTCGAATGGAATATCCCCAACACCCCCGCGGTAAAGTTTCGCCTCGGCTCCGTGACCAAGCAGTTCACCGCCGCCGGTATCCTGCTGCTTGAGGAGCGAGGCAAGCTCAAGGTCGAAGACCCCATCGGCAAGTACCTGCCCGACGCCCCGGCGGCCTGGCAGAAGATCACCATCTACAACGTGCTCACCCACACCTCAGGTATCCCTAGCTTCACAGGCTTTCCCGACTACCGCTCCACCGAGTGGAAGGACACCAATCCCGCCGAACTCGTGGCACGATTCCGCGACAAGCCTCTCGACTTCGAACCCGGCAGCAAGTTCAACTACAGCAACTCCGGCTACGTCCTGCTCGGCTATCTCATCGAGAAGGTCTCCGGCCAGACCTACGGCGACTTCCTCCAGCAGAACATCTTCACCCCGCTTGGCATGGCTGACACCGGCATCGACAGCAACGCAGCCATTCTGCCCCAACGCGCCCAGGGCTACTCGCCCTCAGCCCTGGGCATCGTGCACACCGGCTATATCAGCATGACGATTCCGTTCTCCGCCGGAGCTCTCTACTCCACGACCGGCGACCTCCTCAAGTGGGAGCAGGGACTCTTCGGCGGCAAAATACTCACTCCCGCCTCACTCACCAGAATGACCGCGCCGTTCAAGGAGAACTACGCCTTCGGCCTCGTCGTCAGCACGCAGGACGGGCACAAACGCATCACCCATGGGGGAGGCATCGAGGGCTTCAACACCTCGCTCAACTTCTACCCCGACGACAAACTCGTCGTCATCGTGCTGGGCAACCTCAACGGCGGAGCTCCCGATCAGATCGCGAACGCCCTCGGCAAAGTAGCTCTTGGGCAGCCCGTCATACTCACCTCCGAACGCAAGGAGGTCACGGTCGCACCAACGCTTCTCGCAGACTACGTTGGAACCTATCGACTGACTCCCACGATCGACTACGTCGTCACCCTCAAGGACGGACATCTTATGTCCAGGCTCGGCACCCAGCCCGAGCTGCCGCTCTTCGCAGAGTCCGAAACGAAGTTCTTCCTCAAGATCGTCGACGCACAGGTCGAGTTCTTCCGCGACCCCGCCACCCACGCCGTAACCCGCCTCACCCTCTATCAGAACGGCACCTCGCACGAGGCAAAGAAGCAGTAGCCATACACGGAACTCTTTCGTTACACGGAACTCTTTCGTTGCTATCTACGAACCTCTTCGTATATATTCCACACCAAGCTTCAAGACGCCCGCAAGACACAATCCAAGTCACCCATCCGGGAGATTCTCATGCACATCAAGCCCACCCTCACTTTGCTTGTGGCGCTCGCCTCCTTCACCCTGCAGGCCCAGACCCCGAGTCCCTCTCTCACCGGCCGCTGGACCATCACCGCCGACTTCTACGGAACAACCCGCTATCAGCGTCTCGATCTAACCCAGCAAGCCGAAAAACTCACCGGTAAGCTCAATGGCGATCCCCTCGAGGGCACTCTCACCGGAACCGAGCTCCACTTTCTCGTCAAAGACGAATATGGCAACACCTCCGAAGTCAAAGCCACCTCCAAAGACGGCACCCTCACTGGAACCTTCCTCACCATTAACGTGGATGAGAAGCAGCATCCCCTCACCTACGCCTTCACAGCAACCCTCACTCCACCTCGGCCCACCGCGCCACCGCAGCGCCACGAGTTTGCTCCTACCGTCTTCTATCGCCAGTTCTCTCCCTTTTACAAGCCCGTCCTCACCATCAACCCCGGCGATACCGTCCACACCACCACCGTCGACGCCGGAGGTAACGATAGCAACGACGTCAAACGCGTCGCCGGAGGCAATCCCCAGACCGGTCCCTTCTACATCCAGTCCGCGATGCCCGGCGACACCCTCGTCGTCCACATCAACCGTCTCCGCCTCAACCGCGACACCGCCGGCTCCGACGACGGCATGGTCCAAAGCTCCCTCAACAGCGACTTGGCCGTCAAGATGAAAGATGTCGGCAAATCGATCGAGTGGCGTCTCGACCGTGCCAACGGCACCGCAACCCCCTCCCACCCCGCCGAGCACCTCGCCCACTACACCATACCCCTCCGCCCCATGCTCGGCTGCATCGCCGCCGCCCCCGGCCCTTCGCAGGCACCGCCTCCCACCGGGGACTCGGGCGACTGGGGAGGCAACATGGACTTCAACGAGATCACCGAGGGCGCGACCGTCTACCTTCCCATCTCCAACCCTGGAGCTCTCCTCTATCTCGGCGACGCCCACGCCGCCCAGGGCGACGGCGAGCTCAACGGCAACGCCCTCGAGACCTCAATGGACGTCGAGTTTACCGTCGACGTCATTCCCGGCAAACGCATTCGCGCCGTCCGAGTCGAGTCTTCCACCCACATCATGGCCACCGCCTACAGCGGCTCCCTCGACGACGCCTTCCGCGACGCCACAGCCAACATGGCCCAGTGGCTCACCGAAGACTATCGCCTCACCCCATCCGAGATCGCCCAGGTCCTCGGGACCGCGTCCGAATACAGGGTCAGTGAAGTTGCCGACCGCAACTCCGGCATCGTCCTCAAGCTCAACAAAGACCGGCTCAAGCCATTGACGCCCACGCAAAATCATTAAATCTTGTCAAGCCTCCAGGTAGTTTACCTACCTGTATATAAAAAGTTACACGTGTAGAGATGCCTCGATTCGTTTGTTTTGCTTGCTGTCTTTCTGGCTGGCAGTTGTCCACAACGCCGACTTTTCGGACAAGTGGATTACTTCCGGATTGCCGACAAACCGGGAGTTAAGTGACGAGAAGGGCGTTTAGCAGGACTGATGGTGCCGCCTGCGGCGTTCCTGAGAAAAGCAATACTGCGCCGAGCATGTTCTTCATATCGACCATCTGTTTGCGCGCATGCAGCGCCTTAACACATACGAAGCGAAGACAAGCGCCATGACGAGAATCGGATCAAATTTATCCCAAGTACTGCCACCGCAATTCAGTTGTGAATAGAACGCGAGTAAAAGAGTGAACGCGAAACCAGCATAGACCCACTCAGTCAATCGGGGCACATTGGGAATCAGAAGGCCCACTCCGCCAACGATGTGGGTTACTCCAATCATAGGGATGATATAGAGCGGGTATCCGAGCTGCTGATTGGCGATCCTCCATTCGCCGGGATCGTGAATGAGATATAACCTTCCGAAGTACACCCACATGAAGGCGACAAGGCCGGTTGTTACCGTCGCGGCTATTTGAGTTGCTCGACCTGCCTGCACGGATTTATCTATTGTTTGTTCGGCATTCATAGTAAAAGGATCCTCTTCTTGCGGTTGGGATGGGATGGCCTTTCGACAGCGCAGAACCGGACGATCAGCCGTCCGGTTCCGCCCGTTGACGTTAGCGTCGCAGTTTCCAAGGAACCGGGCTGGTTAAGCTTGCCCCGGAGTTACGCCTTGACGGCGTTCTGTGCAGCCGCAAATACATCGTGTGCGGACGTCTTACCCGCTACGTGCTCCGTACCCGTGACTCCGAGGTCCATCCATCCCGCGTTAACGCTCTCGTACATTTCTTCGGCAGGCCCAGTGTGGCCCTTCGGGATGCCGAACTGCTCGAACGCTTCCGCCCACCCTTCACGCGGGACTGCAAAGGCTTTTACGTCGAGTGTCAGAACTTCACCCAATTGTGCGGCCACTTCATCCGTGCTTACCATCGAGCCCAGCTCGATGACGCGATGCCCTGACCATCTCGGCCCAGCCAGAAGGGTTGCCACCTCTGCGCCGATGTCGTCCGACGCGACCATCGCCGATTTCCGGCTTGTAGGATTGTAGAAGACCGGTAGAGTTCCGCCCTGTGCGGCCTGTAAGCCGAAAAGAAAGTTTTCGAAAAAGCCGCCTGCGCGAACAAATGCAACTGGAGATGGCAAGCTGCGAAAACATTGCTCCAACAGTGATAAGGCCGTGATCATCCCGGCCCCGCTTGTTCTATTCGCGCCCATCGACGAGAGCGCTACCACCCGCGGAGGCACTGCCCTGGTCAGCGCCTCGACATAGTTTGCAATCACGCCTTTTGCTTCTCTGTAATCAGGCGACGGTGCCCATACAGCCGGCAACATAACAAACGCGCCCTCAACACCTTTGAGCGCCGCCGCTATGGCCGTCGAACTGTTCCAGTCTCCTTCGACCAACTCCACGCCTTGGTCTGCCCACTTCGCCGCCTTCTCGCGATCGCGCACAAGTGCCCGCACCTGTTTGCCTTGCTTCAGCAGATGCCGCGCAGTGGCGCCCCCAACTTTTCCAGTAATGCCCATGACTAAATACATGCTCGTTTTCTCCTTGTTGTTCTTACAGCGATATGGGGCGTATTTGCGGCCCCGTATTTGCGTCGCGGCGCATCTCTTGAGTTCAAAGGTGAACTCAAGAGATGCCCCATTCTAAGCATGGTTGGCGACGAGAAAGGTCTGGTTCTTTTCCATGGACTTGGTCAACTTCTCAAAGTCGGCTTGAGTGAGTTGAGTAGGCAAGAAGTCTGTCCTGCCATCCGGATGCACCGCATCCTTCATCATTCGCTCGTGGTGATACGTTGACACACTCAGCACGCGGCACGGACGCTCACTCTTATTGAAGAACGTGTGAGGCGCATTGGGCTGCACCACCAGGCTCTCGCCGATTTCATACACGTCCCACTCAGCGGCACCCTGATTGTTCCAGTGTCCAATTGACAGCGTGCCTTCCAGCACATAGAAAAACTCTGCAAAGGGGTGCTTATGGAGGGGGATCCCCATGCCCGGCACGACCGTGGTCTCAAAAATGGAGAACGTGTAGCCCGTGTTTTCTCCGAGTGCCCTCCACAACAACTGCATAGGCCCGATATCCAGCGCAGGGCCACCTGTTTTGTTGTTCTTAATAACGTTGTGATGAATGACTTCTTCAAGCGGTGTGGGGAAGTTCGACATAAAACAATCCTTTCGTGAACGAAGTTGGTGCTCTGACGTGAATACAGAGCTTGTGAGTTGCGCAGCTAACACTCCGCTAGTCCCGTGGGTTCCACAGTTATCTGTCGCATGAATCGCTACAGTCCTTTACACAGCCAATTGGATCGCCT
This sequence comes from Edaphobacter sp., assembly GCA_025462645.1. Classification (GTDB taxonomy): domain Bacteria; phylum Acidobacteriota; class Terriglobia; order Terriglobales; family Acidobacteriaceae; genus Edaphobacter. The sequence continues at coordinate 4,907 of JAOAPB010000046.1, read as the reverse complement.
CGATGAGAGAGGGTGGTTGATTCTCGCGGTGGCCTTGTTATGTGGTCGTCACCGTCACTGCCTGACGCACATACCGGCCGCTCTCCAGTTGCTGCACCATGAAGGCTGCCAGATCGGCCCGCCCGATCTTGTGCGCCTTCTCGCCGCCCTCCGTGCTCAGCACCCTGGCAACGCCAGTCTTCTCGCGGTCGGTCAACATCGGCGGCCGCACGAGCGTCCAGTCCAAGTTGCTGCCTTCGATCTCGGCCTCCATGCCCGCCTTGTCTACCAGCAGACCCCGCAGAAACGTCCTCATGAGCAGGTGCTCGTTGAAGAAGCCGGCGTTCTTGACGCTGTCGCCCGCACCCACCACCGAAATCTTCAGCAACCGCCGCACGCCATTGCGCCGCATCGCGTCCACGATATTGTGTGCTGCGCTCGTTTCCATCGTCGTCACTTTCCACGGCGTCTTGCCGCCGAGCGCGTCGATCACCGCATCCTGCCCGGCTACCGCAACGTCGACCGCAGCCGCGTCCAGCACGTCGCCTGCAACAACTCTGACGTTCGCCTTTTTGTACTGCGCTGCACCGCGCACGAAAGCCGTCACCTTATGCCCAGCAGCCAACGCCTCACTTACCAGCGCCTCTCCGCTCTTGCCCGCAGCTCCAATCACCAGAACTTTCATCGCATCCTCCTTTTGCCTCGTATATGGCCGCCCATCCAAATGAGCGACCTGACGATTAGAGGCTCGTAAAAACCATTGGTTGCAAATTAATCAATGGTTGATTACCAATGGTTATAAATCGACAACCGGTCGCAAGAATCGGCAAAAGGGACTAAGCTATTGAAGTGACATCCACATCACCAAGTCGCCGGGTAGAGCGGAAGGAAAGGTTGCGGGGCGAAATCCTTGCGGCTGCAAGCAAAATGTTTGCCGATCGCGGTTACGAAGCCGTGACGCTTCGCGCGATCGCTAAAGAGATCGGCTACACGCACGCCGTGATCTACCAGCATTTTCCTGACAAATGGCATATTCTTGCCGAGTTGAGCAGCGAGACGATCGGGCTGCTGATTCAGAACTTCGACGCGATTGCCGCTAAACATCCTGCACCGAAAGAGCGTCTTTTTGCGACTTCACGTGGCTTGATTCAGGTCTGCACTGCCCATCCACAGCAGTTCCGCAACGTCTTCTTCGGGCCAGAGAACCGCAACGGCATCCGCGCTGGACAATATATCGACGACATTGGCAGGCCTTTGTTCCAACGTTTCGTACAGCTCTTTTTCGATGTTGCCAAGGATGAAGGATTGCCAAGTAGGGATGACATAGTGGTAGCCCACACCTGGTGGTTTACGATCTTTGGCCTCGCCACGCTCATGGTCATCCAAGGGGCTGTGCCTAACTTGCCTGACCAGACTCTCGTGGTCGAGCAAACGATCGCCACGCTTTGGGCGGGCGTTCAGGTTGTTCCGCGATTGCCAAAGAACGCGATTACCAAGCGATCCGGCCGATCCAGTGCCTCGAAGCAATAACAGCTTTTGTCTACTTAAGAGTCATTAGAGGTATGCCCGTGGAGTACCAGTACTCACCACTTTTTCAAGACCGTAGCCCTTCTGGTGCCAACAGAAGCCGGTAAAGCCGGAGACTTCGGGAAAAGGAAAGTCCCAGCGGAGACTACGAAGCCTCTCGAAGTCCAGTCCAAACACCCGCCTCAAGACCAATTCCATGTTCCTGCTGGTATTGAAGGCTTTGCACGGTGGATTTCGGCATATCGGCGTCACAGAAATACGCTCCGGAAATCCACTCGGTGATGATGACTGGAGCTCTTCGCGAGAAGTTCCAGAATTTGGCGTCCCATATCGGTGCATACGTTTGGGGTTGTGCCTACGCGCGTAGACGATGATGGCGGTCTTCGGGGCGGCGCATACCTCAGCCAATACTCTCTAACAGGTCACCGCTCCGGGGCTTCTCGATATCTGCTTTGTCGGGTCGAACCCAGCGCGGAACACGGCATTTCCTGTTCTATGCGCACGTCGCCGGAAGAGTTCTCGTTTTACGCCATATCGCCATTTCAATCGCGGTCAAGTTCGACATGGCGACAACTCGTAGAAGTGGATACAGGACCCTGCGCCCTTTTACCAGGACCTATTTTGGCTTGCTAAGTTCAAAGCTGTCCATATCGGCATAGGCCCGGTACTGGAAAATCGGTCGAGAAACAGCCGGCTATTGTGTCGAGCCTGTTCGTTTGCTACTTTGGCATGCATGCCGCCGAATGCGCCCGAAGATCTGAGCAGGACCATAGAGGCTCTTTACCGGTCGGAATCGGGCAGAATTCTGGCTACGTTGGTGCGCCTGCTAGGCGATCTCGATCTCGCCGAAGAGGCCATGCACGAGGCTTTCGCTGCCGCCTTGGAGACGTGGCCGAAGGCCGGCCTTCCGGACTAGCCGCGCCCGTGGCTCATATCGGCGGGGCGATTCAAGGCCATCGACGTGATCCGCCGGCGGGCACGCTTGGACGCCGCACTGAGTGACCTGGCGCAACTCGAAGCGCGCGTCAATGAAGCGCCTCATCAGGAAGAGGATATGGTGACGATCGTCTTCGTCTCATCCTCACCTGCTACCATCCTGCACTGCCATCGGAAGGGCAGGTTGCGCTAACACTGCGTGAAGTCTGCGGCTTGACAACCGAGGAGATTGCCCGGGCATTTCTCGTTACGCCGGCGACGCTTGCTCAACGCATCGTTCGCGCGAAAGCCGTGATCCGCGACAAGGCGATTCCTTACCAGGTGCCCGTTTCGCAGGAATTATCGGGGAGGTTGGGGGCCGTACTTCTGGTTGTGTACCTGGTCTTCAACGCGGGTTATTCAGCGGAAGCAACAGGAGCTGGATTGAGCCGGGAGGCGATCCGTCTGGGTAGACTGCTCCTGGATGTTCTGGGACCGGACCTTCTCCCGGAACCCAAGGTGATGGGCCTGTTGGGGCTCATGCTGTTGCAGGAATCGCGCCGCGCCGCTCGAAGCTCTGGGGAAGGAGAGTTGGTCCTGTTGGACCGGCAGGATCGCTCGCTGTGGAATTGAGATCAGATCGCCGAAGGAATCGCGCTGACTGAGAGCGCGCTTCGATCGCGCCATCTCGGTGCTTACACCCAGCAGGCGGCCATCGCCGCAGTTCACGCCGAGACTTACTCGGCGGCGTCCACAGACTGGCGCCAGATCACGCTACTCTATGACCGTCTGATTCGGATTCAGCCATCCCCGGTCGTCGGACTTAACCGTGCAGTTGCCATCGCCATGTACGAGGGTCCGGAGCAGGGGCTTAGTCTTATCGATGATCTTCTGGCGCGCGAGGAACTCGGCAGTTATCACCTCGCGCACTCTGCCCGTGCGGATCTGTGTCGCAGGCTAGGGCGGCTTCCGGAGGCCCGTGCTTCGTATGAGAAGGCGCTTGCCCTGGCTCGGGAGGAACCGGAGCGTCGTTTCCTTTCGGGGCGGCTCGAGGAATTGAAATAAAAATGTGGCTCTGCTGTCGATTTCCCCATTGCCCGACGACTATAGGTTGAACAATCCAGTGCGCGGATTGCGCTGCTGGCAAACCAAAATAAGGAGAGACACATGAAATACATCTGTTTGGGATACTACGATCCAGCAAAACACGCGGGCATGACTGAGGATGAGCGAAATGCCATGTTCGACGCATGCTTCGAATACGACGACCATTTGCGCGCGAACGGGCACTTTGTTGCAGGAGAAGCTCTTCAGCCTCGTGAAACCGCGTTGACCTTGTATTGGAAGAACGGCAAAGTCGCGTCTACCGACGGTCCTTATGCCGAAACCAAGGAACAACTTGGCGGCATTCTTGTGCTTGAGGCACGCGATATGAATCATGCCATTCAGCTCATATCGCAGCATCCGGCGGTAAAGTATGGGTCGATTTTCGAAGTACGTCCGACCGGCGATATGAGTGAAATCGTCAAGGCAAGCGAGCAGCGACGGCGTAAGCTCACGGCACGCTGAAGTATACGAAGAGTAGCACAACCATAGTGAGAGCGAGGTTTGGGATGTCAAAGGTTCGAGTCGCGGGATTTGGTGTTTCTTTGGACGGTTTCGGCGCTGGGATCGAACAGAGCCTGGAAGATCCGTTAGGGAAGCGGGGACCAGAGATGTTTCAGTGGTTCTTTCACACGAACAGCTTCTGCTCCATGCACGCGCAGGAGGGGGGAACCACAGGCGATGTAGACGATGTGTTCGCTCATCGGGCGATGGAGAACTTCGGTGCCTTTATCCTCGGCCGCAACATGTTCGGTCCGGTGCGCGGCCCATGGCCAGACGGCTCATGGAAAGGCTGGTGGGGTGATGATCCGCCGTACCACGCACCTACCTTCGTTCTCACGCATTACGAGCGTGAACCTCTGGTGATGGAGGGGGGAACCACCTTCCACTTTGTGACGGGCGGAATCGAGAAGGCGCTGGTCCTTGCGAAGGAGGCTGCCGGAACCAATGACGTCAAGATCGGAGGCGGCGTGGCCACAGTGCGGCAGTATCTAAGAGCTGGCCTGATCGACTCTCTCCACATCGCGTCGGTACCCGTTCTTCTTGGTCAAGGAGAACGGCTGTTCGATGGTCTGGACCTTCATGCGTTGGGGTTTTCCATAACCGAACGCACGGCTTCGGAATACGCGACCCATCTTGTGCTCGAGAAAGCGTAGAGACAGGGCTCCGGCAAGAGCTTCATCGCGGAGGAGCAAGCGGCGATAAGGATGCGTGCTCTGAACGCTCTTCTCGGTCACGCCGGCCTTGCTCCCGGCGAGACGTTATACCTCTCGCCAAGCGCGGCCTAGTATCCGCGCACTTCCTTGCGATCGCTCGCGGCCTTCACCAGACGCTTGTCAACCATCTTCCTGGCGACGTGCGCTTCATCCGGTCAGACGCGT
>JAOAPB010000029.1 GCA_025462645.1 Edaphobacter sp. | reverse complement strand
GAATCCCGAAGTCTTTCCGCCATATGCATGGGTTCGGGAGCCACACCTTCAGCTTCATCAACTCCGAGAACAAGCATTTCTGGGTGAAGTTCACCTTCAAAACGCAACAGGGCATTCAAAACCTGACGGACGATCAGGCGGGAGAGATCATCGCGGGTGATCGTGAGAGCCATCAGCGGGACCTTTACGAAGCTATCGAGCGGGGCGAATTTCCGCGGTGGAAGCTCTATGTCCAGATCATGAACGAAGAGGATGCGAACACCTATCACATCCATCCGTTCGACTTGACCAAGGTGTGGCCGCACGCGGACTACCCTTTGATCGAGGTAGGTGAGATGGAACTGAATCGGAACGCAGAGAACTTCTTTGCGGACGTCGAGCAGGCTGCCTTCTCGCCGGCGAACATCGTTCCCGGTATCAGCTTCTCTCCGGACAAGATGCTCCAGGGTCGGCTGTTCTCGTATGGAGATACACAGCGGTACCGACTCGGGGTCAATCACAGCCACATCCCAGTCAATGCGCCGAAGTGTCCGTTCCACAGCTACCACCGCGACGGGGCCATGCGAGTCGATGGCAACAGCGGAGGGGCTACCAGCTATGAGCCGAACCGCCACGGTGAATGGCAAGAGCAACCTGACTTTGCGGAGCCGCCATTGGCCATTGATGGTGATGCCGCGAAGTTCAACTACCGCGAGGATGACCATGACTACTACTCTCAGCCCGGCAATCTCTTCCGCATGCTGAAGCCGGATGAGCAGCAGCGTCTGTTCGAGAACACCGCTCGTGCGATCGGAGGAGCCTCGAAGGAAGTGCAGGATCGTCATATCGGCAACTGCTCGAAGGCTGACCCGGCATACGGAGAGGGTGTAGCCAAAGCCATCGCGGCAGTCCAGCAACAGCCAGAGTCGAAGGAGGATGCTTATGCAGAAGTACGTGGCTGAAATGATCGGGACTTTTTTTCTGGTTCTGACTATTGGGTGCACGGTCGTCGGCCAAGGTGCCGGTCCGCTCGCCCCGCTGGCAATCGGTTCGGCGCTCATGGTGATGATCTTTGCGGGCGGTCATATCTCCGGAGGGCATTTCAATCCGGCCGTTACGCTTGGCGTCTGGCTGCGCGGAAAGTGCGAGGCCAAAGATGTAGTGCCGTACATGATCTTTCAGGTCATGGGGGCGGTGCTGGCGGGCTTGGTCGTCAAGTTCTTCAAGGGAGGGGCCGCAGTTGTGCCCCTCCAACCGGAGACTGTACCCGCGCTTCTGGCGGAGTTTCTTTTCACCTTTGCGCTCGTTTACGTCGTGCTGAATGTGGCTACAGTCAAGGGCACATCAGGCAATTCTTTCTATGGACTGGCGATCGGATTCACGGTGCTGGCGGGGGCGTTTTCCGTCGGCAACATTTCCGGTGGAGCGTTCAACCCAGCGGTCGCGACGGGTATCTCGGTTCTCGGGCTGTCGTCCTGGCAGAATATCTGGATTTACCTGGTAGCTGAATTTGCCGGTGCCGCGGTGGCGGCAGGCGCTTTCAAGGTACTGAATCCAGCCGAACGCGAAGATCTTCGTCGACTCCAACCGCGAGAACAAAGGGAAGTTGCCTGACCAGCTACCTACCAGGACAGCTATTCGCATAGTTAGATCGTCTCTTGGCTTTTCCAACCTCCGCTAGTGTGGCGCTCTTGCGGCCACACTGGCGGCACAGGGAGATCAACGGTCATTGTTGATTCGCCTTCACGGGCGGCATTAGGCGAATGAGTAGTAACAGGTTACAGAACCCGAAGGCAACTTCGTATATTGGAGGATTGAGAGAAATGAGAAGAGCATGGATTGTATTGACAGTGCTGGCGGCAACTCTGGCAGGCGGAGCGCCGCTGGCGCAAGCACAAGAGCAAAATGGCCCAACTCTGGGCGGACATATCGGCTTCCTCCTCCCGCTGGTGACACACTCCGGAGGCCAGACCATCAACAATCTGACAGATCAGTTTGCGGTTGGATTTCCAACTGGAATCACCGTCAAGGGAAGCGGTCGCATGGCCTTCGACTTCGAATTTGTCCCGCAAATAAATACTGCGGGGACACGGCTAACTACTCTCACCCTTCATCCCGGTCTTATATATAGTCTGGGACACGGTTGGGCAGCGGGAGGACGATTGGCGTTCGTCGTAGATAACGCGACATGGGGATTTACGCCCCTGGTGAACCATAGTTGGGCCATCAAGCGTAAAAGCAGCTTGTTCAAAGCTTACTTCGTCGAGGCAGACTTGCCAGTCCGTTTCAGTCGGCCGGTAGGCGCGCCTGCCACGAACGCCGTCACATTCGCTATGCACGCCGGAGTGTCTTTCTGAGATACGAAGATATATGGCAGAGGCTACCCAACGATAAGTAGCGTGCTTTGCCTCGCATCGGCAGTCCGCAGCCCGCCAGCGTTCATCCCTTCGTTCACGGCACTTCCGGATCTGCTTCTCCGGGTGGGACCAGGTCCGGTTCCCATCACAATACAACCACCTTTTACCCCTCACGATCCTGGAGGATCACATGACTGACAAAGTACGCAAGACGATGACAACGGACGCAGGCCGTCCGGTTGGTGACAACCAGAACTCGCTCACTGTTGGCCCGCATGGCCCGGTCGTTTTCGAAGATTTCCTGCTATTTGAGAAGATGGCCCACTTCAACCGCGAGCGTATTCCCGAGCGCGTCGTCCATGCCAAGGGCTCGGGAGCCTATGGACATCTTGTCTGCACCAACCCCGACATGCCGAAATGGACCGCCGCCAAGCTCTTTGAAAAGGCCGGCAAGACGACGCCCTTGTTTATCCGCTTCTCCACCGTGGGCGGCGAGAAGGGCTCCGCCGACAGCGAACGCGATCCACGCGGCTTCGCCCTCAAGTTCTACACCGAAGAAGGCAACTGGGACCTAGTCGGCAACAACACCCCGGTCTTCTTCATCAAGGACCCACTCAAGTTCGGGGACTTCATCCACACCCAGAAGCGCGACCCGCAAACCAATCTCAAGTCGGCGACCATGATGTGGGATTTCTTCTCACTTTCACCCGAGTCGCTGCACCAGGTGACGATCCTTTTCAGCGATCGCGGCACACCTTACGGCTATCGCCACATGGACGGCTTTTCCAGCCATACCTACTCGCTGATCAATGCCAACAACGAGCTGTTCTATGTCAAATGGCACTTCAAGACCAAACAGGGTATCAAGAACTTCACGCGGGAAGAAGCCGATCAGATGAAGGCGATAAACATGGACTTCTCGCAGAGCGATCTCTTCGACCACATCGCGAAGGATGACTTCCCTAAGTGGCGTGTCTGCATCCAAATTATGCCCGAAGCCGATGCGGAAACATACCACATCAACCCGTTCGATCTCACCAAGGTCTGGCCGCACGGCGATTACCCGCTCATCGAAGTCGGCGAGATGACCCTCGACCGCAACCCCGACAATTACTTCGCTGAAGTTGAGCAGGCAGCCT
>JAOAPB010000134.1 GCA_025462645.1 Edaphobacter sp. | reverse complement strand
GGAAGCCCTGAGCCGACTGGCGGCTTGATGGTCCTGGACGCGGTCCCGTCGCCCCATACCCAGCGCAACTACGCCAAGGCGCTCGACGACCTCTTCGCCTTCTGTGCCAGCCGGCCTCTCTCCCGGTCCTTATTAATGGAGTGCCGGGCGGGCATGGAGTCGCTCTCGCCCTCCACTATAAACGTCCGGCTCTCCGCCGTGCGCAAAATGATCGGCGAGGCGCGGAAGAACGGCATGCTGGGGGCCGAGGAGGCCGCGAACCTGACCGAGGTCCCCAACATCAGCCAGAAGGGCACCCGGCTGGGCAACTGGCTGACCCGGGAGTAGGCTAAGGAGCTGCTGGCCGTCCCCGACCGCTCCACCCTGAAAGGGAAGCGCGATTACGTGATCCTGGCGCTGCTGGTCGGCTGCGCCCTCCGGCGCAACGAGCTGGCCGAGCTCGAGGTCGCGACCATCCAACAAAGAGAGGGGCGCTGGGTGCTGGCCGACCTCGAAGGCAAGGGTCGGCGCATCCGCACCGTCGCCATCCCCATCTGGGTCAAGCAGGGCATCGACGCCTGGCTGAGCGCGGCCGGCATCAATAAGGGAAGGCTACTGCGCTCGATCTCGAAGTCCGGCAAGCTCAACCGCGACAGCCTGAACGACTGGGCGGTCTGGTCGGTAGTTGAACAGTCATCCAAGCAAATCGGCATCGAGCACTTCGGCGCCCACGATCTGCGCCGCACCTGCGCCAAGCTCACCTACGGTAAGGATTCGTGTTGGATTGTCACACTAGGCTCAATTATGTTTAGAAGGAAGCGAGTTGAAGACGAGACCAAGAGTCCGGGGCACCGGCTGAAGGGGGAACCAAAGCAGCCGACGACTCAGAATAACCGCGAGTTTCTCGACCTCTGGCTTGGTTGAAGGAGCACGCAATCGGCGCGGGCATCTTTCGAGAAATTCCAGATGTGAATCTGAAGCAGTTTGCGGCTGAGGACCCGTTGGCTTGACGTTACATCGGATGAACGATTTGACGCGGCGAAAGGATGACCCGCACTGCCCACCTCGCAGTGTGACAATCCAACACGAATCCTTACCGGGGGTGTATAAAGCGGACAGTCGGATGTAATGAGAAGTATAGCTCACTTGATCCTCAATTAAAGATATAATGATCCCACTGGAGGATTTCATGATCGAGCCCGAAGCGATAGCTGACATTCTCGGAATTCAAGGTGAAGTCCATACGGTTGCGGATTTAGATGGTGCTGTTTCCCGCGGTCTTTCCAAGCAGTCCGTTGTTCGTGTAGTGGCCCGAATAGCGTTGAACGATAGAGCCGCCCGGACACTGCGAGATCAAGTCATCCCGTCAGCGACGTGGAAACGGACTAAGGGACGCCTTTCAACCCAAGTCAGCGAACGCACGGAACGCTTAGCGCGCGTGATGGCCGCAGCAGAATATACTTGGGACGATCCTAATCAAGCGCGGACTTGGATGAATCAGCCCCACTCAGAGCTCGCAGGCCGGACGCCGCTTTCAGTCGCAACGACCGAACTCGGGGCGCGTGCCGTTGAAGCAGTTTTGGATAAACTCTTCTATGGCTTGCCTGTCTAATGCTTGCCTTTCGCATCGCTGATCGCCGGCATTCCATCTTTGATCCGACTGGAGCATTCCTCAACGGCGGCAGGTGGAACTCAGCTGGTAAGCGCGTCATCTACGCCGCACAAACTTACGCCGGGGCGTTGCTGGAAGTTTTGGTGCACGCAAATCTTGGAGTCGTCCCCAAAACCCAAGCTGTAGTCGAAATCTCCATACCTGAGAATGTTTCGATTGAAACCATCGCAGGCGACGAACTCGACGGATGGGCTGCGGATGATCTCATTGTCAGCCGGCGTTTCGGCGATCGATGGCTCGACGAGCGTCGCTCGGCCGTTCTTCTCGTGCCGAGTGTTGTGTTGCAAGGCAGGGAATTCAATGTTCTCATCAACCCCGATCATTCAGACTTCGTTCGCATCAAGGCGACTTCTCCAGAAACAGTGATTTGGGACCCAAGACTGTTCTCTCATTGGGGTCCTGTCAGAAAACTGTAGCTGTGATCGGTATCTAGAGCGAGCTAGTTGCGATAAAGTTGCGATAAGCTTTATCGCAAAGATCGAGGTGTTGACCTTTACTCCCTTGAAGTTATCGCCCGAAGGATGACAGGCTCTGCTCGCCCCTAACCCTGGTCGATGCCTGAATATGAGGCGGCCCGGACGCGGAAAGCAACGATCCGCGAGTCGCCTACGATGGAGATCTGCATTTATGAAACGAAGGCCAGCTAAGCAACTGCTGAAGGGCGCTTTTGACATTGTCAGGACTGTGGGGCTGGCGTTGCAGGACGTCGAAGCAACCACGAAGTACGACGGATCACCCGTGCTGAAAGTTGATGGCATGTTCATGGCTGGCCTTGCAACGCATCCATCTGCGGAACCAGACACGCTCGTAGTCAGAGCCCGACTTGAGGACCGCGAACGGCTCGTGGAGGATGCGCCCGAGATTTACTACCTTACGGACTACTATCGAAGTTATCCCCTAGTTCTTGTCCGTCTGTCGCGCGTCGAACCAGACGCTCTGCACGACTTGCTGTCTGTGTCCTGGCGTATGACGACGGCGAAGGCACGAAGGCGCCGCCCGGACGAATCCATTTTGCGCGTAGTGGGCAACCTCATCTGACGACATCCGGCTGCCTCGTTCTGCAAAGAATGGAAGGACCGCGCCCTTACTCTGATGTGTGCATCCTGCACACGATGACCGGCCGGCGTATGGAAAGAACCCCACGACCGAGGTCGTTACGGAACTCGATAAATTCAGACCCGGAGGGTCGGCGGCGAATCGTCCGCTTCGATGCAGGCTGGATAGCAATGGCGTGTTGTTTCGTTGGATTGACAACGTGGATTGGAGTGCGACAGTCACTTTTGCTCCGCCAAGTATGTTTGTGACCCGTCTCAGGTTGTATGCCATTGTGGCGAGGCCCATTTCGACCTGTGCACCTGTCACGCTGCACTAAATTCCCGGAATATGGTGTCCGAGGCTGTTTTGCGGCACTTAAATTCCGGAATCCGCTGAGCTGTTTGCACTCAAATCCTGAAATGAAAACAGTGCATATAAAGGACATAACGGCATCTTTGTACGCTGCTGGCGGCGATGCCGGCTGTTTCCGGTCGTGTTCGAACCCTCGCATACCGCCTTTACACTTTGGCGGAGCGAAAGGGGCTGGCGGAAGACGCCCGTCCTTACAACGAATTGATTGGTGCTTGGTCTGCGATTGAATTGGCAGCCGCCGAGGTTGACCCAATCGAGACACAGGCCGAGCTGTTCTGAACCTTTACTGCCGAGATACAAGAGGAATGAAACCATGAAGCCCTGGCGCGAAATAGCCGTACCCCATCAAGATGTGCTGAAAGGCACCTTCCAGCAGTCTGAGTTCGCCGCTGACCTCGCCAAAGTGCATGACGGCACTGCGCCAGAAGGCTACCTCGACCCCGTCGCCTTCTTCGACCGCACCTTCATCACAGAAGGGATGCGTCTGCTCCTAGATTCCGTAATCCGACGTCTCTCAGGCCAAGGTGGCGATCCGGTCGTGCAGCTTCAAACCGCATTTGGCGGTGGTAAGACTCACACGATGCTTGCGGTATACCACCTTGCAAACAGCAAGGTTCCGGCCAGCAGCTTGTCCGGCGTCTCTTCGATTCTCGATGCAGCAGGTGTTACGGAGCTTCCGAAGGCAAAGACCGTTGTGCTCGACGGCACCCGGTTCTCTCCTAGTCAGCCAAAGAAGTACGGCGAGCAAAGTGTCCGCACGCTGTGGGGAGAGATGGCTTGGCAACTCGGCGGAGCTGATGCTTTCGCTCAAGTCGCCGAAAGTGACGCCAAAGGAACTGCGCCCGATTCTTCGCTTATCGAACACTTGCTATCGCCCTATCAGCCAATCGTCGTACTCGTGGACGAATTGGTCGCCTATCTTCGTCAATTTGAAGATGGCCGCAGCTACGCTGGTGGCACCTTCGATTCAAATCTGACATTTATCCAGAACCTGACGCAGGCTTTCAAGGCAGTGCCTAAAGCTATGCTGCTTATCTCACTTCCTGCGTCGAAGCTATCAGAGGTGGGCAGCGCACGGGGTCGCCGTGCGATGGAATCAATTGAAGGCGCCCTATCGCTTACAAGTCTCGAAAAGACTGTGGGCCGGGTACACGCTCTTTGGAAGCCCGTCGGAACCGAAGAGGCTTTCGAGATTGTTCGCCGCCGCCTGTTCACGACCATAACGGATACGGCGCAAGCGAGCGAAGTATGCCGTGCCTTCGCAGACAGCTATTCCGAAAACCGGCAAGACTTACCGAAAGAGACATTGGAGAGCCGTTACTACGATCGGATGGTTAGGGCATATCCGATTCATCCGGAAGTCTTCGACCGCCTGTACGAAGATTGGTCAACGCTCGATAATTTTCAACGGACACGTGGCGTCCTGTCGCTGATGGCGAGTGTCATTCATCGACTTTGGAATGACGACAACAAAGATCCCTTCATCATGCCGGGAAACCTGCCGTTAAGCGACGCGCAGACCCGCAACAAGATGATCTATTACCTGCCGCAAGGCTGGGACCCCGTGGTCGAGGGCGATATTGACGGAGATCGTTCCGAGACCGTGGAGATTGAGTCTCACGATGCGCGGTTCGGCGGTCTTCAAGCGTGCCGAAGACTGGCGAGAACAATCTTCCTGGGAAGTGCCCCCACAACTGCAAGTCAGGCCGTGCGCGGTATCGACGCCGAACGGGTGTTGCTAGGCGTACTTCAGCCTGGCCAGCAGATCAGCATCTACAAAGATGCACTTCGCCGTCTCTCTGACCGTCTGCACTACTTAAACACCGGAGACAGCCGCTTTTGGTTTGATGTAAGGCCAAACCTTCGCCGAGAGATGGAGGACCGCAAACGGATCCTTGCCGGATTTAACAAAGATCATCAGCGCTTTTGCTTTCTTCGCATTGACGATGCTGCGAAGGCGAAGGTTTGGCTAACTACTCAAATTCCTCACGTCTCTAACAGCGCTGCCGTCAAACTTTCGAACGATCAGCGCAAGGTAGACCTGTCCAACGGTAAGACTCCGTCCAACGCACACTGGCTGAACATTGCGTTTAACTATCCTGGCCTGGGGAAGTTAGGAGCCCAGCACACGTCAAAGTTTCCGAGCGATTTCAAAGAAGGGATGGCCAGCCGTAGCAAGCACCTGGGTGACGTGGGCGCTAATTCTCCCGACCAGTGGGATCCATGGTTACGGAGTCGGGATTCCCTGGACATTCTGGTTCTGCTGGCAGCGGATGATCCTTCTGACCTCGCAAACTCTTTGAGTGCACTGACAGCTACGCTCCCCGGGAGCGGTTTGTCCTTGATCCACGTTCAAGCGGTGAGGCGCCCCCAGGTGATTCATCGGCGAATGAGCATTTTGGCTTCCGGGATGGTATCTCCCAGCCGGGGATCAAAGGCTTTACCGCTTCCACGGGCCCAGATCCGACGCAGGGAATACCGGGCCAGGATTTACTTTGGCCGGGCGAGTTTGTTCTGGGTTATCCGACACAAGTGAAAGAGCGTCCACCAGCGGGCGTGAATCCACCGAACCCCGCACAGGGCGCAACGAGCAAGAACGGCCCGGACTGGAGCAAGAACGGCTCATTTCTCGTCTTCCGCAAGCTGCAGCAGGATGTGGCCGGCTTCCGCAACAGCATTCGATCCAACGCTGCCAGCTTGGGCCTCGATCCCGAGGTACTTGGCTCTAAGATTGTGGGTCGATTCCGCTCTGGTTGTCCGGTGGGAGTTCTGAAGAATCCACTTCCTGGTGCCCTCGATACGAATGACGGCGACCCATCACTTGCCAATGCTGACTACACCAGCCAGGCGCATATCAACGATTTCGAGTACGGCGGAGACCTGACGGGAAAGTTCGCCCCTCGCCCAGCCCACGTGAGAAAAGCCTATCCGCGTGACGAACAGCTTCTGAAAGACGATGGAACAGAGAACGTTCTCGACTCGCTTCATGAGAGCGACACGCAGACTCATCGCGTTCTTCGCCGCGGCATTCCGTTCGGTGACTATATGCCAATCCCCGCAGCGGGGCTTGGCGCTGAGTTCACGGATGACGGCATCTCACGGGGCCTGCTGTTTCTCTGTTACCAAAGCAGTATCGAAAAGCAATTCGAATTTATTCAGACACAATGGGTCAATAAAGACACCTTTCCCGAGGCGGGAGACGGCACAGATCCGGTCATGTCCCAGGTGAAGATCGACGCCATGCAGTGTCCGTTCAAAGGTCAAGCCGCTCCGTCAACGTTCGATCTGAAGCATTACGTGACCACCAATGGTGGCGAGTACTTCTTCCAGCCCTCCATGAGTGCGTTGAAGAGTCTTGCCAGTTAGAAGAAACCGTGTCGCTGATAAGTCTTGCTGGTACGGTGGCCGAGGTCGCCAAACGTTCTCAGAACCGACTATCTTGCAGGGCTGCTCAAGAGAGCTTTGCAAGCTGAATTGGGTCTATGATGTTGCGCGGCCAAATGGCTGGCGCTCCCATCGGTTACCTGGCTGTCTTTCCTCGCATGCGCTTGATAAACATGAGGGAGATCATGATCAACTCCCACTGCAGCGCCACGGATGCGGAGCCGGATCAGATCTGACATAGGATGGCCCTATTGACATGATCTTGAACGAAAGATTTAGGAAGGCATCAAGGAAGCCGAATTTGAATTTGCATCCAGTCCGGGGCGAACTGTGACTGATGCCTCAACTCTCGACGTCTTTTGACATTCTCAATCGAATCTTGCATGCATCTCTAGCAAGCAAAGAATGTCCCGAATGAGCTTGACTTCATAACGCTGGGTACAAGCGGCGGACGCGAATCCATGCTTTCTCAGCATGTTGGTTATTCGGGAGATTGAGCAGCTCCTTAGCTTGAAGAAATCCACGATTGCGGCATCCGCAACGGCAACGCTACCATCGTTAACTCCTTCTACAATTCGGCTACAAGCTAGCTATCGTTGATATGCCAAGTGGACATAATCTTCATCCTTCTCGGATATGAAGCGTTTCTTATTGCCATGCAGGAAAATTTCCTACATCATTCCATGTCACGGGCCAAACTCCATAATCCAAGTGTCAGACCTCGAGCCTCATCTAGGTCAGGAGTCGAATATGAGCATCCGACATGCTTCCGTGTACGCCGGCGCTACCAACGGAATCGCCGGGAGGACAAAGGAATTCGTTTCCATCTTCGCTCGCCACGGCGGAACAGACGTTCTCCTTTACCCACCATGCCAACAGCCCCAACAGGGAGGTGGTTCATCAAGTCTGGGCTACGATCCCAACCGCGATCTCGACACCGGCCAATTCGCGAACTTTCCGCTCCGCTGGGGAACGGCTGAAAAGATTCAGTCCGCGAACATAGTGGCCCACGAGCACGGCGTCAGTGTCGAAGTCGACTGGCCAATCCGCCAGTACGGTGGCGACGCGCCGCTTGTTGAAAAAGGTGCTAGTGGAAGGATCGATCAAACGATCCTTCATAAGCCTGCCAGCTGTTTCCTTCCGATAGTCGTGCGCGACGCGGCGTTCGACAGCCAGGCTGATGTTCCAGACGGTACCGAGGTAAGCTACCAAGGTTCCTTGCCCAGGGGCTACATGCTGCAAGGGGAGATGCAGTCCGGCTGCTGGACTCGCAGGCGGCTCGGCTGGAACACCTTTCGCGGCGTTGAGTTCAAGGCCGAGAGCGGTGAGACGGCTGAGGCCCTCGTAAGCACACCGGTCGGTCAGAACTTTGCCGAGGTATTCACGGGCGATCCGAGCGAGTTGAACCGCTATGTCCGGCAAACTAGAATACCCGTGCTGGACTTCACTGAGCACTTCGCCTATCGGGACGTATCGACCGCAGCCACCCTTGCGTGGCTCGTCAACAGCGGCTACTGGTCTTTGAATTCCGCTAAGCTATGCTTTACGTCGGGAGCAACGATACCGACGGGCCCGCCGGAGTTATTAACAACAAACTCTGGTTCTATGTCCACGCGTTCACGATGCTTGCATGGACGGTACAGATATAGGCAGGCGACTTCGAGCTTTCCAAGCTTGGCGACCGGATCTTCAAACATGATGTGGTTCGCGGCCACATCTGCCTTTGGCAAACTAGCCTGCGAATTTGTCTCTGACAGCCTCTTTGTCTGGAGCCGCGACGGTCACGGCGGCGAGGTGGGCTGGTCCGACGGAATATTCCGCGTGATCAACAGCGACCCGATCAACAAGATGGGCGTCTGGAGTCATACGCTGTTCACTCCGGGAACCCGCATTCATCACTACGCTAATACTTACGGCAATGACTCAGCTGTGAATCAGGACGGGTGGGGCTCCATCACCGTCAACTCGAATGTCACTGAGAGCGGCCAAAGCTACGCCCTTCATGCCGCAGTAAGCGTAGACCGCATAATCACTCCTCAGTCAATCACAAAAACCATCTCTGGAGATCTCACCGACTTCTCGGAGTTCACCTTGAAGTTTCAAAGCGAGGCGAAATGAAGTTCCAAACCATCATCCTTCTCTGCGTATCTACTATGTCATTAGCCCAGGCGAACGTCCTCACAAAAGCCAACGACAACACCCGAAGCGGGTTGTATCAGGAGACAAAGCTGACACCGGCCAGCGTGCGCGCAAAGGGTCTAAGGTTACTTTCGACGATTCCGGTTGTGGGTGATGCCATAGGCATGGAAGCGCAGCCGCTCATCATGCATGGCGTAAGTATTCCGGGAGGCAGCGTCCACGACATCATGGTGTTGCCGAGTGAGGCAAACATCATCCGAGGAGTCAACGCGGAGGACGGCACGAGTATCTGGCAAACCGGCCAACTCTGTGTGCCCGTGAACTCCGACAGAAACAATCCTTCTTCGAACGACATGTGGCACGTCAACGATCACTTTGGCATGATGGCGACGGGTGTGATCGATCCGAGCACGTTCAAGTTCTATCAATCGGCTACTTGCTCCAGCGATGGGTCTGGTTCGCAAGCGTCGGTTACGCAGCGCATGTTTGTGCTCGACATCCGGACCGGAGGGGTGCTAGCAAACACCTTGTTTACTGGGACGTCCAATGGACTCAATTACGCAACCGCACCAAGGAAGCAGAGGTCATCTCTTGCGCTCTGGAACGTATCTGGCACGAAATTCATTTTAGGTCTTTCAGGGTCGTTTGCTGAGACGGGAGACAACGCAAGCGGCTTCCTCTGGGCATTCGACACCTTCGACAATCAGTTCAAGGCGATGCTGGCTACCCGTGCGGGCGGCTGGATGTCGGGCCAAGGTTTATCGATCGACAAGGACGGAACAATCTATTTTGGCCTCGGAAATGGTCCATTCAACGGCGTTACTACGTTTGGTGAAGCGGTACTGCAGGTTCGTCTTAATCTTCCCACCGCGACAACTGCCGCTACCTTCACCGTACTCCATGCATGGGCTCCTTTCTCCGACGCTTCTCGCACCTGCGCGAATCCGACACTCACCCAGCCGACCAAATCTCTAGGAACAACTTTAGCTGGCATGAGTGCTCCTTCTGTAGTTCCCGGAGCAACAATGCCTATGGATACGGGAAGACCTTGCGACAAGAAATGGGGGGATCAGGACGCGAACTTGTTCGGTAAACTGCTTCCGGACGTTCATAAGTACCTTTCAGGCGGAAAGGACGGCGTAGCCTTCATGACGGATACTCTAGACTTCCCCTCCACGCAGCCAGCAGACTTCGCCAAGCCGAAGACAAACTGTGCGAAAGCTGGAATGTTCCAACCTGCCTGGGATCTCGGCATGGATTCTTGCCCGACCAAGTTGTCAGAACTCAACCGCTTTCCTGGGGGTAAATCACGTCACATCCATTCCACACCTGCTACCTACATCGCAGTAGATGGAACGCACTATGAGCTCTTCTGGTCCGAGAACAGCCCGCTTCAGGCCAATAAGGTGAAAGCAGATGGTAGCCTCACCTTTGTCGCGCGTAGCAATGAGATGGCTTCGGCATTGAGCACGACAGGGACTGGAGGTATGCCTGGTGGGTTCTGTGGGGCAACCACCGGAGGGCTTCTATTTTGCAGTGTGCCTGACGGCGATGCGAACAGAACAGTGACCACCGGCCGCATGCTGGTCTACGACCTTACTAATCTTGCAGGCCTTGAGGGAACGGCGAACCCGATTCCGCTGATTTGGACCAGCCAGCAGTATGTCTACAACAAGTTTATGGCTCCCGTCATCTGGAATGGCGAGGTCTATCTGCCGAACTACAACGGTAGCGTTATGGTCTTTACCCAATAGCCGAAAGACGCACTAGCAAGAATTACACCAAGACACCAAGGTGAGGATCGAAGTGGAAAGTACTTAGAGGACGCATTCATGCATCACGTCAGGCACGTGATCCGAGGCAGCTAGAAGATGGCGGTTCCGGCAAAAGAAGACAAAGACAGTGAAGCCCATACCCGCCAGAGCTTCACTGAGCCTTGCAACCATCGCGAAATCACGAGATGCTCGGAGAACTGCTTCTGCAATTAAATTGGTCTCTCAGTTGATGCGAAATCGCCAAGGTACTCATCGAGGATCGCGGGCGTGTCATGGTTCGTCACCGATTGCTATTTTAAAATGATCCACTGCTCAACGTCTACCTAAGTTTCCCTGACGACCTTTTTAGGGTCTTTGTCATCGCGAAGCGCAACGAATTTGGTGTGTCTCAGATGTGTAGCTTCGAGAATTATTTGTCGTAGTGTTCAGAATTATTTGTCGTATTCGGCTTTAGCCGGGGCCGATGACGAGGCTGTCGCGGGCGGCTTCAACGACCGCAGTCGAGATGACATGAAGGTCATTCACGCTGAGAACTCGCTCGATCTGAGTGA
>JAOAPB010000123.1 GCA_025462645.1 Edaphobacter sp. | reverse complement strand
TATGTCTTCGGCGAAGGTGGCGAGGATGGGTTTGCTGTTTTCGCCGGTCGAGGCGGCGAGGAGCATGCCGTGGGATTCCAGGCCGCGCATCTTGCGGGGGGCGAGGTTGGCGATGACGATGATGCGGCGTCCGATGAGTTCTTCGGGGGTGTACCACTCGGCTATGCCGGAGAGGATCTGGCGGCGTTCGTAGCCGAGGTCGACTTCGAGGCGGAGGAGCTTGTCGGCTTTGGGGATGCGCTCGGCTACTACGATCTGGGCTACGCGGAGATCTACTTTGACGAAGTCGTCGATGGCGATTTGGGGGGTGTCTGGGGTGGTGGAGGCCGCGGACGATGCGACGAAAGGGCCGGAGGCTGGGGACTCGGTGTGGGAGGGAGTGCCGGGGCGCTCGGTGGTGAGGGCGTGGCTGCCGCCGACGGTGGCTCCGGGGTTTTCTTCGGTGAAGGCGGAGGTGCGGGGGGCGGCTCCGGGGTGCGTGGGGTCGGTGGGGACGGGCGTGGTGTGGGTGGTCTTTTCGTCTACGAGTTTGGAGGGTTCGGGTTTGGGGGCGGCGTCTTGTTCCATGTCGGTCATGATCTGGATGAGTCCTTTATCTGCTCTGGGGAAGATGGGGGATAGAGGGCCTAGTTTGATTTGCCTCCACGGAAGAGTGAGCTGAGCTTGCTCGGACTGATCTTCGATTCCCATTTGGTCGAAGACGAGTTGGGCAGTGTAGGGCAAAACTGGCTGCAACAGTACGGTGACATAGTGAAGGACTGTGAATGCCGTATACAAGATATTCTTAAGTTTTTCGTTCTGTTCTTCATCACTGCTGTCTAACTTCCAAGGAGTTGTCAATGACAGGAAGCCATCCGCAGCTTTGATAAGTGCAGAGAGGTTTGCCAATGCAGACGTGAAGTCATTCGCTTCATAATTCTGATTGACCTTCTTTGTAAGCAAGTTTGCGACCTCAGAGAGTTGTCCATCGCACTCACCTAGAGGAAGGTAACCGTCAAAGTACTTCGTGATCATCGACAATGTGCGGCTGACTAGGTTGCCGTAGCCGTTGGCGAGGTCGCTGTTGTAGCGCTGGACTAGCGCGTCGAAGCTGAAGCTTCCGTCCTGGCCGAAGGGGATTTCGCGGAGTAGGAAGTAGCGCAGGACGTCGGAGGCGAAGAGGTCTTGTTCGTGCTTTGCCGGGTGAGTTTGTGGCGCTTCGGGCGAAATGCGGGGGTTCTTCGCTGCGCTCAGAATGACAGGTGTGGAGGGAAGAGGCGATACCTTGGCGGCTATGGCCGCTCCGCCGGTAGTTTCTTGTGGCACGGCTGAAGCCGTGCCCTTAACGAGACCTTTGGCTTCGGTGCGGTTGGCTTCGGCACTGGAGGCTTCTGTGGATGAAAGGCCCGGGGCTAAAGCCCCTCTTTCTTGTGCGTCTGATTCACCGGGCTGAAACCCGGTGCTTAATCCTGAAGTGCCTGAGATTTCGGCGGGTTTTTGCAGGAGGGTGCCGAAGGCGTCGAGGATGGTCTCAGTGCGGACTATGTTGCCGCGGGATTTCGACATCTTCGAGTCTTCGAAGAGTAACCAGCCGTGAGCGGTAACGGCCTTGGGTAGCGCCAGGCCGGCGGCAAGCAGGAACGCGGGCCAGTAGACGCAGTGCTGGCGCGTGATCTCCTTGGCCATGATGTGAACGTCGGCAGGCCAGTAGTGGGCGAACTCAGCCTGGTCCTTCGGGTCGTCGGAGCCGTAGCCGACTGCCGTCATGTAGTTAGCGAGGGCATCGAGCCAGACGTACATGACGTGTTTCTTTTCGGTAGCGCTGGCGGCAGGCTCGGGAACGGGGATGCCCCAGGTAAAGCTTGAGCGCGAGACGGAGAGGTCGCGGAGCGCGCCTTTCACGTAGTCCACACCAGCCGCGGACTTCGCGATTTCGAGGCCTTGCTGGCGCGCTTCAGAGACGTTGCCACGGAGGAAGCCGAGCACCTCGTTCTTGCGGGTTTCGGGCGTGATGGCGAGCGTGTCCGACTCGATGAGGTTGAGGAGCGGGAGTTGGTAGGCGCTGAGGCGGAAGAAGAAGTTTTCTTCGGTAACGGTCTCGGTGGGCTTGCCGTCCGGGCCGATGGTGCCCGGCGGACCTTCGACGAAAATCTCTTCGCCGATCGAGTACTGGCCGGTGTAGGAGCTGAGGTAGATCTGGCCGCGCTTGTAGAGTTCGGCGAAGAGCTTCTGCGCGCCGCGCTTGTGCTTGGGGTCCGTGGTGCGGATGTAGCCGTCGTAGGTGAGGCCCATGCGGTCCCAGAGGTTGCGGAATTCGAGGGAGATCTGGTCGGCGAATTGTTGTGGGGGGATGCCTGCGGCTGCGGCGCTGCGCTCGATCTTCTGGCCGTGCTCGTCGGTGCCGGTGAGGAAGAAGGTGTCGTCGCCGAGGAGGCGGTGGCGGCGGGCGATGACGTCGGCCACGATGGTTGTGTAGGCGTGGCCTATGTGGGGGCGCGCGTTTACGTAGTAGATGGGCGTGGTTAAGTAGAATTTTTTCTGTTTGTTCGACATGCTGGGGCCAATCGTCAGTTTAGCAGGGGTGGTGTTTGGGTTGGCGGGATGGCTTTTGGGTAGCTTTGGGAACAGGTAACTGCAACTGCAAAGGCGCGGTGCGGGCTGGGGAGCGGTGTGGGTAGAGAAGCGGGTTTCTCCGCTGCGCTGCTCACGGTGAGGCTGTTAGCAGCTCCGGTCGAAATGACGGGTTTGGAGTGGGTGGAGAGAAACAGACAACGACAAATGCAACTGCGCGGTTTGGGCTGGGGGACGGTTTGTATTCCCGAAAATTTGTGATCGTTTCGAGGAGAGCGGTTCGCACTGTGGGCGAATGCCCACCTTAGGCGCGATATGACCGCGCCGAAGATGGGGCACCCTTTGTTCGTGGCTGGCTTGCAGAGAACAGGCAACAGCAGAGGCAACCCATCCTTTCGCAAAGGCGCGAAAGGATGGGACCCTGCTTCCCTACTCTTACGGGGCTGCTCAGTTGGTTGAGCGGCTAGTGGTTAGGGGCGGGCGGGAAAGACTCCGGCGAGGGCGATGATGTAGAGAACGGGCTCTGTATGAGACTTGGCGTCGAGCTTGGGGAGGTTGAAGGTGGTTTTGCCGTCGCCTCCGTAGGTGGTGCCGAGGAGGGCGAAGAGCGCCTGGTTCTGGTTGATAGGCAGCGATTGCCCGTTGCAGAGCGCCCAGCCCTGAGGTGCGAAGTTGAAGGCGACGGTTTTGATTTCGCCGAGAAATGGATCCATGGGGAGGCTCCTCTACCCGAAGGCAGTTGTGACGTGTAAGTGATGGCCCAGGTTGAGTTCAGGACAAGGATCACCTGAACAGGAAGTTCAGAGAAGCATACGCGGTTCGTCGGTCTGTGGGTTGGTCGCGGCGGTTCAGGCGTTGGAGGGGGCTGGATCTTTTGTGGGGGATTGGGCGGCAGCGGCGGCTTCGGCGGCGGCGGTTTCTTCGGCGAGGCGGTCTTCTATGGCCTGGGCGGCGCGGGCGAGGTTGAGATGCTGCTCCATGGTGTGGCGGGCCTGGGTGGGGTTGTGGGAGCGGATGGCGCGGTAGATCTCGCGGTGCATCTCGGCGGATTCCTTGAGGTCCTGGGAGTTCATGACGGTCTCGATGCGGCCGCCGTAGAGGCTGGCGGTGATGGTCTCCATGAGGGCGCCGAGGATGGGGTTGCCGGAGGCTTTGGCGATGGTGCGGTGGAAGCGGACGTCGTGAATGAGGTACTCGTGGGGGTCGGTGAGGGAGGCGTACATCTCGGCGACCTCTTCGGCTAGCTCGGCGATGTGCTCGTCAGTGGCGCGTTCGGCGGCGAGAGCGGCTACGCTGGCTTCGAGGACGAGGCGGGCCTCGAACATCTGCCAGGGAAGGAAGCCGTGGAGCGCACCGAGGACGGTGAGGGAGCTGGAGTCGAGCGCCGGGGGGCCGGTGGAGACGAAGGTTCCGGCGCCGTGACGGCTTTTGAGGACGCCCATGGCGGAGAGGAAGCCGATGCCGGCGCGGAGGCTGGAACGCGAGATCTTGAGCTTGCGGGCCAGTTCGCGTTCGGGGGGGAGGCGGTCGCCGGGGTGGATTTCACCTTTGGCGATGAGGGAACGTACGTGCTCGACGACCTGCATGGTGAGCTGGCTGTGGCCGGTTACCTCGTCATGGACTTCTTTGGCTGCCTCTTTTTTCACGCCGAACTGAGCTCCTTGTGCCGATTTGAGAGAAGGGTAACACGGGGTGAATGGTGAAGGTTAGGCGGCGGCGGTGCGCACCTCGCCGAGGCGCGGTACGAGGAGTTGGAAGATGGCTAGGGCGATGACGTAGGCGAAGGCTGCCATCGTAAAGATGATCAAGGGGTGAAGCGAGAAGTTGTGGGAGACGATCCAGGTGAAGACGGCTCCGCCGATGGCTCCGGCGGTGCCGCCGATGCCGACGACAGTGCTGACGCCGGTGGAGGGGAACATGTCGGTTGGTGTGGAGAAGAGATTGGCGGACCAGCCCTGGTGGGCAGCGGTGGCTAGGCAAAAGAGGGCGATGGCCGGCCAGGCGTTGTTGGGGAAGAGGGTGTGCATGTGGGGGACGAGCATGATGGGCGTCACGCAGATCGCACAAATGAGCAGGGCGAACTTGCGGCCGGAGTTGACGGTGTGGCCGTGCTTCATGCGGAAGCCGGAGAGCCAGCCTCCGGCGACGGAGCCGACGCTGGCCGCGGTGTAGATGACGATGAGGGGGTACTTGACGTGGTTGAGATCGAGGCCGTAGTTGTCGTTGAGGAACTTGGGGAGATAGAAGAGATAGAACCACCAGATGGGGTCGGTGAGGCCCTTGGCGACGCAGAAGGCCCAGAAGCCGCGGTGGCGGGCGAGGATGGAGTAGATGGGGCCGCCCTGGGTGACGGGGGCGAGGTTGATCTGGGTCTGGGTGAGTCCGCGGCGGAGCTTGTTGTAGGGAAAGAAGAGCCAGACGACGGCCCAGATGAGTCCCATGGATCCGGTGCAGATGAAGGCGGCGTGCCATCCCCAGCGCGCGGTGACGGCGGCGATGAGGACGGGCGCGATGAAGGCGGAGGCGTTGGAGCCGGAGTTGAAGAGGCCGGTGGCAAGGGCGCGCTCTTCGGAGGGGAACCACTCGGTGGTGGCTTTGATGGCGGCGGGGAAGTTGCCTGACTCGCCGAGGCCGAGGAAGACGCGTGCGATGCAGAAGCCGGCGACGCTGGAGACGAGGGAGTGGCTGATGGAGGCGCATCCCCAGACGAGGATGGCGATGGCGTAGCCGGTCTTGGTGCCGAGCTTGTCGATGATGCGGCCGGCGAAGAGGAAGCCGATGGCGTAGGCGATCTGGAAGCAGATGAGGATGCGGCCGTAGTTGAGGTCGTAGACGGTCTGGTGGGCGTGGTCGAGGCCGGGGACCCAGCCCATGAAGGGAAGGTGGAGGAGGGGCTCGATGAGGGAGAAGACCGAGCGGTCCATGTAGTTGATGGTGGTGGCGAGGAATAGGAGACCACAGACGACCCAGCGGATGTTCGATTTGTCCGGAGCAGAGGTGGTGAAGCCGGTGTCGGAGATGCTGGCGGTTTTTATCGGCATTAAGTTGTAACTCCGGCGGTAAGGGGGCTGGCTGTGCTCGCTTTGATGTTTGTGTGTCGGAGATGAGGATAGACGGTGTTGACGTATAGGTGTCAAGCTTTCGGTTTGTTGGGGTGGATACGGTGGGGGAGGGAGTGTCGTAGGCGGAGGTGACTCTGCGAGATGGTTTGATGCATGGCGATGGCAAGGCCATGCGTTTTTATAGGCAGGCAATCATGGCCGCTGTTCCGGTGCCGTATCGATGGCTGGTGGAAGCCCGCAAGGGAACCACTGAAAATGGGAGGGTTTTACATTCCCACTCTTTGCGATGGAACCGCAAAGGATGGGGCACCCGTGCTTTTTGTGGCGACATGGGAGAGAACACGGGCATCGGTAGTGCACAGAGAACAGCAAGGCAGGGGTGCAGAAGGATGGTGCAGCGCCTTCCTCCGCGGAGGGGCTGCACTCCTTTAGTGGGGCAGTGGTGACGTTATTTGATGGTCCCGTTTAGACCTGCCGGGAAGAAGACTCCCTGGTTGTTGGCGCTGCCTCCGGTGACGATGGCGAGGACTTGGTTGGTGGTGCGTGACCAGCCGACGGCGTTGGAGTCGCAGTCTACGATGGTGGCTGCGGTGAAGGCGCCTGAGCCTGGGGCTCCGTTCAGGTCTACCGTCGTTGTGGTTACGCCGATGTCGTCGGCCTTGGTGCCGGTGAACGTGGTGGTGGTGGCGCCGGAAGGGTTCGCCAGCATGGAGCGGGCTGCCGAGATCTTCTGCGTGAGGCCGCTGAGCGTTGTGTTTCCGTTGAGTGAATCGAGACCGGCGATGGTGGTGCGGATGAGGCCGGCGTGATACGCCTCGACTGCGTGGATGCCTACGGCGGCGGGAAGGATGTTGACCTTATCGGTGATGAGGCCTGCTGCACCGTGGTAGGCGGAGACGCCGACGTCCTCGAAGATGTAGGCGCCGATGAGGAAGAAGGCATCGTTGGCGAAGGGATCAAACGATGCACCTATGCCGGCGGCGGTGGCGAGGGTGTTGAAGGAGGTGTAGAGGTCGATGTTGGGCATCGAGACGGCCTCGGCACCGAGCGCGCCCTGGAGGAATTTCACGTGCTTGCCCTCTTCGGTGGCGGTCTCCATAGCGTAGGAGGCTATGACTGGATTGGTGAAGGGCACTTTGGCGAAGGCGGGCTTGAGGGTTACGGTTCCACCGGTGCCTCCGTTGACGCTGATGGGGATTGGCGTGGCGAGTTTGTCGATGGTGACGCCGTAGACGGCGAGGTTGTAGAACTGCGCTTCGAGATACTCGAGGTTGAGAGCGAAGTTGAGGATGTCGGTGTCGGTGATGGCGCTCTGGGCCTGTGCTTTGGTGGATTCGCCAAGGATAAGAGCAGCGAGGGCTGCGCCGCCAAGAGTGAACATCTTGCGACGGCTGTTTACGATGACTTCATCGATCTGCTGTGTCTCTAGAGTTGCCATGTGATGTCTCCGTCCTTCAGGAAGCGGTTGCTGTGATCTTGCCGTTGAGGCCATTGGGGAAGAAGCCGCCCTTGGCGAGTCCAGCGCCGCCTGCTGCGCCGTAGACGATGTGCAGGACCTGATCGGTTGTGCGGTGGAAGGCGATGGCATTGGTGGTGTCAGCGGCGACGATGCTGGTGACGCTGAGGGCAGTCTCGTTGCCGCCGCCGAGGGTGCCGCGAAGTGCGGACACCTTGTTGGCGTAGCCGACGAAAGTCTGATCGCTGGAGAGAGCGGCGCCGCCGACGAGGAGGGTGCGGATCTCGGCTGCGTGGTACGCCTCGACTGCCTGGATGCCGGCTGCGGCTGAGAGGATGGCTGTGCTGGTGAGCAGCGGAGCAGCGCCTGAGTAGGCAGTGACGCCTACATCCTCAAAGACGAAGGCGCCGACGAGGAAGGCGTTGGTGCTGGAGAAGGGATTGAAGGTGGGTGTGGTAGTGATGCCTGCCGCGACGGCGAGCGGGGCGAAGAAGGTGAGGTCGAGGTTGGGACGCGGGACCGGGGTGCCTTTGTTGGCGGTGATGGCGGACTGGAGGAGGCGGACGTGATCTAGCTCGTCCTGGGCGATCTCGTTGGCGTACTGGGCGAAGGATGGGCTGCTCCACGGAACAGCGGCGATGCCGGAGGGGACGGTGGTGGTTCCTGCTCCGGTGAGCGCGTCAGTGGCGGAAAGGCCTTTGCCGGTAGCGGCGTAGAGGTAGAACTCGGCCTCGAGGTATTCGAGGTTGAGGGCGAAGTTCAGGATGTCGTTGTCGGGGATATCAAGGGGAGTGACGGGTGGGGGCGGATTGCCGAGGTTGGGAGTACTGCTGCTGCAGCCTGCGACCGCCATGGCTGCGGCCGTGGTTCCGGCTCCTGCCAAAAACGTTCGACGGGTGACTGCTTTTTTAACCAATTCATCTATTTTGTTCACGGGTTATCTCTCCTAAGTGCATTTAGGGAATTGCACCTTCAACTCTGATGACGTGCAGGAGAGAGCTGTGGATTTAGGAGAGGGAAGAAAAAAGACGAATTTCCTGTGGTGAACAAATTTAGAGCGGTTTCAACGATGGTGTTCCTGGGACAAAAGCAGGTCCTCCGCCTCCGGCGAAGGATGACAATATCTCTGGGTATAGCTTCTCTCAAACCGCTCTAGCAAGAGGCCGTTGACGCTATGTCATCGCGCAATAAAGTCACATGCTCTTTAGGATGACAGTCTAATTTGGGTCATCACTTTGGAATTGCTTTTGGGATTGGGCTAGATGGATTGGACGGGGAGGAGCATGAGGTCTTCGGTGAGGCCGATCTCTTTCTGGACGAAGGGTTCGGCGTAGCGGACGCCGGCGAGCAGACCGTAGTGGCGGGCGGTGGCGAAGGTGCGCTCGCGGATCTCTTCTTCGGGAACGAAGAGGGTGCCGCCTTGTGGTTGGGTTGAGTATTGGGAGCGGTAGGCGAGAAGAGATTGGAGGCGCTGCTCGATGAAGGGGGTGATGTCGACGACGAAGGTGGGGCGGACGTCGGCGTAGAGACTGGCGTAGAGGATCTTGTAGGGGCGGTGGGGTGCGGCTTTGTCTCCATTTAAGCCTGGGGTTTCGATTTTGCTGAGGCCGCTTAAGAAGCAGGCTTCGTAGCCGAGGGTGGCGGTGGTGTAGTGGTCGGGGTGGCGGCCCTGCCAGTAGGGGAGGATGATGACTCGGGGGCGTAGGCGGCGGAGGACAGCGGCGATCTTGAGGCGGTTTTCGAGGGTGTTCTGGACGTTGCCGTCGGGGAGGTCGAGGGCTTCGCGGTGGGCTACGTTGAGGATGCGGGCGGCGGCGTTGGCTTCGGCTTCGCGATCGGCGGCGGTGCCGCGGGTGCCGGATTCGCCCTGGGTAAGGTCGAGGATGGCGGTGCGCCAGCCTTTGGCCTGCTGGGCGAGGAGGGTGCCTCCGCAGGTTTGCTCGACGTCGTCGCGGTGGGCGGCTATTGCGAGGATGTCCACGGGCGAGGGAAGAGGGAAGAGGGAAGAGGGAAGAGGAGGCGTTGGCGTGGGCATTGTTAGAGTTTAGCGATAAGGGAGTTCAGCATCCGCTCGACTTCGGTCGAGAGGCTTTCCGTTGCTTTCAGGGAAGAGGGATTACCGTAATCCAATTCGGTTGCGATGAAGAGTTGGGTCTGGACTTCAAGGTTTGAGCCACGGGCCATTCCGAGGAATTGTTTGTACTCGCCGCGAGAGTTGCGGCCGTAGCCTTCGGCTATGTTGCTGGCTACGGAAACTCCAGCGCGGCGAATCTGGGTTGTGAGGCCAAATAGCTCTTCTTTGGGGAAGCCAGTCGTCGCGCGGTAGATGGCGAGAGTCATCTCGATGGCGCGCTGCCGGACCTTGAGATCACGGTAGGACTCGAGCATCCTGCTTTTTCTCTCCAGGGTAGGGGTGAGGAGGGGACTAGAGCAATGCTGCTTTCTAATCCCTCTTCCCTACTCCCTGCTTTTTAGTTGTCGCCGTTGGTTACGGCGTCCAGGTAGGCTACGTCGAGGGCTGTGCCTTGTACGGTGATGAACTGGTTGTTGATCTCGGTGCCGTCGGCGGTGTTGAAGGCGTGGACCTGGCCACCGTAGGCGGTGTAGACCTTGTGGAAGGTCTGGACCCAGCAGAGGCCGGTGAGGTCGCCGTAGTAGTAGAGGTTCTGATTGGTGTTGGGATAGCCGACCGTCGGGGTGCCGCCGGGAGTGACGTTGGGGATGATCTGGGCGGTCTTGGCTCCGAGGTCGAAGCGGGTGAGGCAGTTGTAGTTCTGGTTGAGCTTGGCGCGCTCGCCGGTGGCGCAGAACTGGGAGCCGATCCAGAGGGTGTTGTCGTCGGCGAAGAGGAGCTTGGTGTGGGTGCCGTCGGAGACGCCGTATTTGCCGGTGACGGCGGTGGCTGGGGTGGTGACGGCGGTGGCGAGGTCGATGATGGAGAGGTTGCCGGTGAAGAGGCCGTCAGGAAGCCGCTGCTGGCCGGCGACGTAGAGGGTGGTGCCGGTGGCGAGCGCGGTGGTGACGCCGCCGGGGACCGGAACGTTGGAGATGAAGGACGATTGGTACGGTGGAGGCGCAGTGGGGATGTTGTCGGTGCGGAGATTGCCCTGCTGCAGGAAGGTGACGCTGGCGGTGCCGCCGCCGCACTCCGGGCCGCAGTTGAGGATGTAGGCCTGGGTGCCGTCGAGCGAAAAGTAGGCGCCGATGGGACGGTCGAAGTTTGCGGAGGTGCTGTTGACAGGGACAACGCAGTAGACGGGGAGGTTGAAGGGTTCGCAGTCGACGGCGCCGGTGGTGGCGGTGGCGAGCGCGGCGGTGGCGAACTGGTTGGTGTTGAGCTTGACGAGGCGGTAGATGGTATTGGAGTTGCGGACCATGGCGAGGACGACGGTGTCGCCCGTGTTGACGGCTACCTTATAGACGTTGGGAAGGATGAGGGCGTAGGAGATGCCGGTGGTGTTATCGACGACGACGAGCGCGCCGACGGACTCTTCTGCCGAGTAGTAGTGGTTGGCGCTGGGGGGGATGGCGAGGGAACTGGACTTTGCGGGGAACTTGCTGGAGACCGGAGTTGCGGATTCTTTGCCGTAGTCGACGACCGAGAGGTCGCCGAGGAGATCGGAGTAGACGAAACCGTGAACCTCTTCGGGGAAGTTGAGGATGAGATTGGGATAGCCGGAGGCGTAGCCGGTGATGGAGAAGGCCGGGATGGTGTTCTCGATGTTGCTGCGAATATCACGCTTGGCGTCGAGGATGGGCAGGGAGCCGGTGCTGCCGTCGTTCGAGACGGAGACCATGACGCGGTTCGCAAGCTTGCTGGGAGGGATGGGGCGGTTGGCGAAGGTGTACTGGGGGAACTTGTAAGCCAAATAGTTGTTGCTATTGCAGGAGGTGAGACCGGCGGTCGCAATGGCGATCAGGAGGCCCGAGAAGATCTGGGCGCGGGTGGACTGGGAAAAGAGACTTCGATTCTTCAACGGTAACGAACTCCAACCTGAGCGCAGGGCGTGTATTTGCGGGCCACGGCTATTGGGTGAGTATAACAAAGGACGCGGCTTGGGCGATTGGTCCGGGGATGTGTTTGGAGCGAGTCTGGGTGGTGGCTTAGGATGATGAGAACAGCGTGAGCAAGATGATGGCGTGCGGGATGGCCGGATAATTGGCGGAGATGACGATGGCAGATGAGGTTGGCGGTGCAGGAATTGGTCCGGTTGGCGTAGCGAGGCTGTTTGCGGGAGGGACTGTGCTGTGCGATGGGGCGATGGGCACGATGCTTTATGCGCGCGGCGTGTTCATCAACCGGTGCTATGACGAGCTGAACCTGTCGCAGCCGGAGACGGTGCGGGCGATCCATGCGGAGTATCTGCAGGCGGGTGCGGAGGTGGTGGAGACGAATACGTTTGGGGCGAATTCGTTTCGGCTGGAACATCATGGGCTGCTGGGCAAGGTGCGCGAGATCAATGTGGCCGGAGTGAAGCTGGCGCGGGAGTGCGTGGAGCAGATCAGGGAGAAGCAGGCGAGCGAGGCGTTTGTGGCGGGGTCGATCGGGCCGCTGGGGGTGAGGTTGGAGCCGCTGGGGAAGGTGGCGCTGGAAGAGGCTCGGGAGGCGTTTGCGGAGCAGATACGGGCGCTGGTGGAGGGTGGGCCAGGGGTGGGGGCGGACCTGCTGATTATAGAGACGATGACTTCGCTGGCGGAGTCGGAGCAGGCGATCCTGGCGGCTCGGAGCGAGGCTCCGGGGGTACCCGTGATTGTAATGATGACCGTCGATGAGGATGGGAATTGTCTGGATGGGGCTTCGGCGGAGACGGCTGCGGTGAAGCTGACGGAGTGGGGCGCGGATGCGATTGGATGCAACTGCAGCGCGGGGCCGGCGACGGTGCTGAGCGTGATTGAACGGATGCGTCCGTTGACGACACTGCCGCTGGCCGCGATGCCGAATGCAGGGATTCCGCGGGCGGTCGAGGGGCGGACGATCTATATGACTTCGCCGGACTACATGGCGCGGTTTACGGTCAAGCTGGTGAAGGCGGGCGCGAGTATTGTAGGCGGGTGCTGCG
Source organism: Edaphobacter sp. (assembly GCA_025462645.1). Taxonomy (GTDB): domain Bacteria; phylum Acidobacteriota; class Terriglobia; order Terriglobales; family Acidobacteriaceae; genus Edaphobacter. The sequence continues at coordinate 27,431 of JAOAPB010000123.1, read as the reverse complement.
GGACGACTCCGAGCTATACGCGGGCGATGAAGAGCACGCTGCGGGCGATGGATGCGATGGAGACTGGGGCTCGGGTGGTGGAGCAGGCTGGGTCTATTGGTGCGCCTGGTGCGCCGAAGAAGGTGGAGAGCAAGGTCGCGCCGGCTCCGCTGGGCGAGCGATCGAAGATTGGCGCGATGGTGGCGGCGGGAGAGTTTGTCTCGCTGGTGGAGATCGTTCCGCCGAAGGGGATCAATTGCAGTAAGGAGCTGGATGGCGCGGCCTATCTGCATAGCCTGGGGGTGGATGCGATCAATGTGCCGGATTCGCCGCGGGCCAGTGCGAGGATGAGCGCGCAGAGCTTGTGTTTGCAGATCCAGCAGCATGTCGGGATTGAGACGGTGCTGCACTATACGTGCCGCGACAGGAATGTTCTGAGTATTCAGAGCGACCTGCTGGGGGCTTCTTCGATTGGGCTGAAGAATATTTTGTGCCTGACGGGCGATCCTCCGAAGCTGGGGAACTATCCGGATGCTACGGCGGTGTTTGATGTAGATGCGATTGGGCTGGTGAATGTGGTGCGCAATCTGAACCATGGGTTGGATATCGGGAAGAACTCGATTGGTGAATCGACCGGGTTTACGATTTCGGTCGCGGCGAATCCTGGAGTTGCGGACATGGAGCAGGAGGTGCGGCGGTTTGCCTACAAGGTCGAGGCCGGCGCTGAGTTTGCGATTACGCAGCCGGTGTTCGATCTGCGGGTGCTTGAGGAGTTTTTGAAGCGAATTGAGGGGTTCAGGATTCCGGTGATTGCGGGAATCTGGCCGCTGACAAGTTTGCGAAATGCGGAGTTTATGAAGAACGATCTGCGGGTAAGTATGCCGGATGAGATTATGGCGCGGATGGCGGCGGCGACTTCTCCGGATGCGGCGAAGGCAGAGGGCGTGAAGATCGCTCAGGAGATGCTGGCGGAGGCCCGGCCCATGGTGCAGGGGGTTCAGGTGAGTGCTCCGTTTGGGAAGTATATTGCGGCGGCTGAGGTTCTGGGGCTTAGTGGGAATAACGGCCAGGGTTTGGTTGAGGTCGCGTAATGGCTAGCTTTGAGGAGCAGTTGACGGCATTAGAGAGTGTGGTGGAGCGGCTGGAGCGCGGGGAGCTGACGCTTGATGAGTCGGTGCGTTTGTTTGAGGAGGGTGTGAAACTTTCGAACTCCTGTAAGAAGGAGTTGGAGGCTGCGGAGGGGCGGATTCAGGTTTTGGTGGAGCATGGGAGTGGCGGGGTGAAGGTGGCGGATCTGGAGGTTGAGGAGGTTGAGGAGGGTGAGGACGAGGAGGGTGAGGAGGAGGAGTAGTAGTGCGCAGCGTCAATGGTCCCCCGAGGCTACAGGAGCGGCAAAGACCATGACAAAGACAACGGCAATATACAGTCGCTGTGGCTTCGCCTTCGCGCCGGCCTTCGGCAGAATGGAAGAGGTTTTGTGGCGGAGTGAGTGCCCGGGCTCTAGAGGGTGCTGAAAAAGTCTATTGGAAGGGTAAAGATTCCCTCAGCGGCTAAAGCCGCAATACAACGACTAGCTTATGGCGCGACTGAAGTCGCGCCCCTCAAGACAATGACTTTTTCGGCACACTCTAAAGCCTGGGCCTACCCCCCAAACGCAACGGCAACGTACCCCAAATGCAGCGGCAACTGGAAGGATATGGCGCTTGGCGGTTTGGGTTAGTACTTGAAGCGGTAGCGAAGTTCTGCGTAGATTTCGCGAGGGTCGTTGTAGTGGAAGCCGCCGAAGGTGAGGCTGTTGTCGAGCAGGACTCGGCGGTTGGCGACGTTTGTTGCGGTGATCGATGCGGTGAGTTTCTCGGTGAAGGTCTTGCCTATCGAGAGATCGAAGGTTGTGTGTTGCGGTAGGTAAGCGTTCGGGTATGGGGTGGTGGGGTCGGGGCTGCCGTTGACGAAGCCGGAGCCGTAGTAGACGTTGGTTGAGGCTGTCGTGCGCCAAGGGAGCGAGGCGTTGAAGCCTGCGTTGAGGGTGTTGCGCTGGTCGTGGTCTACGGGCTTGTAACCGGGGTCGACATTGCACTGTGGCGAGCTGATGGGAGCGCAGATGAGGCCGCCGGTAATGGGGCCGCGCTGCTCGGCGATCTGGTTGGAGTAGGCGAGATGAGCTTGGCCGATTTTCCAGAGGCGTGGGGAGCGGAGAGATAGCTCCCAGGCGCGGACGAGTGCGCCGTCTACGGTGACGGGGAAGTAGATGCTGGAGTTGCCGATGTTGGAGTGGTCGAGGAAGTTGTTGATGCGGGTCTTGAAGGTGTCGGCGTCGAGGAGCCAGCCGCGGAAAGGGATCTGTACGCCGAACTGATGCTCTTCGTCGCGCTCGCCGTGGAGAGGGGTGAAGTCAGTGTCGTTGGCCTGGGCGAATTGCACGATGGGACCGGCGGCGGTGAGGAGTGGTGGGGGTTGGTAGAAGCGGCCGTAGAAGCCGCGGAAGACCCAGTTGAGTTTGGGGATGAGGATGGCCGCGCCGAAGCGGGGGGCGGTTACATTTTCGGTGAATTGACCTTGGAAGTGGGTTTGGCGGAGACCGGCGATGAGGGTTAGCCAGGCGGTCGGTTTGTAGTTGTCGGAGAGGTATGCCTCGACGATGCCGCCGGAGGCTGCGTCGGGGATGCGGAAGTTGGTGTTGCCGCTGTTGTCGTTGAAGGCTGCGCCGAAGAGGTAGGTGTCGTGCTGGCCGAATGAGTAGAAGCCTGCCTGGATGGTGTTGCGGGCTAGCTGGGTGGTGATGGAGGCTTGCGCGCCGGCGTAGTTGGAGATGCGGTCGGAGGTGGTGGCTACGGGGGTGTCGCTGGGGTTGGATTCGTAGTTGGCACGGTTGTAGTGATAGAAGGGTGAGACCTGCAGGACGGTGGAGGGGTTGAAGGTGTGGAGCCAGGAGAGGGCAGCGATGCCGTCGGTCTCGTGCTGGCCGTCGCGGAGGTGGCTCGAGTCGTACTGCTGGTTCTCGAAGCTGGTGGGGTCGGGGGCGTAGGGGATTTGGAAGTAGTCGTTGCGGAGTTGGGTGATGAGGCGGAACTGGTCCTTCGGAGTGCGGTTGTAGATGAAGGAGGCGAAGCCGCCGTAGCCGTTGGTGGTGGCGTGGATGGGCTGGCTGATGGGCGGGGCGAGACCGTAGTCGCTGCGGTTGCCGGTGAGGCTGGCGTAATAGGCGAACTTTTCGGAGTGGTCGCCGAAGTTGAGCTGGTCGTTGGTCTGGAGGAAGCTGCCGGCCGAGAGGATGAGTTCGGCCTGGCGGTTGCGCTCGAAGCCGGTGCGCGGGACTACGTTGAAGACGCCGTAGGTGCGGTCGCCGGTGTCGGCGGTGTAGCTGCCGCGCTGGACTTCGATATAGTCGATGTCCTTGGGGTCGATCTGCGCGCCGAGGTTGCTGGAGATGTTGGTGTTGGGGATCTGGATGCCGTCGATGAGCCAGCTGACCTGGTGGCCGCCGCGCATGTGGAGCATGTCGTGGGTCATGTAGGCGCCGGGGACGTAGTCGGTGATCATGGCCATGCTGTTGCTGCGGGAGGCGCCGGGGGTGCGGGCTATGTCTTCGCGGCTGATGAGAGCGGTGGGGGTGACGGTGTCGACGTTGGCGGTGTTGATGTCGGTGGTGACGGTCACGGCTTGATGGACTGTGCTGAGCTGCAGCTCAATGTGGAGGATGGGTGAGGTGTCGGATGCGAGGGTGAGGGTTTGTTTTGTGGTGGCGAAGCCGGATTGCGAGATGGTGATGGTGTAGTCGCCCAATGGGATGGAGGCTATGGAGAAGGATCCGTCCTGGCCGGTGGTGGCGGTTTGGGTGAAGGCGGAGTTGGCGGCGTGGAGTTCGATGTGCGCGCCGGGGATAGGGCGGTGCTGAGGGTCGTGGACGACTCCGTGGAGTTGGCTGAAGATGGCGGCTTGGGCGGCCGCGGTGGATAGAAGAATAATGAGGAGGCAGAGGAGAGCAGGTTTGCGCATGGGACTTCCTCGTCAGAGAGCTGACGAAATCAGGGGCTTCTTTTAGATGGGGACGACAGCGCGCTGATGATGAAAAATCTAGTGGAAGGGGGAAGGTTGCCTCAGCGGGCTAAAGCCGAATACAACGACTACGCTTATGGCGCGACTGAAGTCGCGGCCCTTCAAAGCAACGACTTTCAACATCCTCCTAGAGGAGGTGTGAGGGAGGGCCGCGCATCTGGCGGGACCGGTCGAGCGCGACGCGGGCGCGGGCCTGGGTCTGGATTTTGACGGCAGGGTGGCTGAGGATTTCGGCGAAGATGAGAGATGCGGTGAGGAAGGAGAGATCACCATGCCTGACCGGGGTTACGACGGCGGGATAGGCGGGACAGCGCTGAGGGATGGTGGAGAGGGTGGCTGCGGTCGCTGATGACTCTGCCTGGTGCTGCTTCATCGTGCAGCGATGTGCGCCGTTGCGTCGGCAGCAGGCGGGAAGTCCGGCGTCGGAGTTCGCGGTTAGAGCGAAGAGAGGCGAGACGATTGGCGCGCTGAAGAGCAGGAGCAGCGAGATGGCCAGGAGACGTCGCACGGATTGATTGTACAGGGTAGGAGAGGGCTGAATTTGTCGGGAGATGGTGCCGGGGCTGCGGTGGCGGGAGTATCATGTTTTCCATGTCCAGCCGACCTCATCCAATTAACGAACTCGCGGGCCAATTCGTAATGCTCAATCACGACGGCTCGAGGACTTACTCTCACACCGATCGTGAGGCTAACGATCTTTTTTACGATATCCGCGACATGTTCATCCATGTGATTGGGGCAATTACGCCGGAGACTCTGCCTGAGCCTGACCTGTGCAGCACAGGTCTTGACCGGGAAGGAACGCTGTACAGGTTTCGATGGTTTAATGCTCTCAATGTTGGCGGGAAGCGCTGCGGATTTGGAGCAAACCTGCACTCGAGGAACGCCATCGGCGGGATGTGGCTGATTGCGACACCGAAGCTTTCGGAACGCGATACTCCGGAGCTTCATCCGTTCAAGGACCCGAAGATTCCGAACAAGGCTGCGTGGACAACGTATCTGTATGGACTCGTTAGAGATGGGGTTTTCGATAAGAAGATGAAGAAGTTTGAGGAGAAGTCGAAATAGTAGGGCCGGGTTGCGACGCGCCGGCCGCGATGCAGGGTGGCGGAGAGAGTGTGTTTTGTGGGCGATAAATTTTGCGGAATGTTGTTGATCTCATTATCATTGAAGGATGACAGAGGTTCTTGAGCAGGAAGCTAAGGGAACGGCGGCGCATTCGGCTAAATACACACGAAACAATCCTTTTTTTTCGACGGTGACGGTCAATTATCTGTTGACCGCTGAGGGGTCGGAAAAAGAGACGCGGCATATCGAACTGACGCTGGACGAAGGGATGACCTATACGCCGGGTGATGCGGTGGGGATTATTCCGGAGAATAGGCCACAGGCGGTGGCGGATACGCTTGCGGCGCTTGGTTTCAGGGGCGATGAGCGGGTTCTGGACCACTACAAGGCGGAGATCAGCCTGGAAGAGGCGCTGCGGACGCGGTTGGGGATTGGTAAGTTGGCGAGGGGCAGCGTGGGGCAGTATGCCAAGCTGGCTCCGGCGAATGAGGCACTGAAGTTGATGGTGGGGCCGGAGCACAAGGCCCGGGCTGAGGATTATTGCTGGGGCCGGGAGTTTGTGGACCTGGCGACGGATTTTCCGCATGTGGTGACGGAGCCGCAGCAGTTGTTTCATGTGCTGCAGCGGTTGACGCCACGGATGTATTCGATTGCGTCGAGCCAGGCTATGCATGCGGATAATGTTCAGACGACGGTGCGAGTGATCCGGTATGAGTCGCATAAGCGGGACCGGCAGGGTGTGGCGAGCGGGCATCTTGGGGAGCGGGCGGGTGTTGGGGCAAGGATGCCGATTTTTCTGCATTCGAATGCGAGCTTCCGGTTGCCGGTGGATACGACTGCTCCAGTGATTATGATTGGGCCGGGTACGGGGATTGCGCCGTTTCGGGCGTTTCTGGAGGAGCGGCAGGCTACGGGGCAGACCGGGGATAACTGGTTGTTTTTTGGCGAGCAGCGGGAAGCGCTGGATTTTTTGTATAAGGACCAGCTGCTCGGGATGCACAAAGCCGGGGTGCTGACTCATTTGGACACCGCGTTCTCGCGGGATCAGGCGCGGAAGGTCTACGTGCAGGATCGTATGCAGGAGAGGGCTGCGGAGCTTTATGACTGGCTGGAGCGGGGGGCGTATTTCTACGTCTGCGGCGATGCCAGCCGTATGGCGAAGGATGTGGAGACGGCTCTGCTGGATGTGATTGCACGGGGTTCGAAGGGGACTTTGGACCATGCGGCGGAGTATCTGGCTGCGATGAAAAAGCAGAAGCGTTATCAGCGGGACGTTTATTAACGCTCGTTTGGCTCTGGGGTGCGACCGCTTTACGGTGGCACCCCTTTTCGCGGCTCGGGCGGATTCAAGAAAGATATATATCCCCCTGCGAGAGAAACGCAGGTCCTTCGACTACGGCGGCAAAAGCGCCTCCGCTCAGGATGACAATTGCCATGGTGGGATGGTTACGTCGGATTTGCGCTAGACGCGGTGGTTGTCGGCGCGCCAGTTGGTGATGTTCTCTTTGATGGCTTTGGGTTCGAAGCGTTGGGTGAGGGTCTTTTGGACCAGGGCGGGGAGTTCGGCGTCGGAGGCGAAGCGGAGTGCGATCAGTTGCCTGGTCTCCAGCTCGGGGATGTGGGGGAGCTGGTCGGCGGGGAGGATGGCGGCGAGGCGTAGCCGCTCTTCGAGGCGGATGATGCGGTCCTGGAGCTTCAGATCGTTGATTCTACATTTGACGGCGAAGACGAGCAGGGCCAGGGAGACGATGATCCACCAGAGGTGCAGGTGGATGTAGGCGGGCCAATGGTGGATGGTGATGTAGATGGAGAAGAGGAAGTTGAGGATGACGACCGGAAAGACGAAGAAGTGCATGGGCGGGTCGTAGCGCATGTGGCTCTTGAGGCTCTGTGGTGCGGGCATACGTGGTCCTTTCGGGAGTTAGGAGGGTTGGACTGGCGGTATTGTGGTGGCTGCAGACGCATCAGCTTACCACTCGGCGACGTTTTTTTTGTTTGGGGTAGGTCGGCTGGATACCTCGGCGAAACTTTTACATGGGTTTCACGTCTTCATCCAAGAGTGCCTGTGTCACCACGGGCCAGACTCCTCGAGGGAAGATGAATGGCCCACAAGCTGAAATATCTGGTTCTAACCGTAATGCTCATCGTTGCTCTAGGCCTTACCTTCGAACGCAGAGCATACGCGTACGTCGATCCCGGCTCCGGACTGCTGATCTTTCAGGGCATCAGCGCGGTGGTATCCGGAGCGCTGCTTTATTTTCGCCGGCGGATCAAGGGACTCTTCGTCAAGACCGAGCCTAAGGTAGGAGCTTCGATGGCAGATCCCAGTTGACGGGGATGTGAACGCCATATAGTTTCTCCCTGATGCAACTGACGCTGCCACACTGTCCTGGAGACACCCGCGCCTCTGGATCGAAACGATTGCGAATGAGCACAGCCTGCTTAGTGAAAGAAACGGGGCTGTGAGAGCGCTTACCCACCCTGCCACGGTCGCCTTTGGCCTTGCAAACCTATATCTACTGTCCGTTACCGGACCGTTGATCTCATCCGGGCACGACCTTGTTTACCATCTGACGGGGTCGGCTTCGGCGATCTTTGTTCCGGTCATTGTGTATGTTCTGACGCTTTGGCTGCTGCTGACGGGTCTGCTGGCGATTGCGGAGAGGCCCGGACGGATGCGGATTGTCGCCTGGTCGGCGGCTGTCTTTGTTTTGCCGTCGATACTGCTGCGGACATTTACCGGCTTCTTCGGTGTTGTGGTTCCGGCGTGGGTCAGCCTGCTGGTCGGTTTATCGTGTCTGCTGTGCTGGATTGTGATCGCTCTCCGCTGGAGAAGGTTGCAGCCGGTGTTTGAGGCGGCGCTGCCTGGCGTTGCGACGATTCTGGGATTCTTTGCTCTGAGCGGGGCTGCGATCTTCGTGCAACTGGTGTGGTTTGGATGGCAGGCTCGTGATCTGAATCCGCCGCCGAAGCTGCATCGTGCGCAGGTTGCCGCTGGGTCGCCGCGGCAGCGGATCGTCTGGATTCTGCTGGATGAACTGTCGTATCAGCAGGTCTATGAGCGGCGCTTTCCGGGTTTGCAGCTTCCTGCCTTCGATCAGATGGCGGCACAGTCTACGGTCTTTACCCATGTGGTTCCGACGGGCGAGTACACGCGCTTCATTCTTCCTTCGCTGCTGACCGGGGTTCCTTCGGATGGTGTCCGGATCTCTGGTGCGGGGCTTCTGGTTGCCATGCACGATACGGGATCGCATCGGTGGAACCGGTTTGATGCGCACAAGACGGTCTTCCAGGATGCGCTCGATGCTGGATATTCCACTGGCATCGCGGGCTGGTATAACGCTTACTGCCGCATCCTGCCTGCGGTGCTGGATCACTGCTACTGGATATATCACGAAGCTACGCCGGCCAATCTGTCGCCGGAGCGTTCCGTGGGAGCCAATCTGCTGGCGCCGTTTCATCGAGCGATGCTCGCTGCGCTGCGCTGGTTTGGTGCCGGCTCGGGCTCTCCTTCGGATGAGTTGCTCGACATTCAGATGCATTCGGCGGATTATCGGGAACTGCTTGGTGCTGGCGATGCTTTTCTTGCCGATCCTTCGATCAACTTTCTGTTGCTTCATATGCCGGTGCCGCATCCTTTTGGTTTTTACGACCGGAGGCGGGGGCGCATGGCGAGTCGGCATACGTCGTACATCGATAACCTTGCGCTTGCCGATATGTATCTTGCGCATCTTCGTCAGTTGCTCGAACAGCGGCACGAGTGGGATTCGAGTGCCGTTGTGGTGATGGGGGACCACTCCTGGCGGACGAGTCTGATCTGGGCTTCCTCTGAGGGTTGGACGGAGGAGGATGAGGCTGCCAGTCATCATGGTCAGTTTGATGATCGGCCTGGCTACATCGTCAAACTTCCTCATGAACAGGTGGGGTCGCGCGTCGATGAGCGCTTTGATGCGATTCGGACGAGGGCGCTGTTCGATGCGCTGCTGCAGAACCGTCTGCGTACGCCGGAGGAGCTGCAGGAGTGGGTTCGGCAGCGGTAACGTTACTCCTGTTCGGGCCTCATCACACGATTGTGGTATCGAAAAATGAGTGAGTTGAGCGATAACCTCTTTGTACTGAGGGCATTACGGAGCAACTATTTGCCTGCGAGAGATCTATCCCTATGGGATTAGGCATATCGATGAGAACTTCGTTTTTGAATCTTCGCCGGAACCTGCTCTGCGCGCTTCTGCTGATGGCGGCCGCGACGCTGTTTCCAGGCATGGCCGTTGCCTCCCAGGGAGGCTTCACGGTTTCGGTTGGTAACGAGGCCGTTACTCAGGGCTCGTTGGGGAGTTCTTCGATCATTGTGACTCCTCTGAATGGGTACACCGGAAACATCTCGTTCGTGGCCACGACTTCATCTCCTTCGTTGGCCAATGGATGCGTCCTGATGACGAATTACGCGAACATTAGCGGGGCTAATCCGGCTACCGTTGGCAACCTGACCGTTGCTACGCGGAACTGGGACTGTCCTCCGAATGCCACGGGGCAGATCATCGGCGGAGGTACCGTCGGCGAGGTTCGGCAGGACGCTGCGCCGCGTCGCGGGTCTGGAAGTTCGAAGCCGCTGGAGGTGGCCCTGAGTGGCATTTTGCTGACGGGGTTGCTGGGGGTGCGTTCGCATAAGCTGCGGCGGCTTGCCTGCTTACTCGTGCTGATTGCGTTGGGCGGATTTGCTGTGGGTTGCAGTACTCCCGCACCTCTGCTTACGCCGAAGGGTAGTTATGTGTTGACGGTTGTGGGGACCGATCACGATGCCACGCCGAATATCACTGCTTCTACCACTTTCACCGTCACGATTAATTAGCAGCCCCTCTGATGTACAGAGGTTCGGCATTGAGGATGGACCCCTTCATGGGGGTAGAGAAGCGGATTTCTCCGCTGCGTGGCTTACGGTGAGACTAAGAACCACTTCGGTCGAAATGACGAGCTCTTGGGGGTGAGTGGATAGACAGGCAACGGCAAGGGCACGGGTGTGTGTGTAGAGCTATTGGACTTTGGCTATTGTTGCTCCCCATTCGTCGGGGCTTATGTCGTGGGCGTGGGTGGAGAAGAGCCAGTGGTGGCCATCGAGGTCTTCGACTCCGTATTGGCGCTCGCCGTAGATGGTCTCGTGGAGGTCCTCGACGATCTTTGCGCCTGCAGAGATTGATCTGGCGAAGTGAGCATTGACATCCTCGACGAAGATAGTCAGGCTCTGCGTTTCGCAGCCGAGTTGTGCCGGGGTTGTGCGTCCCGCGCGTGTGCTTGTGAGCATGATCCATGCATCGCCGAGATGCATTTGTGCGCCGCTCGGTGCTTCCGGGTCGCCGTAGCGGTAGTGCTCGGTGAATCCGAATACCCTTGTGAGCCACGCAATCGCTTCGGCGACGTTCTGATAGACGATGTGGGGGAGCACGATATCTGTCGGCACGGAGCGGTTCTTGATCATGGGATCAGTCCGGAGTCGATATGTAGGATGCGTCGTGGTGGCGGGTGCCTGTGGTCATGAGATTCTCGATGGCGTCGACTTTCTCGATGCGGCCCCTGGCTCCGACGGCTGTGCAGTTGAGGGCGGCGGCGGCGCAGGCGAAGTCGAGTTGGCGGTCGAGTGGCCACCCTTGCAGGAGGCCGTGGATGAAGCCGGCGTGGAAGATATCTCCGGCCCCGGTGGTGTCGACGACTCGAACTGCGTAGGCGGGTGCGTGGTGGAATTGCTTGCCATCCCACGCAAGTACGCCCTCTTCGCCGAGGGTAGCTGCGGTGAGGGCGCAGTTGTAACGGCGCTGCATCTGTTGGAGGGCGCGTTCGAGGTCGGACTCGGCCATGAGGCGGCAGGGGAAGTCGCGACTGACGATGAGGTAGTCGATGTTTTCGATGAGCTCTTCGACGCCGGGATAGAGTTCGTCGAGATCGGCGATGACGGGGATGCCGGCCTCGCGTGCCCAGCGGGCGGCGAGAGTGGCTGCGGCTGTGTCGTGACCGTCGACGTGGAGGGCGCGGGCGTTTACGATCCAGTCGCGGTCGAGGTCGGAGGGTTGGAGGATGAGGCGTTCGTCGCGCCGGCCGAGGACGGTGCGCTCGCCGCCGCCGTCGACGAGGATGAGGGATTGCGGGCTGGCGCCGCCGGAGACGGTGATGATCTGGGTCTCGACGCCGGCGCGGGCAAAGGCTTCGCGGTGCAGGGTGGCGGCGGTGTCGTCGCCGAGCTTGCCTACGTAGCGGGTCGTCATGCCCCAGTGCTGGCAGGCGACTACGGTGCTGGCTACCTGGCCGCCGGGGAGGACCGTTGCGGTGTGGTACTCGACCTTGGAGCCGCGAGCGGGGTACGTGGAGAGGGGGATGATGGTGTCGGTGGCGTTGAGGCCTACGCCGACGAGATCGACCTTCGACGAATTCGTCATAGGGTAAGTGTAAGGCAATGCTGGCGCGGACGACGCAGAGGGGTGCACAGGCATTGCTTCCGCTAAGCTGGAGGGATGGCTTTGTTTTGCGATGTGGCTTTGCCGGTGCCTCTGGACAGGACGTTTACCTATGCGGTGAATGGGGCTGGTCTCGGAGGTGCGCCTGTGGTGGGGGCTCGGGTGCTGGTGCCGTTTAGCGGGCAGAGGCTGATGGGTGTGGTGGTGCGGGTGCACGACGATGCGCTGCCTGAGGGGGTGGAAGTGAAGCCCGTGCAGCAGGTGCTGGATGAGGCTGCTTTGTTGCCGGATGAGTTGATGAAGCTGGCTGGGTGGATTGCTTCGTATTACGTAGCGCCACTGGGCGAGGTGCTGCGCGGGATGCTGCCACTGGCGGCTGAGGTGAAGCGGCATTTCTTTTATCGGATTGCTGAGGCTGGACGAAGGGCTTTGTATGAGGGGGCGGCTAAGGGATCTTCGCGGCGGTCGCGGCTTTCGGCGGAGGAGCAGAATCGGGAGTATGCGGTGCTGAACTATCTGGAGGATGGGGCGCAGGCGAAGATGTCGGCGCTGCGGTCGGCTACGGGGGCGAATAAGGGGCTGCTGGAGGGGATGGTCAAGAAGAAGTGGCTGGCGCGGGAGGCGGTGGCTGAGGAGCGCGATGCTAGGCGGCTGGAAAAGGTGGCCGTGCTGGTGGACGGCTCAGGGAAGAGGGAAGAGGGAAGAGGTAAGAGCGAGCAGCGGCTAGAAGGCAAGGACAAGGACGAGAAGCAGATCCTCCGCTTCGCGAAGGATGACAATTCAAAACTAGCGAAGGATGACGACTCAAAACTAGCGATGGATGACAACTCAAAACTAGCGAAGGATGACAATTCAAAACTGGCGATGGGTGAGAACTCAAAATCTGAATCGTTGGTGCGGTTGCCTCGGTTGAATGAGAATCAGTTGGCGGTGATGGCGGAGTTGGCTGCCGTGGGGGGGCGGATGCGCGTGCGGGACCTGCGGGTGGGGGTTCCGACTTCTACGCTGGGGACTCTGGTGAAGCGGGGATTGGTGGCGATTGAGGAGGTGGCGGAGGATTTTCATTTTGGTGGGGTCGGGGTGCATGGGAAGAAACATGCGCATGAACATGCTTTGAATGAGGCTCAGATGGAGGCGCTGGGGACGATTGCTGCGGCGATGGCTCAAGGTGGGTTTAAGCCTCATTTGTTGTATGGGATTACTGGGTCGGGGAAGACCAGCGTTTATTTTGCAGCGATGCGGCGGGCTCTGGATGCGGGGAAGTCGGCGCTGCTGCTGGTGCCGGAGATTGGGTTGACGCCGGCGATGACGGGGCAGATGGTGGCGGCGTTTGGGGATGAGGTGGCGCTACTGCACTCGCAGTTGACGCCGGATGAGCGGGCGGAGCAGTGGCACAGGATTCGTCGGGGTGAGGCGCGGGTGGTGGTGGGGACGCGGTCGGCCGTGTTTGCGCCGATGGTGAAGCTGGGGCTGATTATTGTCGATGAGGAGCATGACTCTAGCTACAAGCAGGAGGAGACGCCGCGGTATCACGGGAGGGACGTTGCGGTGATGCGGGCGAAGCTGAATGAGGCTGTGGTGGTGCTGGGGTCGGCGACGCCTTCGCTGGAGAGCTGGGCGAATGCGGAGAAGGGACGGTATGCGCGGGTGGAGATGCGGGAGCGTGTGATGGATCGGCCGCTGCCGGTGGTGGAGCTGGTGGATATGCGCGCGGAGTTCAGGGAGACGGGGCAGGAGCAGATCTTTTCGCGCAGACTGATTGAGGAGACGCAGGGGACGCTGGATCGGGGGGAGCAGGCGATTATTCTGCTGAATCGGCGGGGGTACTCGTTTGTGGTGATGTGCCGGAGCTGTGGCGAAAAGATTGAATGCGAGAACTGTGCTATTTCGATGACGTATCACAAGCATGTGACGAGCGATGTGGCTCAGCCGGGGCAGCGGCTGGAGTGTCATTACTGCGGGTTTCGGCGAGGGGTGCCAAAGACTTGTCCGAAGTGCGAGAGTGAACATCTTTATTTTCTGGGTGCGGGGTCGCAGCAGGGTGAGGAGCGGTTGCAGGAGCTGTTTCCGGGGGCTCGGATTGGGCGGATGGATCGCGATACGGTGCGGGGGAGGAGCGATATGGAGCGGCTGCTTTCGCGGCTGCATGCGGGGGAGATTAATTTGCTGGTGGGGACGCAGATGATTGCGAAGGGGCATGACATTCATGGGGTGACACTTGTGGGGGTGGTGGGGGCGGATTTTGCGCTGGGGCTGCCGGACTTTCGCGCGGCGGAGCGGGTATTTCAGTTGCTGACGCAGGTGTCGGGACGGGCGGGGCGCGGGGATCTGCCGGGGAAGGTGCTGGTGCAGACGTATCATCCCGATCACTATGCGATCCAGTTTGCGGCGCAGCATGACTATCCGGGCTTTGTGGCGAAGGAGATGCAGTATCGGCGGTGGATGCACTATCCGCCGTATGCAGTGTTGGCGAACGTTGTGATCCAGAGCGAGAGGCTGGAGGAGGCGACGGGATGGTCGGCCGCGCTGGGGAGGTGGTTTCAGCAGGCGCGGCTGGACAAGGTCCGTGTACTGGGACCGGCGGCAGCACCGATTGTGCGGCTCAAGCGAATCTATCGCTACCACTTTGTTTTGAAGGCAGAGCGGAGACAAACGCTGGGTGAGGCGCTACGGGCGATGCTGCGGTTCGCTGAGGCGCAAGACATTCCTCGTCGAAATCTCGTCATCGACGTGGATGCCGTGCATTTGATGTGATGGAGCCACCTACTCCAATAGATGAAGCTCTTTGCCAGGCTTGAAGCGAACCGCTTTGCCTGGAGCGATCGTGACTTCGGCACCGGTTCTGGGATTGCGACCGATACCCGTCTTCCTTGGCTTAACGGTGAAGACGCCGAAGCCGCGAAGTTCAATGCGGTCTCCAGCGATCAAGGTTTGCTTCATGCTATCGAAGATGGCGTCTACCGCAGCCTCTGCTTTTGTTCTTGGCAGGCCGGTACGCTCAACAACCCTTTGTATAAGATCCTGCTTAATCATTCTGGGCCGCCGTCCTTGGGCTGTAATTTTTTGTTCTAAAACTAACTGCTGACCGGGTTTAGTACCGTGATGTTAGAAACTCGGCACGAGATTGTCAACGATAGAACGCTGCCGTAAGATGAAGAATCTAATGAGGCAATGGAGAATGAGGTCCGATAACGCCCTGTTCGCCCATTTCTGCGACAATTAGAGACTCGATTCGAATAAGGAAGGGAAGCGCACCAGAGTGGCCATTAAAAGCGACCGTTGGATCCGCCAGCAGGCGACAGAGCACGGAATGATCTCCCCATTCAGCGAGAAGCAGGTCAAAGAGGGAGTGATCTCCTACGGCCTTTCTTCTTATGGATATGACCTTCGGGTATCGGATGAGTTCAAGATCTTCACGAATGTAAATAGTGCGATTATCGATCCGAAGAACTTCGATGAACGGTCGTTCGTGACGGTTGAGTCGGAGAGCGTGATTGTGCCGCCGAACTCGTTTGCGCTGGCGCGTTCGATTGAATACTTCAAGATTCCGCGAGACGTGCTGACGATCTGCGTGGGCAAATCGACCTATGCGCGATGTGGGATCATCGTGAATGTAACGCCGTTCGAGCCGGAGTGGGAGGGCTATGTGACGCTGGAGATCTCGAACACTACGCCTTTGCCGGCCCGTATCTATGCGAACGAAGGCTTGTGCCAGATTCTGTTCTTCCAATCCGATGAGATGTGCGAGGTCAGCTACGCAGATCGCAAAGGGAAGTATCAGAATCAGCAGGGTATTGTTTTGCCGAAGCTGTAGCTGAATGGCCTGATCTTCCTTGTTGTATTTGAAAGATTGCCTACTGGATGATCAACAGCGTGAGGACGCTGCGAAGGCCATGAAAGAGACGTCGTCTCGTGAACATTTACGTATGGGACTGATTGCAACGGACCCTCTGCGCGTGCTTGGATTGCAGGCAATCTTCTCCGAGACTGGCGAGGCGGAGGTGATTCTTCTGTCAGTGCCGGGGGCACTGGATGCATCGGGAGTCTCGCTGATTCTGATCGATGCGGCTTGCACGGAGCATATCTTCGAGCTGCTGGAGACGTTTCGGCGTACCCGACCCCACCTTCGACTGATTGTTCTTGGGCTGGAGGACGACCACGACTACATTCAGCGCATTATCGGGGCAGGTGCCAAGGGCTATCTGACGCATACGGCAAAGGAGAATGAGATTCGGCTGGCCATCGAGATTGTGCAGGATGGGTCGGTGTGGGCGCCGCGTAAGGTGCTGGCCCGGCTACTGGAGTCCTCCGCTGCGGAGGCGTATAGCGGCAGCGTAGAGCCGAAGTTTACCGAACGGGAAGAACAGGTGCTTCGCCTGCTGGTAGAGGGGCATCCAAACCGGGAGATCGCCGATGCCCTCGGGATCGATGCAGCTACGGTGAAGGCGCATGTAGGCAGATTGATGCGCAAGGTTGGGGTGGACAATCGAATTGCTTTGAGTGTGCAGGCTGTGAACCGCAATCTGCTGACAAAGCAATGATTTCGTGATTTCTGTATATTGCCTTTTTGATTAACCGATCTGCGCAAAGGTCTACATACCTCCGTACCGTTGTGGGACTGACGAATGTGGGGCAATCTTGGTCCAGCAACACAGACCTGGGAGAGGGGTTGTAGAGAGCGTGTCGGGGTCGATCCTGACACTATCTCTACAACCCCCATTTTTTGTTTCAGAGCGTCCAATCAGGGGCAATACAACTTTGTTCGCTTAGAGGCCATCTCACATGCTGTTGGAAATAAGCGATTTGTACCCCTCCGTTTAATTTTTTCGAGGTCTGTAGCGAAAGGCATATGACGATGAAGATAAAAAATCTACCTGCGATGATGTGTGGTGTGGCCATGGTGGCCAGCTCGCTCTCCGCACATGCGGCAAGCGACAAAGCAAAGTTGGTCGAGCGTCTCAGGGATGCCCAGGCGGTGCTGAGTGAGATTCAGTCATCCCCGGATAAGGGAATACCGGCAAGTATTCTGTCGGGTGCGCATTGTGTCGTGGTGATTCCCAGCTTCAAAAAAGCTGCTTTTGTGGTCGGAGGGCAGTATGGCCAGGGAGCCGCAACCTGCCGGACCCCGAAGGGCTGGAGCGCGCCTGTATTCGTTCAGCTTGCGGGCGGGAGCTTTGGATTTCAGATCGGCGGCCAGGCGACTGACCTGATACTGGTTGCGATGAACGATCGTGGCCTCCAGGACATGTTGAAGAACAAGTTCAAGCTTGGCGCCGACGCAGCGGCTTCTGCCGGTCCAGTCGGCAGAAATGCTCAGGCTGGAACGGACTGGAAGCTGAACGCTGAGTTCCTGACGTATTCGCGCAGCAAGGGACTATTCGCGGGAATCGATCTGGATGGTACGGTGCTCTCCCAGAATGAGGACGATACCCGTACGATGTACGGCGATGCGATCCCATTCGAGACCATCCTGAAGGGGAATAAAGCGACACCACCTGAGGCCAGGCCGTTTGTCCAGACGGTTGCGAAGTACTTTGTTTCCTCCAAACAGGAATAGATGCGGTATATGCGACACCGGTAAGAGTCGGTCGGTGTTGAAATTTCGAGAGGGTGGCCTTTGTGGCCGCCCTCTTCGTGTTTTTGGGCAGAACGGTTGAAGGCCAGTAGACTAGAGGCTTGAGCGAAGTTCCACAGAAAGAGCTGCGACAGGCAAAGGTCAGTGTCCGCGAGGTCGCCGAGTTCGGCTTTGTGTGGCTTTTCGTTCACATTGTGCGCCTGCTTCCCCGGAGAGTAGCGCGCGGGGTGGGCGCTGCGATTGGGGCGATCACGTTTCATGCGCTGGGGCGGCTGCGCCGGGTGGGGGCCCGCAATTTAGCGCTGGCGTTTCCTGAGAAGACAGCCGAGCAGCGTGAGGCGATTCTGCGGCGCACGTATAGGAATCTGGGCTATCTGCTGGCTGAGTTCTGTCTCATGCCGGGGTATACGGCGGAGTCGGCGAGCAGGTTTATCCGGTATGAAGGGCTGGAGAACTATCAAAGGGCTCGGGACAAGGGGAAGGGCGTTTTGGTGCTTACCGGACATCTTGGGGCGTGGGAGCTGTCCAGCTTCTATCACTCGTTGATGGGCCGGCCGATGGGGATGGTAATTCGTCGGCTGGACAATTCTCTGGTGGATACCTTCGTGAATCGGATTCGCTGTCTGCATGGGAATCGGGTGATCCATAAGGATGATTTTGCTCGAGGGCTGATCGCGTCGATGCGGGCTGGAGAGACGGTAGGAATCCTGATGGACACGAATATGACTCCGCCGCAGGGCGTGTTTGTGCCGTTTTTCGATGTTCTGGCCTGTACTGCCTCAGGAATGGCGCGGGTGGCGGCCAAGACGGGAGCGGCAGTGGTTCCGGGATTTCTTTTGTGGGAGGAGGGAGAACGGAGATATGTTCTGCGCTTTGGTGAAGCGTTGGAGGTTGTGCATAGCGATGATGCGGAGCGGGACGCGCTGACGAATACGGCGAATTTCACGGGGGCGATTGAGGGATATGTCCGGCGGTATCCTGAGCAGTGGCTGTGGATGCACCGGCGCTGGAAGACGCGTCCGCCTGGGGAAGAGGGAGTCTACTGATGGCGAAGATCAGCGAGGTTGCTAACTGGATTGGAGTTCGCGCTCCTTCGTTTGAGAAGGAGATCGTTGAGGTTTCGAGTATTGAGGGGGCTACGAAGAGGTCGTTGGTATTTGCAGTGGATGCCCAGACGTTCGCGAAGGCGTTGGAGTCAAGGGCTGGGGTGATCCTTGCGAGCGCCAGGCTGGGATCTGGAGAGTCGGCGGAGGAATCTGCTGCGAATACACGGGTTTTGTGGGTGGTAGACCCGCGACATGCCTTTGCACTGATTGCGAAAAAGCTGAAAGGGAGCGGGGCCGGGGCAGGAGTTCATCCTGCTGCGGTGGTGGGCGAAGGGGTTCGGATTGGAGCGGGAACGAGCATTGGGGCAGGGGCGGTGCTTGGGGATGGAGTTGTTCTTGGCAAGGACTGCGATATTCAAGCGAGGGTGACGATCTACGCGGGGACCGTGCTGGGGGATAGGGTGGTGGTGCAGGCTGGGACGGTTTTAGGGTCTTCGGGATTCGGGTATGCGAGGAGTGCGGAGACGGGAGAGTATCTGCTGTTTCCACAGCAGGGTCGGCTGTATGTGGAGGATGATGTTGAGATTGGGGCAAACACCACGATCGATCGCGGGGCTCTGGAGGAGACGCGGATTGGACGGGGGACGAAGATCGACAACCTGGTCCATATCGGACATAACTGTTTGATCGGGAAGAATGTGATTATTGCGGCGCAGACGGGGATCTCGGGGTCCAGCGTGGTGGAGGATGGGGCGATCCTGGGGGGGCAGGTGGGGATTGGGGAGCATGCAACTGTGGGGGCGGGCGTGATTCTGGGGGGTGGGGCGGGAGTTTTGAGTGGAAAAAAAATGCGGGGGCCGGGGCAGGTCTTCTGGGGGAGGCCGGCGAGGCCTTTGAAGGAGTATTTGCGGGATCTGGCGCGATTGAAGAGACGGTAAAACGCGTAAGATTTTCTGGTCAGTGCGCGGTTTTATGGCTGGCAAGGCTGGTAGGTTGTGGCTTTTTGGTGGTGTGAGATGGCAGTCGTCGTCGTCGGTGGACATACGCGGAACATCGGGAAGACCAGCGTGGTGGCTGGGCTGATTGCGGCGCTGCCGGAGATGCGCTGGACGGCATTCAAGATTACGCAGTTCGGGCATGGGATGTGCTCGGCTAATGGGGAGCCGTGTGATTGCGAGACGGCGGAGCATACGATTGCTGTGAGCGAGGAGCGCCCAGGCGGGGATAGCTCGACGGACTCGGGGCGGTATCTGGCGGCGGGGGCGGTGCGGTCGCTGTGGGTCAGGACGCGGCAGGGAGATCTGTCGGAGGCGATGCCCAGGATTCGGAAGGAGCTGGAAGGGGCGGAGAATGCGGTGATTGAGTCGAACAGCATTCTGCGATTTTTGCGGCCGGACCTTTACCTGAGCGTACTTGATCCGGGGGTGGCGGACTTCAAGGAGTCGGCGCGGCAGTATCTGGACCGGGCCGATGCGGTGCTGGTGGCGGAGGGGGAGCTGGGTCATCCGGAGTGGAAGGGCGTTTCGCTGAAGCTGGTGGCGGGGACGCCCGTATTGGCGATACGGCCTCCGGTGTATGTGACCGATGAGGTGGTGGCGTTCGTGGTGGAGCGGCTGCGTAAGAGCGGTAGCCAGAGAGACCTAAGGCAACTGCATGGAGCAGGGTAGCGTGATTCAGCAGGGCAGTGGAGAGACTGCTGCAACTGCGAGATGTGAACTCAAGCTGTCGAAGTCGTTAAAGGGATTGAAGGTGAGTCCCGTGATGACGGCTGCGATGGCGAGGGCGGGGAAGGCGGCGGCGAAGTCGATTGCGGGACGGGAGACTGGACTCGCGCCAGCCTTGGTGAGAGCAGCGCGTAAGATATTTTTCCCTGGACCGGATTAGATGGATTGAACGGGTAGGAGCACGAGGTCGTCGACGAGGCCGATCTCTTTCTGGACGAAGGGCTCGGCGTAGCGGACGCCCGCGAGGAGGCCGTAGTGGCGGGCGGTGGCTAGGGTTCGTTCGCGGATATCCTCTTCGGGGACGAAGAGGGTTCCGCCTTGCGGCTGGGTGGCGTACTGGGACCGGTAGGCGAGGAGAGACTGGAGGCGCTGCTCCGCAAATGGGGTGATGTCGACGACGAAGGTGGGACGGACGTCGGCATAGAGAGAGGCGTAGATGATTTTAAAGGGACGGTGAGGCGAGTGCTGCTCCCCGTTGGTGGGGGTTGTTTCGACTTTGGCGAGGCCGCTGAGGAAGCATGCTTCATAGCCGAGGGTAGCAGTGGTGTAGTGGTCGGGGTGGCGGCCCTGCCAGTAGGGGAGGATGACGACGCGGGGTCGGAGGCGGCGGAGGATGGAGGCGAGCTTGAGGCGATTCTCCAGCGTGTTCTGGACGTTGCCGTCGGGAAGGTCGAGGGCTTCGCGGTGGGTGACATTGAGGATGCGGGCCGCGGCGTCGGCTTCGGCCTCGCGGTCAGCCGCGGTGCCTCGCGTGCCGGATTCGCCCCGGGTGAGATCGAGGATGCCGGTGCGCCAGCCGCGGGCGTGCATGGCGAGGAGCGTTCCACCGCAGGTCTGCTCGACGTCATCTCGATGGGCGGCTATGGCGAGAATATCGACGATGGAATCTTGTGAGGGGGGCATGGTGGTCATGGTAGCAGCGGGGTGTTCTATAGCGAGTCAACGAGCACTGAGGTGCTCACGATGAATCTGTGAGCACCTCAGGATGACAGGCCGTTCTTGGCGTGGAAGATCGAGTAACAGCGAGAGCTAGTTGTCGGCGTTGGTGATGGCATCCATGTAGGCTACGTCGAGTGCGATGCCCTGGACGGTAATGAAAAAGTTGTTGATCTCAGAGCCATCTGCCGTGTTGAAGGCATGGACCTGGCCCCCATAGGCGGCGTAGACCTTATGCAGGTTCTGAACCCAGCAGATGCCAGTGAGATCGCCATAGTAGTACTGGTTCTGGTTGGCATTGGGGTAGGGAACGGAGGAGTTGGGGTCCTGAGGGTTGACGTTGGGGAATATCTGGGCGGTTCCGGCACCGAGATCGTAACGGGTAAGGCAGTTATAGTTCAAGCCTTGCTTCTGGCGCTCGCCGGTGGCGCAGAATTGGGAGCCGATCCAGAGGGTGTTGTCGTCGGCGAAGAGAAGCTTGGAGTGGTTGCCATCGGAGATGGGAATGGGCTGGCCCGGCGTCAGGGTGGTGAGATCGAGCAAGGTGAGCCTGCCGGCAAAGAGGCCGTCGGGTTGGAGCTGCTGGCCGGCCAGATACAGAGTAGTGCCCTTGGCCAGGGCGGTGGTGACGCCGCCGGGGATGACTACGCTGTTGCTGACAGCAGCGGGGTAAGGAGGGGTATTGACGTCGATGGTGAGCGCACCCTGCTGGACCAGAGTGACGCCGGCGGTGGAGCCGCCGCACTCACGGCCGCAGTTGAGAATGTAGGCGGTGGTGCCGTCGAGGGAGAAGTAGGCGCCGATAGGGCGGTCGAAGCTGGGCTTGGTCGTGCTGTCAGGGACTGGAACGACGCAGTAGACGGGGAGGTTGACGGGCTGGCAGTCAACGGAGGCGGCTGGAGCCGGCTGGTTGGCATTGAGCTTGATGAGGCGATAGAGGGTGTTGGAGTTGCGGACCATGGCGAGGACAACGGTATCGCCATCATTGACGGCTACCTTGTAGACGTTGGGGAGATTGAGGCCGAAGCCGCGGCCTGTGGTCTTGTCGAGAACGCTTAACTGGCCCGTGGAGTCCGATGCGGCGTAGACATGGTTGAAGCTGGTAGCAACGGCGACGGAGGGAGTCTTGGCAGCAAAGGTGCCGGCAGCACCTGCGGCGGTCTCCTTGCTGTAGTCGATGGTCTGGAGCACGCCGTCGTCGGAGAAGACGTAGCCGTGGACCTCCTCGGGGAAGTTGAGAATGAGGAAGGGAAAGGCTGCGCTGTAGCCGGAGATAGAGAAGCTGGTGATGGTGTTCTGAACATTGCTGCGGATGTCACGCAGTCCGTCGAGGATCTGGAGGCTGCCCTGGGTGCCGTTGACCGTAACCGAAACCATGACGCGATTAGCGAGCTTGCTGGGCGGTATAGGCCGATTGGCGAAGGTGAACTGCGGGAACTTGTAGTAGTAGTACGAGGCGCTGTGGCAAGAGCTGAGGGCGAGAGTCGCGATGGCGATCAAGAGGCCGCAAGCGAACTGAGAGCAGGGGGACTGGGTAAAGGGACTTCTATTTTTCAACGGTAAAGACTCCAAACCTAAGCGCTGCGGCGTGTTCTTGCGGCCACCTGCTACATCGCTGAGTATAACAAACGATGCGGCGGAAGCAGGTGACGCCGGGGTGGAGGAGAAGGCGAGGAGGAGGAGGTTTGGAGCGGGTCAGGGCAGTGGCTTAGGATAGTTTGATTAGGCTGGAGACAATGATGGCAGATGCAGTGGTTAGTACGAGCGCGGATCCCGCGGGGGTAGAAAGACTTTTTACTGGCGGGCCGGTGCTGTGCGATGGGGCGATGGGCACGATGCTGTATGCGCGGGGCGTGTTCATCAATCGGTGCTATGACGAACTGAACCTGTCGCAGCCGGATATGGTTCGCGAGGTTCATGCGGAGTATTTGCAGGCAGGCGCTGAGGTGATTGAGACCAATACTTTTGGAGCGAACCGGTTTCGGCTGGAGCACTTCGGGTTTGGGGACAAGATTCGCGAGATCAACGTTGCCGGGGTGCGTCTGGCGCGGGAGTGCGTGGAGAGGATTCGGGACAAGCAGGGCACCGACGCGTTTGTGGCTGGGTCGATTGGCCCGCTTGGGGTCAGGCTCGAGCCATTGGGCAAGGTAGGACTGGATGAGGCGCGCGAGGCGTTTGCCGAGCAGATTCGAGCGATGGTGGAGGCCGAGCCTGGGATGGGAGCGGACCTGCTGATCGTGGAGACAATGACTTCGCTGGCGGAGTCGGAGCAGGCGATTCTGGCGGCTCGGAGTGAGGCTCCCAATGTTCCTGTTGTGGTGATGATGACCGTCGACGAGGAGGGGAACTGCCTGGATGGAGCGTCGGCGGAGACAGCGGCAAGAAAGCTGACGGCGTGGGGCGCGGATGCGATTGGATGCAACTGCAGCGCGGGACCGGCGACGGTGCTGAGCGTGATCGAGCGGATGCGGGTAGTGACGACACTGCCGCTGGCCGCGATGCCGAATGCAGGGATTCCGCGAGCCGTGGAGGGAAGGACGATCTATCTGACCTCGCCGGAGTACATGGCTAGTTTTACTCGCAAGCTGGTGAAGGCGGGCGCGAGCATCGTAGGCGGATGTTGTGGGACGACTCCGAGCTATACGCGCGCGATGAAGAGTGCTCTGCGCGCGATGGACGCGATGGAGGCTGGTGCGCAGGTGATGGAGCGAATGAGTTCCGACAAGGCTGCGACCGCAGAGGTGAAGAACAAGGTTGAGCCTCCGCCGTTGGCACAGCGGTCGAAGATTGGATCGATGATCGCTGCGGGTGAGTTCGTCACGATGGTGGAGATCGTTCCGCCGAAGGGGATCGATTGCAGCAAGGAGCTGGATGGAGCGGCGCAGCTGCACAAGCTGGGTGTTGATGCGATCAATGTGCCGGATTCACCGCGGGCGAGTGCGCGGATGAGCGCGCAGAGCCTGTGCGTGCAGATTCAGCAGCACGTCGGGATCGAGACGATTTTGCACTACACGTGCCGGGATAGGAATGTGCTGAGCATCCAGAGCGATCTGCTAGGGGCTTCTTCGATCGGGCTGAAGAATATTCTTTGCCTGACGGGCGATCCTCCGAAGCTGGGGAACTATCCGGATGCGACGGCTGTGTTTGATGTAGACGCCATCGGACTAGTGAATGTGGTGCGTAATCTGAACTGCGGCCTGGATATCGGTAAGAACTCGATTGGGGAGTCGACGGGGTTTACGATCTCGGTGGCGGCGAATCCTGGGGTGCCTGATATCGATCAGGAGGTTCGGCGGTTTGCCTATAAGGTGGAGGCTGGCGCGGAGTTTGCGATTACACAGCCGGTCTTCGACCTGCGGGTGCTGGAGGAGTTTCTACGGCGGATTGAGCAATTCCGTATTCCAGTGATTGCCGGGATCTGGCCGTTGACGAGCCTGCGAAATGCAGAGTTCATGAAGAACGATCTGCGGGTGAGTATGCCGGAGAAGATCATGGTCCGGATGGGCAGCTCTACTTCGCCTGAGGCGGCGCGGGCAGAGGGCGTGAAGATTGCCCAGGAGATGCTCGCGGAGGCACGGCCTATGGTGCAGGGGGTTCAGGTGAGCGCACCGTTTGGGAAGTATGGCGCGGCGGCTCAGGTGTTGGGGCTTATTTAGGCCTGTTCTTTAGGGTTCGAGGGAGATATGGCTAGTTTTGAGGAGCAATTGACGGCACTGGAGCAGGTGGTGGAGCGGTTGGAGCGGGGGGAGCTACCGCTGGATGAGTCGGTGCGGCTGTTTGAGGAGGGAATGAGGCTTTCGGAGGCTTGCAAGAAACAGCTGGAGGATGCGGAGGGAAGGATTCAGGTGTTGGTGGAGCGGGGGAGCCGGATGGTAGTGGCTGATTTGGAGGTTGAGCTGGAGGAGGACGAAGACGAGGAGTAGGTTTTCCGTCTAGACGCGGTCCTATCCGTCTCAGCGGTCACGGGTGGTGACGAAGCCGGGGACCCAGAGGAGGGCTCGCTTGGCTTCGCTGTCGGGTAGGTCGACGATGCCCAGACGGGCGGCTTCGGCGTAGGCGCAGGCGGTGTCCATGGCGTAGTCGATGGAGCCGTGGCGCTGGAGGATCTCGAGGATCTGCGGGTGGGAGACGCGGGAGAAGCTGCGGTCGGCTAGTACTGTGCGGATGGCCTCGCGGTCGGCTCCGGTGCCACGCTCGAGGGCGTGGATGACGGCTAGGGTTGCCTTGCCCTCGCGGAGGTCCGAGGCTACCGGTTTGCCGAGGACGTCTTCGGCTGCGGTGAGGTCGAGGACGTCGTCGACGATCTGGAAGGCGAGGCCGAGGTTGCGGCCGTACTCGCCTAGCTGCGACTCGACCTCGTCGGGCGCGTTGGTGATCGCGGCTCCGAGCTGCATGGAGACCTTGAAGAGGCAGGCTGTCTTGCGGAAGATGAGGTCGAAGTACTCTTCCTCGTTGATGAGGTGACCTAGCTTCTCGATCTGGAGGAGCTCGCCCTCGACCATCTGCTGGGTGAGGGAGATGAGGAGCTCGAGGACGTGGAAGTTGCGCTCCTCGAGGGCCGAGGAGAAGGACTGCATGTAGAGCCAGTCGCCGGCGAGGACACATTTCGAGTTGCCCCAGGTGGTGTTGGAGGAGGGGCGGCCGCGGCGGGTGTCGGCTTCGTCGATGATGTCGTCGTGGACGAGGGTTGCGGTGTGGAGCATCTCGACGACGGCACCGAGACGGATGCGGCTCTCGCTGGTGCAGTCGAGGGCCTTCGAGGAGAGGAGGAGGAGCAGGGGGCGGATGCGCTTGCCTCCGCCTGCGATGAGGTATTGGGCGATGTCGGTGATGACCTCGACCTTCGAGGCGGACTGCCGTGAGAACTCCTGCTCGATGGCGGCGAGGTCGTCGCGGAGGAGGTCGAAGACTTCGGCTGCGGTCGCGATGGAGATCGTACTCACCGTAATTCAGAGTATCAGGATGTCCCAAGGATCAATGGACGTGGCCGAAAATCGCGCAGGGAATTTTGATGAAGCGACGGTCAGCTGGAGCGGAAGTTGGTGAACTGGAGCTCGACACCGATGTCCTTGCCTCGGAGGAGAGCCATGACCTCCTGGAGGACGTCGCGGTCTTTGCTGACGACGCGGACGGTGTCGCCCTGGATGCTGGCCTGCGCCTTCTTCTTGGAGTCCTTGATGGCGGCTACGATGATCTTCGCCTTCTCGGAGGGGATGCCCTGGACGAGCTTGATCTTCTGGCGGACGCTGGAGTTGGCTGCGGGCTCGATCTTCTCGAACTCGAGGTTCTTGAGGGAGACGCCGCGCTTGACGAGCTTCTGCGAGAGGATCTCTATGACTGCCTGGAGCTTGTACTCATCCTGCGAGGCAAGCTGGATGGTGTCGGTGCCTTCGAGGTCGATCTTGGACTTGGAGTCCTTGAGGTCGAAGCGGGCATGGACCTCCTTGGAGGCCTGGTCGATGGCGTTCTTGACTTCCTGAAGCTCTACTTTGCTGACTACGTCGAAGCTGTTATCCGATGCCATAGTGTTTTCCTTTATCTATCTCGGGTTCTATTATGTCAGGCTGTCGTCGTTCGGGTGGTGGGGAAGAGACGGTGGAAGTTTTCTGTGGTGATGGTCGCTGCTTCTTGTGGTGAGATGCCGCGGAGGGCGGCGAGGGTTTCGGCGGTGTGGGCGACGAAGGCGGGCTCGTTGCGCTGTCCTCGGAGGGGGATGGGGGCGAGGAAGGGGGCGTCGGTCTCGACCAGGATGCGGTCGGCGGGGGCGAAGACGGCGGCGTCGCGGATGGACTGGGCTTTGGGGTAGGTGAGGTTTCCGGCGAAGGAGAGGTGGAAGCCTGCGTCGAGGGAGCGGCGGGCGTGATCGACGGTGCCGGAGAAGCAGTGCATGATGCCGCCGAGGGCGTGCTGGGTCCAGTGTTCGGCGATGAGGCTGAGGAGGTCCTCCCAGGCGTCGGCTTCGCCATATTTCTGTTTGGCCTGGGGTGTGGCCAGCTCGGAGGTGCGGCAGTGGATGATGATGGGCTTGCGGGTCTGGGCTGCGATGCGCATCTGGGAGATGAAGGCCTGTTGCTGGGTGGGGATGCCGGGGTTTTCAAGGTGGTAGTAATCGAGGCCGATCTCGCCTATGGCGATGCATCTGGGATCGGCTGCGAGGGTGGCTATCTTCGCGAGGGTGGCATCGGTGGCGTTGTGGGCCTGCTCGGGGTGGATGCCGATGCTGGCGTAGATCTGCGGGAGACCGGGGGTGGCGGGGGCCTTGGCGAAGTCGAGTGCGTGGTGCATGGTGTCGGGGCCTTCGCCGATTCCGATGGCGAGGATGGTCTGGACACCGGCGGCCTGGGCTCGGCGGAGGACTTCTTCGCGGTCTTCTGTGTAAAAGTCCAGGTGAGCGTGGGAGTCGATTAGAGGCATAGGTCCGTTATTCGTAGTGTAAGTGGTTGGGGTACCCCCTCCCCCCGGGGGGTACCTTGGGCGTGAGCGTACTTAGCACTTGCGTTACAAAACAGACCAGAGACATGCGTTACAGCGAAGCGGAACCCTGATGGTTCCTCGGCTCTGGTCGTACGCACGATGATGCGGTATGCCCTGGAAAGAGAGTCGT
>JAOAPB010000107.1 GCA_025462645.1 Edaphobacter sp. | reverse complement strand
ACAACACATCGGCTCTAAACAACGTCGAATTTTCACTTGGTTTTTTTCCAAGCAGCGGCCCTGATCCGCGCGGGTTTGACTTGGAATATCCGATCAAAGCTTGTTTGACGACATCACCATACTGTTTCCTTTTTCTTCTAGGTTCTGTCATCAGTCGCTCAGACGAGTGTCTCTGATTTGGCGGGACATTCATTCGCGTATGGGCGAGTTGAGTGGCGGACAGAATGGCCTATCTAGGCCCGAGATCATCATTGGGAAGGGCAGGTCGTAGCAGGCAAATGTTCAACTGCGGTGTGGGAGTAGCTTATGCGTGTTGCTTTGATCGCTTCCCCTTTTATCACTGTGCCCCCGAGGCAGTATGGCGGTACGGAGCTTTTTATTGCAGATCTTGCTGAAGCTTTGATGCGTCTAGGTGTCGAAGTCAGCGTCTACACAAACGGTCAGTCTACGGTGGATGCTGATGTCCGCTGGTGTTACGCCGAACAACAGTGGCCACTTCCTTCCGAATCCTTCGGCACCTGGAAGGAAATCGATCATACCGCCTGGGCGGTCAGCGACGCGCAAAGAGAATGCGACATCATCCATATCAGTAGCGCGTTGGCCGTCCCATTTGCTCGTCTTTCATCAAGACCCTTCGTGTGCACTCTTCATCATCCCTGTGAGCCCCTGCTGACAGAGCTCTATGAACGCAACAACGAAGTCACATATGTATCGATCAGCCGGCATCAAGCATCCCTGCAGCCCTCACTGACCTCGAGTGTCGTTCATCATGGGGTGGATATAGGGCGTTATCCATTTGTTCCGAAGAAGCAGCCCTACCTGTGCTTTCTCGGACGGATCTGTCCCATCAAGGGAACACATCATGCCATCGAGATTGCTAGGCGCGTCGGCCTGCCACTGAAGATTGCAGGTGAGATTCAGCCCATCTTCAAAGATTATTTCGAGACCGAGATTCGCCCCTTCATCGACGGCGATCATGTTGAGTTCATGGGGGAGGCGGATCTTGCCCTAAAGAGGGAAGTGCTGAGTCATGCAACTGCCCTCCTCTTTCCCATCTCCTGGAACGAGCCTTTCGGTTTGGTCATGATCGAAGCTATGGCGTGTGGTACGCCCGTGATCGCCTTTCCCGGAGGTGCCGTTGAAGAAGTAGTAAAGGATGGCGTCTCCGGGAGGATATGTCGAGATGTCGATGAAGCCACGTCTTCGCTGATGCACGATGTCTTTGATGCTGCTGTAATTCGGTGCTACGCGAGAGAATGCTTCTCGGCTGGCACGATGGCAAAACGGTATTACCAGATCTACTCCGATCTGTTGGGTAAGAGCATTTCGAATGAACTTTTGAAGAGAGAGGAGGCTACCGCTTGAGTGAAATGACCATGAAGCTCAATGGGCTCGAACCAGCCGTCCCGCCCATAGAACCCAATCTTGCCTATCCTGAGCCGCTGCTCCTCGATGCAGAGCAGCTGGCACTGATTCACGGGAGCACGTTTTTCGCGGGCACGCGCGAGGGTGACCTGACGCCACCCGGAGCGCCGCACATCGGGCTCTTTCATGACGACACGCGCTTTCTTAGTCACTTCGAACTTCGTATCAATGGACAGAAGCCCATCGTTCTGTCGTCAACCACAGTAGGAGCAGATGGGGCACGAATTGAGCTCACCGTGCGTGGTGGATCAGTCCACGGTGAAAATCTGGATTTGCCGATAAACACCATCTACGTGCATCGTGAGCAACTCCTCTATGGGGACCGCTTCTTCGACGCTCTTGAGATCCAGAGTTACCACGATGTGGAGGCGAAGCTAGTCGTCGAACTTCGCTACTCGGCTGATTTTATGGACATCTTTCAAGTTCGCGGGCTGCTACGCGGGAAGAGTGGGCACTATTTTATCCCAGAGGAGAAGGACTCCGGCGTTTTCCTGCGTTACGGGGGGTTGGATGGCCGAGAGCGCACCACCAGAATTTCTTTCAGCCCCCGACCGCAGGTTATGGACAGAGAACGAGCTTCTTGGGAGCTGACCCTGGCTCCGCACAGGAAGGAACGGATTATCACGACTATTTCCATGGCGGAAGGGGGCGCAGACGAAGGTCCTCGCGACCCATTTGCAGAAAATGACCGCACAATTCTGTTCGAGCAAGCCCGCGCGGAATCCAGAATACGGCACGAACAATGGAGAGAAAGCTGCACACGGCTCCGTTCCGGTAACGAGATCTTCGATCTCATGCTGGAAACCGCTAGGGATGACTTTTATGCATTACGCATGCCCGAGGCGTGCGGTACAGCTGTGGCAGCGGGCGTGCCTTGGTTCGCAGCTCTCTTCGGACGAGACTCGCTGCTGAGTAGCTATCAGACGCTGTTGCTTGATCCGGAATTGGCGCGAGGAACCTTGCGTGTGCTCGCTTGTTATCAGGGAAAGGTCAAGAGTGATGAACGAGATGAAGAACCCGGCAAAATTCTGCACGAGCGTCGCTCCGGTGAGATGACGGCGACGAACGAAGTGGCCTTTGGACGCTCATACGGCTCAGTGGACGCTACACCACTCTTTTTGATTCTGCTACGTGCTTACTTCGATTGGACGGCGGATTATGAGCTGCTACACGAGCTGAAGGAACCGATGAAAGCTGCTACAGAGTGGCTTCTACACTCTGCAGACCTGGACGGCGACGGATTGATCGAGTACTGCAGACGTAATCCGAAAGGTCTTTTCAACCAAGGCTGGAAAGATTCTGGGGATGCCAATCGGCACGCTAATGGCCGGATCGCCCAGCCCCCGATAGCTCTCATTGAAGTGCAAGGCTACACCATGCGAGCTTTTGCTGGGGTTTCTAATCTTCTCCATTTGCTCAAGGAAGATGAGCTTGGAGCGCAGACATCAAGGCGTTCGGAACATCTGCGAAACTCAATTGAGCAGAGATTCTGGCTCCAGGATCGTTCGTACTATGCCATGGCCCTTGATAGCGAGAAGCAGCCACTTCAAGTGGATAGTTCCAACCCAGGACATCTGCTCTTCTCTGCCGCCATCAGCGGCGAGCGTGCTCGACAGGTTTCGGAACGGCTCCTAAGTAAGGGCCTTTTTTCCGGTTGGGGCATCCGGACTCTTTCGTGCTCCGAAGCTTACTTCAATCCCATGAGCTATCACTGCGGCTCCGTGTGGCCTCATGACAACTCCATCATTGGCTATGGCATGGCCCTATACGGATTGCATCGGGAAGCCTCAATCATCTTCCAGGCCCTCTATGACGCGGCACTCCACTTTCGTGACTACCGTCTTCCCGAGCTCTTTTGCGGAGTAGCACGCCAGGTCAGGAGCGAACCTGTCCATTACCCGGTATCTTGTTCTCCTCAAGCGTGGGCTTCAGGATCTCCATTCTTACTGCTCACCGGCGTGCTTGGCCTGCGGCCGAACGCAAGTGCGGCTGAGCTGGCCATCATCGATCCTCACCTGCCTGCCTTTATCGACAGCCTGCGAATTGAGAATCTACGAATCGGTACCTCCCGTGTAACCCTCGATTTCAAGCGTGAGGGAGAGCGGACGCACTGTAATGTCATCGATGTGCGAGGAGCTGCTCTCAAAATCAGTATCGTCCTGTCATCAAACGCGCTCGATAAATCAACCGACCATCAAGGTGCATGAGGGCTGTGCTCCTATGAAGTTCGTGCTGGGTCGAGGACAGGCTAGGAGGGTATATGCAGCGCCGCCAATTCGGCTCCACTGGCAACAAGGTCCCGGTAGTCGGACAGGGAACGTGGTATGACGATGGGCAAGACCGTCCTTCAGCCATCCTGGCTTTGCGACGAGGTCTCGATCTGGGACTTCAACACATCGACACTGCAGAAATGTATGGCTCTGGATTGGCCGAAGAGATTGTCGGTGAGGCGATTGCCGGACGACGGGATGAAGTCTTTCTCGTCTCGAAGGTTCTGCCCCAAAACGCCTCCAGGGGTGGGACAATCGAGGCCTGCGAGAGATCGCTGGGTCGACTACGAACGGACCGGCTGGAGTGCTACCTTCTACATTGGCGAGGCCAACACCCGTTAGAGGATACTTTTGCCGCATTTGATCAGCTTCAGCATCAGGGAAAGATCGCTTGCTGGGGAGTTAGCAACTTCGACGTCGCCGACCTCGATGAGGCCTGGACGATTGCGGGAGCAGGTCAGTTGGTCTGTAACCAGGTCTTGTATCACTTAGAGGAGCGTGCGATCGAACATGCGGTGATCCCGTGGTGCGAAAAAAACGGTGTAGCTGTCGTAGCTTATAGCCCTTATGGTCACGGGCATTTTCCCGGACCGCGGTCCAACGGCGGCAGAGTTCTGAAACGGATAGCCGACGGACATCAAGCAACTCCGCGTCAGGTCGCCCTTTGCTTTCTGTTGCGAATGCCGGGATCGTTTGCAATCCCCAAAGCATCCACTCCGGAACACTGCGAGGAAAATGCCGGTGCAGGAGATCTCAAGTTAACCAAATCTGAACTTGATGAGATTGACCGCACCTTCCCACTGGGCCCACTCCCCCAAAGCTTGCCAATGCTGTGAAAGTGTTCTGGCGATTACCTGTTATTCACATATCTGTTAATTTGCCTGGTCGTTAAGAAATGCGTTTACCTCGTCAGAACGGGTTACGGTTCAGAGATTTCGTCGGGAAAACCATTTATATTCTGCAACCCTGGCTCGCACCCGATGGAGGCTCGTTTCCGCCCGCCAGCCAATTACTGCACATCAATCGTCTGATCGGCATGAACAGTTTACGCAAAGTGGATCAGGTAGAACTGGAACAGGCTGTCGAACGCTGGGTAGCCTATATCGATGAACACCCAAGAAGACGAATCGCTGCGATAACTTCTTACACATTTCTGAATACAACGGTAAATTGGCTACGCTTCTACGGCTTGTTGGCGATCCCATCTTTGCCGGTTGGGCCTTTCGACACTCTTCTCACGGAGTTTATGCATTTCGCCATAAATGAACGGAAGATGGCGACCGACACAATTCAATCGTATCGTTTTAAACTCGCGGCGTTTTTCTCTAAGATTGGTTGGCGTCACAGGCAAATCTCGTCCATTGTGATTTCCGATATCGATGAATATCTTGAACATATGCGGGTTGAAGGGCTAAAGCCACGACCGATAGCCTCACATGCACAGACTTTTCGAGCGTTATTTCGGTATTTGGAAGCGAAAAACCTAACACAACCTGGTATTGCTCGCGCCATTCCAATTCCTTCCATTCCGCGATACGAGTCTTACCCAAAGGGGCCTAAATGGAGGGACGTCAGGAAACTTCTTAAGACTTCCGCTGAAGCCGGACCTCTAGAGTTGAGAGCGGTGGCGATTGCGTTTCTTTGCTCAATCTATGGATTGAGAGGAAAGGAAATCCGAACTCTCACGCTGGAAGATTTCAACTGGATTAGCGAGACCTTTACCGTGAGAAGAGCGAAGAGTGGGCGATTTCAGGAATTCCCAATCCAGTTTGAGGTCGGCGAAATAATTTTGCGATATTTACAGGAAGCCGGTCCGGCGTGTGGATTTCGCCAGCTTTTCGTCACCTTAAAGCCTCTGTATCGCCCGTTGCACCAAGTGACATTAGGCAGAATTATCAAAGAGCGGATGATAAATCGCGGGATTGAGTCAGAATATTTCGGTACTCATGCGTTACGGCATGCTTGTGCGACCGAGCTGCTGCGCAAAGGATCGTCCTTAAGTGAAATCGCGGATTTTCTGGGGCACAGAGGTATTCGATCGGTATGCGTTTACGCCAGATTCGACTCACGCTCGCTGAAAAAAGTGGCAGCTTTCAGTCTCGCCGGTGTGCTATGAAGTTATCTGAGGGAATTGAGCGATACGTCGCATCCAAACGCCAAGGCGGTCTGTCGTATACAGCGACCGAATACGGCTTGACTTCCTTTAAGAGGAAGGTCGGTGATGTCGAACTCAATGAAGTGACGAGCGACGACGTTCTGATCTATCTCAGCAGTCCAAGGACCTCTCCGATTAGTTGGCGTAGAAAACATCAGCAAATGTCGCAATTCTTTGCCTTTTGCTCCGACAGGGGACATTTGACGACATCTCCTATGCCCGCGGTTCGTCCGATGGTACGACAGATGTTTGTTCCTCACATCTATAGCCGAGAAGAGATCCGTCTCTTGCTCCGAACGACCATAATGAGCCAAGCCGATCGTAGATGCCTCATCGCGAGTCAAACTCTACGCACTCTGCTTCTGTTTCTCTATGGAATTTACGAGGAATAAACATTAAGCCTCCCGGACGGGAGGTTTTTAAGTGTTTTGGGTAAATATCCTGTTTTGAATCTGTAACTTACAGATTCTAAAAGGTGCAGGAAGCGCCAAAAGTGCCAGTATGCCCAAACGTTCTTGCAAATCTCTTGCAAAATTTATCTTCTGCTTCCGCGAAGGTTGGCAATAGGGAACTGCAGGTGGTGCCTGAAGAGGTATCTACCGGCCACACAGACAACCATCATATCGATGGCACGATATCCGGTGACAGCCATGAGACAAGCTCGGCCCAGTGGGAGTTTTCTGAAAATGGTCGGCCCTAGTGGACGATTTTCGAACTTTTCGGGGATAGAAAAATCTTTGGGCTCCAGATTATCGGCTGAGCAAGCAATGCGTGAGCTCAGTCGAAGGGGCGGGGATGTTGGGGGTTGTTTCCTTCATTTCCTAAAGATCGCCTGCCGTTCAAACTATTGCCGCTACAATCTGGGCACAGACTACGCCGACGACACTGAGCTCAATCTGCTGACAGGCTTGCTGAGCCTGTGCTGCGTTGAACATTACCAGG
Organism: Edaphobacter sp.; assembly: GCA_025462645.1. GTDB lineage: Bacteria > Acidobacteriota > Terriglobia > Terriglobales > Acidobacteriaceae > Edaphobacter. The sequence continues at coordinate 17,847 of JAOAPB010000107.1, read as the reverse complement.
CCGATGGAGGAGGCGCCGGCGAGCTCTGCCTGAGCCATCGACTGCGCAGAGGCCTGCGATATCGCAGACGAGCTTGGGGCGGCAGGCTGGCTTGTGGACATTTGGCTCTCCTTTGGTGGTGTTTAGGGTTTCTGCGCCAGGATGATGGCGCATGCGGTCGAAGCCACAGCCACGGTGACGGTGCTGCCCTGCTGCTGCAGTACTGTCGAATTGTTGGCGGCATTGCCCATCGCCTGCGCGACCGCTTGATAGAGCAGGCTTATGGCCATCGTCGGTGAGGAGCCGAGGGTCAGGACCGCGCTCTGTGAAACGGAATCGACAATCTGCTGGTTCAACGCACTGGAAGCTGCCATGTCCCCACGCTCTTAGGCCTTGAGTGGATCAGCCGAAACTCTCCGGGAAGGTGGTTGCGACCTGCACCGCGGCTGTACTAATCTGCGTAAATTGCTGTACCGCGGCAGTGGCGATACCCTGCGCGGCTTGAATGATTTTGCTGGCATTGCCTTTGGGATCGCCGGCGACCAACAGAGCCATGGCCACGCCGATCGAAGTGGTGCTGATGGTGCTGACATTGCGAAGATAGTCGGTCCCATCCTGAATGGCGATCGCCGCTGACTGCGTAACGGATTGATACGCTCGACCTGCGGCTGCTAGCCGTATTTCGGCCGACGTCATCGGCGTGTACTGCCGCGCCAGCCTGCGTTGTCCGTGCTACCGGAGGTGCTTGCCGGAGTCGGGTTTAGCGTTCCCGCTCGCTGGTAAAACTTGGGACGTCTGATGGGTGACAGTATAACGCCGACAGGAGCGCGGCTTTTGGACGCAACGTTTTCGGCGATAGGCCGGATGGGTACTGGGGCAATCAAAATGATTTTCTTTCTTCGGATTGCCAACTTTCCTCCTGTCGTGGTCGACGACGGCTTGCTGTTAAGACGCCGTCGACCCTGGACACCATCCGCGAGCGTATGCGCGGCTGGTCAGGGCTACTGCCCCTTGCTATATGTTCCGAGACCCAGAATCATGCCTGTACTGACGCCCGTGCTGGCGGTATCGATGCTGTACAGAGTCGAGAGACCTTGTACGTTGACAGTCTGGGAGGTGGTGACCGCCTGTTGCTGGGCAAAGGTCGCGTTGTGCGCCGCGTTGCTCAGAGCCTGCGACGTTGCGACGAACAGACTGCCCAATCCCATCGCCGGCGCATCGCCGAGTACCTTCAGGTTGGCTTGTGAAACGGAGTCTGTAATCTGATCGTTGACTGCTGTCGGGAATGCCATATATTGCTCCTCTCTCTATGGACCGCCGCGGCGCATGCTATGGCTTGCTCCGAAACGGCTTGGTTGGTCGCGCGCTTGAATCCAGTCCACGGCTAGGACGCTTAGAGGCCCTTTACCTTGAGAATGTCTGCCGTCGCGATGCCCGTGGAGGCAGTGTCGATGGAATAGAGGGTTGAGATGCCCATGGTCGTCGCCGCCTGTGCGGTCACGTAGTTCTGCTGTTGGCTGCTGGTGGCGTTGTGGGCTGCGTTGGCCAGTGCCTGCGCTGTGGCCTGGTAAAGATTTCCCAGCGCGATCGCTGGCGCGTCCCCCAACACCTTCAGGTTGGCCTGAGTTACTGAGTCTGTAATCTGATCGTTTACCGATGTTGGAAATGCCATGGTGCTCTCCTTTATTTTCTGGTTGGCCGCAATGGATTTTGTGGCAGGGCGCTTGCGCGCACTGCCCGCCTGCTGTTCCTGCATGAGCCTGGTCCAAACATCGGTTGGATAACCTTCTGCTTGGCACCTTGAAGGTAGCAAGGTCTCCCCGGGCAAACTCTGCAAAATCTATGTTTCTTTCGCCGGCTAATCTTCTCGCCGGCGCGGTTTTGCCGCTTTCCTGCGGAAACCAGAATTCAGCAGCTATGCAGAGTATGCAGAATATTCGGTTCGCTATGATATCGCGTGATCAGAGCACGAGCCCACCAGCCCGCGGCAATCGATGTCTTAGTTATGGTGCACGGCGGCTGGCCCGCGACTTCAGATCACACACAAGGGGAATGCGATGGCTATTCGGCGTAAAAAACGCTATCAAGGAAACGAAGTTGTGCGCCCTGCGCCTCATGTAAAGAGCGAAGCGCTGCAAGAGAACCTCGAACGGATGAGGCGACTAGCTAGTGCTTCGCTAACTCGTCAGATGACGTCAGGTGCACAACGGCAGCCGGTGGAACCGGTCTATCAGTCTGGCTCAGAGGGCGATCTTGAAAGCGTCGATGATGCGCTTCCAGCCGACCAACAACAGCTTGACCCCGAGCCTGAACCCGCTTCAAATCTGGAGCAGATTCTGGGAGCCGCCAGCGAACATGTACTGACGGCCATGCAGCAGGCTCAGAGCTCAATTATGTCTGCGGAAGTCGCTCTACAGACCCATGAGGCTTCGACCGAAGAGCGTATTGTCGAGGCGCAACGGATTGCCGAGCAGGCGGTCGTCAACGCGATAAGCCACAGCGACGCTGCGATACAGGCGGCGATGAACATGCCGATGCATAGTCCCACCGTGCCGGCGACACCGAGCCCAGCTGCGCCGGAGATTCTTTCGCCCGATCGTTCAGCCAACAGCCAGGTTTATTGAGCTCCAACTGGGCTCGTGCGGCCTCGGAAGATCAATCGATCAATCATCGACTAATTATCGACCAACGGTATTGCGTCGGCTGCCGTGGCTCGTGTCACGCTCGTGCCGCCGGGGTTTGCAGGGTGCCCGTAAGTTCCCCCAACTTCCTTGTTTGCGGCAAAAGACACGGAAACCATCTCCGTAATCGAAGCCAAGTTCCGGCGCCGAAGCGCTGATAGGTTGGCTGCAGTCGAGCCTGGAAAACGGGCGGAACCCATAAGGAGAACTTCATTGGCTTTCCCAACCGCAGTGAACAATCAAATTACCGACTCGGTAACCCAGGCTAACCTGGAGGTCCTTGGCACCTCACCGGCCGTGGCTCTCGGAAATCTGTATCAGGCCACAGCGCAGGCACTGGCCAACGCAGCCCACAACGCAACCACACTGCAACAACAGAACGCCATCACCGCCCAGGCCGCTACCACCATGGGCGTCTCAACCCTCTACTCGCTCGATACTGCTTCTACCGGCGCGGCTACTGTGAAGATCCTCTCGAGCTAAGGATAGATTTCCTGGCTTGAGCTCTTCGATGAGAAACCTCCACCTCAACCCATTCAGAAAGGTAAACGACGATGGCATTTCCGACCGCAGTCAACAACCAGATTACCGATGCAGTAACCCAGGCCAATGTGAAGGTTCTCGGCGACGCCCCTGCAATTGCGATGGCCAATCTCTATCAGGCTACAGCCCAGGCGTTGGCCAATGCAGCCCACAACGCAACCACGGCGCAACAGCAGAATAACATCACGGCCCAGGCAGCGACCGTTATGGGAGTCGCCACGCTGTACTCGATCGACACTGCCACGACCGGCGAAGCCACGAAGGCCATTCTCAACGGCTAAGCTACCAGACCGCCAAACGGGAGAGCATCTCCGGGCCTCTATTCGGCTCCGGAGATGAGCCCGGTTCATCCCCAGCAATGGACTCTAAACCGCACCGAACCCAACGCGCCGAACCATATTCACACCCATGGCAGAAGAGGTCAGCATGACGGAAGGAACTGTAAACTCGCAAATCACCGATTCGGTGACCCAGACGATCGCGGCTGTGCTGGGCAACTCCTCAGCCGAAACGAAGTCCATGCTCGACACCCTGATGGCCGAGACCGTGGGTATGGCTATGTACAACGCCGTCAACAACCAGCACAACGCCCAGATGGTGAGCAACGCGTCCACCACCGCCGCGTGTGCACGCATGCTCAAGACGCCATTCCCGGCACCGCCTTCGGTGCGCGTTTCCGTTCCCACTGTCACTGCGGTCACACCAGTTCCCATCCCGTTGGCGCCAACTAGTGCGCAGGTACAGGTAACTGGCGCTGCTTTCGATCCCGATCTGACGGTCGAGCTCACCGCAAGCGGAAAGAAGATTGCCGTACTGAGCGGAAGTGCGCAGCTTATCGGCGTGACGCCAACCGCGTTTTCGTTCAGCAACAGCATCTTCACGGCTGAAGGCACCTATGGGATGCAGATCCGCAATCCGGACGGAGGGACCTCGGCCAGCGTTTCCTTGGGTGTGCTCGCCCAGGCTCCCTCCATCTCCGGGGTCACGTCCGTCACCGGAAGCATCACGGTCGCGGGTGCAAACTTCCAGCCGAACCTGTCTGTTGCCGTCGTCAATCAGAACGGGGTGCCGGTCTCGGGCCCAGTCGTAAGCGCGATCACTTCGAGTGGCTTCACCGTGAAATTCAGTGTCGCACTAGCAGCTGGTCTTTACGGTATTACGGTAACCAACCCCGATGGTCGCAGTTCGTCGAACTATCTGTTCAGCGTTGCGGCCGCATAGCGAACTGCAGGCCCATAGCATCTGTCGTCGGTCGCTGTTTCAGCAACTTCGCTGCTGGCCGATGATACGCCGCAACACTCAGTAATCGCGCTCTCTTACCTTCGGGGGCCGACCAGCACAAGGAGCAACCCATGTCCGATCTCTCCACTCTCAACGCCCAGCTTCTGGACTCGATAAAGCAGGTGCGATCCGCCGTCAGCTACCCGGATATCACCATCGAAACCGGCTCTGGCAAGGCCTTCAACTTCGTCGCACAGGCGGCAGCGATGGCGGTGCAGGACGCCACCGATAATTTACGCAACATTAGTACGATGAGCACGACCGCAATCGGAGTTGCGATGACGCAATTAATCAGCAGCGGAGACGTCCAGACCTGGGGGCCTGTGGTGCAGGTCGCGCAGACACTGGTGCGGAACTGTGCGGTCGATTTCCAGACGATTGGGACCCAGGCAGCCGAGGTGCTTCGCAGCTTTCCGCCAGCCATGTCAAATGTGGTTGCGGTCTTCAACGACTGACCTTATGTCGTTCCGCCACTCCTCATGTAAGAACGATGCTAAGCGGCTTGAAGGGATGAGTGTACTAGGATGCCGAAGCTAGGAAAAGCCGCAATAATCGGCCCGGCGGTCCGGTTGAATAAAGGGCCGCTGTCGCAGGTTGATATCCTGCTCCACCCGCATCCGGCGGCGCCGGAAAGTGTCGCCACGACCGACGGTCAGCGGATCTTTCTCAACCCGCTTCACCATCGCCTCGACGCAACGCATTGGTTGTATGTGCTCGGCCACGAGTTCGCTCATCTAATGCAGCAGCGCCAAGGCAGGGTTAGACCCAGCGGAGCTCGGCAGGGCACATTCTACAACGACGACATTGAGCTTGAGCGGGAGGCGGATCTTCTGGCGCCGAGCTTCGCTGTACTGTTTGCCGCAGGCCTTTGCCCGGTGTTGCCGCCTTGGGCAGGTTCGGCGCCTGCGGCTTCAATCCTGCAACATATGATCAGCATCAGAGGAAGGTCTGTCCGCTCGCAGGTCGATCTGGTCCCTATGGCTCAGTCTCTCCTTCAGATGATACCCAGTGGTGCGCCGTGGCTCGCATCGATCGCCGCAGCGAAGACGCAGTATCAATTCGGCAACGATCTCGAACTCTTGGCGGGCATCCATGCGGGCGTCCACGGGGATAGCGTGATGTTGCTCCGCAAGCTTCAGATCGCCGTGCACCCCGAAGCTCTAGCGGATTTCAAGAAGGACGATATCGACAGCATGGTTCTGGTGGAGCGGGAAGCCGGGGATAATAGTGTCGCGCGAATGCGGGTTCGTCGCCTGCTTGCTTCGCAACAGTTGCTCACCGAATCGGAGTTGAAGGTCGGCGACGACTTTCCCTCCCAAGTCGGTCTGCCGGCCGAGTCTCTCTTTCGTTCTGCCTCGCTCAGTGCGCGCATCGCTCTCTTCAACCTAGTCAACGAAGGGATTACTGAACATGCGCTGGACACAAAACTGCAGGCCGAGGCGGCGGACTTTGCGATTCAACGATCGCTTAACGTCTTCGAGTTCGTCGACTATTACCGATTCTTTATGGCCTTGATCGGCGAGCCCTCGCCCGACCCACTGCAGGCACCGAAGAGAGCTCGCTTCGCGGAGGCTACAGCAGACTCGCTCTCGAATGTCATCTTCGACCTGCTTTGGGTGCCCACACTCGACAGCGTACCCAGCGCCTCTGCTATGCCCGGGTTGATTGCCAAGTGGTCGGAGGGCGGTTTCAAGCTTGGCTTTCAGCGGCTGTCTGCCGCCCTAGCCCACCTGGCGCAGCACGTGCCAACTCAGGGCGCGACCGGCGTCGCTGCTCGCCAGATCATCGCGGATGCAATGGCACAGCTGCAAACGCAATGGGTCAGCAATGTTCCACGGTCGGTGCGGGTCACGCAGACCGGGCTCGAGCGGCTGTACACATATGATCTCCCCGCAGCCACCGCGCAGATCAGTCTCGCCGCGGATGGAACCCTTACCATCGGCGACTACCGGCCACGTTCAGCACTGTCCACAACAACATGAGCGGTAGCAGATAGCAGGATAGCCCAAACGAAATCTAGTTGTCAGGAAAACAACATTATGGAAACCGATCGCGTCTCTGAGTCCTCCGCCCCCGTCGAAAACCCTTCCATGTTCTCGAATCAATCGACAACCTACGCGGGAGTCGCCATGCCTCTCGGCGGAACCCATATTTCCGAAGAGGCTTCAGCGGTTGTCGAGCCACCGCCTGATCATTCGATGCAGCAGGAGGCAATCGCCATGGCCCACGCCCACGCTGCCGGATGCCTTGCGGAGCAGAGCGTAACCAATGCCAGCGGTGGCTCGCCGCAGGCCGCAGAGCTTGTCGAAGAGGATCCGGCCGCTTACTACCAGGCCGATCCGGATGACTAACAATTGACGAGTTGAGTGTGGCAAATCGATCGCCAGGAACTTTCAGTCAACGTTTAGACAGTTATCGTTTCTCTTCTTCCGGGTTGGCAACGCCAACACAACTGAGCAAGCCCAGGTGCCGTTGGCTGCAGTGCAGTAAACCTGCACGCGGCCGGTACTTGTATGAAGAGGAATTTGCACGTGCTCTACGAACGACGAACCGAAGTTATCTCTCCTGAGATGGAATCGGGCACTGGGTCCGATTTCATCTTTCATGAATTGCGCGCTGTGTTGCAGGAGATTTTGGAGCGCTCCAAAGCGCTCTGCGGCACGATCGAGGCATTCGGAATCAGTATCTCCATTCCCTCGGAGCCGGCGGTTTGCCCACCCGAGTTAGTTTCCGCGTCGGGAACCCTAAGGGCTTCGCCGGTGTTCAGTCGCGACGGGACTTTGGGCGCGGACCTCTACGCCCCCGTGGGACCTCCCTTCTTCAGTCACAACCCCATCTCACTCATTTACCGTGGTCGGCAGAACGGCTCGCTTCACCTCCACTTCGCAGCTTCCGAAGAACGTTTACGCCGGCGACAGGAGAGGGAGGAGCTAGGACGCGAACTCGGCTTCCGACTTGCCCGTATTGAGATTCGTCAGTGGGCCCGCCATAAGCTGGAGATGGACATTCCCTTCGTCGGCACCAGTGCGCCGGTTGCTCTGCTGGAACAACAGATTGCCAAGGTCGGTGCGGTCCACTATCCGGTGGTGCTCGAAGCTGAGTTCGGCTCCCATGAAGTCGATTTCGCCGCCGCGATTCACTGCAGCGGCCCACGGCGCGACGAACCCTTCATTGTCTTCCACTGCTCCTATCCAAATCGGCAGGAGTTAGACCTTCGGCTGAACGACGCCTTGATGTGCGCTTCCACAGGCTCGCTATTCGTCAGTGGTGTTGACCTGCTCGATGATGCAGGGCAACGTCAATTTCTTTGTTGCCTGCGCTTCGGCCGGCAGGCGCGCAGTATGGCGCGGATTATTGCCTCGACCAGCTCGCCGCTCTCTCTGCTGGAAAGTGACGGAAAGTTCTGCCGTATGCTGCGCACCGAACTCGACGTTCTCCATATCCGAATCCCAACTCTGCGCGAGCGGCGAGCAGACATTCGCGTACTGTTGGAATATTTCCTGCGAAAGCATGATTCCGGGGAGGAAAGACGTCTCTCTCCTGCAGCTTGGCAAGCCTGTCTCAACTACGACTGGCCCGGCAACGAGGTCGAACTTGAGCGCTTCGCAATCCGGATTGCAGTGATGACGGAGACCGCCGTGATCGACCTTGACGAACTGCGTGGGGTGGCCTCGTGGCTGCCGCTCGATGAGTCTGGCGCGGGGATCGTGCTTGAGGTGGCCGCGAATGAAGGAGAAGAGTGGAGCCTGTCCTTTGGCGATGATCTCTACGAAGAGAATGAGGAACCCACACCCTCGAAGCGCCACTGGTTGGAGCTGCTTGCCCGCAAATTGGTCGCACGTGAGTTCGATGCTGTGGAGAGCTTTGGGATTGGGATGCAGCGGGCTCTCCGCTACATTGGAGAACATTTTCAGGAGGAGATTTCGTTGGGACAGCTAGCTCGTCAGTCCTTCATCAGCGTCTCTCATCTTTCCTTCCTCTTCAAGCGTGACTTAGGGGTTCCGTTCAAGACTCTCTTGGCCGCGGTGAGGATCGAGAAAGCCGGTCAATTGCTGATCGACAATCCTCAACAAAGCATCACCGAGATCTCGCTGGATGCTGGTTTCGGCGATCTGAGCCACTTTGAGCGTACCTTCAAACGCTTGATCGGAACGAATCCGCGGGACTATCGCCGCCGGCAATTCAGCGCTTCGGAGAAAGTTCTGTAGCTATGAACTCCATCTCCGACTCGGACAAATCTACGGCGGCTCCAGGCCCGGGCAAACGTAATTCCGTCCAAGTTTGCCCGCGGACGATGACCTACATTCTAGATACCGGGCAGGGCATCGCAGTGCGTATGTTTACCCGCTGAATTGATCTTATATGTCCCGCCCAATCATCTTCGTCCACGGGTACTCAGCTAACGGCGCGGCATTCGATCCACTTCGCGACGCCCTGCTTGAGAAGTGCGCCCGGCGCGAGTTTCCACTCGATCTGGAAGGTATTGATATTTGTAGCTATGTCTCCCTCAACAACGAGATCTCAGTCAGCGATCTCGCCGAGGGGTTTGATCGTGCGCTGCGCAACCATTCGAAACTGAGCGATCCGAGGCACAACTTCGACGCCATTGTTCACGCGCCGGGATGCTCATTCTGCGTGCGTGGCTCGTTTCCACCTCCGGAACCCGCACCCCGCGCATTTCCATCTCTCCGTCGACTACGGGCTTTCTGTCGACTACGGACAGGCGTGATATTCCCATGACCCCGGTTCCCGACCGCGATCACGGCACTATTCTCTCTTTCCCTGAGCCCGGCATGGTTGGTCTGATTGCCGACTTCCTCCAACTTACCGACCGGGCCGAGGCGCAGGCAACTCAGCCGCCACTCGCTGATGCCGATGCGGCGCCACATCAGGGTTGAGCAGGCAAGATGCTAACCGTAGCCACTTCCATTGAATCAGGCGGGAGGATACTCCAATTTCTGTAAACGAACCTCGTCATCATCCCGGCTGGATCGATTGGATCGAAGCCCGCAAGCATGCGCTGATGACTTCTATCGAACGCGCCAAACGTACCTCAAGGAGAGATATGGACCCGAACGCAGAACCCAGACAGCTCGCTCCCGCGCCGACAACTGCTCAAGCGCAGACAGGGGAGCACACCGCCTTCAGCGAACTGCCAATGCCCACAGCAGTGGTTGGCAACGACTCTGCGCAGTCAACAGGACCTGTGGCAGTCCCAGCATCTACGTCCAAGCATAGACCTTTGCACGCGCTCTCCTTTCTCAACCATCTAGGTCATCTTGGTCTCGACGCGCTCACCAAGGTTGTACCTGTGGTGGCCAAGGTGGCCGAGGCCATCGAGCCCGAGTTCGATCTACTCTTTCCACTCGAAGGTCCGATCTATAACTCCGTTGTGCGGGCGATTTGTGTGGTTGAGATGGCCAGCAACAAGAACACGAGTGGTGAAACCAAGCTGCAGTCGGTCACCAGTCTGGTCTCTCCCCATTTAGGGACCTTCGCAGCTCACTATTCTCTTTCGGACCAGGAGTTGGAGGTCGCGATACATAAGTATGTGAACGGTGTCGTGGGTATTTTGAACGGTCCCGTCCGATCGTCGAGTGCCTTCGGACCGACTTCGGAGCCGACTCCGATTCCCGAAACGCTTCTGGCGAGCGAGCCCGGTTCCGATGAAGGAGAGCCTCCAGTTCAGGTAGGGCAGCAGTCGTCTCTTGGGGAGGCAGTACACTCTCTCGGCGCGATGGCCGAGCAGACCTTCAGCCACGGAATCGAGCAGCCCGTACCGCAAGCCCCAGCTGACCCGCAGCCCGCTTACCCATGTACCATCATCGATATCTCTCACTGCAACGGTTCCGTCGATCTTTCGCACGCCGTGGCCAACGGGATCTTCGGCGTTATTCACAAAGCTACCCAGGGCTGCCTCTTCCGCGATCCTGCGTACCTGCTCACTCGGCCGAAGGCCAAGGCCGCAGGCCTCCTGTGGGGTGCCTACCACTTTGGGACCGATGAAGATGGAGAGACGCAGGCAAAACACTTTCTGGAGACAGTCAACCCAAGTTCAGAGGACATTCTCGTGCTTGATCTTGAGGTCAATCGCCTTGGTCCCAGTATGACCCTCGACCAGGCACGTACCTTCGTTCAATCTGTGCAACAGCAGACTGGCCGCTGGCCCGGCATCTACGGTGGCTACTATCTGAAGCACCTTCTCGCCGGCAAGCCGGACCGCGTGCTGGCATACTGTTGGCTCTGGCTTTCGCAATATGACGACAAACCGCGGGTGCCCAGCAACTGGAGCACTTGGAAGCTCTGGCAGTATACGGATGGCGCAGTAGGCATTCCCAGTAAGCCATTGCCTGGAGTCGGGATCTGCGATCGCAGCTTCTTCAACGGCCCTCCGGAAGACTTGAACAACCTTTGGAAGCAAGGAACATTAGCCTAAAACACCGCCTTTATGAGGAGATGGAGTTCGGACTCTGCTGCCGTTCCGCTCGGTAGCGGTCGATCCGGCACAACGATTCGCTTCGGTTTGTTCGTACGCACGATCTAGTTGCGTCGTCACCTTCCTTATCCCAGATGTTGCCAAGCGAAGAGCAAGTGAGGTTGAAGCAGTGAATTGGATATATGAAAATTTCGACATGGTTGTTAGTTCTGCTAAGCATCTTGTTGTGCTCGATATTTGGTGTCGGAGGAATGCAGCTATCGCGGCGGTGGGTCAGAGAGTTACACAGGACAGAGTGTTCTCAGAATGAAGTCGTCAGTTATTTTCATGCCTTCTTGGTCTTATCATCGCGCTGGCGGCAGCTTTCGATAATCCATTTCGTGGCGATGTAAGCGTATCCCCGGAACCTCTCGAGCGCATGTATACGCAAATGGAGCAGGGATTGAAGGTGAACGAGAAAGCAGCAGTTCATCTTTTTCAAGTCACGCCATCGCATAGGGGCGGACCCCAATAGTCTTAACTAGCTATTAGGAGTAGTTAGTCGATTCCTTGGACAACTGCTGCGCAGTGAGGGCTGTGGCTTTTGGGCCAAGATCATGGCGCATGCGGCATCGAGCCCGCCGCACCATCCTCCACGCCCACACCACAAAAGCCCGCAGTCAGGCACTGAGCCAGCAGCGAACTGCGAACGACGTCATAGCTCCATTCCCTGTCTCCATGCGCGATTCCGCGTAGTTCCCTATGCAGAAACAGAAACCGCGCCAAGTTTGCATTCCCTGCAACCCGCTAGAGTCCACCTATCGCCTGGCGCCGGCCTGGGTCTGATCTTCCCCCTTGAGGAACCCTATGCCAAAGAGAAGAGTTGCCGAGTACGCCTTAGTCCCGAGGGCAAGCCGATCCGATCTTGCTGCCTCCAATGGCTCGCTGAGTTCAGACGGCACAAGCGGCAGCCTCTCGTCGCCTCGTAAGGTACTGCAGCGCATCGGCGAGCTTGCAATCCAGAAGCAGACGCTCTCCGGCTGCCTGACCGTGCTGCCCAAGCAGGCCGACATGGCATATACCTGGAAGTGCGCCGCCATCCACCCGATGCAGGTCCTGCAGAACATCCAGCATCGCGTCGTGCGCGAGGCCATGCGTGCCGTGCAGAGCGACGAGCAGAAGAAAAACATTTCCAGGGCTGAGCTTGAGAAGTACTTCTACTTCGATGCAGCCACTCCCCAACTCCTCCCGTCCACGCCCAGGGTCCAGAAGTTCTTCCTCGAGGAGAGAGCGGCCGAGTGCGGGAAGCGGCTGCTCAAGCTGAACCGTGTGGCCCGCAAGCTGGAGACCTTTGACGACCCGCGCGACGCGCCCGGCCAGCTATCGAAGAAGCTTAATCAAGAGTTGATCAGGCTCGCGGAGATCGTTGCGGATCTGCCCGACCCTCCCGCTTCCATTCAGAGTCTTCTCGACGAGATCCTCGCACTGACCAGCCTTGTCGCGAGCGTCCATCGTCCGACGAGCAAAGATCTGTCAGTTCTGATCAGCCGCGCGGAAAAACTTGCAACGCGTCTCGAAAACCTGCTCGCCGGATTCTGCTGCATTGCCAACCTTTACGTCATCGACACCTTTTATCTCTGGCGCCTATTAGTCAAATACCGCTTCCTGACTGAGACTGTACTTCCAACCGATCTGCAGTCCGCACTCAGCGGTGAAGTTACGGGACTTCTCCATGCAATGGCGAACGCCAGAAGCAATTTTCTGCATAAGTGGCTTACCAAGAAATTGGTTGAGCTCAATCAAGTGCTCATGCGGCGGGACAAAGAAAATCTCTTCTTCTACCTGAAGGGAGGGCGAGCTCTCTACTACATGATGGGAACTCCGGACCAGGGCAGCAACGACTTCGACACCGGCATCATCATCAATCCCAACCTGCCGCCGCGACGCTGGTATGAGCTTTTCAGCCAGGTCCACAACGACTGCCTTCTCCACCTCCGCGCCTGCAAGTACGAGTTCATCAAACTCATGGAAGACCACGTCGGAGAGTTTGGCCACGGGCCAGTCGACGGAGGCGAAGACGAGAGCAACTTTGCCAGCTCCGCCGAGGACGAAGACGATAAGCTCATCCATCTCATGACCCAGCTCGACTCCGACTCGCAGCTTGATCCAGACCCCAACCGCCACAACAGTAAGGCGGAGCTCATCGACATCGGCATGCCCCACCGCGACAGTTGGGAGATCTGGGAGACGTGGGGCCTCAAGGCCGACGCTATCAAGGCCGACGATGGAATGGTCTATCCCGGTCCGCTCTACTACGTGAACGAGTACGTCATGCTCATTCGCGAATCCCTGATCCCCGGCTCGAGTGCGGTCAAGAAGACAAAGAAGCGCCTTGAACGGCTCTCCGCCCTGCTTGCGACGGATAAGACCAATGCCGCAATCGACGCACAGGTCCTCGGCATTCCGCCGGAGATGGCGAAGGCGGTGAGCCGTGCCCGACACTTTGAAAACGGCTCGAAGGTGATCCTGTGCGTCCTTAGGCAGTTGGTCGACGCGCATCGGCTGAAAGTCGATCAGGGCTTCGGCCGAGAGGTCAACGAGGCGTTCGAGAAGCGGTTCAAGTCCGGGAGCAACATCCAGTATCCGCCCGGCCTCGACTTCTCGAAGCAGGTCAAGCCGTCCGATAAGACGGAGGAAGAATTCCAGCGCGCGGAACGAAAGAAGGAGCACGAGAAGGAGACCTTCGACGCATGCTGGTTTATGAACGCCCTCGCTAAGACCGTCGAAAAGCATCTGGTCGCCCGTGGCGAGTTCTTTCGTCGCAACCGCAAGGGCATCGGTCGAGCCATCCGCGATGTCTGCAACTCCTCCGACCTCTTCCGTAACCAGGAAGAAGATCTGGAGATTCAACTCGCGATCACCGGATGCTTCGCCGCCCGGCTGCACGGCGAGTACTCCGAGTACGAGCATATGGAAGAGATCGAGCCGCTCCATCGCTTCGACCTCAAGATCTTCTGCAGGCAGGGCACCGATCGCAGCACCTTGTTTGAACTTATCAATCCCGTCCTCGACAAGCTCTGTGTCGGGGACTCCGGAACTCCACGCTTCGTTCGCCAGGATGGCGAAGGCGGTGAAGTGAATCTGTTCTGGCCCAGGGAGGAGCTCATCGGCAAGTTTCGCTATGCTCCGCTCGCAATTCGATTGACCGTCGAAGAGCGCGAGGAAGGCGAGATGCCCGAGCTTGCCTTCCTATGGGGATTTCGAGTCCTCGGCATCCGCGACCTCGTCTGGGACTACCTGAAGCTCTCCGGCCACACCGAAGAGTTCGCTTCACGACGACGACTCAATCGAACGATCAATGCCCTTACGGATATCCTCACCGATTTTGAGAGTCCGCGAGGTGAACTCCCTCCTCCAGCCGCCGAACGCTCCGAAGATCATGTTAATGGGTTGGTTCGTATCACGCAAGCTAAGCCCAACTGGTGTTGGGCCGCCACCAGCGCTATGATCCGAAACTTTTTTGGCGTGGACATGCTCACGCAGCAACAGATCGTACGTGGGCTTTATCAGAATGAAGACGACCAACAAGGTCCTCTTCTTCTGCCTGGACTGAGCCACAACGGAAGCAGCGCGGTGGCCCTGCCCTGGGACGACGTCAAGGAGGAGATCAATGGGGATCGCCCCTTCATCTTTGCCAGTGGGACTCATTACATGATCGCGACCGGCTTCGTGGAAGAGGGGTTCACCCGCGACCTTCTCTACTGGGATCCGCTCGGTCGCAACAGCCGAATGAGCTATGCGGCGTATCGCAATATGGTTGGTGCAGGAGGCGCCACCTACTACGGTTTCCGTGTAAAACCATAGCCGAGATAATGCGTCGCAATCCGCCCGAATCATCCGTGATTCGCCTGCAACCCACCTTTGGGTTCCTGTCCTGTGTTATCACTGAGCGCATCGGCGATTTGCACTAAGCCGCTAGCGCGGCAGGGATATGCCTCTGCGGCTTTGGATAGAGTCATGGACACTCAAGGGGGTGTCCATGACTCATCTTCGACGTCCCACTATTGGGTGGGCTTTACTCAGAGGGGATGGCTGATCTCAGGTTGGAATGTTCGTCAGGGGACACCTTGTCGAAGCTGAGTCTTTTCGGAAATCCCAGCCAAGTCAAGACACAATTCACGAGGCACCTCTATCGCGACGAAGCAAAGATTGCAACGCTTGGAGGGTTGTAAACAGAGGAGCGCGGAGTGTGCTTTGCCGTGCAGCTACAGCCGTAGGTGCAACCCGTCACCACAGTGTAGTCATCGGCAGATAGAGCAGAGGAAATTCAGCAATGAAATTACCCTTGTCCCTAAGGGGTATCTCAATGCCTGCCGACTCCTTCCTTTTGGTGCTCGAGGCAGGGAATCAACTGCTCAATGAGTATATCGGCCTGAACTCGCCAATTGAGCCCGACCAGCTGACATAAGGGCGTCTATGATCATGTCATAGCCTGCGCCTTTGTATAGGGGTAACGATCATCTGCGTTCCTCCAACCAGCGGCACCAAAGTGGATCTCGATAATTTTGCGCGCAAGGCAATGATTCCGGCTGTGCATGACATCCTGCAGCCACCGATTCCCACGACACCAACAACGCCACAATGGATAGCAGCGACGTTGCGGCAGTTCCGAATAAAATTCTGTTTCTCCGCAACCACGCTCTAATCTCGACTACCGGATTGTTCCACTTTATTGCGTATGAGGATTCGGCATTCAGGCCGAGGCATGGCACGAACGACTACGCGTTGGTCTGTTGGAGCGCAATCCAAACCCCAGTCTCGACGACGTCAAGCATGCCATCAGCGGCAATCTCTGCCGCTGCGGAACCTATCCGAAGATCTTTGCCGTAACACTCGACGTCGCACAGCAACGAACCCACGCGGCAGGCCTCGTCGCACTCGTCACAGGAAAGGTGGCCTGACTTGTCGTTCGATACAACGAAACCTACCGCCACCCGCACCGACACCTTCGTCTTTGGTATCCCCCAAAATGGTTTCGAAAAGAAAGAGCGAACCGTCCCAATAGACGAGCCGCCGCCGCTCACAGCCAACGCCGAATTCACCTACATCGGCAAGCCCACCATACGCTACGACGGCCCAGCCAAGGTCATGGGCAAGGGCAAATACACTGCCGACGTCAATCTCCCCGGCATCCTCTACGGCCGCATGGTGCTCCGCTGCTTCTTCGCCGTCTCTGCCAAGGTCAGCCAGTCGTGCGTCGGCTCCACCACCCGGAAGAACTCCGGGTCGTGGAGATGGTAGAGGATGTGGCGGAACTCCTCTCGGATGTCCATCAGGAAGTCCTCTAGCTGCTCACCCTGCACGGTCGGGTCGGCCAGCTTCGGCAGTTGCTCGTCAAGGAACACCCGGAACGGCCCTCCAGATCGGAGAAGGCCAGCAGCAGCGCACCCGGTTCCTCGGCCCCGTACTGCGCCACCATCGGGCACGCGGTCAGCCGGTCGCCCAGATCCGCCAGTGCTTCTTTCGTCTGCAACAGGCCGCTCATAGGTTGGCCGCTTCGCGCTAGACCTCAGTCCATGTTTCGGGAAGCTTCCGCTTTGGGTTCTTGGTATCGACGAAGAGCACGTATATCTCCTGAAGTCGATCCTTGAACTGAGATAGCTGGACATTGATGACGCTGCCATCGTCCGTATTTATCCAGAGATTCCCAACAGACTCTCTCTCTGACTTCGCGTTGTGATTCTCCGGCTCGGGCGCTTGCAGGATCATGCTCAGACTGACGCCATTCTCGCCGCACCAACCTTCGGCGACGACTTTAGTCTGACTGACATCGGCGTCTCGCCATTCGTCATTGACCTGCAAGATGTCCCGTACCCAGCCAGCCTCACGTTCATTAAGTGGCCGAGGTTCGACACTATGAACCTCATCTATCCAAGGATCACCGCGTTGACCGAAGAGGCTACGAAGATTCTCCCATCTCATATACGCCTCACTTCTGAAGGGCTGCGCCCATCACGTTCGAGATGATCGTTCCAGCCGGAGTTGTCGCACCTGTGAACCGGATGAACGTCCCCGCCACCTGCACGACTCCCTGGAATGCATTGCCTCCCATGCTAGTGATGGCTCCGGTGGCAGCTGCCGTAGCAATCGCATTTTTGATTTCGCCGATCTCAGCGATTGGGACGTTATGACCCAGCCTCAAGAGATTAGCTAGGCCAACTCCATGCTCTTCTGACTGGAAGATGAGGTTGCTCCGAGCAGCAGCAGTACCCGCTGCCACCTCGCCTCCAACTATCGCACCCCAACTGCGCCATAAATTCCTGCGTAAACAGCAGTGACTTGCGTCACGCCCTTTGAAGCCGTGGAAAGCACGCCCAAGCCTGTGCTGTTGGCGTAGTAATCCCTCGCAGGTGCTTCACGATGCCGCCGCTGTCTATAAGGTGAATACCGACGCCATCGCTCTCAAGGTCAAGCAGGAGTTCGCCGCCAAAGAGAAGATGCAGACCGCGAAGAAAACAGTAGCGAAGTCCCAGCCCAAAGCCGTGAAGAAGGTGAAGGCTGCCTAGCCTTCGTACATCCTCCCAGTAGGAGCCTGCTAACCGGCAGGCTCCTTTTCTAGCGCCCGTCCTTCCCGCCCCGGGCGTTGCTCCTGCCATGCAGGAGCAAGCTATACCCTCCCACCCGACGGGCTTACCTCACCGTTACATCTGGGGCCTACGATCTCCTTGCCGACAATCACGTTCTGGAGGGCTATATCGGTGATGAAGTTTGGAAAGAAAATGACTTTGACGATTCTCTCGACACTGTCGAGAGAATCTGGACCCCTAAGGAGAAAAGCTTGTAAACGAGAGGAAATCTCGTCTGTTTCGATCTGGGTGTGTCCCTGCTTTAACGAAGAATGGAGCCCCAGCCATGACGCCCCGCCTTCGCAAGTTGGTCCTCATTGCT
>JAOAPB010000080.1 GCA_025462645.1 Edaphobacter sp. | reverse complement strand
GCGTTATGAGCACCCTGCTCTAACCATTGAGCTATGGGCCCTTTAGTTGGCTTCGGCGCCAATTGCCGAAGTTTAGTGCAATCGACCATAGTCAACCGTAATTAAGCGTAATTTAGGGATTATGAGTCCCCTGCTCTAACCGTTGAGCTACAGGCCCTTCAATAACTTACGGCCGCCCTTACCCTTCGGTGTAACAGGAAGTGTAGCGAATGGCTGTCGTTTCGTCTTGGTTCCGGGAGCTACGCTGAAACTGCAGGTTCTCAAAAGAACACTCTACCGCTTCAGCTGTTGGATGGAATGTTGCTCAGACATAACGATGTTGCTATGTCCAGCATTCGCATTATGGATGAATACATCCCTCCCGTTCACCAAGCCTTGTAAGCATTGTATGTCGTGGTGAGTGCTGGACCAAATCGCCAGTGAAGATGACAGAACTTGCCTTGATTATTGGCGCGAACAGTATCGTGGCGGAGGTGATCGAGGGACGTGCCGATGCGAAGACAAATTCGTCGTGTCCGTTTGCGATGGCATGGGAGCGTCCGAGCCTCAAGGTTGAGGTAATGAATAGCACCCAAGCCTTAGCAGGCGTTCTGCTACCGCTTCTAATTGCTGGATTCCTCGTGGGGCTACCAGCCACACGAGGATCTATGCCATGGATATACTTGAGGAACACTTTTGTACCTCCCGTAGTCTAGCTTGAGTCAACGAATTTGGAAGGTGAACCGAGGCGAGCCGCATTCTCGGGATCAGCCCCGTCGACGTCAGCACATGCCGAACCTGGGAGGTCTCGGTGAGAGCAAGAGAAGAGGCTAACCAAACCCGCAATGTCGAAGACATCAACCATCCTGCTGTCAGCCACGAGCCTTCTCTGCCTCACTGCCGCACTCTGCTACATCCATCTGAAGCCCGTATTAGCCAATGCTCAAGAGCCTGACCAACAAACCCCAGCCCGCACCGCCCCCACTCGCAACTCCCACGATTTTCTCGGTCTTGGCCCTGCCCCCGATACCGCGGCCGCTAAACTCGGTGAGCCTATCTACAAAGAAAACTGCGCCACCTGCCACGGGCCCTCAGCTCGCGGAGCGCAAGGTCCTAATCTCGTCCGCTCTGTCCTCGTCCTCCATGATGAAAAAGGTGAAGAGATCGGCCCGGTAATCAAGAACGGTCGGCCCCAGGGGGGCATGCCAGCCTTTACCAACCTCAGCGACACTCAGATCTACGACATCGCGGAATACATCCATCTCCAAGTCGAACTCGCCGCCAATCGCGGTCTATACACCCATAGCAACACCATCATCAGCGGTGATACAGAAAAGGGGAAAGTCTTCTTCGCCGCCACCTGCGCCACCTGCCATTCCGTTGCTGGGGATCTTGCAACCATTGGCACCAGATACCCGCAACCCGCAGCCATGCTCGCCCGCATTGCATGGCCCAGCACCCACGGACCCCGTCAGGCTACTGTCACCACAAACAATGGGAAAAAGCTCACCGGCACTCTCATCCACTACGACGACTTTGAAACCACTCTCCGCATCGACGCCGGTGGCACCTCTACCTGGTCTACCCCCACCGTCACCGTCGATATTCCGGACAAGCTTGGGGGGCACCGTGCCCTCCTACCCAAATACACTGATGATGATCTCCACAACCTCACTCGATATCTCATGACTCTCAAATGAAGCTTCGCATCTTTGTTTTTCTTATACTGCTCACCCCTATGCTCGTGCTTGGGCAAGGATCGAAGCCGCAAGGACTGGATCCCAAAGCCCTCACGCTTTTCCAACAGCCCGCCGACACCTGGCCGACCTACAACGGCGATTACTCCGGCCGTCGCTTCAGCAATCTCAGCCAGATCAATCAAACAAACATAGCCCAGCTCAAAGTCGCCTGGACCTACAAGATCACCGGGGTAGGCCCTCTCCGTGGTATCGGAAATCCTGTCATCAAATCCACGCCGCTCATGGTCAACGGAGTTCTGTACTTCACCATCCCCGACCACGTCTTCGCCATCGACGCTCGTACCGGCAAAGAACTCTGGCGTTTTGACTTCGAAGACCACGGCGGCCACCTCCTCGGTCAGCGCGGCGTGGGTATGTACGGCAACTGGATCTACTTCCTCACTCCTGACGGCTGGTTCATCTCGCTGGACTCCAAGACCGGTAAAGAGCGCTGGCGCAAAAAAGTCGCCGATGAGAAGCTCCAATACTTCACCACCATTTCCGCTGTCATAGTTAAAAATCACGTTCTCATCGGTGTAGGCGGAGATGCCATGGACGTCCGCGGCTACCTCGAAGCCCGTGACCCCGAGACCGGTGAGCAGCAGTGGCGCTGGTGGAGCGAGCCTCTTAAGATGGGTGACCCTGGGTCCGAGACCTGGCCTAACCAAGCTTCCATGGATCACGGCGGCGGCATGACCTGGCTCCCGGGTACTTACGATCCCGATCTCAACCTTATCTTCTGGGGCACCGGCAACACCAACCCTGTCTTCGCAGGACAGGGGCGTAAGGGCGCCAACCTTTACACAGACGCCATCGTCGCCCTCAACCCCGATACTGGAAAGCTCGTCTGGTACTTCCAGGCCTCGCCTCACGACACCCATGACTGGGATAACGTCGAAACCCCGGTCCTCTTCGACATGGTCATCGATGGCAAACCCCGCAAGCTTCTTGCCCAGGCTGCTCGCTGTGGTTATTTCTTCGTTCTCGACCGCACCAATGGGAAATACCTCGTTTCCAAACCCTTCAGCAACACAGCCAACTGGTCAAAAGGAATCGACCAGCGTGGCCAGCCCATTCCGGATCCAGACAAAGAGCCGAAGGTCGATGGCTCCATGGTCGACATCCCTATTAATGGCGCCACCAACTGGCCGCCGCCCAGCTATAGCCCGCTCACACACCTCTTCTACGTCAATGCTAGCGAGGGATACGGTGTCGCCTACCTCTACGACACTTCGCCTGAGCCTGAAGGCTACGCAGGCGGAGGCTCCGGTACCTTCGATCCCAAATCCTCTCTCATTGCCCTCGACGTAACGACGGGCAACATTAAATGGAAGCACAGCCCTAAAGGCGAAGGCTCTGAAGGCGGCGGCATCTCCGGAGGAATCCTCACCACCGCCGGCAACCTTCTCTTCACCGGAGACTCCAATCGTCTGGCCGCCTTCAATCCAGCCAACGGTGCCATCCTCTGGTCTCAGCCCCTCAACACCCGCGTCAGCAACGGTCCGTCCACCTGGACCCTCGACAACCGACAACGTATCATCGTAGCCGCCGGCGACACCCTTTACGCCATGACCATCGATAGCGAATAGCTGTTTAGAGATGGCAATCTAGCGCTACCGCGTCGCTGGCAAGAACAGCGCCGCTTAGATGCGTCTTATCGTGAGGAGCCAAATTCGTGGATCCCTCGGCCGCTATCTAACAGCTGGCGCCGGTTGAAGCTTTCGTCGGCGCAAGCTAACGGAGCCAGTCTTAGTGCTTAGTCAACTCACGACAAAGCACATATTCTGTCTCAGTGGCGCGCCGTTGCGAGACGGACTTAGCTGAGGCGGAAGCCATCGTTGTTTTGTGCTGTTCAGTTTGATTTCAATCTGTCATAGAGAGGCTGAGCGGGCTGTAATGTGGGGCTCTCCTCGGCGACCGAGATTGCAAGGATGCGGATCTTGTCATTTTTTGGCAGGGTAAGTACACCTACATCTCCGGAGAGCTCAATTGGGTAGGCGAAAAGATAGGAATATTGATACGGTTCGTTAAGTCCCTCGGCAGTGTGATGATGGGAGGCATACCACGCGAGGGCAGCAGGTTTGACATAACCAGCCTCGAGGCTAACGTAGTCCTCCGGGTAGCGGGGGGATTGAGGGCGCTGCTCTCGGAGTTGCTCATCGGCCGGAGGCCAAGGAGCGTGATTTGCTGAGATCGCCCAGTCGCGCTCCGGCGCGCTTTTCCATATACGTGTATCCCACTGACCGATAAACCCACTCCAATCCTGGATGTTTAGGTGAACGGTGTTACTGCCAACCCTAAACTCAGCGGCTTGGTCTCCATTCGATGACGCCGCCAAAATATAGACACGGTTATAGTGACCCGCAGGTAGCTTGATCGTTTGACCTTTTGCAACGACTGCATTCAAAGCCCCTGTCTTGGCAGGCGCTAAGTTGAGGTGCACATCATGATAAGTGATCTGAGAAGGCAACATCTCTGCCGGCATAGTGTTTCCTCTGCCATCGAATCCGCCGCCCTCGGTTTTAGTATCGTCATTGCTGGCAACGGCGAGATCATAATGCAGTTCCACAGGCTGCGATTGGATGGGAGCAGACTTCCGATTCGACGAAGCTAGGCGCAGCGCAAATGTGCGTGGCTGGTATGCCGTAAAGGATGTCGTGAGTGCGCCCGCATCGATGCTCGCTGATCCAACAGGCTGTTCCTGTGCATTGACCTCCCGGGCGGATAGAATCGGCGCGACCAAAGAGATGCTTACATCCTTTGCTGGCTTGCCGTCTAGCTCTACCATCCGGAGAATGATTTCGTCACTTGCCTCCGCTTTCTTGATGGCCAGCACCCGAATGCGGGGATTGTTTAGATGAAGCAAAGAGAAGCTTCTGCCTAGTGAACCAGCGTGTTTTGTGGTTTTGAAGGCGACCAGTGGATCGTTGAGACGGTAGCCTTGCCAGTCTGTCTGAGACTTACGCCAGTCGTCGGCGTGTCCTGACAATCCAAATACAAATTCATGATGACCCCAGTCCTGATTTGCCTGATCTGTGTAGGCCTGTGGGCGTCCATTGGAAGGCGGCTGCATTCCCGGTGAGCGGATAAGGGTAAGCCGAAGAGTGTGGTCGTCGGGTTTATCGGATCCGTTCTTGCAGTCGGTCAAAATAGTAGCGCCGAAGCTGCCGTTCTTGTCCGTTAGGTCAATCCATCGATGAGAAGCGACTTCGAATTGGCGCTCCTGGGCATTGGGACGTTGAACCGTTCCGATCTCCCAGTTGTAAGTTGCATTTTCATTCGATGCCGCAACAGGGAAGGATACTTTGAGATTAGCCGCCAACGTCCTCCAGTCAATCGCGTTTCCGAATTCCACGCGATTGCCTGCATCTCCTGCGGAAAGGCTTACCGTCTGAACAAATTTTGATCCTTCAGTCTCACGGGTTACCTCGAGAGAGACACGAACGGGGCCATTCTCTTTAATGCGAACCTGGGCCGGGCCGCTAACATAAGCACGCGGAGCTGCCTGCTCCTGTTCAAATTCCATATTCCAGGCGGGATATATTTTGGGAATATCGGTAGAGATGGCCAGCCGGATGGGAGCTGAGAGCAGTTCTTTCTTCAGGGTCTTATCATAGATGCTTGAGACGTCGCCGTTTTGATCGAGGCTGATGCGATAGCGATCATTCTCAAGTGATGAACTTGTCACCCGCAGTGACGAGCGCGAATTGGAGGCTGCTGCTGGCTGCACATCGTAAACGGAATAACCAACAGACGGTACTTTCGCTAGAAACAGAACCTTACCGCTAGCGAGCTGTGATGGCACTTCTGTCCCATCCGGAGCAGTGACGCGCACTGCACGGGGAATGCCATCAGGAAAAGAAACCTGAGCTTCAACCACGTCTTCACGCGCGATATTGAGAGGGTTAAAAACTACAATTGGCTCTCCTTTGGTTTGCGTGTTGAAGTCAGATGCGATCGACTCAGTTGCATTCGTGAAAATACCGGCAAACAAGTTCGACGCAATAATGTCATCATTCCAGGCAAATTGATATGCGCGTGGAGTGGCGGTTCCAGCGCCTGTATCGTGAAAGTGTCCGGCTAGCTCGAGAGTCCACGCATCGTTGAGTAGCTGCTGGGGGTAGGTCCGACCGCCCAGCCACTCGGCCGCAATAGAAGCTTTTTCCGCTGCATCGGCCAGGAGTTCATTTTTGATAGTCCAACGCTTGTGGTAGGCCTGCGACGTCAATGAGCCTGCGGAGTGATTGATCAGCTCGAGATCGCCCTGGTATCGCGGCATGCGAGTTTGCATCCCCGGCTTGATGTCGTTGAACATCTGGTCGGCCGTAGCCATGACAACATGCACCGGACCATCACCTACTTTCACAGTAGGACCCGACGCGTCGGATACCGGTCCAGTTCCTTGTCCGAAGAAAGGTCTGGGCGGAGCGGGCAATACAGTCTCGCTTTTATCAACGATGGCTTCGAGAAGCTTTATGGTCGATTCATGTGCCGCACCTCCGATATCACCGGTGCCGACGTAATGATAGTCGGCGAGAACACCAGTTGCGTTACCGTTTATGTCGAGGCGCTTGACCCAATTCTGCTCCGTCTCTCTGGGACGCTCAAAAGCTCTTAGCTGCTCCGGTGTCAGGCGGGCCTTTTGTTCATTCGTGAGTTGCGGCCGTGGCGGAGTGGGTCCAGGCTCTTTACTCAGATCAGAGTAGACGCTACTGCCATAACCACCCGGGTTCAATGCTGCGAGCACGCTGCTTCCGTCTGGTCCAACCCAGATGCCGACGTTGAAGGGGATCCCCTCCGGAGTATGCTCAGGCGAATCCGGGCCACCGATCTTTGGAGCCGGTTGCCATTGTGCATTTAGTTTCTGCGTGGAGAAACCCTTTACGCCAGCGTGGGCGAGGATGCTGGGCAGTGATGCAGGAAACCCGAAGCAGTCAGGCAGCATATATTCTGTGCTTGCCTTGCCGAAGTCTTTGCGGAAGTATGCATTGCCGTAAAGAATCTGCCGAAAGATCCCCTCCGCACTGGGAAGGTTGACATCTCCTTCCTCCACAGACGAACCTGCTGGAAACCAACGTCCTTCTGCGACGTATTTTGTCATCCGGGCGTAGTCGCTAGGAAAGTACTCTTTCATGAGGCGATAGCGGTTGGATCCGGTCCAATTGAAGACATAGTGCGGGTATTTATCCATGTAATCGAAGTTGACGCGCATCGTCTTGAGCAGATACTCACTGATGGTTTGCGGAAACTCCCATCGCCATTGCGTATCAAGATGCGCGTATGGAACGACGTAAAGAGTCGGAACTTTGGTGATGTCAGGCGCCTTCATCGTCTGACACTGAGTTGCAGGGGCTAAAGAGAAAGCTGCAATCGTCGACAAGAGACAACCGAGCAGAAGGTGCTGGCCTTTGGACTTGGTGGTAGGGATGTGTGAGAGTGTAGGGGATGTCAGTCGCATCATAAGTGTCATAGTTGGGATGATTTATTCCGCAGTAAAGTCAAAGCCGAAGATTTTGATGTTTTCTCGAGACACCGCACGCTCAGGTTCGTACGGTGTCTCGCAAGGCTCAAGTCACGCGCTAAAAGGCGTAGCGGAGGCTGAACTGGTACTGCCGTTCTGAAGCGTAGGTCGTGCCTTTGCTGGTCACTTTTCCAAACGTGCTGCTGGTTGGGCTCACGTCCGGATTGTCCCAGTTGGGGTGGTTGGTATAGTTGAATGCCTCGGCCCTGAAGACCAGCTGATGGTTCTCATGGCTCGGGATAATGTGAAAGCCCTTCTGGAGCGCGGCATTGAAGCTCTGGAAGCCGGGGCCGTAGACGATGTTGCGGGACTCGCGAGGAGCAAAAGTGCCGCGGGCGGCGGGCTGGAAGACACCGGGCTCAAACCACGTGGCGGTGCTGGCGGAGCCGAACTGGTGCGGCAGGTTCGGCGAGCGCGTGTGCACATAGTATTGATTGCCTGAACCGGGACCGACGCCGGCCTGGTCAAGGTTCCGCGAGACAGCTCCTGAAGGCGGACGGCCAGACTGAGCCTGGATGGTTCCAGAGAACTGCCAGTCGCCGAGCATCGTGCGCACGAACGTATTGGAGGCGTGAGTGGCGAAGGGGATATTCCAGACGTAGTTCATCACAAGCACGTGGCGAGTGTCGAAGTCGCTGGGTCCGTACATGATGCTGTTGTCGAAGGCGTTGGTAATGTTTGTGCCGTTCGAAGAGCCGTAGTCGAGACTCTTGGACCAGGTGTAGGCGACGCCAAAGAGGAAACCCTTCGTCAGGCGGCGCTTCACGTTGGCTTGCATGGCGTGATAAAACGACCCACCGGTGTTCTCGGCTTCGATAATGGTGGAGAAACCCTTGTACGGGCGAAGCGCATCCGGGTTTTTGACGGTGGGGTTTGCCTGCACAGTTCCGGGTTGGAGCTGGTTGATGTTTGCCAGTTGCTCAAGATGGTAACCGCGGCGGCCGACGTAGCTGAGCGTGAAGGTTGCGACATCCGCAAACTCATGCTCCACCGTCATGTTCCATCCCCAGGCTTCGGGGCTTGGGTAGGTAAAGGCATGGGAGGTAAAGGCGAGTGGTAGAGCGTTGGCGCCGATACCGCCGGGGTTATCGACGCTACCGAGGGTCACAGTGGATGCCGGTTGGAATGGAGCATTGCCGCCGACGTGCACGGCATCGCTGATGCCGAGACGCTGCATGTAACGGCCAGCTCCGGCGCGTAAGACCGTACCTGGATCGATCTGGTAGGCGAAGCCGAGGCGCGGCTGGATATTGCTGTAGACAGTGGGCGAGTAGCCGCCGCCATAGCCACGGAAAAGACGCTGGTAGTTGCCATTGAGGATGGCGTCCGGTACGTGACCCTTGGCTGCACTTGGGAAGCCGCTGCCAGGGATGACGACACCGTTATACGGATCTCCGCCGGTAAGGAAGCCAGTGGAGGGATTGACCGTGGGAGCAAGGGCCGGGTTGTAGTCCTTCGGGCTGAAGAAGGACTGGTTACCCCATAGTGTGTGGTAAGGCATCATGACGCTGTAGCGAAGGCCGTACTCGAGCACGAGTTTTGAGTTGACGCGCCACTGGTCCTGGCCAAAACCCTCGAACATGTTGCCGCGGAAGAGGGTATAGGAACGCGTGCCAATCTCACCGTAGGTATCGAATAAACCAAGGGCGGTGTTTGCTATAGCTGCCTTTGAAGTCGCGCCGCCGGCACGGGTGTCGGTAAAGACAAACAAGCCGTTCTGATTGTTGGTTGTGCCAGGCCGCGTGTTGTCGACGCTGATCTGATCGTAGTTGTTCTCGCCGGAATACTCCCACAGCCCGCCGAACTTGAGCGTGTGGTTGCCCCAGACCTTGGTGAGAGTATCGCCAACGTCATAGACGATACCGCCGGAGCGTGAAGGGTAGGGACCGCCGTCGAGCGTGCCGAAGTTCTGAAGCTGGATGGTCGGAATCTTGTTGGGAACGACCTTGGTGGCGGCTCCGAAGAGGTACGGGTAATTAATGCCGTATCTCGTGCGGTCGTAAAGGCCGGATGAGGTGTCGATGTTGATGTCAACGTGGTCGGCAGCACCAGAGACATACGCATCGTTGACCATGGTGGGGCTGATCGTCCAGGTGTAGTGAAGGACACCGATCTGGTTGGGCCGGTGGAAGATGCGTGGGTTGGTATTGAAGTTGCCGAAGTGCGGCTCGTAGTCGTCGTAGTTATAGTTGAGAAGACTGAAGCGGAAGTGATGAGCGTCGGCAGGAACGAAATCGACGACAATGCTGTCCTTTCGCTGCCTCTCGGTATAGAGAGCAGAGTCGATCCAGTTGCTGGTGGGATTATTGCTGAGATTAGCTGCTGGATACGCGTTGAGCAGGCCAATGCCGTTGGGGCTGAGCTGGCCAGTGGGAATGATGTTGTTAGGGTAGGCTACACCCGTGCTGGGGTTCACGATCTGTACAGGGGAGCTGTAGAAGATGTTCGGGCCGAGCAGCTCACTGAAGTTACCAGTGCGCATGAGAGCCGTAGGCACTTTTAGTGTGGCCGATGAGGTGTCATCGTGGTTGTACTTTACCCACTCCTGCCCTACCAGGAAGAAGAGCTTCCTGCGATCCTTGTTGAAATGGCCAGGAATATAGACAGGGCCGTTCAAGTTCCAGCCGAACTGGTTGTAGCGGAAAGCCTGCCGCGGGAGGCCCGAGGTATTGCGTTGCCAAGTGTTGGCATTGAGTGCGTTGTTGCGAAAGTATTCAAAGGCGCTCCCATGGAGGTCGGTTGAGCCGCTCTTGGAAAGCATGCGGATCTGGCCACCTGAAGTGCGGCCGTATTCTGCCGGATAGCCGGTGGTCAGCACCTGGACCTGCGAAGTTGAGTCCACATCCGCGACGCCAACGCTGGTGCCGTTGGAGCGCGTGCGTACCATGGGCGCGCCGTCGAACGTCTGCAGGCTCTCCTGGCTGCGCGCGCCGTTCACGTTGAGGGGGTTATCAAGGCCAAAGCCAAGAGCAGCCATCGAATTGCTGCGAACGACGCCGGGCTCCATCTGCGCGAGGTAGAGCGGGTTGCGTCCGTTGAGCTGGATGCTCTTCACCTGCTCCTGCGTGATGAGCTGACCGACTGACCCGCTCTCCGTCTGCACGGCGATAGCGCCTGCTTCGACAGTCACTTCGGTTTTGGTGTCGCCAACCTTCATGGAGATGTCGATGCGGCGGCCGATACTAGGGTCGAGGTGTACATCGCTAAGAGTTGTAGTCTGAAAGCCTTTTAATTCGACACGAACACTGTAGTTGCCGGAGGTCAGATTGGTAAGCGTAAAGCTGCCGGTCTCGTTGCTGGTAATGGAGCGATCAGCGCCAGTTGCCATATTGTGTACCGTGACCTTGGCATTCGGAAGGAGTGCGCCCGATGCGTCAGTAACTGTACCTGAGATGGACGACGTATCGGATTGAGCAAGCGCTGGATTTGCAATCGCGAATAAACAAGCCACTGCAAGCAGCAGCACGACACGGATATTGAACCTATTGTTTTTCAAGCCAGCCTCCAAAGTAAGAGATACGTGAACATCACAGGTCTCTAGTTTTCTTGCCTGATGAACACATTTGCGCCCGGAGCAACTGCTTCTAAGTAGTGCGCACAAGTCTTACGACGCATGCCGACGGCGGACGCAAGGAAGATACAGATTGATAACACCATGTGAACAGCGATAGCTAAATGACTCTTATCACGACGACTCCATTTGAGAGTTGAACCTGGAGTAAAAGGTCTTGACGTGGACATCGCCACTTCTTGTCAGGGCGATGCCGTCTATGATTGCGCTATCACGACGCACATCTATGTACACACTCCAGCATTATCTTGTCAATAAAAAAGGTGATAAATTCGGACTATCTGAGGTCTTGGTCTTGGGAAATCTATGATAAGCCTCCCATAAAGGCGGAGAGAGTGCGCAAGTCGCTCCCCACAAAACGAGCAACGCTTGAGGATGTCGCACAGGCGGCAGGCGTTGGACCAATGACTGTCTCCCGCACCATCAATGGCCATCCCTATGTTGCAGAGGACACTGCGAAACGGGTTCGCGCGGCGATTCGCCAATTGAACTATCGGCCGAATCATGCCGCACGCATGTTGACTGGCCAGCAGTCACGATCGATCGGACTGATTGTCCCGGATCTGGCGGATACCTTTTTTTCGATCATTAGCCATGCTGTTCAGGAAACCGCCCGTGAAAGCGGTTATCTGGTTTGGTTGGCAGCTTCAAGCTACGATCCCTCCATCGAGGCGGCACAGGTAGAGCAGATGACGCACCATCCCGTGGACGGCATCCTGCTTGTGCCGGTAGATAGCCGGCACAAATATTTAAAAGAAATAGCTTCGAGAATCATTCCCGTCGTCACGATCGATCGGCCTATCGAACTGGTGACAACAGATTCGGTACAGGTTGAAAACCGCGCCGGAGCGCGGATGGCCGTGGAACACCTTATCCAGCATGGTTGTAGAAGAATCACCTGTGTGGTGACAAACAATCACTTGCGAACCATTAGAGATCGTATCGCCGGTTACGAAGAATGTCTGCGTCATGCGAGACTTTCCCATTCAAAAATCTTGCAGTTGTCGAGCCTGATGGAAGCTAAAGATACTCTGTTGAAGCTGTTTGAATCGCGGAATCGGCCCGACGCCTTGTTTACCGCAAATAACGCCTCTACTATCTGGGTCATTGAGACTCTTCGCGAATTGAATATTGAAGTAGGTAAGGAGGTTAAGCTCGTCGGGTTCGACGACGTTAGTTTTTATACCCTCATCACGCCTCCGATCACGGCTGTTCGTCAGCCTGCCGCAGAGCTCGGACGTGTAGCGGCTCAGTTGCTGTTGCAAAGGATCAAGGTCGATTCTTTTTCGTCAACGATCCGAACAGTTCTCCCAGTTTCGTTAGTCATTCGCGAGTCTTGCGGATGCAAACGGGAATTGTAGTAGGGCATCACCACCATGAGCCGTAGCAAGTGAGTCTAATAACCCGTGTACCTAAGTCCAATGAGGCTAAAAAGCTCCACCCGTTAGCTGCTTTGCGTATACCGCCCGATCCTCTCTCTAAGGGCTACAATCCCCTTATCTATTGGGAGATCTTGCCATGTTTGAACTTTGTTTATAAGCAAAGAAGTCAGAGTCTGGCTTCGAAGACGAGATTGAAGGGGGTTTGGCTGGCTCTGCGGAACTGGGTAAAGCCGCCGCTGAGAACGACGTCTCTTATGCGGGCTTCTCCGGCTTGGGCGCCGAGGGCGAGGCCGACCTCCTGGGAGCGGGAGGCAGGGGTGCAGACCATGGTGGAGGCGGAGTAAAAGACGCGGCCAATGGGGTTGAGGTTGTCTTCGACATGGTCGTTGGCAAAGGGCTCAACGATCATCCAGCTACCGTCGGATGCCAAGGAACTGAGGACATGCTTGCTTGCTCCTACCGGATCGCCCATGTCGTGCAGACAATCGAAGAAGGTTACCAGCGTGTAGTCGGTTCCGGGGAACTCTTTGGCGGAGGCAACCTGGAAGGTGATGCGATCGGCGACACCAGCACTTTTGGCGGCTCCCTTGGCCCACTCGATGGAGGCAGGATGGTAGTCGAAGCCGAAGAAGGTCGATTTGGGAAAAGCCTTGGCCATGAGGATTGTCGAGGAGCCGTGCCCACAGCCTACGTCGGCTACACGGGCTCCGGCTTCGAGCTTTGCCTGCATGGCGGTGAGGGAGGGGATCCATTGAGAGATGAGGTTAGCGGCGTAGTTGGGACGGAAGAAGCGCTCGGTTCCCTGGAACATCTCAGGATCGTGTTCGTGCCAGCCGACACCGCGCCCAGTGCGGAAGGCCTCGGTGATCTTGGGTTCGTCACGCATGAGGGCGCTGATGATCTGGAAGGCTCCGGGGAGAAAGGCAGGACTGTCCTCCTGCGCCAGTGCGAAGGCCTGTTCGGGAGGTAGCGTATATGTTCTGCTGATGGCGTCGTAGGTGATGTAGCCGCTGGCAGCGTTGGCATTGAGCCACTCGCGGACGTAGCGCTCGTCGGTACTGGTTTTAGTCGCGAGTTGTGCTGGTGTCAGGGAGCCGGCGTTGGCCATGGCTTTGTAGAGGCCAAGTTTGTCGCCTACAACGACGAGAGCGGCGTGCATGGCGGCACCCATGTCTTCGACCGCATGACCCATGAAGGCGTTGAGTTTTGATTCATCGAAAGAAGGGGTAAGGTTTGGAGTGGTCATTTGAGTCCTCCACCACGGCTGGGCACCACGTCGAGGTGTAGCTTCTGCGGGGGTGCCGGCAGATGATGCTTTGGGCCAATTTCAGTGCCAATTATCTTGCTCTGGAGGAAAGAAGAATGCAATAGGAAGTTTAGTAAAGTGAACTCGTCTATTTCTTACTGGTTGTACCCGGTGTTGTGTTGGCATCCTCGGGAGCGGAGGGATTAAGCCGGCCCTTGGCATTCTCCGGCGTTTTGGAGCGGACGCCGATCTGGCCGGGCCCCGCAGTAGAGGGATTGTCCCCTTTGGGACCGGATGGCTGGACGGCAGCTTGTCTGGGCGTCGGGATTTGCGCGGGAGCTGGAGACTTGGCTGTCTGGTTTTTGGAGGACATTGATTTACCTTTTGCACCTCACCTCCTATTGGAGAGGGGATGAGAAGCAGTAGTTGCCTGCTTTCGCAAACCATAGGGAAGTCCGGTAATCTGTATGGAAGTACTGTTTTTTGTTATAGCTGCCGTTCTGGGCGATGATCTAGTGGGCTTTCAACTATGTTAAGAAACGTCTTATGTTAAGCAACGTCTGTAATGAGCTTGTGGAGGCGGTAACGGCATGAGTTTCAATCAGAGAGTTGAGGTGGGCGCGGCCAATGATGCAGCGCCTATCCTGGTTACCGGCGGAGCTGGATTTATCGGTTCTAACTTTGTACTCGACTGGCTAGCTACCAGCAGCGGGCCAGTGATCAATCTGGACAAACTGACCTATGCAGGCAATCCTGCAAACTTGGCTTCGGTGGCAGCCAGCCCGGCGTATACGTTTGTGCAGGGCGATATTTGCGATGCAAAGCTGGTGGCGAGGTTGCTCGAAGAACATAGGCCTCGGGCGGTAATTCATTTTGCGGCGGAGAGCCATGTGGACCGGTCGATTCTGGGGCCGGAGGCATTTCTACGGACGAACATCGATGGTACGTTTACGCTGCTGCAAGCGGCTCGTAGCTACTACGATTCTCTGGTGGGGAAAGAACGGGAACGCTTCCGGTTTCTGCATGTTTCGACCGATGAGGTGTACGGAACGCTTTCTCCGGACGACCCGGCGTTTCATGAGGAAACACCCTATGCGCCCAACAGTCCCTACGCCGCGTCGAAGGCGGCGAGCGACCATCTGGTGCGCGCCTGGGTCCACACCTACAAGCTGCCGGCGATCATGACGAACTGTTCGAACAACTATGGGCCGTATCAGTTCCCGGAGAAATTAATTCCCCTCATGATCGCCAACGCACTGCAGGGCAAGGCGTTGCCCGTGTATGGCGACGGACAACAGGTGCGCGACTGGTTATTCGTGTTGGACCACTGCCGCGCGATTCGTACGGTACTGGAGCAAGGCCGCATTGGCGAGACCTATAACGTCGGCGGGGGAAACCAACGGAGCAATCTTGAGGTGGTGACGACAGTGTGTGCGTTGCTAGATGAGCTGGTGCCGGATTCGAAGTTCAAACCACACTTCCAGCTGGTGAAGTATGTGCAGGATAGGCCAGGGCATGATCGGCGGTATGCGATCGACGCGCGCAAGCTGGAAGGCGAGCTGAAGTGGCGGGCCGAGGAGAGCTTTGAGACTGGTCTGCGGAAGACGGTTGAGTGGTATTTGGCGAACGCAGCATGGGTTGCAGATGTGACCAGCGGAGCCTATCAGCAGTGGATGACGCAGAACTACGATAGCCGTGAAGCTGGACGATCGACGGTGGCTATCGGGGAGGGTTCTCGATGAAGGGGATCATTCTTGCGGGCGGCTCGGGGACGCGCCTGCATCCGGTGACGCAGGCGGTATCGAAGCAGTTGTTGCCGGTCTATGACAAGCCGATGATCTACTATCCGCTTTCAGTGCTGCTGTTAGCTGGAATTCGGGAGATTCTGGTGATCTCGACTCCGGAGGACACGCCGCGTTTCAGGCAGCTGCTGGGGACGGGCGAGCAGTGGGGCATCACGCTGGAATATGCAGTGCAGCCGTCGCCGGATGGGCTGGCGCAGGCGTTTCTGATTGGCAAGGAGTTCCTGGCGGGCGAGGGCTGCTGCCTGGTACTGGGAGACAACATCTTCTATGGTCATGATCTCGCGAAGACCTTGCAAGCAGCCGCGGCTAGTAAGGATGGGGCGACGGTGTTCGCGTATCCGGTGCTGGACCCGGAGCGGTATGGTGTGGTCGAGTTCGACGCACAGCGACGGGCAGTTTCGATTGAGGAGAAGCCAACGAAGCCGAAGTCCCGCTACGCGGTCACAGGTATCTACTTTTACGACGCGCAGGTGGTTGCCGTGGCAGAGGGGTTGAAGCCTTCTCCACGGGGTGAGTTGGAAATCACGGATGTGAACCGCTGGTATCTGGAGCGGGGACAGCTGCGGACACAGTTGCTGGGGCGTGGGGTTGCGTGGCTGGATACCGGAACGCATGACTCGTTGCTGGAGGCGGCGACCTTCATCCATACCATAGAGAAGCGACAGGGGTTGAAGGTGGCCTGTCCGGAAGAGATTGTTTATCGAATGGGGTACATCAATGCCGACCAGCTAAGGACTCTGGCGACGAAGATTGCGAAGAGCTCGTACGGCCAGTATCTGCTGCAGATGGTGGAAGAGAAGGTGTATTGAGCATGAGTCCGGTCTCGAGTCGAATACTTTTGACGGGCGCTACGGGGCAGGTGGGCGGAGAGTTGTTGCGAGTGCTGGGCCCGCTGGGTGAGGTGGTTGCTCCTTCGCGTTCGGCAATGGACCTTGCGGATACGGCTTCGGTGCGGGAGACAATTCGCGCGGTGCGGCCGCGGTGGATTGTGAACCCGGGTGCGTATACCGCTGTCGACAGGGCGGAGAGTGAGCCGGAGCTGGCTTATGCCGTGAATGCCGAGGCCGTTCGTACGATGGGCGAAGAGGCGCGGGCGATTGGTGCTGGTGTCATCCACTTCTCGACGGACTATGTCTTTGATGGAACCGGGAGTATTCCATATGTGGAGACGGACGCAACGGGTCCGGTGAGTGTCTACGGAGCAAGCAAGCTGGCTGGGGAAGAGGCACTGACTGCCTGCGGTGCTGGTCATATAATTTTTCGGACGAGCTGGGTATATGGAGGACGTGGAAAAAACTTTCTGCTGACGATCCTCAAGCTCGCGCGGGAGCGGGAGCAGCTTCGCGTAGTAGGAGATCAGCACGGCGCTCCGACGTGGAGCCGTGATCTTGCTGAGATGACAGCCCAAGTGATTGGGCGTTGTGAGATAGATGCTGCCGAACGCGATGTGGCCGAGATCCTGGCGGACACGAGCGGGGTGTATCACGCGACGAGCAGAGGTGAGACGACATGGCACGGGTTTGCCGCGGAGGCGATTCGGTTGCAGCGGGAGCGAGAGCCGGGGGTGCGATTTGCGGAGATCGAGGCAATTGCGACTGCCGAGTATCCCACGCCGGCAAAGAGACCAGCGAACTCAAGGCTGAACTGCGACAGACTGGCGCAGCGATTTGGATGGACGATGATGGATTGGCGAGCGTCTCTGAGAGAGGTACTGGAAGAGTTATGAGTGAATTGCAATTCGATCATATTGGCCTGGTGGTGAAGGACATGGCTGAGGGGCGAGAGTTTCTGGGTGACACGTTTGGGATCGAAGAGTGGACCGAGGTATTTGAAGATCCGGGCATCGGCGTGTACGTCCAGTTTGGGCGAACTGAGGACGGTCCTTGCTATGAGTTGATTGCACCTTTGGGAGAGCAGAGCCCTGTAGCGAACGTAGTAAAGAGCGGGAAAAACGTCCTTAACCATGTTGCCTATCTCACGGCCAATTTGGACGCTGAAGGAGAGAAGTTACGCGACAAGGGATGTGGTCCTGCTGGGCCTGCGAGGCCTGCTGTTGCGTATGGTGACGCACGGGTACAGTTCTGGATCACCCCTCAGCGCTTCATGATCGAGCTGATCGAGGCTCCCAGCCACCAGCATGTCTACAAGTCGAGATAAAGGAGTGTCTGGATGAGTGGACGGGCTCTGTTTCTGGATCGTGATGGGGTCATGAATGTCGAGGTGGGATATCTGCACCGGAACGAAGACGTGCGATTTATGGAGGGGATCTTCTCGCTGTGCAGGACGGCGATGGGACTGGGCTATCGGCTGATCGTCGTGACAAATCAGGCGGGGATCGCGCGGGGATACTACACGGAGACGGACTTTCAGTCGCTTATGAGGTTTATGCGAGCGGAGCTGCGGACTGAGGGAGTGGAGTTGGATGCCGTGTACCACTGCCCGTACCATCCGGAGCATGGGGTAGGCGAGTACAAACGGGAGCATGAGGATCGGAAGCCGGGAACTGGAATGCTGCGGCGCGGTGCTCGGGAGTTTGGCATTTCGCTGGCCGAGAGTGTGATGGTTGGGGACCGGTGCAGTGATATTGCCGCAGCGAATTCGGCGGGGCTGCGACAAGCATTTTTGATCAGTGGGACGGAAGCGAAAGAGTGTGGCGGACAGTACGTGGGGGTGGAGTCCCTTGACGAGGTCGAGCGGTGGTTACTGGAACGAGGCTGATCAAACGATCGCGGTGGCGGAAAAATGGCGAACCGTAAACGCGATAGGCAAACCTACGAACAGGATATGAATGACGAGTTGGGTAAGAAATGCCTTTGCTGAAAACGGGGCGGGGGCAGCCGATAGAGGGATCACAACAAAGGTCATGAAGAGATGGACGGCTATGCCAAAGAAGACCCCTGATGAGTAAGGATGATCCAATAGGATGGTCAGATAGCGGCTGGTTATGCAGTACACTGTCGCGGCGGTAGAGGCGATGAAGAAGTGAAAAAATAGCCCCAGAACAGCACTTTTTGCGCCCTGTTTATATGCGGGTGGTCCGAGCACGCCGCTCGCTATCGTCTGAAGAAGTTTCTGAAAGGATATGCCTCTGGCCTTAACCAGCATTGTTGTAGCGCTGAGATCAAGGCAGCCGGCAAGAATACCTGCAATCAGGATCACTCCGGTCTCGGTCATGAATCCTCCCAAGGTTGACTATCTTGATGCGCCGGAGGAGGCCAGGACTCATTCAGTTTCGGGCAGATCGGCGGATTGAAACAGGCTACCGAGGACATCCTTGGCGCTGACGCTGGGAGTTACTCCGTTCAGCGGCCAAGCGATGTTAAGTGTGGGATCATTCCAGAGAATGCAACGTTCGCCGGGCGGATGGTAGACATTAGTGGTTTTGTAGAGGACCTCAGCGGTGTCGGAAAGAACGAGGAAACCGTGGGCGAAGCCTTCGGGAATCCAGAGGAGTTGTAGCTCGTCATTTGGCGATTCAGCTTGGAGATGGAAGCCAGCCCACTTACCAAAGTCGGGGGAATTGGGGCGCAGATCGACGGCAACATCCCAGATATGGCCTGATAGGACGCGAACGAGCTTTCCCTGGGGTTTTTCGAGCTGGTAGTGGAGGCCACGCAGGACCCCCTTGCGTGAAAAGGACTGGTTGTCCTGGATAAAGTGGCTGGGGAGACCCGCGGCGGAAAACGCTGATTGGTTGAAGACTTCCGCAAACCAGCCACGACTATCTCCAAAGCGGCGCAGTTGAATGAGTTTGACGTCTTGCAGTAGGGTGTTTATAACTTGCATCCAAGCAGTTTAGCTGGCGAAGAAATGATTGTCTCAAATAAGGAAGTGGCTGGCGAATAAAAAGAGAATTGAGTAATAGTTTTTCATGGAGTCTAGGGAAAGAACTAGTAGACTGAGCAAGTTGCCCGAAGTGACTGATTTTTTCCCCTTTGAGGTGGATAGGCGTTGTTACCATCTTCTAAAAGCAAAGATTGCGTAGCTGGCGAGATGAATTGAGTTATAGAAGTGGAAGCGCGGACGTTAACGGGCTCTATCGAGTTGCGAAAACGGAAAAGATCAGCCGCAGCAATAAACAATAAGAACAACCAGTATGGCGAGGGCAGTGGTCATACAGACACAGGACATCAATGCAGGCTGAATATCAATCTCCCGAGTCGCGGATTGCGACTATCGAAGATTCTTATTCGTATACGGAGACGGCAGGCAGGGCGGTGAGTAGATTGCACCGAGCTGACCGCGTACCGTCAGGGTTATTCCGTTATAGAGTGATCAAGCGCTGTGCCGATGTCGTGCTGGTGTTGCTTTCTGCGCCGGTGACGTTGTTGGCAATGGGAGTGGTGTCTGTCATGGTGATGCTTAGTTCGCCGGGACCAATCTTCTATTCTCACAGACGGATCCGGAAAAATGGCGCGTTCTTCTCAATGTGGAAGTTCCGCACAATGTGTTTGAACTCGGCAGAGATTCTAGAAGAGTACCTGGCTCGGCATCCCAAGGCGCGGACGGAGTGGAATAAAACACACAAACTGCGGCATGATCCTCGAATCACGCCAATCGGTTCTTTTCTACGACGGTACAGCTTGGATGAGTTACCGCAGCTTTGGAACGTGCTGGTCGGTCAGATGAGTCTGGTGGGGCCGCGGCCGATTGTAGCGGCGGAGGTTGAAAAATATAGCGATTCTTTCGACTGCTACTGCAGAGTGAAACCGGGTTTGACTGGACTTTGGCAGGTGTCGGGTCGAAGCGAGGTAAGCTACGAGGAACGCGTGGCGTTGGACTGCCAATATGTGGAGCAGTGGTCGCTACAGAAGGACATTCTGATTCTATTGAAGACGTTTCATGCCGTAGTGAATCAGGATGGGGCATTCTGAGCAGAGCCTTGTGAACGCTGAACTGTTGGTAGTTATCCGCGACATAGCTCACTGGCGTGTTGTTTAAATGTGATTCGGCTGGCTGATATCTGCAAGGTCACGTAGGTGGTATACCGGCGAGAGGGGATTCTCTGCCACATTCATGGACAAGAAGCTTTAGAGATAAAGGTCGTTCCCGTCTGTGCTTGTTCATACGTAAACTATGGTGCGGATATAGGGTTTGGGGAGATTTGATTACCGATGGATGGGATGCGGGATTTACTTAAGGGGTCGCTGGGGCGCAGTTTGCGAGCGATGCGAGATGAGGACAGACTGGCGGCGGCGTGGCCAGTGGCTTGTGGCAAGGCTTTGGCGGAGCGGGGGACGGTAGTCGGGTATGTGGATGGGCTGGTTCATATAGATGTAGAGAACGGTGCGTGGCTACGGCAGATGATGAGTATGCAAGGTCAACTAGCTGGCGAGATGGGGCGTATCGCAGGTGTCAAGCTGAGCGGGATACACTTTGAAGTGAAGGGTGGAAAGGGAAAAATCCTGGAAAGGGAATAACGGCGATGAATGAGCAAGTAGGAGTATCGCAAGCAGGGGTATCGATTGACGATGTGAAACGCGTCGCGGAGTTGGCGAACCTGGAACTGACGGCGGAGGAAGAGCCGCGCATGCAGCGGGATCTGAATGCGATTCTGGGACATATCGGTCAACTCAACGAGCTGGATACGACTGGTATACCTGCGATGGCCCAAGTAGGAGAGATGTTGGGTGGAGCTGTACATGATCATGGAGAGGCTTTACGTGAGGATTTGGTGCGGCATTCGGTGGATCGTGCAGCGGTGATGGCAGCGGCTCCGGAGACGGATGGTCGTTTTTTCAAAGTTCCCAAGGTAATTGAGCGATAGTTGAGGCAAGGACGGTGAGTGTAAAGGTAATGGAACTAGAAAGCTTGACGATTGATGGGACACGAGCTGCGGTAGCTTCCGGTGAGATAACCGCGAACGAGTTGGCAAATCTGCATTATGAGCGGATTGATGCGAGAGATGGTGAAATAAACAGCTTTCTGGCGCTAAGCCGAGAGCGGGCCCTGGGACAGGCTGCGAAGATCGATGCGATGGCTGCAAAGGGGGACGCGTTGCCGGCCTTGGGTGGAGTTCCTGTGGGAATCAAAGACGTTCTGGTGATGCAAGGCGCTCCTGCTACAGCTGGATCATTGATTCTAAAGGGATATAGACCACCCTACGATGCTACCGCGGTGGGACGGCTGGAGGCAGCGGGAGCGGTTCTGCTTGGAAAGTTGAACTGCGATGAGTTTGCCATGGGAAGCTCGAATGAAAATTCGGCTTATGGTCCCGTGCTGAATCCAAGGGCTTTGGATCGAGTTCCAGGTGGGTCGAGCGGCGGTTCAGCTGCTGCAGTGGCGGCAAACCTTGCTGTTGCAACACTTGGGACGGATACCGGAGGGTCGATCCGGCAGCCAGCGGCTTTTTGTGGGGTGGTCGGTGTGCTTCCGACGTATGGGCGAGTGAGTCGATATGGATTGATTGCGTTTGCTTCTTCGCTGGACCGCGTTGGACCATTTACAAAAAATGTTAAGGATGCAGCGACTGTTTTGCAAGTGCTTGCAGGACATGACGTTATGGATGCAACCTCGTCTGATCGTCCGGTGGATGACTATGTTGGCGGACTCGAAAAGCCGGTAGAGGGACTGAGGATTGGGGTGCCTGCAGAGTACTTCGGCGAGGGATTGGATCTCGAGATTCGGGGCGCAATTGAGGGTGTTTTGGCTGGTCTGAAGACGGTGGGATGCGTGATAAAGCCGGTCAATTTACCCCACACAAAGTATGCGATTCCGACCTACTACGTGATTGCGACGGCGGAGGCTTCCTCGAACCTTTCGCGGTTCGATGGGGTGAGATTCGGTTTGAGAGATGCCGAGGCTAAGACGCTTTCGGAGATGTTTCGAAGAACCCGGGACGCAGGGTTTGGAGCCGAGGTGAAGCGGCGGATTCTGCTTGGGACCTACGCCCTTTCGGCCGGATACTACGACGCGTACTACAAGAAGGCTCAGCAGGTAAGGACGTTGCTGACACGGGACTTTCTGACGGCGTTTGCGGAGGTTGATGTCCTGGTGGCACCGGTGACGCCAACTCCGGCGTTTAAGCTGGGGGAGAAGACCGACGATCCGGTGAAGATGTACCTCGAGGATATCTACTCGGTCGCGGCGAGCCTGGCGGGAGTGTGTGGCATTTCGGTGCCCTGTGGAGAGACGAAGGATGGATTGCCGATCGGTGTCCAGGTGATCGGTAGGCACTTTGACGAGGCGACGATGTTGCGTGTGGCACAGGCGGTGGAGACTGGGCAGTTGAGGTAAAGGTCTGATGAGCTGTTTTCGCTCAATGCAGGCGGTCTGTAACATCTATTTCCCTATCGATACCCAAAGGCATTCAAGTATGCTGGGATGATGATGCAGATGTTGAGGAACAGCGGAGTGGATTGCGAATTCGTTCATTTTGCGAATTTGCAGCCTTTCAGGAATCGGTCAAAGTTTTAAGAGTGTAGAAGGTTGCGAGGATTAGAGCAGATGCAGTTTAGTGGTTCCCCCAGCAGATTGAACTTTGGATATGTGCTTCTCTTTACCCTGTTCGGGGCACTTACTTCGTCCGCTCAATTCGCACAATACGGTCAGGCGCTCGGGGGTTCGTCCGGGCAACAGTCGTGTAGCCCAACTGATCCTGGATGCCAACAGTCTGGTGATCAGGGCAGCTTTCAGGTGCGCAATCCGTCGCAGACCAATCAGCAGACTACCGGCCCCCAGATTATTGCTCCCGGACAGCAGGGAAGCCAGAACGGAACCGACAACACGCAGAGTGGCAATGGGACACGGCAGCAGGACCTGAATGCAGCGGCGCGCCTTCCCCTCGATCCCCCGACCGAATTTCAACAGATGGTTGCCAATTCGATAGGCAAGATGTTGCCTCTCTATGGCGCTGCCCTGTTTCGAAACCCGCCTTCTACCTTTGCGCCGCTGAACCTTGCTCCTGTGACACCGGACTATGTGGTTGGGCCTGGGGATGAGTTGCGCATTCAGGCATGGGGGCAGATCTCTCTCGATGGCCGCTTTACTGTCGATCGGTCTGGCAGCATCTACATCCCCCGGGTTGGCACAGTGCACGTTGCTGGGCTACCGTTTGCGCAGATGCAGGAGTTCCTGAAGTCACAGATGGGGAGAGTCTTTCGCAACTTTGACCTGAACGTGAATATGGGACAGTTGCGTTCGATCCAGGTATTTGTGGTGGGACAGGCTCGGCGACCGGGAAGCTACACCATCAGTTCCTTGAGCACCCTGGTGAATGCTCTCTTTGCGACGGGCGGTCCTACCCCGCAGGGCAGTATGCGGAATATTCAGCTAAAGCGGTCAGGCGAGGTGGTTGCCGATTTCGATTTTTATGATCTGCTGCTGCGCGGTGACAAGTCGAAAGATGCACAGTTACTGCCGGGCGATGTGATCTATATTCCCCCAGTAGGCCCGCAGGTGGCTGTTGCGGGTAGTGTCAATGCACCGGCGATTTATGAGCTTAGGTCGACGGACAGTACGACCGTTGGCGATGTTCTGGAGATGGCTGCGGGTCTGACGAATGTCGCTTCAAGGGGGACAGTGCGCCTGGAGCGTTTGGATGAACGCCGGATGCGCAGCATGACGCAGATATCTCTTGATGACCAGGGGCGCGAGACCGTGCTGCGCAATGGAGATCTATTGGAGCTGGTGGCGGTGGTCAGTCAATATAAGGACTCAATCACGCTACGCGGCAATGTGGCGAATTCCGGCCGCTATACATGGAAGCCAGGAATGCGTGTTCGTGACCTGTTGCCGGATAAAGAGGCGCTCATCACCCGTGATTACTGGCTAAAGCGCAGCCAGTTAGGCCAGCCCTTGTTGACCTATATTCCCACTTGTCTTCCTACAACGCCCTATGGGATTCCGAGTCTTCGTTATGGCATTCCGGTTGGCGAGGAGGGGGAAAACCCAATCTGGCGTTACTCCTCAACAACGAGAAATCCGAATTTGATTGGACTGCGGTTTGGGACCAACGACGGAAACTTTAATGAAATGAACGATGGGAGCATGGATGGTAGGTTGGACTGCACGAGGACCTCCGAATCGGAGACCTTTGGCAGCGGGATCAATGATCGATACGCGCAAACATCGCAATCACCATCGACATCGCCAACGACAGCTACCGCGAATGGAACAAATAACTTCGGAAATAATCTCGGCAATACAAACTCGCTGCCAAATAATAATTTCTCACAGTCCACGATCAATTCGAATCGAATGAGTGCGGCGAGTGCCAGTGTGGGAACAACCGTGGCGACTTCAACGGCAGGGCAGTTCCGGCCTCGCAATGACGTCAGATTGAGCGAACCGGACATCAATTGGAGCTACGCCGTTATCGAGCGGCAGAGTAAAGAAAACCTCACCACGTCTCTGTTGCCCTTCAATCTGGGGAAGGTAGTGCTCGAAGGGGATACTGCGCAGAACCTCGAGTTACTCCCTGGAGATGTTGTCACCATCTTCTCCAAGGCGGACATTCGTGTACCGCAGGCGCAGCAGACGCGGTTTGTCCGGCTTGAAGGCGAGTTCGCTTCCTCCGGCGTCTACAGCGTAATGCCTGGCGAGACCTTGCGACAGTTGGTGCGGCGAGCTGGCGGCATTACCTCGGAGGCTTATCTATTTGGCTCCGAGTTCACCCGCGAATCCACGCGTCGTGTGCAGCAGCAGCGCCTAAATGAATATGTGGAGCAGATTGCGCTTCAGGCGAGCACTAACGCAACGAGCAATGCGAATAGTGCGATCAGCGCGCAGGATAGTGCAGCCGCAGCCGCAGCGCAGCAGCAAAATCAGAACATCATCAATAGCCTAAGACAGGCGCGAGCTACTGGCCGTATCGTGCTGGATCTGCAGCCCGATAGCCGCGATCTGACGCAGCTTCCCGACCTGCCATTAGAAGATGGAGACCGATTCATCGTGCCGCGGTTGCCATCTACGGTCAGCATAAATGGAGCGGTCTACAATCAAAACTCATTTCTGTACGATCCAAGCCGGCGCGTCGGCGACTATTTGAGATTGGCTGGCGGCGTAAATCGTGATGCAGACAGAAATCGCGCTTATGTTATTCGCGCCGATGGATCTGTCATCAGCAAACAGTACAGCTCTTCTCTACGCGGAAGCGGGTTCAATTCGTTGCATCTCTATCCCGGAGATACGGTTGTGGTCCCGTTGAATCTGAATAAAGGCCGAGGGCTGCGCACGCTTGTAGATATATCGCAGGTTGTAGGCCAGTTCGGGATCGCCATTGCCGCTTCCAACGTACTGTTTAAATAAGCAGATAAAATAGCGCCGAGGGGTTTAAGTAACCATAGAGGCAAGATACCAGTGCTTCAAGCAATGAGGCCGTGGCCTAATTGGGCTAATAGTCTCATTGCGTTCGGGTGGAGTAGGAGTCCTTCGATGAACGTTCTCCTTCGCGCAGGATTGAAATTCTCATCTTGCGCAGACAAGCGGATCGTGGATTTAAAAATTCGGATGCTTGGAGAAGCAAAGTACTTTCGTCTTCGCACTGATTAAATTAAACAACCCATTCTGTCGCGAATCCTATACATACCTCAAACTATCGACCAATTTATCGAAGCATAGGGTTTCCGATGACTTTGTCTAAACGATTAACCACACGACACAGGAGCAACCATACACGAGCTAGTTTGCTGGGCAACTTCAGCAGAGGATAGATGAAAAAATAGTAGCGGTAGTTGTTCGAGAAGAGAGAGTCGAGAAGGACGTCCGGGTTTTCCTCTGTAAATTTTCCTGCTCGAAGCTTTGAGCGAAGCACGAACGTAGGGAAAAATGTCTGCAACGTGCCGTTCATGACAATACGCACCAAGTCTGGCTCTACGAGCCATGTCTCGGTGATACGTTTGAGGTTCGTGCCGAAGACGGTGAAAAGCGCGTAACCGCCGCGGTCATCGGCACCAGCCGCAATGAGCGGATCAAGGATGCAGGCTCCCTTTCGGAAGGAACGGAGGGCAGTGTATGTCCAACTCAGGTGGCCGAGGCTGGTGCCCATCAATTCTGAAAAGTCGCGGTGAGGCAACGAAAGTACCCGCTGCTTGTTGATGATATTTCCAGCGATGAATGTCAGGAATACGTGAGTCCTGAGCGCAAAGGTACGTGGGTCGTGGATGATTTCGATTCTAGGCGGGCGAGAAAGGATATGGGGCTGTTGGCCCTCGGAAAAATCCATCGCACGAAGATGCACGATATCGAACTCTTCCTGGGCGATGAGACTTAGGATAGATACCAAGCCGTCCTGAATGACGACATCGTCATCGCCAATAATCCAGACATACTTTCCGGCCGCTTCGGCGAAGCACTGCCCAATATTGCCATCGGCTCCTATATTTGTCTGATTGCGGATGCTGCGAAAGACTAGCCCCTGCTCGCGATACCCTTCGAGGGTGGCCTGTGTCCCGTCGGGAGATGCGTTATCTGAGATGAGCAACTCGACGCGAGTCTCATTCTCTAGTTGTGGTGTCAGAGAGTCCAATAGACGGGCCAGATAGCGACTGCGATTATAGGTGGGGATTCCAATCGTCAACAACGGAGATTCACTATGCATGCCATGCCTTGCGGTACTTCATAAAGGTGAAAGTTCCAAGGCCTAGACCGACGACCACGAGTACCGTGAGATATCCAGAGATGATGCCCGTCGCTCCATAGCTTCGTCCAAAAAATAGGGTTGAAGCCGCAACGAGGGATGCAGTCAGCACGGAGTTGAGGAGAAACTTCTCCTGCTTGTGGGTTCGAAGATAGAGCGCCTCGGAGAAGATTGCGATGTTCACAGTCGTCGCGCAAAAAAGTAAAGCCAAAACT
Source organism: Edaphobacter sp. (assembly GCA_025462645.1). Taxonomy (GTDB): domain Bacteria; phylum Acidobacteriota; class Terriglobia; order Terriglobales; family Acidobacteriaceae; genus Edaphobacter. The sequence goes on along the minus strand of JAOAPB010000080.1, from coordinate 28,703 downwards.
GCTGGACTCAGTAACCGGTGTGCGAAAGGCACCTGTTCGCGGTTAAGCCAGATAGCTACAGTCAGGAAGACTAGTCCGCCAATGAGGCAGACTCCCAGCGATTGCCAGAGAGCACGAAAAAATGTGCGGTCAAGTTGCGCGTAATCCTTACGGGCAATCATCGCCCCAAAGGGTGCGGATTTTGTATTTACCCAAGAGATGGCGATCGCCTGAAGCGCTGTGGCTACGTTGAGAGACATGCCCATTTGGCCCGCGACCACAGGTCCACGGTAAACAAATAGGACCGGGTTGAATAACTGAAAGATAAAGTAGCCGCAGAGCCAGCTTACCGCGATCTTCCACTGGAAGGGCCAGACCTCGGTTCCCCAGCGGATACGATGCTTACCGGGATGGTGCCGAAGTAGTCCCAGCAGGAAACGCCTATGTCCATAAAGCCAGACGAGCGCGGTCGACGCGGTACCAAGGATCATCATCGCAGGTGCAAACAGGCCGTGATGGCTAAGCAGGGCGAACCACGCTAACAAGCTGCCCGTGGCCGCTTGCATGAGCCGCAGCCGAGCCACGTTGGCGACGTATCCGCAGCCTTCCATGAAGGCGAGCAAGGGATCGATCTGGAATGTAAGAGTCGCAGCAAGGGCAACGCAACACCATGGTGCCTTCCAGTTCACTTGAACCGGTCCGTGTTGATACGCTGTAAAGAAGTACAGCCCGGCACAGATGAGGAATACGGCCATGATGGCAGAAGCCACCGAGTACCAGCGTACCGACTTTTGGAGGACCGAAGCCAGCCGCGCATGCGCGACCGGGTCACCGCTGATTCGGTAGTCTGGCGAGATGGTCAGGAGGGCGCGTTCGTGGCTGGCCATCTGCTGAATTACGAAAGAGAATCCCAGTTCGAAGACGATCTGCAACGCGACCAGGCTGCCGAATGTGTAGTAGTAGCCCTGCTCGGATGGGGAAAGGAAACGGGCAATAAGTGCAATCGTCACCAGCCCGGCAAGACTCTGCCATCCGCGAGCAAGGACGGTGAAGAAAATAGCACGATCCAGTCCCACTACCTCCCGTAGCCAGCGTCGGAATGGGTGACTGTGTACGTCACCAGGGGACGAGTGCACCAGTTCGTCCGACCGCGCCGCCATCTACCTAATCCTCGTACGATTGGAATATGCCTGCGGTTCAGGGTTGAGTAGCCTTTTCGCAACAGCAAGAATGCCCTCCACGCTCAGGCCCTGGGCGGAACGAAGTTCCTCTTGCGAACCAGCCAGCCGGATCGGATCACGCCCTAGGCGTAGGGGATGGAAGGGAACAGCAGCGCGGATTGAGGCCAACACCTCGGCTGTCATAGTGCCCAGACCGCCGATGCCGTGCTCCTCGAGAGTCAGGATTGCTGCGGTCTCGCTGGCGGCCTTTTTGATCGCGTCAACATCAAGCGGCACCAAACTTGGCATACTCAACAGCCGAGTCGAGCATCCGCCTGCATCGAGCCTATGCGCAGCCTCGATAGCAATACCCAGCACTCCGCCGGTACTGAGGATGGTGAGATCATGACCATCTTGCATCTGAATGGCGCGGCCGAGGCGGAAATCAATGGCATTCTGATGCCAAGTCGCCTCTCCTGCCTTGCCCAGCCGCAGGTAGGCGGGACCAGGCGTGGCCACGAGAGCAGCGGTTGCGGCACGGGCTTCCACCGGATCGCCAGGAGCCACTACTGTCATATTCGGCATCGCGCTCATGATGGCCAGATCCTCGACGCCGTGGTGGGTGTAACCATGGCTTCCATAGGCCAAACCCCCACCAACCGCTACTATTTTGACATCCAGTTGGTGATAGCAGACGTCATTGCGAATCTGTTCGAGACAGCGCATTATGGGGAAGTTGGCGATAGAGTAGGTGAAGACCACTTTGCCCGTTAGCGCAAGACCGGCAGCGATGCCAGTCATGTTCTGTTCAGCGACTCCAGCGTTCAAATAACGATCGGGAAAACGGTCACTGAAGGCCTCGAGGACAGAGTAGCCAAGGTCACCGCAGACCAGCCAGATGCGCTCATCTTTTTCGGCGAGTGCGATAAGTTCCTCAATAAAGGCTGTTCTCACAGAGCGAATTCCAGTTCTTTGAGTGCGATCTCCACTTGTTCGTCGGTGGGACTCTTGTAATGCCAGGAAAGCTGGTCTTCCATGAAACTGACACCCTTGCCCTTCATCGTATGTGCGATGATTGCCGTGGGCCGACCGCTCTCCAGGGGCAGTGAACGGAAGGTATCCGTGAGTTCCTGCATGTTGTGGCCGTCCACCTCTTTCACCGCCCACCGAAAGGCGCGGAACTTGTCGGCGAGTGGATCGAGATCTAGTACATCCTTCACCGATCCAAAACTTTGAATCTTGTTGTAGTCCACAATGGCTACCAAGTTGTCGAGTTGATGCTGCGGCGCAAAAAGAATCGCCTCCCAGTTAGAGCCTTCATCCAACTCGCCGTCGCTCAGCAGAACAAAGGTCCGAAAGGGCAGTTTTCCTCGCTTTGCCGCCAACGCGATGCCGCAGCCTACTGGAAGGCCATGACCCAGGGAACCGGAGGACAACTCCACCCCGGGTACTCCGCTGGTGGCATGACCTGTGAGACGCGATCCGTTCTGGCAATATGAGGCGAGTTCCGACACAGCGAAGAAACCACGCTCTGCCAGTGCAGCATACAAAATTGCCGCCCCGTGCCCTTTGCTTAGAATAAAGCGATCGCGCTCAGGCCATGCAGGATGGTTCGAATCGATGCGAAGCGTACTCCAGTAGAGGCATGCAACGAGGTCTGCTATCGAGAGACAGCTACCAAGGTGCGATGCTCTTGCCCGATATATCATCCGCACGGAATGGGCGCGTAGTGTACGAGCGCGATTGCGCAAATCTAAAGTCTGGCTTGAAGCATTCTCGTTTACCATTATGCCTGCATTTTAGTCAGTAGTAGTGATTCCGGAGTAAACCCTCTACGAATCAAATTAAGCACTACGCTGTACATTAGAGCTTAGGGTTTCCTGAACGCAATGTCCTTTATCTGGAACAAACTCCACTGACAGTTCGCGCGAATCATTCACCAAACACGGCCCAAGAAGAATATGTTTGATGAGGAAAACGCCGAAGTGAGAGATTTCTTATACCAATAACTTCATCTAACGCCCGTGTTTCACCAGGAAAATGAGGGCAATTCAGTTCATCAAATACTAATATCGAACCTTTTGTCAGACGTGGGAGAATCTTTTCGAGCACAGTCTTGGTCGGCTTATAAACATCCATATCGAAAATCGCCATGGCTACAATTGCGTAGGGGTTATCTTCCAGCCAATCGTCAATGGTGAGTGAGGCGTCGCCCTTGATCAGTTCAAATTTCTTGACATGTGAAATCGGGGAGAAAGACTCGTGCAGAGTGAGTATTTTCTCAAGCGTTTCCGCATAATTTTTTGTAATTGCATAGTCGCCGACATTCGAAAACCCACCATCCTTCTCATCAACTACGGGAAAACCTTCGAATGTATCAAATCCAAAAATCTTGCGGCTAGGATTGAAAGGCTCATAGATGCCGCGCAAGTTTATTAGTTGTGCTAAGGTAGCGCCCCATTGGACGCCAAACTCGCAGATCACACCTGGTATTTCGATGATTTTTCTGTAGAGTTCGTTGTAGTAAAGAATTCGACTCAGGCTCTGCCGCTTGAGCGTTACTAAGCTATGCATGTTCCATTGGTTGCCGTACGTGGGCAAAAGCAACGAAGCTATTTCAAGTAGTTGTTGATTATGGGCCTGTTCGTCTGACGATTGACGCGTAAACTCGCCAGCAAGCTTTGTTAGTCCGCTAACCTGATGTTCGACAGATCCGATAGTTTCGTTAGACATTGTGCTCTCTGTGAAGTTATCTGCAATTCTGACTGTATTCGAAATCCTAGCAATGGGCAAAGACCCTGAGCTGAGGCTACTTACGGGCTTCGCCGGGTCGGCTCATTCGCTGAGCGCGATGCCACTCCACAGTACGACGGATTCCATCGGTCAACCCGACCTCAGGACGCCAACCGGTTGCGGTTTGCAGCTGCGACACATCTGGTTGCAAATGCATCACTTGGTTCGCCCCATACGGCACTTCGCCAAAGCCAAGTTCTAAAGAGGGATCTATCAGATCGCGTATGGACTCGACTACCGCACGGATAGTCACCGGCTGTCCGGATCCAAGATTAAAGACGCCCTCAGCGGATACTGTAGAAGCTAGCAGTAAAAATGCCCTGACTGCGTCGTCGATATACAGGAAGTCCCACAATTGCCGTCCCTCGGTGAGGCGGGGCCTTTGGACATCGAGCAGCGACGCTATAACTGAAGGAATCATCCGCACTGCTTCGTCCTGGGGGCCATATGTCCAAAACACGCGCACTCCACAGAAGCGCATTCGATAAGCATGGCACAATCCATTGACCAGCACTTCGGCGCCGTACTTCGCGGCGCCATATAGATTTGCAGGTTTGGGCAGGTCGGACTCACTGGCGGGGATATTGAATACGCCATACTCCACCGACGATCCAGCATAGATGACAGTCGCGCAGCCTGCCTCGGCGAGGATACGGACAAGCTCGAGCGTGCCGGGCACATTCTCGAAGACCTGCGAAAGTTGATTCACGAATTTGTTGCTGTTACCGCCCGTCCATGCAAGATGAAACGCAACTTCGGGACGAAACTTTGCGATCGGCTCGCGCGCTGTTTCTATCGTATTCAACGTAGCGAAGGCGAAGGAGAGCTTCGACTTGATCTCGTCCAGTCTCCATAGATCGCTGGTCGGACGTACTATCGCAAGGACATCGTGCCCTTCAGCAATCAGAGCACGGGCAAGGTGTGATCCGAGAAAACCCGACACTCCGGTTATAAGACAACGCATTTGCTCTCCGCGGCCTCACACAGCGAGGCTGCGATATAGTCGATCATCTCTTCGGAGAGGCCGGGGTAGACGCCTATCCAGAAGACGTTATTCATGATGTAATCCGAGTTCTTCAGGTCGCCGACTACGCGGAAGTTTGCGTTTTTGTATGCGGGCTGGCGGGTCAGGTTGCCACCGAACAGCAGCCGAGTACCGATCTTCTTCTGCTCCAGAGTGCGGACGATGAAATCGCGTGTCAGTCCAGATTCAGGCCGTACGGCGAGAGGAAAGCCAAACCAGCTTGGGTCGCTCCCGGGTGTGCTCTCGGGCAGGAAATAAAACTCTTCGTGCGCGCTCAAGGCCTCCCGCAGCCGGGCGAAGTTGCTGCGCCGAGCCGCGATGAAGCCGTCGAGTTTCCTAAGTTGCGAGACTCCGACGGCAGCCTGCATATCAGTTACCTTCAAGTTGTAGCCTATGTGTGAATAAGTGTACTTATGGTCATACCCACAGGGGAGAGTTCCCAGCTCCCAGTCAAAGCGCTTGCCACATGTGTTGTCCTTGCCCGGCGCGCACCAGCAGTCTCGTCCCCAATCTCGGAAGGACTCGACCAGTTTAGCGAGACTGGGTTTTTCAGTGACCACGCATCCACCTTCTCCCATCGTAATATGGTGCGCCGGATAGAAGCTGAAAGTAGCCAGATCGCCGAATGTGCCAACTCCCCGGCCATTGAAGGTAGCGCCGAGAGCATCACAGCAATCCTCTATCAACCAGAGGTTATGCTGCTGGGCAAACCGCTGCACGGCTGCGACGTTGAAGGGATTTCCAAGGGTATGCGCGAAGATGAGTGCTCGGGTGCGCGAACTCAGCGCCGTCTCAAGTTGGCGCACATCCACGTTGTAGGTTCCGAGCTCGACGTCCACGAAGATCGGCACGAGTTGGTTCTGCAGAATGGGATTGATGGTAGTCGGAAAGCCGGCGGCCACAGTGATGACTTCATCGCCGGGTTTGAGCTGCCGCTCGCCGAGCGTAGGGGAAGTAAGGACGGAGATGGCGATCAGATTCGCCGAAGAGCCCGAGTTCACCAGACGTGCCTCACGTACGCCGACGCGTCGAGCGAAGTCGCGCTCGAATTGCTCGGCGAAGCGGCCGGTTGTCAACCAAAAGTCCAGCGACGAGTCCACCAGGCTCTGCAGATCTTCTTGGTCGAAGACTCTGCCTGAGACCGGCACGGAAGAACGGCCCGGCTGAAATGCAGTATGGGGAAAGGCCTCGCGATAATACTCGGTCACCAGGTTTCGGATATCTTGTCTCAGCTCATCTGCTCGGCTCATCTTTATCTCTCAATAACGTCATATAAATTCTATTGTGATCTGACCGCTTCAACTACGGGCCAAATGCTCGTATTCTTCGATCTGCCGCAACGTGAACTCTCGCATATTTTTTTCTTGCCTCCATGCCGAATACCAGGAGATCGTGAACTTCAGCGCCTCTTCGATAGAGAAGACAGGAAGCCACTGTAACTCCTTGGCCGCCTTGGACCAATCAAGCCTGAGAAGAGCTGCCTCGTGCACCTGAGGCTGGTCCTCCAAAACCCAGTCTGCTTCCTCACCCCACAGGCTACCCATAAGTTCCACGATCTTCTGCACAGGCAGTGCTTGGAGGTCGCGCGGTCCAAAGTTCCATCCCTCGCCATACCTGGGACCTTGGTCGTAGAGTGCTTCGGCCAGCATTAGATACCCGCGGAGCGGCTCTAACACATGCTGCCAGGGCCGGATGGCGTGCGGATTGCGAATCAAAACCGGGGTACCGGCGTGAAAGGAACGGATGATATCCGGAATCAACCGGTCGAGAGCCCAATCGCCACCACCGATGACGTTGCCCGCCCGAACGGTAGCTACGGCTACACCATGAATGTGGTACTTCTCGGGTGGAAAAAATGAGCTTCGATACGATGAAGTCACCATCTCGGCAGCCGCTTTGCTGCTGCTGTAGGGGTCATATCCTCCCAACCTGTCATTCTCACGATACGCCCACAGCCATTCACGGTTTTCATAACACTTATCGGTGGTGACAATGACTACGGAGCGAACGCCTTCAGTAGCGCGGACCGCCTCCAGCAGATTGGCTGTACCCATGACATTGACCGCGTAGGTCTCCAGCGGCTGACTGTAGGAGAGCCGCACCAGCGGCTGTGCGGCCATGTGAATTACAACCTCAGGCTGAAAGGCCTTCAGTTCTCGTTGCAGATGGGCCTGATCACGGATATCGCCGATGCAGGATTCCATGCCGTTTGCCACTCCACCGGCCTCGAAGAGATTTTGTGAAGTGGGTGGCTCCAGCGAATAACCTCGCACGATGGCACCGCTACTCTGCAACCAGAGAGAGAGCCAGCTACCCTTAAAACCGGTATGGCCGGTAAGAAACACCCGCTTGCCTTTCCAATTCATTGCTACCAAACTTTCCAAGGAGCTGCGCCCGACGCCCAGTGCGCTTCGAGCACCCCGCGGTCATGGATCGTGTCCATTGGCTGCCAGAAACCTTCGTGCTGATATGCAGCGAGCTGTCCTTCCTTCGCGAGCCTCTCCAGAGGCTCGCGCTCCCATATCGTAGAGTCATCTTCGATGTACTCGCCGACCTTAGGAGAGAGTACAAAAAAACCACCATTAACCCAGCGATGATCCCCTTTTGGCTTCTCTGTGAACGAAGAGACTCGCGAATCTCCATCGATATGAAGCGCTCCAAATTTCCCAGATGGTTGAGTCGCGGTGAGCGTCGCTAGTCTCCCATGCCGGCGATGAAAACTAACCAACTCAGAGATGTTTACATCCGCTAACCCGTCGCCATATGTGAAGCAGAAAGCCTCTTCGTCCGCTACATAAGGCAGAACCCGCTTAAGTCGACCGCCTGTCATCGTATTGACGCCGGTATCGATTAGAGTGACCCGCCACGGTTCACATCGGTTACGATGAAACTCCATCTGGTTCTTCTCCAGATCCAATGTCACATCGGCTGAATAGAAAAAATAATTAGCGAAATACTCTTTTATGACAATGCCTTTGTAACCCAGACAGATGACAAAGTCATTGATGCCATGGGCCGAGTAAATGTTCATAATATGCCAGAGAATGGGGCGCTCACCCACCTCCACCATCGGCTTCGGTCGCAGTACTGTCTCTTCGCTGAGCCTGCTGCCCAGCCCTCCTGCGAGGATAACTGCTTTCATCTATACTCCTCTGGTCCTACCCAGCCTAAAAAAGGAAACCGCAGCGGGACGTTCTTATCCATGGCATAATGGCACTGCCTATTGTAAGTGGCTATGCATATGGGAGACATCCTCAAGAACCCGGCGAGCTCTAAGTGAATTCCAGAAAGAGTCGCTGGTCGCCCTACATCCCATTGATTCTACATCTCTTTTAGCTGATGTTTGTTCAAGCGTGCGTGGCAGTATGCGCCAGTTTTTCTGTATCGGCGACTACCTAGTCAGCCGTCGTTTGCTCCTCTTTGTTTACACGAAAGATCAGTTGCTTCAGTGTCTCTACTCTCGCGTGTTCCGTAGGGTTATCCGTTAGCCGTGCCAGTCCTTCGTGGGCCAGCACCCACGTAGTGCCGAAGAACAGACCGAGCAGCATGAAACCAAGCACAATAAGCGTCCGCTTTGGCGAGGACCGTTGATCAGGAACAATCGCCCGATCAACAACTTGAACTACTGAACCCTGCCGGGCTTCATCGACTTTGGCGACCTCATATTGCCTCGCCAGCAACTCAAAAATAGTTTCGAAGTATTTGACGTCGCGCAGTTTTCGGACGTACTCAAGCCCCGATTCCTGCATATTTCCTTTAGGAACAAGCGCATTGGAGGCACTCTCCGAAGACGCACCCATCTTCTCCGCTTGTGACCGCAACCCCGCCAACTCCTCTTGCGCCATCTGAAGTTCTGGATTTTCTCCCGTTGCAAAAGAACGCATGCTGCTAATCTGGACTTCCTTAGCAGCGATCTGCGCCCGCAATCCGGCAATCAATTCAATTGTGGCACGTGCCTGACTATCTAACTGGATGAGTCCGGTCTTCTGTTCAGTCTTCTTCAGATCTTCTTCTGCAATGACAAGATTGTCCTTCGCCTGGCTTAGCTGCTGCTCGAAGAACAATCGACGCTGCGATGCTTCGGTAACCGCTAGGGTAGCGGACCGCTTCTTGAACTCCTCGATGTATCCGTTGGCCATCTCCGCAGCGCGCTGCGGGTTGCGATCGGTGATGGAAATGCGGATCAGCCCATCCTTGGAGCCGCTATCAATATCGACAACCTTCTCAAGCTCCTTTCGGGCATCGGACCGGCGCTTCGCATGGTAAAGCTCTACCAGGTGGAATCGATCAAGCATCGCGTCTTCGATCGTCCGGCTTTTCAGCATGGCTACCTGAAGATCGTTGGGATTCTTCAGCCCCAAGCTTCCGCCGGCCAGTGAGGCGACGGAACCCAGATTGCCAAGCTGTGCCATGAGGGCTGCGCCGGTGGAACTCCCCTGCTGCGGTGGGAGGATGGATGTCGATGCCGTGTACTGGCTGGGTAGTACGAGTGAAATAATCACACTAACCAAAACCATGCCGAGCGTAACTTTTAAGATAAGCCACCGGCCCCGGACAAGTACGGTGAGCAGGTCCAGCAGAGAGATTTCTTCTTCTGGCACTATCAAAACCGGGTCAGTACGTCTTTCGGTTTGGCTGTACACTTTCGCTGATCCTTCAGACTGGGTCACAACCCTTATGTTCTCACAGGCGCAGATCCACTCGGCAACACAAATGAGTTTATACCTCAGCCCCGAGCGTCATCACGCAATCGTTCCTGCTTCTCAATGGTAATGCCTTCGCGGCACTTAAAGAGCTTGCAAAGGAGGGGATGCAGAAGGAGTATAACCTATCTAAAGATAGACACTTGACGCAGGAGAGCGAATGTTCGGAAGGACCCTTTCATTCTTTCGAGAGAATGGCAGCTATGTGTTTTTCTCGACCTTAGCCGGGCGCCCATTTCGGCTTCTGCGTAACCGGATGCTGGCGGGCAAACTAGGTGTCGACAAGCTCGACATTGGACCCAGAGCTTATCTTCGTGGACTCACCAGTATTTCCATGGGAGAGGACTTTTCGGCCGGCGAAGGCCTGTGGTTGGAGGCAATCACCCGCTACGGCGACGAACGTTTTGAGCCCAAACTGGTTATCGGCAACCATGTTCGCATCAGCAATTGGAGCCACATCGCTTGTACGCACTCTGTGACCATTGGCGATCATGTGCTGATTGGCAGCAAAGTTATGATCACAGATCATAATCACGGTACATTTGGTGCCAATGCCACCTCGCTCGCGATACCGCCCGTGCAACGCCCGCTTGAGCGGAATCGATTTGTTATCATTGGTGACAATGTATGGCTGGGCGACGGCGTAGTCGTGTGCCCGGGTGTCACTCTAGGCGAAGGATGTGTCGTGGGGGCCAATGCCGTCGTCGCGAGGGATGTGCCCCCCTACACATTGGTCGCCGGAGTGCCGGCTCGACCCATCCGCCGCTACGATGTCGCTAAAGGTAAATGGATCAGTCCTAAACCAAATTAGCTGATAATTTAATCGGAGTTTTCGTTTCAAGGAAGAATCAGCAACGCATATTTTAAATACGAACTTTAGCCGCCTTAACACCTGACGAAGGTGCACGATAAAGGAAAAAGGAACATCAGGATGAATCATCCAATCCAGCTTCTGCGTACTGAAACTTTTTCAAAGAAATGGCCATTGGATCAGGAGATCAGCGCAGCTTCGGCAACACAGCCTTCGCACAATTTTTTGAAGAATCCATCCGGCCAATACCTGTATGTTTATTTGACTCGATTCGTAATGGCCTTGTCTGAGCAGCATTTCGGATGCCCATTCAGTGAACTTTCTGTTTTGGACTGGGGTTGCGGAAAGGGCCAAGTTAGCAAGTTGATGCGAGATCTTGGCCCCAAGCATCTGGAAAGTTGCGACGTCCTGTCCGACAAAGATGATTCTTCCTTTGGGCAGGAGACCCCAATCTTGGAACAATTCAATATCCAGGTGACGCCCCTCAAGCATGAATACATACTGCCTTACAGCGACGCATCATTCGACGTCTTATTGAGCGTGGGTGTTTTAGAGCACGTTCCTAATGAACGGGCCTCTCTTCTAGAGATCACTCGGGTTCTAAAGCCGGGAGGGTTATTTTTTTGTTTCTTTCTTCCAACTAACCTTTCTTGGACGCAGAAGCTGGCTCATTTGAGAGGTAATTACTATCATGATCGGTTCTACAATGAATCTTCAGTAAGAGAGTTGATTGCATCAGTCGGTTTGGAACTGGTTGATGTGTGGTATCGACAGCTTTTTCCAAAGAACTCGGTCCACTATCCGAATTTTCGATTATTCGAAAGAATAGATCAGTTCATGACGGAGAACACATTGCTTCGTTACTTCGCAACGAACGTTGAATTCGTGAGCGTAAAGCCATGCTCAAAGACATGACTAACCCATGCTAGCGATGTCAGAACTTAACCTTCTCAGGCGCATCGAATTCCCGCCCGCGATGATTGCCGGAGGGCCGGTTGGCCCATTGTTACGACTCAGCCTAAGGAAACTGGATTACAGAATATGAAGCGCGCAGCCTGCACGATTGCATCGGCAAATTATCTCCATTTTGGATGGACGCTTGCCGAGTCCTTTCTGAACTCCCATCCTCACGACGAGTTCTATCTACTCGTGGTCGATCAGCTTCCAAAACATTTTGTATCTCAAAATCCGAGGGTTCACGTCTTGGAAGTCGAAAAACTGGGCCTGCCATCCTTTTTATCATTGGCATTCAAGTTCAACGTTGTGGAGTTGAATACCGGTGTAAAGCCCACGTTCCTAAAATACCTGTTTTCTCTCGGCGTGGACAAAGTCATCTACTTCGATCCGGATATTTACATATTCCAGCCGGTCGAATTGGTTTACGAAGAACTCGACTCCGTCTCTATTGTGCTGACCCCTCATATCCTCTCTCCCACCCCTGATGTTGACCACGTATATGAGAAAGACTTTCTAGGAACAGGAATTTTTAACCTCGGCTTCGTGGCCGTTTCCAACTCTATACAGGGACGCAACTTTCTAGACTGGTGGGAGGAGCGGTGCCTTTTCTTCGGCTTTAACGACTTGAGAGTGGGCCTATTTGTCGATCAGAAATGGGTAAACTTTGCCCCATGCCTTTTTGATAAGGTGCATATTCTCCGCCATGTCGGTTGCAATATCGCCTACTGGAATCTGCAGCAAAGGTCTCTGTCTGAAAACGAAACCGGTTATATCGTGGATGGCTCGTCGCCGCTGGTGTTCTTCCATTTCAGCGGTTATAGCCCCAACCGCCCTGATCAATTATCGCGTAATCTGCGGGTTTCTCAGGGTGTCGATGAGACGTTGAGGCGAATCTTGATCTTCTACGGGGAGCGACTCAGGGCAAATGGAGCGGAGACTTACCAGAAATATCACTATGCCTATGGAAATTTCTCAGACGGATCGCCGATTCCCTCGTTGGCGAGAAGATTGTATTCCGTGACCATGGATCAATGGGGCGATCAAAATCCCTTTGACGTAAGGAGCGGGTTTTTTGCTGCCGCGAAAAAGGCAGGCCTTCTCTCGAGGCACGATCAGAGCGTACAGTACAGTTCGAATAATCTGCCGGTCAATGATTGGAGGATCAAGCTGATCAACCGTTTCCTCTTCCTGCTTCCCAGAATTATTGGAGGCGACAGGTATACGATGCTGATGAAGTATCTCTCCTTCATCAGCATCCTGCGCAACCAGCGTCAACTCCTTTTTGCCGATGAGCCTAAGTCGGCAAGGTAACGCACTATGACGTGGAATGTGCTCTATGGCATCGATCTTTTCGCGATATTCCTATTTGTGGTCTCCTACTATCGCAACTGTTATCGCCGTGGGTATCGAATCGACTTTTGGCACGCGCAACTATTTCTTATGTGCGTCCTTCCTAACTTTGTTTTGCTTCCTTTCGCAAGGAGTGAACTGAACGGACTCGTTCTCGGTGCGGACCTTACAGCGGTCATTAACGTACTACCCAATGTGTTTCTGCTGACCCTGCTTGGATACTTTGCTGCCCTGACTGGAGGTAACCTCTGGCGATTTAGACTCGGTCTGGGTCTGCGTAAGGCAATGATTCGCGTATTGGACATTGTCCCCCAGTGTTCGATTATGATGATGTCATCCAAGAGCATTCTGGTATTCCAATCATTGCTTTGCCTTTCGCTGCAGTTTCTGGTTCTGGCAGTGTATTTCACACACAGCGGGTTCGGATTTGACCTCCGCGCCTATATAATGGCTAATCCAGCATTGCGGCCCATTGCACTTGTGGTATCAACATATTCTCTGGTCATCGCCTCGCATTGCCTTGCACGATACGTGGATGAAAAGGAGAAAGCGCTTCTAGCATGCACGGTACTCTTGACTGTAGGAATGTTTTTTTTTGGTTCACGAGGCAATATCCTGGCCATCTACATAAATGTTTTGCTGTGTTATCTGGTGAAACTCCGGGCTAAGATCAGTCTTTTTCGGCTCACGAGCATGATTTCGGTCATTATCGTGGTCGGACTCTATCTCGGAAATGTACGGGCTGGCCGGTACTCGCTGGGCGCGTTCTTCAATGTCTTGGCTTCACTTCTGCTTTATGGAGACACATTCTCCGACCTGCGCGACTTTGCCTGGGTCTATGCTAAATGGGATCATGTCTTCTGGGCTGGCAGAACGTATCTGGCTGCTCTTATGGCATTCGTTCCTAGGGTCGCCTCCCAGTTTCGAGATACTTGGGGCATGGGAGTCGCAACGGCCACGACGGTCGGCTTCGACCCGCAGGTACATCCTGGGTTGAGGCCCGGAGCATTCGGGGAAGCCTTCTTTAACTTCGGGTGGCTGGGAGTGATTTTAGTCGGACTTATGCTTGGTATTATTTTCCGTCGTGTGGATATCGACGTTAAATTTGCCATATCACCTCCTAGACCCTCAATGATGAAGGCCTTTTCCTCTACGATGCTGCTCAGCGTGGCAGGCTCTCTAGCCATTACGGCCGGATTCTCAGGCTTGTATATTCTCGGTGGGATATACCTCTTCTCGTGGTTCTGCCTTAGTATGTTGCGACTGGTTCAGCCGCGCCGGATCTTCCTCGCCGAAACCGATTAGCTTGCGGAAAATCGATCCTGTACTTCTAGGCGACAATGCAAATATGAAAACTCTCTGCATTGACCTGCGCTGGATTGACTCTTCTGGCGTCGGTGTCTACATCAAGGGCATCCTGCCCGGGATCGTCGAGCGACTCGGAGATGTCTCCATCGTTGGGATTGGGGACCGCTCCCGCCTGGAGGAGTTCTCCTGGAGCCGCTCTCCCAATCTCCGAGTTGTCGACTGCCGAGCTGGACGCTACTCGCTCGCCGAGCAGGCTCAACTCCCGTTTGCGATTCCCCGCGGCACGGATTTGTTCTTCTCGCCCTACTACCCAATTCCGCTGCTCTATCACGGTCGACTGGCGGTTACCGTGCACGACATGAGCCATCTGGTGGTTGCGGAGATAGTCGGCAATCCCAAAAAACGGTTTTACGCACAGACCATGTTCCGGGCGCTTCGCAAGCGAGCCTCAATTATCTTCACCGTGTCCGAGTTCAGCAGATCGGAGCTACTTCGCCTCACCACTGGACCGCGTGAAGACAATATCCTGCCTACGCATCTCGGCATCTCAAAGGAATGGTACAGGGCGGCACAGCTGCCTGCTGTGCGTTCTGGTCCCTATTTGATCTATGTGGGAAACATCAAACCTTACAAGAATCTCGGGCGCCTGGTCGAAGCTTTTTTAAAGATTCGGGATAAAATACCACACGACCTCGTTATCGTGGGGCAGAGTGAAGGTTTAATTACGGGCGAGTCGGAGGAGTTTTTTGAACGCGCGCGAGGGGCTAGCGGACGGATTCAACTAACAGGGGTAGTGTCGTATGAGGAACTGCTTTCGCTGGTTGGACATGCCCATGCTTTAGTTATGCCTTCACTCTATGAGGGATTCGGTCTTCCACCTATCGAAGCAATGGCGGCAGGCGTTCCGGTGGTGGTGGCGCGTGCTGCATCTCTCCCCGAGGTGTGTGGAGATGCGGCGCTCTACTTCAACCCTCTCCAAGAAGAAGACATAGCTACCAAATTGGTTATGATCGCGTCCGATGTCGCATTGTGTCAGCAACTAAGAGAAAAGGGGCTGGAGCGCAGCAGGCTTTATAGTTGGGATGTATGCGCGAACAAGACTGTCCAGGCGCTGCGCACAAACCTGGAACCGTGATTGGTAATCGCTGATCCTTTGAGCCGTATATGCTTTTCGCAGTGGCCCAATGTAGGAATCTGCCAAGATAAAAGGGTAAGCATTGCTTCTTGGGAGTGCCTCAAACTAGGTACAATAGAGATGTATGATCTAATTAGGCCGACGGAGGCATTTCCTTAATGCGCGTATTGTTTCTCAACCCCCCCTTTCACCCCCGTTTCTCCCGAGAGCAGCGTAGTCCTGCCGTGACCAAGAGTGGAACACTTTATTATCCCAAATGGCTTGGTACCGCAGCCGGGGTGGCGATCAAGAATGGGCACGACGTGGACCTAGTCGATGCCCCTGCTGGCGGGTTTTCGGTGAAGGCGGTGATTGACCGGATTGAAGCTAAGAACATTGAAGCAGTCGTTTGCGATACCTCTACCCCCAGCATTCTCAACGACGTTAGCGTTGTCGAAGCCTTAGTTGCCGCTAATCCTTCGCTTCACGTGCTGATGGTAGGGCGTCACGTTTCGTCTCTGCCGAAGGAGACGCTCGCCATGTCTGCCTCTTTGCAGGCAGTGGCCATTCGTGAATATGAATACACAGTACGCGACTGGCTGGAAGCAAAGGCCTGTGGCGCGGACCTCTCGACGGTCGATGGTCTGGTGTGGCGCAGCGCCACTGGTGAGATCATCAGTAACAAGCAGCGCGAAGCCATCAAGAATCTCGATGAGTTGCCCTTCGTCTCCGAAGTGTACAAGCGATTCCTCCATACGCCGGACTACTTCTATGGTCACTCGTTGTGGCCGTTGGTAGTCTTCGACACCAGCCGTGGCTGCCCGTATCACTGCTCGTTCTGCGTCTATCCCCAGACCTTCAGCGGACACACCATGCGCTACCGCTCTGTTGCGAACGTAGCCGATGAGTTCGACTTCGTGGCCCGTGAGATGCCCGAGATCAAGACCGTGATGCTTGAAGACGACACGTTTATCGTCAGCCGGCCCCGTACTCTTGAGTTGGCCAACGAACTGATCCGTCGCGGCAACAAACTCCCCTTTGACGCTAACTGCCGGGCCGACATCGGCGCTGAGGACGAACTGCTTTCCACGCTTCATAAGGCTGGTGCTCGTCTGTTTTGCGTCGGCTTCGAGAGCGGTGACGTCGAGGTCATCAATGGTATGAAGAAGAACAATGACGACCGCCGTGACGCGAAGTATCACGAAGAGGCGCATAAATTCGTACGCCGCTGCCAGACTGCGGGCATTATGGTGCACGGCTGCTTTATGGTCGGCAACCTGAACGAGACACCCGCCAGCATGGAGAAGACCTTGACCTTCGCTAAAAAACTTCGGCCCGATACGGCGCAGTTCTTCCCCATCATGGTCTATCCTGGTACAGTCGCGTATCAGGAAGCCAAGAAGCGCGAATATATCCAGATCGAGGATTGGGGCGCATGGTTGACCAAAGACGGCCTGCATAACAGCGTCGTTACCTTGCCGAACATCACTCACGAGCAACTGGTCAGCTTCTGCGACCGGGCACGTCGAAGCTTCTATCTTGCTCCCTCCTATCTGGTGTACAAGTTGAAGCAATCTCTGATGGATCGTCGCGAACTGCAGCGTAACGTCAAGGGTTTCGTTACCCTTTCGAAATATCTTCTTAAGGGCAGCGATCACGAAAAAAATCAGACTCCCAGCAAACCCCAGAGCGCAACGGCATAACTCAATTCATGAGTCTTTCAGGGCAATATCCAGGATCAGAGGTAATAGCCGGAAAGATGGTCGAAGCTAGATCAGCATCGATCATCATTCCGACCTTCAATGGTGCACTCCGTATCGGATACTGTCTCGACGCTTTAACGGCGCAGATCGTCGGCCGTGACGACGTAGAGATTTTAGTCGTTAACGACGGCTCGACCGATAACATTGGAGATGTAGTCAGACGGTATCCTGCAGTACGTCTCATCACTCAGGCAAATGCCGGCCCGGCAGCGGCTCGAAATCGTGGCGCTGCCGAGGCGCAGGGAACGATTCTTCTCTTTACAGACGATGACTGCGTACCAATGCCTGACTGGCTCGATGCAATGCTTTCCCCTTTCAATGACCCGAGTGTGGTCGGGGCAAAGGGGATATACCGTACCCGACAAAAAGGTCTTGCTGCCCGCTTCGTGCAGATCGAGTATGAGGATAAATATCGCCTCATGACGAGCCTTGACAGCATCGACTTCATCGACACGTACTCCGCCGCCTTTCTTCGCGAGCATTTCCTCGCTATGAATGGCTATGACACTTCGTTCCCCGTAGCCTGCGCCGAAGACATCGAACTCTCCTACCGCATGTCGGCACGTGGCTGGAAGATGAAATTCGTGCCCACTGCGATCGTCTACCACACGCATCCCGATTCGCTCTCACTTTATCTCAAGAAGAAGTACAAGTTTGCCTTCTGGCGAGTGCTCGCAGTTCGCAAAAATCCCAGCAAAGGTGTGAAAGATAGCCACACGCCGCAAATCATGAAGCTCCAGCTTCTGTTTGCGCCTGCACTGCTGCTTGCGGTAGCGTTCGATCTTGCTCGCCGTTCAGCTGTGCCTTTATCGTGGTTTGTGCTTGCCGGCTTTCTGTTCAGTACGCTTCCTTTCGCGTTGCGGGTCGTCAGGAAAGATCCGATCATTGGGGTGCTTTCACCCGTGCTGCTAGGCGCTCGGGCTTGTGCTCAAGTGTTAGGCGTTGCGTTCGGCCTAATCTACGCGGGCCGCAAGCAACTGGCCGAAGAAGCTACTAGTCCGAGATAGATTGTTGACCGAAGTGGTCTGTCCCCCTATTCCTGTTAGTGACTGAAGATGAGCTCGGTCTAACGGACTTCGATTCTACTTCGAATCTGCCCGTCTGAGGGACGATTCGACAATCCGCAGACCGGCAATTATCCCGCTGCATCAAGTAAGAAGTAATTACGGCTCTGAAACATCGGTCCAGGCGCTGAAGCTATTTTTCCTAGCAATTGCGCTGCAATTCTAATGCTTTAAGTGCAACTCTGGATTCCAGATTATTTGGAACCATCCACTTGTATTATGCTGTGATCCCTTCATATAGGACGGGATCAAGAAGCGTTCATATTGAGCAAAAATCTGAGCTGTCCAATGCCGGTTGAGCGCAATTGAGGTATTAATAAAGCCGTCGGTGATAGTGCTTCCGCCAGGAAGGAAGAGGGTACTGCCTTTGTTCTGTCGGTAGCCTGCTTCAACCTTGGTGCGGGCTGAGAACCAGTAGCCAGTCCTGCCTTCGATCGCACGGGCATCACGACCGATGGCGTTACCCAGCAGGAAACCCTTATTCGTATTGCTGTCTAGATACTGATTATTCATGAAGAAGTGCTGGCCACCGAAATCAGTCGCGAGGCCGGTGGAACTGACAGCCTCTACGCGTAGATCCATGTGCGGAAGAAAGGGTAACCGCGCGAAATAAATCCCCGGGTTCCAGACAGCTCGACGGGGTGCGTCGATCGGATTCGGGTCATCGTCCGAATAAGCATCGGCATACAACGTGACCATTTTACGCAGAAACGGCAGTTTATAGCGGAAATCGAAGTTGCTCTTGCGGTCTCCTGGATCATTGCGGTCTCCGTACGGTGCGGCTCCGTTGCCCACATAACTTCCAGTTGAACTGAAGCTAAAAAGATTCTGTTTGAAGCTGTGGAGTGTAATAGGGTGTCCGACACCCCAGAAGACAGACCATCGAGTAAAGCTGATTTCTAAATTGTCCCCAAGATTTATATCTATCTTCTGGCCATTAAACCAGGGACGTGCTGGGTATGAGTGACCCGAAAGTTTTCCAAGGACGATATCGAAGCGGTATGTGCCAAGTGACGACAAAAATGGGAAAGGGTGAGGGCGTGTGGATACAAAGCGTAGGTTATAAGTTGGTTCGGCGTTGCTGGAGAACGAGAGTGGACCCATGACTGAAGGGCCCCAGTAAAGTTCCTGTTTGCCAAATGTGAGCGCGTTGCCAGCAAATGCAGCACCTGCATACAACTCTATCGGACGTTGGCGATTGTATGCGGCTCTTACGGGGACTAGTGGGATGTATGGACTAAAATCGGGCTGTATTCGATCCAACTCATTGATGAGCTGATTGATGGCAGGTGATTCCGCGGGATTGCCTGGGCTATGCTGCACCTCTTGTCGGTCATAGAAGAAGAGTCTTCCATGATGGGCTCGTAAGGAATACCCGGCAATTGCACTGCTGCCTCGTCCAAGAGGACGACCGAAGTCGTTCCACCATGTTTGGCCAAAATGGAAGCTGTCCGCGAGTGCTGGTCCCGCAATCGTTCCGTAGCGTGCATAGACAGATTCGAGGGAGAGTGCCTCATAAGACACAGGTTCGTCTGCTAACTCGTGGTGCAGATCGATCATCAACCTGCGAGCTTCGGCCAGTAGACTTGGTCTGTATGCATCGTTTCTGTCGGCAAACTCCTCCGCCACTCTGAGCTGACGGAGGCACTCCTGGCGAGTCCAGGGACGGATGGAGACGCTCTGTCGGGGTATAAAACCCATTGAAGACAAACGCTCCAGCGCAGGATAGATCCAGCTATCCATGGGAACGTTGGTCGATCCGATGGTGTCCGGGTCTGGATCGAAGGGCAGAGGCACGCGATTGGGGAGGGGATCTGGTGGAAGGTGTGTTATTGCTTGCTGCAGAGTGGTAGTAGATGAGACAGTGGCAGCGGTACTCGTATTTGCCTGCAAGGGTCGAAAACGGATCGTGCCGTAGTCAACTGGCGCTGGTGGAGGATTGAACGGAGTTAGGCTGTAGTTATGGTGTGCGCGGTAGACGTAGTGACCGATCAGCCATCCTGTGGCGCTGCCAACCAGAACATCGGAAGGGAAGTGTTGCTCAGCGAGGACGCGGCTGACGCTCACTGTTGCAGCCAGTCCGTAAACAGCTGTTCTTGGAAGCCAGCCGGGATATTCATCCGCAATGACGGAGGCCATAGACCAAGCAGCGATTGAGTGATTGGATGGGAAAGACGAGTTTGAAAAGCTCGAGCTGAAGAAGTTTCCTTTAGCGTTGTTGACAAGCGGACGGTCGCGACGGGCAACAAATTTGAAGGCTTCATTGACCGCTAGGCTGTTAGCGAGTGCTTCTCCTGCCAGCAGTCCTGTCTCGCGCGCTTGCGGTGCATGGTTGAACAAGCTCCACAAGTAGGTACTTGCAGGGATGGCGCCCAATGCTACAACGCTGCCAGTGGAGATATTGCTGGCCTTCTTTTGGCCGTCGGGACTGATATGGATGGCGGATGTCATCGTATGTTGATCGCTACCGATCAACAGTCCGGTGCTAACAGATAAGGGAACAAGCCACTTGGCATCCTGTGGTCGCAGATGGAGCGGGCTGGTCCAGATGGCCTTCTGATCACTTAACAGGCGCTTCGGCATGCCACCGAGTGTGACGTCCTTAGGTACCGCTGCGATTGCTGGTACCGAAGGAGCCGCCTGGATGGCCAGACCTTGCGGTTGCGGCGCATCCGGCAATGAACTCGATGTATCAGCCGGGTTAGCTAGCGGGATATTCAGTGCAGCGTCTTGCGCGAAGCTGTGCTGCCCCATTATCAGAAGCAGAGATACCGTAAGGCAAAGAGATCTGGATAGCATTCTTAGTGCCACAAGCATAGAAGAATATCGGCGCGACCGGACGTTGAAGATACTGGAACCCCTTGCTGGGGGCTACACAGTCGCCCCCAGTCGTCTGAACGTACGCTGTGTTCAGTGTTTTATATTCTATCGTTTCGATCGTAATCACGCGTGGGATTATGATCGGCATCTTGGTGCAGATTGCACAATAGACATGAAGGCATGGAGAGTCATAGACGAGCTTTCTTACGAAGAAACCAGAGAACGCTCGAAAACGCGAGCCACGCCAACCCGGCGATGATGAGAATGAGCCACGCACTATAAACAGGTAAACAGCGATAGAGGATGAATGCAAAGAAGACGAGTGCCAAGGCTCCGATGGAGGTTCCGGCAGATTCGAGGCTTGCAGCACTGCGGCCACGATTTGTGCCTTCGTAACCAGCCTTCCGTTTCCGCTGCTTCTCATGCTTTTCGATGAGCGTGACGCTTGCTGGGAAGATCGCCGGAAAGGCGAGGAATAGTCCTCCGATTGCAGGGCCATATTTTTTGGCGATAAGGCCAGTCAGCACCGTGAGCAGGCCGCCAAATAAGAAGCGAATCGCGTATTCATGAGGCCTGGTCGATTTGAGCGAAGACAAATCTATTTTCACAATCATTTGCATCACCTGAGGCAGAGATTCCAGAGGCTAAACGAGACTCCCAGCCATAGAGGAAGGAGGGCAAGGGTAACGAGCAGTGCGGACGGTTTGAAGCGCATGAGAATCCAGCTTGCAGTGGCCGCGTAGATAAACAAAGCAAGTGCTCCAGCCATCATGGATCGAGCTTCGACGGCTGCGTAGATTTTTCCATCATTGATGATGGTAAGAGCAAGCGTTGCGAGCGCGATGGATGGCGCCGCGCCGAAGAGACCTGCGAAGCTCTTAGGGCGGAGGATATCGCCGAGTATGGCGAAGAGGCTGACGACTGTGCCGCCGATCAGAAAACGAAGAAGGAAATCCTTCATGGCTGCTCCTACCGTGAAGTGCTCAGGGCTGCCGTTGTGAATGCCATGTCAGGCCGCTCTCTGGGCCTTCTTGATCAGGGTTCGGGCGGTGGCCACGTCCTTGCAACCAAGTAATTTGTACTGCTTGCCTTCGAGGCGGTGGTAGTTGACGAAAAAATCCTCGAGTTCTTTGAGGAAGTGCCTGGGCAGATCTTCGAGTCGCTTGATGTTGGCATACATGTGGTTAGCCTCGGCGATGGCGACAAGACGGTCATTGCGAATCCTCTTTTTACCGTCGAGTCGTTCACCCTCGATGACACCAATTAGACGGGCGAGCAGGAGACAGCCAGGAAAGGCCGGCTCATCCATTAGAACGAGCACGTCGATGGGGTCACCGTCGTCGGCGATGGTGCGGGGGAGGAAGCCGAAGTCGTAGGGAAAGGCCATTCCAGCGGGAAGAACTTTCTTTAGGGAAAAGATCTCCTGATCGGGGTCGAAGGCATATTTGTTGCGACTGCTCTTGGGAGTTTCGATGATGACCTGAAGAAGACTGTCTTTATTGCCGAATGGCTTTAGCTGGGTGGGATCGGCAAGAGATTTTTTAGATTTTGATTTACCGCTCACGAGTGAATCTCCAAATGTTAATAGGATGTAAATCTACTTCGTGAGATGGGAAAGTCAGGATTTTGTTTGCTTTGACATGGGATATGGGCGTGATTCAGCCTCGAGACTATCTCGAAGCTGAACTTTTTCACTCCAGAGTGGCTCGCGAACACTGAGACTACAGACGGTAGAAGTGATCTGCACCCAGAACCAGGGCCAGGGTAATTACGGCTATGACGATCTCGCCCAGTGCTCCTACGATGAAGGGTCTCGCGCCTTGTTTGAAGAGATCCTTCAGGTTAGTACGCAGACCGACTCCGGCGAAGGTCAGTAGAAATGCCCAGCGGCTCAGATTTCCCAACGCAAGCAGTTGGGCTTTGTTGAAGCCCAGGGCGGCAATTGCCGGATTGGTGGAAGCGCCCAAGGTCGCCAGCAGCGAGATGAAGAGAAATCCGAGGACGAACTTGGGAAATTTCTTCCACAGGAAGGCAGTCTTATTCTTCAGTTGTGCTGTGGTGGTGTCACTGACCAATCCCTTGCGTGCCCACTGAATAGCATAGGCGAGGACGACGAAGCCAATTAGCGCATTGCGGCATGTCTTGGCGAGCACCGCGAACTTGCCTGCGGCGTCGGAATAAAGCGCTCCAGCGGCGGTAGCCTCTGCCGTGTTATCGACCGCCAAGCCTGCCCACAGACCATAAGCGTGATCGCTCATATGCAGGATGTGTCCGATCAGCGGGAAGGCGAACAGCGAGATCGCGCCTAGCGCCAGGATGGCTGCTATAGCTGTGGACGAGTCCTCTTCATCTGCGTCTATAGCTCCCTGGGTTGCAATGATGGCCGATACTCCGCAGACACTCGATCCCACGGCCAGCAGTGTCGTGAGCTTGGGATTGAGATTGAAGGCGCGGCCAAGCCAAGTCATGAATGTGATGGAGAGCACAAGCGCAACGAAGACAAGGATGAGTGAGATGCCGCCCAGCTTCAGTATGTCGCCAAGGATGAACCGCGCGCCGAGCAGGATAATGCCAGCCTTCAGCCAGAACTCATACGTGGCCACGCCAGCGCGGAAGATGCGTGGCACTCCTACCGTGTTTGCGATTACGATGCCGAAGAGGATCGCCCACAGCACATACTCGATGTTGGGGAAGGTGATGTGATGGGTCTTCGCGTATGTGTTGAGGAAGTGTTCGACGAACTTGCCGGCATAGCCGACGACGGCCAGCAGGGCGATGCCGGGTAGTAGCCCAGCCAGCGTAGTGGGTTCTTGCGGTGGAAGCGAGGGGTACTGGGTGCGGAGGTCGGGTAGTTCAGTGGAGCTGGCCATGGAGTCTTCCTTTCGATCAGGTTGTTGACTACCAGGGAACGGTCTTGATGAGGCCGATGCGAATGATGAGGGCGAGAGTTATCGAGAGGACGATTGCCCAAGTATCGGTAGAGAGGCGGCTGCGTGTAGCCATGAGATGTGCTCCTGAAATAGTCGATAGCGTCCACGAAATACGTGAAGCTTCGGCTGCTGAGATTTTGAAGTGAGAGGCAGACTAGCTGCGACAACAGCGGGGGGACATGAGGTGCACGATCGCGAGTTGGCGGGGGACCGTCATGGTGGCTGTAGTGTACATCAGGTCTTGCTGGGCGAAGTCTGAGGGGTTAGAGGCTGGTAGTAGCGAGCCTCGGGGAAGGCGCAGGCCTGGCAGAGGATCTGTTCGTCGCGGAGGACCTCGCGGTCGTAGTTGATGCCCTCGCCGCATTGGGCGCAGGCGATGCGGCTGGACTTGTAGCCTGGCATCTCGCGGGGGTGTATCAAGATCTGGACCCATTCCTCGGTAAATAACTCGTCTGCGGGGAGTTCGCGGTAGGCGAGCATCTGCTGCTGGTTCTTCGGTTCGATATTCGGGTACAGGTCCTTCGCTCGCTGCTTTGAGGATTCGAGTGCGGCGATTCGAATGGCTTTGTCGGTGCTTAGGTCGACGAAGGTGGCTGCCATCTTTCCCCAGTCGCGGAACTTCAGAGCTCGCTTGCCGAGGCGGCAGCCGGTGACTACGGCGATGGCATCGGTGGCGCAGCGGTCGATCTCGACGAAGGTGACCAGGCGTTTGCGGTCGGCTCCCTTTGGGTCGTCAATGCCGAGGCGCTCGCAGCCGAGCATGGCCATGCGAACACCCAGGATCTGGCCGGCGCAGAGGTGGCCGTGGGCTACTTCGGCTTCGCGGAGAAGGGCTTCGAAGGTCTGCATTGGCTCAATGATACTGCTGCTGCCTGTGTCGCATTTGACCATGCTGGACAGCATCGGTAGTATTCGATGCCCGAGATCTCAGCGAGGTTCCCTGATGAGTGAGTTTGCGACAACAATTGGCTCTCTACTGAAACAGAAGAGTGGACAGATTGCTTCCACGGTGCCGGACGCTTCCGTGTATCAGGCCATCGAGATGATGGCCGAGAGACGGGTGGGCGCCTTGCTCGTCGTGGAGCGTAACGAGTTGCTGGGCATCATCTCGGAGCGGGACTACGCCCGTAAGGTGATTCTGCAGGGGAGGTCGTCGAAGGAGACCTCGGTCGCCGAGATTATGAGCAGTCCGGTGATCTTCGTCTCGCCGCAGCATACGGTGGGCGAGTGCATGCGCATCATTACCGACAACCGCATTCGGCATCTGCCTGTTCTCGAAGGCGGCTCGGTGGTGGGGGTTGTCTCCATCGGAGACCTGGTGAACTCGGTCATCTCCGAGCAGGAGCACACGATCCGGCATCTTGAGGCTTATATCTGCGGCATGGCTATGTAACCGGGAAGGGGGGGTACCCCCCCTCCCCCCTACTTTGGGCGTAAGTCTCCTGTTTGTAATGATATGAGGTACACGTACGCGTGTAAAGTCGTCCATATAAAGGGGTTACGGGTAAAGTCGTCTTTCTAAATGGGTTATTTGGACCAAAGAGGAAAGCCCCGGTGTCGTCCCAGGGCTTTTCTTTGATTCTTTTATAAGTATAGCGAATTGAGGGAAACTAATATGCCAACTCTAATTGCCTTGTTTGCATGGGGTTAGGTGGTTTAGGGGGTTGACAAGGTTTTGGGTGGAAGGACAAGACCACGAACAAGGAGGCTCTCTGCGGCAGAGCGGTGTCGCCTTCGGCGTTGCTTGTTATCAGCATCATGAATCGTGCCTTTCCGCTTTCTAAACGCCATGGTAGCTCTGGGTAAGGCAATAGCAGCGGCAAGAACAAGAACAGCAAAGACGGGTGGAGTTGGTCGAACCATAATCTGGCCAGTTGAAGCATAACCTGGCACCGTAAGAGCCTTTGCTTTCAGTGCGGCTTCACCATCGGCAGTGCAATCCTTGACGCATAATGTGGCCACACTACGAAAATGAAGCATAACCTGGCCATGGATACGTCCGAGGCCGAACGAACGTTCTTTCCTCCCCCATAGCCCCTCTTTTTCAATGAGTGACTTGGCGATTTAGCAACAACTGAGACGCGGGCGGACGAAGGTCGCGACACAATTCTTTGCAATTGCCGAAAACCCAGTTTTCCGGGAACAACTGATTCAAGCTGCCAGGGTCACTGCCGAGGAGCCGACTTCACGGTACTTAGCCTTCCTCATCACGGATCTGCGTTGTGTGGGTGTGGTGCGATCAGTCGATGGCCTTGACCTCGAGTCTGCGGAACCAGATCTCGGCGTATTCAATCTCGAGAGCGATCTTGCCACGCGTTAGCGGGATGAAGCTGCCGGGATTCGCTGGGTCCGGTTGCTGCAGCTGTGTAATGGTGTTGACGGTGCGGCCGTTGATGGTATGCGCGGCGCGGTCGCCCTGCCAGAGCACCTCGACCGTATTCCAATCGTCCAGCTTCTCGAAGTTTCCGTCCTTGATCTTGCGGCCCGTGCTCGGCTCTTCCGTGCTGGCCTTGCCGGCGGCCTTGGCGGCATCGCTATCGGGCGCAGGCCAGCCATGGACCGGACTTAAGCCCTGGCCGAAGAGGCCAGCGCCATGCTGAGACTGCACGCCACGAACACCGTCCACCAGGAAGAAGTCGCCCACATCGCCTTCTTCAATCTGGCACTCCACGCAGCGCGGCCATACCTTGTCTTCACCCACCAACCCGTACAGCAACCCGTTGTCGCGCTTGCTGATTGTGCGCGGCGCAAACTGTTTGACGCCCCACTTGTACTCCAAGCGGATGCGCACGTTTTCAAATTCCTGGTGCGTCGCCAGGTAGCCCGCCTCGTACTGGGTGTCGTCCACGTCAGCACCCATGATGTGGAGCATCTCGTTCTCCACAGTGACAATGCGCTTTTTCTCCGCCACGCCCTTGCCGCTCTTCTGAAGCATGGAATACCAGCCAGTCAGGTCGCGATCATTGATTAGCGAGATCCATCCGTCGGCACCCGGCGGAGGCAGCGTCAGCTTGGGCGGTGCAGCCTGCGCAAGAGTTGCAAGAGGCAGGAGCGTGGGACCCAGCGCGAGCGTACCCATCCCCTTCAATACGTGTCGGCGGTTGATCATGCAGTTTCCTCAATCCAAAGGTAGATACAGCCGTTAGGTTCGTCAGGGGCATCGAGCCTCTTGTAAGCGATCCATTCCATACTAAGGTGCGTTGGCGACTTGTGGGTGGTCTGCATTGACTCGCCAGGATCGAAGTTTCCCATAACCCCATTTACGGGGAACTTCAGCGGCCCCGGGTAGTGCTTCTGACTGAGCTAATGACAGACATCTGAATCCGGTAGCCGACGATCAGGCCAACAATCAATAGAATTGCACCCACGATACGGGTGGGTAAGCGGTCATAGTCCTCTTCAGCGACTCGGGTCTTCATCCCAATCTTTGAGTAATAAGCGTTTGTCAGCTTTGGCATGACACGCGGAAAGAACGCTGTAACGAAAGCGGCCGCGAGAAACTATAGATCAAAGTGATTTACACCCTGCGTCCTGGTATCTCCTGCAAAGTCCGGTTTTGAGCAAGTTCACCAGGCCAGCGAGTTCGGCGGGTTGAACTTAGTCAAAACCCCGTTTTTGAGGAATGACGGCAGTCACTTGTGGGAGCTCTTCCCATAAGCGACGATCTAAGTATGACGCGTACAACAGCAAGTTCCACGATGGGTTCTAAGACGGCTTTCTGATACGCGATTCCCAGGTGATTATCTTCCTCAGGACGGATGGCAGTGATGCGTTTACCCTAGGATTATGACGTTCAAAGAATCGAATCAGGCCAAGTCCGGAAAGATGTTGAGAGATGGTTACGTCTCATTCGGTCACCCATCGGTCATGCTGAAACTGGGTTCGGGCGAATCAGTCGAGATTGACAAAGGTGTCATCGATCTCATCAAGTTGATGAACAGTATCCCAGGTATCGAAACCAAGGGCTCCTGTCAGGGTCAGGATCCAAACTACGGCTATGTCCAGTTCATGCCGGACGATACCGAAGGCAAAGCTCACGCTTCCATCTATTTCATGTATCACATTTTGAAGAACATGCACGCCGCGTGGGTGAAGCATAGGCACGTGATGTGGGAGTATGAGCAATCGACCGGCTCAGAACATCCAGATGCCTACAAGTTCAAGTTCACCACTGAGCTTGGCAATGGATACGTATTGAAATGGTCTCCGTACACCTATCCTGCGGTCCTGGCTGCTGCACGAAAGGCAGCTGAGGAGACCAGGCAAAACACATAAGGCTGGATGCTCTACACGCCACGCCTCATCACGACTGCAGATTCGTCCATGTCCCTCCGTGGTGCGCTCGAGGTAAACACCTATGACTGGAATTCACTTCAGCAAAGTTCTTCTTCAGAAGTGAATCTCAATCGTTGCAAAATCGCCAATGCATTCGTAGACAGGAGCCCAATCGCTCGATGAGTCCGGTTTGCGGCAAGTTCGGTAGCCCCGACTGATTGAAGTTGCCGAAACCCGTTTTCAGGGAACTACCGGACGCCACTTGTCCGATAAGCCGACTTCCCTGAGAAGTTCAGTCGCAATCGCCTTGTTCACAGTCCCCGGCGATTCCGGCGACAGCAGGCCTCTGCGTTGCTGGGCAGTCAAGATAGAGTTCTAACGTTTCTCAGGACTGACATCGTGGCTCTCTTACTTTCGTAGGCCCGTGAGCTCGTGTACCCTCACGTCAGGGATGCTTCTGCGTAACCTCGATCTCGACATTCTACGGACACTCATCACGGCCCATGATCTAGGCGGCTTCGCGCAGGCGGCAGACCGTCTGGGGCGGACACCAGCCGCGATCAGTCTGCAGATGAAGCGCCTGCAAGAGGAACTAGGAACACCGCTCTTTCGCAAGCACGGCCGGGTTCTGAAGCTGACAGAAGCCGGACAG
>JAOAPB010000016.1 GCA_025462645.1 Edaphobacter sp. | reverse complement strand
GGGCGCAGCTCCTGCACCGAAGCGGTGGCCGAGTGAACGTGCAAGAAGAGATACGCAGATTACCGACGAACCTTCAGCCGTCACGCCAACTTGGGCCGCGTCCAAGTGATGAGCAATACAGGCGCGGTATCCTTACCGGTCCGTGGGCTTATCGGATAGACAAGCTTTTGCAGAGAAGCGACCCGAAGACTCATGCTCCCGGAGGCTCGAAAAAGAAAAACTAGATTTTCGCTTGATGACTAGCTCGCCGTTACATGACAAGGTGTACGGTTTTGTGATCTCGCCGGCATCCGAAGTGAGTTTCATTGTCGAGTTGATCGCTGGCTCAGGAGCAGAAAGTTGCCCCAGCTATGAAGATGTGGCGTCGAGCCTAAAGCTATCGGGTTTCCATCATGTGGCCTTCCGTATTAGTAATGCAGACATTGCGGTCACTGAACTAAAACGCCGCGACGTAACCATCGTCAGCGAAGCACACGCTCGGCCTTCGAGTAGCCTTCTTCGCTGATCCGTGGGGCAATCGTTTTGAACTGATTCAAGCGATCAACGCGTAGGTCGTTTCTGTCAACCAGCTCTCGTCACGTCCGACGCAGCTCAAGACGCCGAAGGGTACCGCCTCAGAGCGACCGCCTGTTTGCGCGCATGTAGCGTCTTAATACATACGAAACGAAGACGAACGCCATGACGAGAATCGGATCAAATTTATCCCAAGTACTGCCACCGCCATTCAGTTGTGAATAGAACGCGAGTAAAAGAGTGATCGCGAAACCAGCATAGACCCACTCGGTCAATCGAGGCACATTGGGAATCAGAAGGCCCACGCCACCGAGGATGTGGGTTACGCCAATCAAAGGGATGATATAGAGCGGGTATCCGAGCTGCTGATTGGCGATCCTCCATTCGCCCGGATCGTGAATTAGATATAACCTTCCGAAGTACACCCACATGAAGGCGACAAGGCCGGTTGTTAGCATGGCGGGTATTTGAATTGCTCGACCTGCCCGCGCAGGTTTATCTATCGTGTGTTTAGCTTTCATGTTAGGGGATCCTCTTCTTGCGGTTTGAACGGTTTAATTGTTCTGCAATAAGTCGGCTCTTGTACGCGACTGAAGTCAACGCGCTGCATGGGCGGGACCACCTTCGGACCATGCATCAACCGAGGGCTTCTGCACCCTTCACCATAAAAGAACAGGTAGGGTGCTCTCGTCACGAACATCGCCCCAATCATGTTTACTACTGGCTGATCGGCGCTTCTTCGAGCGATCCAGGGCCACGCGGAAGGCCTTTGGCCACGCGGAATCGGACGATCAGCCGTCCGGCTCCGCCCGTTGTACACAAACGAGAAATTCCATGTTTGACCTCGATCTTTCTTGGCGTTAGCGCCGCAGTTTCCAAGCAACCGGGCTGATTCAGCATGCCCCGGACTTACGCCTTGACGGCGTTTCGTGCAGACGCAAACACATCGCGTGCAGACGTCGTACCCGCTACGTGCTTCGTACCCGGGACTCCGAGGTCCATCCATCCCGCGTTGACACTCTCATACATTTCTTCAGCAGGCCCAGTGTGGCCCCTCGGGATGCCGAACTGCTCGAACGCTTCCGACCACCCTGCACGCGGGACTGCAAAGGCTCTTACGTCGAGTGTCAGGACTTCACCCAATTGTCCGGCCACTTCATCCGCGCTTACCATCGAACCCAGCTCGATGACACGATGCCCTGACCACGCCCGACCGGTCAGAAGCGTTGCCACCTCTGCCCCGATGTCGTCTGACGCGACCATGGTCGATTTCCGGTTTGTAGGATTGTAGAAGACCGGTAGTGTTCCGCCTTGGGCGGCCTGTAAGCCGAAAAGAAAATTTTCGAAAAAGCCGCCTGCGCGCACAAATGCGACCGGAGATGGCAGGCTGCGAAAACCTTGCTCAAGAAGCGACAAGGCCGTGATCATCCCCAGGCCGCTTGTTCTATGCGCGCCCATCGACGAGAGCGCTACCACCCGCGGCGGCACTACCTTGGTCAGCGCCTCGACGTAGTTCGCAATCACGTCCTTTGCTTCTTTGTAATCAGGCGACGGTGCCCACACAGCCGGCAACATGACGAAGGCTCCCTCAACACCTTTGAGCGCCGCCGCTATGGCTGTCGCATCGTTCCAGTCTCCATCCACCAACTCCACTCCCTGGTCTGCCCACTTCGCCGCTTTCTCGCGATTGCGCACAAGTGCTCGCACCTGTTTGCCTTGCTTCAGCAGTTGCCGCGCGGTGGCGCCCCCAACTTTTCCAGTAATGCCCATGACTAGATACATGCTCGTTTTCTCCTTGTTGTTCTTGCGGCGATATAGGCCGTATTTGCAGCCCGTTTTTGTGTCGCGGCGAATCTCTTGAGTTCAAAGGTGAACTCAAGAGATGCCCCACGCTAAGCGTGGTTGGCGACGAGAAATGTTTGGTTCTTTTCCATGGACTTGGTCAACTTCTCAAAGTCGGCCTGAGTGAGTTGAGCAGGCAAGAAGTCTGTCGTGCCATCCGGATGCACCGCATCTTTCATCATTCGCTCGTGGTGATACGTTGAGACACTCAGCACGCGGCAGGGACGTTCACTCTTATTGAAGAACGAGTGAGGAGCATTGGGTCGCACCATCAGGCTCTCTCCGGCTTCGCACGTGTCCCACTCAGTGACACCCTGGTTGTTCCAATACCCGATCGACAGATCGCCTTCCAGCACGTAGAAAAACTCTGCAAATGGGTGCCTATGAAGTGGAATACCCATACCCGGCACAACCGTCATCTCAAAAATGGAAAAGGTGTAGCCCGTGTTTTCTCCCAGTGCCCTCCACAGCAACTGCATAGGCCCGATATCCAGCGCGGGACCACCTGTTTTGTTGTTCTTAATAACGTTGTGATAAATGACTTCTTCAAGCGGTGTGGGGAAGTTCGCCATAAAAGAATCCTTTCGTGAACGAAGTTGGTGCTCTGACGCGAATATGAGAGCTTGGGAGTTGCGCAGCTAGCACTCTGCTAGTCCCGTGGGATTCCACAGTTATCTGTCGCATCGTTACAGGCTTTATGGGGCCGATCGGATCGCCTCGATGAGAGAGGTTGATCCTCGCCGAGGTATTGCTATGTGGTCGTCACCGTCACTGCCTGACGCACACCTCCTTTTGCCTCGTATATGGCCGCCATCCAAATACGCGACCTGACAATTAGAGACCGATATTAACCACTGGTTGCAAAATAATCGGCGGTTTGTATCCAATGGTTACAAAACAACATTTGGTCGTAAAAAGCGTCAAAACGGACTAAGCTATGGAAGTGACATCCACATCACCAAGTCGACGGGTAGAGCGTAAGGAGAGGTTGCGGGGCGAAATCCTTGCGGCTGCCAGCAAAATGTTTGCCGATCGCGGCTACGAAGCCGTGACGCTTCGCGAGATCGCTAAAGAGATCGGCTATACGCACGCCGTGATCTATCAGCATTTCCCCGACAAGTGGCACATTCTTGCTGAGTTGAGTAGCGAGACGATCGGGCTGATGGTTCAGAACTTCGACGCGATTGCGGCTAAACATCTTGCACCGAAAGAGCGTCTTTTTGCGACTTCACGCGGCTTGATTCAATTCTGCATTACCAATCCACAACAGTTCCGTAACGTCTTCTTCGGGCCTGAGAACCGCAACGGCGTCCGCGCTGGACAATATATCAACGACCTTGGTGCGCCGTTGTTCGGACGTTTCGTGCAGCTCTTTTTCGATGTTGCCAAGGAAGAAGGATTGCCAAACAGGGATGACATAGTGGTAGCTCACACCTGGTGGTTTTCGATCTTTGGTCTCGCCACACTCATGGTCATTCAAGGGGTTGTGCCTGACTTGCCTGACCAGACTCTCGTGGTCGAGCAAACGATCGCAACGCTTTGGGCGGGCGTTCAGGCTGTTCCGCGGTTGCCGAAGAGTGCAATCTCTAAGCGATCCGGCCGACCCAATGCCTCAAAGCAATAACAGCTTCTGTCTACTTAGGAACTGTTGGAGGTAACCGTGAGAGTGCATAGATCTGAACGCTATGAAGTATTGAGATGAAACGCAATCAGAGCCTGTGCGTGCGAGATACATAGGCCTTGATCGCTTAAGCACCCCGCATTCGATTGGTAATGCTAAGTCGGCATAGCGGAAGTGATCGCCGGTTCGGCCCTCGAACTACCTAATCCCAGCCCGGTTTCCCGGGGTGTCGCGCCGCAGTAGCCGACCGCAACTCCAGCATCGTCCTCAAACTCAACAAAGGTCGGCTCAAGCCATGACGCCCACGCAAAATCATTAAATCTGTCAAGCCCTCAAACAGCTTATCTACATGCATATAAAACAGTTACGCGTGGCATAGTAGTTTTACTCAATTCACTATAATCAATACAGAATCAAGAAAAGGCCCCGGAAAACGCCGGGGCTTCCTCTTTTTGCAGCTAACCCTTTTAGGAAGACGAATTTGGACGTAACCCCTTTATATGGAACACTTTAGCGTAGGCATTAAAACACTATGTAGCTGAAAATACAGGACTTATTCCAAAGTACCCCCCGGGGGGAGGGGGGTACCCCAACGAACTACCTAGGGCTAAACTGGCTCACGCGAAAGGATCCGCCATGCTCGCCAACAACCCGATCGTCGCCTTCATCCCCACCAGGGACGCCGCCCGCTCCCGCAGCTTCTACGAGGGAACCCTAGGCCTCCGCTTCGTCAGCGACGACGACTTCGCCCTCGTCATGGACGCGAACGGCACCACGTTGCGTATCGTCAGAGTCGCCGATTTCACCCCCTTCCCCTTCACCATCCTCGGCTGACAGGTCGAAGACATCCACGCCTCAGTCGCCGAGCTCACCGCCAGGGGCCTGCGCTTCACCGCTATGACTTCTTGAATCAGGCCCCCGACGGAGTCTGGACCGCTCCAGGCGGAGCCAAGGTAGCCTGGTTCCTCGATCCCGACCACAACACCCTCTCCCTCTCACAGCACTAGACAAGAAAGGAGACACGTCCTCGAATGCATCGACTAGAACTCGACTCGCAACCCAAGCTGTACCTGCCGCTCCCGCGTAGAGCCGCTCGCAGCCTCGGTACGCGTCCCGAAGGGACGGACATTCAACCCCTCCGCCGCCACTGTCGCCGCATCCTGAAACACCAGCGGAGTCACCCCGCCCGCCTCGCTTCCAATCAGAAAAGCCCGCTGCGTAATCCCGGAGTAGTTCACCCGATTCGCCACATTGAACACCTCTGCAACCCCACGCATCCGAACCCGCTCCGTAACCCGCACCGCCCGGCTCACCCGAAGATCGAGGTTGGAGGTATCCGGCAGCCGCAGCGTATTCCTCCCCACCGTCGGCAGATATACCGCACCCCCTGACCCATTGATGCTCTGCCGCCCTCCACTCAGCCGGGGGCCACCGGAGATATCGAAGCTATACGGCCTCCCGCTCGTCTCCCTGAAAATCGATGAGAGCATCCATCCATTCGCCGCCATCCGCAGCCATCGCTGCTCCGTCGCAAGCTTCGGCTCCCACACAGCGCTCACGACGACCTTGTGCGGAAAGTTCAGCCGCGAAAGGCCTTTGTCATACTGCACGCTGAACGGATCGAACTGCCCATTCGCTCGCGGAGCAGCCTCGGAGCTTTGCCCATAGTCGATCGCCTTCGCCCACGTCCAGCTCGCCCGGAACTCAAGCCCCTTCCGATTGCGCCGTCGCGCCTCCAACACCAGAGCGTTGTAGCTGGCATTGGCATTCGATACCACATCCGAGACAGTCCCAAAGCTCGTGCTCACTCGCTCCGTGTAGACAGGCACAGCGAAGATCTCACCATCGCGAACTCCCAGCGCGCCCGTTCCTCCCTGGATCTGAAACCTCCTCATCGCAGTGGAGGGAGCGATGTTGATATCTACCGAGTTCGACAGCTGCCGATCGAGGTTCATCAGGTAAGTCGCACTGCCAACCACACCAGCTCCAACCTCGCGCTCAATCGTCAAGCTCCCCTGCTGAACCGAAGGCAGCCGAAACCGCCGATCGAACACCGTAGCCGAAGTCGTCGCCCCCACCGCAGCAGGCGGAGCCGCGAGGTAAGCGCAAGCATACCCAAAGCCCTGATTCGCCACCTGCGGACAGGCCGTAATGGTAGAAGGCGTAATCCTCACATGCGTCGTAGAGGAGGCCATCGCGGTATTCACCAACGCACTCCGTATCGTCGCGCCAGGCAATCGCCCATAGAACAACCCATAGCCCAGGCGCACCACTCCGTGCCCCGAACCGAAAGGCTCCCAATCCACTCCAACGCGAGGACTGAAGTTGTTCCTGTCCTCGGGGAAGACGCTCGTCGCGCCGCTCTGACCGAACACGGCATCCAACGCCACGTTAGGATGCTGCGGCAACGGCTCAAGCTCATAGTCGTACCGCAGACCCGTATTCACCGTAAGGTTCGGCCGCACGCGCCAGCTGTCCTGCACGA
Source organism: Edaphobacter sp. (assembly GCA_025462645.1). Lineage (GTDB taxonomy): Bacteria > Acidobacteriota > Terriglobia > Terriglobales > Acidobacteriaceae > Edaphobacter. The sequence goes on along the minus strand of JAOAPB010000016.1, from coordinate 61,337 downwards.
AGCCCGCCCATTCCTGCGTATCGAACGCGACGGCCTGCTGCCCGAAGCTCTGCGTGAACGAGGTGAAGCAGAAGTTGTGTATAGGAGAGTTGATCGAAGGGCATCCGCCGTTCGGGTAGGCGTGTACGTCGAAGGTGTAGTCGGTGATCCAGTCAACCAGACCGCCAGCATGTCCGTTCGTTACCCCGCTGTCGTAGTGGAACGTCCCCTCTGCGTTGTTGAGGGACGCAATGTAGTCATGCACCAGACTGAGATCCGCTCCCACCTGTAGTAGATGATGGCCATGCGTCCATGTCACCATATCTGCGAACTGGATCCGGCGCTCGTCAGGATAGGCTCCACGCCCAAGCGATGCCGGGGTCCCAAACGTAAGTCCCGAAGGCCCGATCGCCACCTCCGGCGCATACCCCCCAGGCCCCACAGTTGGTTCCTGAGGAAGAGGAGCCTGCACCTGTTCGAACTGAAAGTCTCGCCCATATTGAAAGCGAAGCTCCTGGCTGAGATGGGGCGTAGCCAACCACAGCCATCGCGACAGCACCGCATCGACCTTCGAAGAACTGTTACCAAGACTGGCTGTTCCTCGGTCCACTACAGGGGCCGACCTTACCCCAGCCAGTGAAGTTGACCTCGCCCGGTTGTATTGCACACTTATGCGGTTCTTCGCTGAGACCTGCCAATCAAGCTTGCCGAAATTAATGGTCTGGTCCGATCGGCGCTTTACTGGACCGGTGAGACTGTTCAGATAGTTCAATGCTGCGGTGACCTTTGCACGGGTCACGCCTCGGTTGCCCAGCAAAGCCAGCTGCGTCGGCGTCAAAGAGTAAAAACCAGGATCGCCGGGCGCGGATACTGCCGGAAATGCATGCCTTTGCTGGTCGTATGTATAGAAATAGAAGAGCTTGTCCTGTACTGCGGCACCCCCTACGCTGCCAACGAACTGCTGCCATAAATCGTGGGGCTTTACGATTGTGCTGGTAACTAAGCCATTTACGTATGTTGTGGCAATCGAGAAAGGGTTTGTAGCGCCCAATGCGCTCGTTCGCAGCAGATAGGAGGCTGTGCCGTGGAGCGTATTTGTACCGCTTTTTGAGACGGTGGTTACGACACCACCGGCGGCATGGCCGTAGAGAGCGGAATAATTTTGGCCGCTCACGCGAAACTCGCGGACAGCTGCCTGTGAAAACGTATAGGCTGCTCCGGAATGACGCCGGGAGCCGGCATTACGGTTCGCCCCTCCCGTTTCGCCACTATCTTCTTCATTCTCAAGGCGTTTACTTGCTGTCCCACGTGGCAAGGAACCGAAACTCTGGTCGTCGTTTGCTCCGTCGATTTGCGTACTGTTCTGAGTCACTGCGAGGCCGCGGAAGCTCAACAAGTTCTCCCCCTGGTGGTCGGGATTGACTGTAGGTGACAGAATCGCAAAGGTTTGCCATTGGCGACCGTTCACTGGCAACTGCTCGATCTCAGCCTCTGTTATGGTGCTGGATATAGCGGAACTTGATGATTCTTCCGGGCTGGTACTCTCTGCCGTTACGGTGATCGCGGCGGATATATCAGCGAGTTTGAGCTTGAGTTGTACTTCGGAGATGCTGCCTAGCTCTACGGTTATCCTACGGATAATAAAAGGGTTAAATCCTTCCGCCGATGCGGCGATTTGATATTCACTTGCCGGGAGGCGGGCTATCAAAAACTCTCCGTTATGGTCGGATGTGGTTTCTGCTGTCAGACCTGTAGCTATGTCTTTGGTTTGCACGGTGACGCCTACTACAGCGGCGCCGCTGGGGTCCACAATCCTGCCTCCGATAGCGCCGTCCACCGCTGTCTGGGCCCATGCGCCTAAGGTGCGGAAGACGCACAAAACAAAGACTATCTTCAGAACGATCGCGCCTAACTTCGCGCGATTCAGATGAATCGACATGCTCTCTCCGCGGAAATTTGAAGCGCCCTGTCCGGAGACGATAAGGGAGTAGCCGCAGACTAACGAAGTTTTGGGGAATTAGAAAGTGACTTTTTTTCTGGTTGTATGCGGGGAGTGATATGTGGGTTTTTAGCAGGGTTTTTGAGAAAAACGGCGATTCATCGTGGCTTTTTGGTGGTCAAGTTGTGGTGAGATGCGTGGCAAGCGTGAAGATTGGATGTCCTGAATTCGGAGACGAAGATCATGCCACTCATTTCAGGTTTATTTTGAGGCAAAGAAAAGGGCGGTAGCCAAGGCTGCCGCCCTCTCAGGTAGATAGCCTGGGTTAGAACTGCACCCGCACGGCTAGCTGAAGCTGCCGAGGAGAGAAGGAGAACCCGCTCGAGTTGCTGTTGGTTACTGTCCCAAACAGGGGTTGCGTGGCATCCGCCGCGCTTGTATTGAATGTAAGCGTATTGCCAGTTACGATTCGAGGGCTGGTTGGCGTGGCTCCCGCAATGGTCGTATTGCCCAGGAAGTAGCCGGTTGTATTCAGTGCGGTTACGTTCTGATGATTGAGGATGTTAAAGCTCTCGGCCAACAGTTCCAATTTAGCTCTTTCGGCAACATTGAAGCGCTTGGATATACGAAGATCCAACACGTTGGTCTTTGGCTGCGAGAGGCCGTTGCGTTCAAAACCAGGCAAGCGGAAGGTTCCGTTGGAGCCGTTGACACCACCGCCGATTGCACTGCGGGTAGAACTGCCCGTAGCGACAAACGCAGAAGAGAGTGTTCCGCTGGTACCGATCGAGTATGGAAATCCGCTCTGGAGCTGGAAGCTCGGAGAGACCTCATAGTCGTTCAGCAGATAGCTCAGCCAACCATGATACCTCCACGGCGCAGTGATGACGGCGTTCGCGACGAGACGGCTGGGGACGTTCTGGATGGAGTTGCCGTACTCCTGGCGAATGTCCTGGGGGTCGAGGAGATTGTTTGCTGTCGTAGCGGTCTGGTTGTTTTGGCCATAGTCCAGCGCATGCGACCAGGTGTAGTTCATGCTGAACTGTACGTGGTTAGAGAAGCGATGATTGACCTGAGCGACAAGACCCTGATAGCTCGAGGTCACGCCGCTGAAGATGTCCGTGGTGGAGCCGAGGGTGCAGGTCGGACGCCCGCTCGCGCAGCCCGGCGTGGTGTTCCTCGGATAGAACTTCGAGGTGACGACAGATCCAGCGGGGAGAGGTCCCTTACCTGAGGTATCAACGACAGTGTAGGAGACGTTAATCGGCGCATTGAGATTGGTGTCGGTAAAGTTTGGAAGCCGACGCCCAAAGGTTCCCAGCCAGGTAACGCTCATCACGGTGTTCCAACCCAGATCCTGCTCTACGGTCAGATCGGCCTGATGGATCAGAGGAGCCTTGAAGTTGCTATCGAAGAACACTGAGTTCGGCGGACCGGCAGTACCCGTAGTTGTCACAACCTTAGGGAAGACCGGCGCGCCAGCAGACGAGGTAGTGTAGTTGTAGGTTGGCTGGCCGTTGAGAGAGCCCGTGTTGATCAGCGCGTTGTAGATGGTGCCGTTCAGGATACGGGCAAAGAACATGCCATAGCCACCACGCAGAATCGTCTTGCCAGAGCCGGAGACGTCATAGGCAAAGCCGACTCTTGGGCCGATATTGGTCTTGTTGTCAGGCATCACACGAGTTTGCGGCACAAACTGAAGGGGAGCATTGCCAGCAAGGGTGGGGTTGCTGAGAGCGTCAAAAGGAGTCGGCAGTTTCTCATACTCGTAGCGAAGACCTGCGGTAAGACTCAGGCGCCTGCTGAACTTCCAGTTGTCCTCCACGAAGAAGCTAAAGTCTCCGGTCGTAAACTGGAGTCCGGAGAGACCCAAGCCCTGAGCATAGCTGCTGTAGTTCTTTGCGCGGGATACCGTGGCCGGGCTCTGCGAGAGGTAAAGGTCGGTAAAGTAGGTGGTCAGTGAGGCGTAGTTATAGGAACCGAAGCCAGTGAAGAGATTGTCGATACGATCGTTTGTATGGACGTAGTCTCCACCGAACTTGAAGTTGTGATTCCCACGAACCCAGTTTACGGTGTCAGCGATCTGGTAGCGGCGCTCATCCGGCAGCGCAGCGCGGTTCAAGAAGGTTGGCGTACCAAATGAAAACGCATTGGTAATCGTGACGTTTGGCGGGGCGCTAAAGGGGTTCGAGTAACCACTGCCCGTGGGACCCATCAGGTTAGCGGTCTCATAAGGAGTAGGCTTTTGGCCGAACTCGAACTCGAAGTCGCGACCGTACTGATAGCGAACCTCGTTGCTGATATGGTCCGTGATGGCCGTGTTCAGCTTGGCGATGCCAAATGTAACGCTGACGTAGTCGTTGCCGAAGCTGCTGATGCCATTGGACACCGTTGCCGCAGTCTGAATACCAGCAGGCGAGGCCCAACGAAGGCGGTTGACCTCAAACGAGGCGTGGTTTTTGGAGTTGATCTGCCAGTCGAGCTTGGGGAAGAAGATCGTCTGATCGCCTTTGCGAGCGACCGGGCCCAGCATCGTGTTCAGATCGGAGACCCCTTTGATATAGTTCGCGGCTGCAGCACTGTAGGTCTGGCCAAGGTTCGTCGCAAGGGTGCAGGCAGAGGCATCGATGGCACTGGGAGCAGCAGGATTTGTGGGGCCGCCTGTAGGAGAGGTCTGGCCACAGATCTTGCCTGCCGGCAGGGTTGTATCGGGCAGCGTAAAGAAGCTGGTGGGATTGCTCGCCACCGCGGTGGCCGGAAAGTTTCTCTGGAACTTGTCTCCCGCGAAGAAGAAGAAGAGCTTGTCCTTGATGATGGGACCGCCTATCGCACCGCCGTACTGCTTACGCACATCGGTGGGCTTGAACTTCTGCGAGACGAAGGGGCCACCAGGGGTCAGCTGCACGCTGCGAGCTGTGAAGGCGTTGGCCGCTCCCCACGAGGCATCGCGGTCGTTGAAGTAGAGTTCCCCGTGAAACTGATTGCCACCGCTCTTTGTAATGGAGTTAACGACGCCACCGGCCGAGCGGCCGTACTCGACCGAGTAGTTGGAGGTGTTGACCTGAAACTCCTGAATGGACGCCTTGGCGGTGGAGTAACCGGCTCGGGTCCGACCGCGCTCTTCGGAGAAGTAGCCTTGGTTGTCATCGGCACCATCGATGGTCACATTGTTCATGAGAGTGCTCTGGCCGCGGAAGCTCAAGAGACCGAAGCCGCTGGTATCGCTGACAACCCCCGGCGTGAGGAGAGCGTAGGACGACCAGCGATAGTTATTGACGGGGAGATCCTGCAGGGTGCGCTGGTCGATGACGCCGGCGAAGTCGGGAGCAGTGGTGTTGATGACAGGAGCTTCGCTGGAGACTTCGACGGTCTCCGAGGCGCTGCCGACGGGAAGCTTGGCCGTGATGTCGGTCAACAGACCAACCTGCACGACCACCATGGTCGACTGGTATTTCCGAAAGCCGGCGGCAGTGATAGTCACGGTATAGGTGGAGGGCTGCAAGTGGATCACGCGGAAGAAGCCTGATCCATCCGCCAGAACAGTCTGTTCCTTATTGGTGGCGTTGGAGTGAACGAGTACAGTTGCCCCAGAGACAGCAGCTCCTGCGGCGTCTTCCACTGTTCCACCAATGGCTCCGTCCGTCGCCGACTGGCCATAGCCCAAAACACTTGCGCTGGTGCATAGAATCGCAACCACTGCGCAGCGCATCATCGTCTTATACATTGTTGGTCTCCTCGAAAAAGGTCATGCTATTGCTCGGCAAACTAGGCGCACGCGCTCCGTCTACGGCTATCGTTCAAACAAAATTTGGATATGGTCCAAGATCGCATACCGTGATTAACACAGGGTTAAGTGTTAGGTAAAGACAGAATTCTTTCCCAACCTCTGGCCAAAGATGTCTTTGACCAGAGCCATTGCTCACCATCTGGCTCTGTTTAAGCCAAGTCGGCGGGCGAGAACAGTTCTGTGCTGTATAGAGCCAGTGCAGCGTGCGGCCTAGTACACTAAATACTGATCAAATGTTCATTGACGAAGCAAGAATTCGCATCAAGGCAGGGGACGGCGGCAATGGCTGCATGGCCTTCCGCCGTGAGAAGTTCGTTCCCCGGGGCGGCCCCTCCGGCGGTGACGGTGGCCATGGCGGCGACATCCTGATGTCGTCTTCGCTGAGCCACAACACGCTGGTCCACTTCCGGTTCAACCCGGAACACAAAGCTCAGCGTGGGGGCCATGGGCTGGGGTCCAACTGCTCGGGTTACGCCGGGGAGCACACGACCCTGAAGGTTCCGGTCGGCACGCTGCTTTATGACGACGAGACGGGCGAGCTGATCCACGACTTCGCGCATCCGGACGAGACGATCGTGATCGCGAAGGGCGGTCGCGGTGGCCGGGGTAACCAGCACTTCGCTACCAGCACCCATCAGGCTCCGCGCGAGCACGAGCTTGGCCGCGCCGGCGAAGAACGCAACTACCGGCTGGAGCTGAAGCTGCTCGCCGATGCCGGACTGGTGGGCTACCCAAATGTGGGGAAATCGACGCTGATCTCGCGGCTCTCGGCGGCGCGCCCGAAGATTGCGGACTATGCGTTTACAACGCTTGAACCCAATCTTGGCGTGGTCTCGGTGGGCGATTGGCCGCACGAGCAGTCCTACACGGTTGCCGACCTTCCTGGTCTGATTGAAGGCGCACATCTGGGCGCAGGGCTAGGGATCCAATTTCTGCGCCATATCGAGCGCACGAGCGTAATCGTCCACCTGGTCGACGTCTCCGACTCCAGCAACCGGGCCAATCCCGTCGACGACTACAAGGTCATCACCGAGGAGCTGCACAGCTTCGACCCGACGCTGGCGGCTAAACCTACGATTCTGGTCGCCGCCAAGGCCGATGTCGCCAATCCGGATAAGCTGAAGAAGCTCGCCGCCATGGCGAAGCGCCGCAAGCTGCCGTTCTTCGCTATCTCGGCCGTTACCGGCGAGGGCGTGGAGCCGCTGAAGTTCGCAATCGCCGAGATGGTTGCGGCTCATCGCACCGTTGAGCCGGAGCTCGAAGCGCCTGTCGCCGCGAAGTTGAAGCCGAGTTATCCGCCGCCGCCAAGCTCGGCGCGCCGCCGTGGCTGATACGAACGCGAAGGAAGTTCAAGTCCCGTCTTCGGTCAGATTCCACCAGGGGAAAATGTGCAAATAATTGCTTGGCGACTGCGGTAGGCTTATAGGGAGAGGGCCTCCCCATGAAATCACATCGCCCACTGTTTGCTGTCCTGTTTTCCATCCTTTTCGCGGGTACGGCTTGTGCCCAGGTCGCTGTCTATGCCGGTGCCAGCGGCGCTCCTGTGAACGGCACTGGTACGTCATCGGCGTATGGCGCGCTGGTCGGCGTCTACGCACAGAAGGGTGTACTTCTTTCGGTCGGAGGCGATGCCCGAGCCTCATTTCTTACTCACAGCGGCTTCCAGTACTTCACCGGAGCGGCTGGGCCGCGTGTCGCCTTCAAGGCGCCGGTTCTTCCCTTCAGGCCCTATGTCGAGGGTTTGGTTGGAGTCGCGAGCTATAACAATGGAAACAACTCGTCCAGCAGCACCCATCTTAACTATCAGGTGGTCGGCGGGCTCGATACGACGATCCTGCCCCACATCGACTGGCGCATAATTGAGTTCGACTATAGCGCCGTCGCCAACAGCTCGGTGAACGCAAAGATCTTTACGACCGGGCTGGTCGTTCGCCTCTGGTAGGCTCTTCTTAACAGTCAACAGCGGCAGCCTGCCTATGCGCGTAGCACTCTTCGGCGGAACCTTTGACCCTCCACACCGCGGTCACGTCGGCATCGCCAAAGCGGCGGCGGATGCGCTTCGTCTGGACAAGGTTCTGTTCGCACCCGTGGGCCGCCAACCCCTGAAGACGAGAACCACTGCGACAGCCTTTGCAGATCGGCTGGCCATGGTCAACCTGGTCTGTAGTGTGGACACGCGCTTTGAAGCCTCAGACATTGACATGCCGCGTGCGGATGGAGCTCCGAACTATACCGTTCACACACTTGCCGCACTGCGAGAGGCGATGCCCGATGCCGCACTGTTCAACCTTGTCGGTGCCGACAGCTTTCTTGAGCTGCCTCGCTGGCATCAGCCTGAGAGGCTGCTTGAGCTCGCGGAGTGGATCGTCGTCAGTCGTCCGGGGTCTCCGCTCGGCGGTCTGACTTCGCTTGGACTGACCCCTCGCCAATTGGCGCGGGTTCATCTGCTTGAGACGGTCCATGAAGACGTCGCGGCGACGGAGCTCAGAGAACGGCTGCACCGCGGTGATCCCTGCGCGGATCTGCTGCCGCCAGCTGTTGCGGAGTACATCACCACGCATCAGCTCTACACGTAAATGACGAGGTCCGCTAGCATCTCCGACGGCAACCGGCTACCATGGAACCTCAAGGAGCCGCATGCCCTCAATCGAAAGCAACCAGCTACTGCTCGCCGCCGCTGCCGCCTGCGAAGACAAGAAAGCTGAAGACATTCGCATCCTCGCCCTCGATCCCGCCGAGAGCGGCCTGACCGACTACTTCCTGGTCTGCAACGGAACCAATGAACGCCAGAACGTCGCGATCACCGATGAGATCGAGATCCGTCTCAAACGCGAGTTTGGCGTCTATCCCAACTCCGTCGAGGGGCGCCGCCAGGCCGAGTGGATTCTGATGGACTACGTCGACTTCATCGTGCATGTCTTTTCGGCGGAGAAGCGCGCATTTTATGGGTTGGAGAGGCTGCGGAAGTCGGCGACTACGCTGAGCGTGGCTGAGTTGAATACTGAATTGAAGGAGCGTATTTCGGCCAGTCGGAGTAAGGCGCCAAAGAAAGGTACGGCAAAGGCTGCGGTAGTGAAGAAGGCTGTTGCCACGCAACTACCGGCAAAGAAGCCCACTGCAACAAAGAAGGCTGCTCCAATTAAGACCGGAGCAACGAAGAACACAAAAAAAAAGGTCGCGAAGACGCCTGCGAAAGCAGCTAAAAAGTCAGCTATTACGAGTAGCGCGAAGAAGAAATAATCACCTGTCGAAGATAGCAGCTTGCAAACAGGCAGAGGGTGAAACTGAGGGCCAGACCCTTCTTTTCTCTGTCTGCGCCATTTTATGTACGAGTCTCAGCGCACGATTCGCATGACGATCTATCAGGTGTCCATCACGCCCAGAGGCAGCCGACCGAAGTCCTCCTCTGCCGGAGACCTCGCAAGGGAGTATATACAACGCTCCACTCGCTACTGTCCCGTGGAGCAACTAACATTCAATGATGAAGATGCTTTTTCTGCCTGGATGGATCATTCCAAAGGGAGAACAGGCATCTATAGCATTCTGCTGGATTCCCGAGGCAAGCAGCTCACTTCGGAGCAGTTTGCGAGGACGCTTGTCAAACTTCGTGACGAAGGGCAACAGCGCATTGTGCTGGCAATCGGCCCAGCGAACGGCTGGTCCGCAGCAACCAGAAGACGTGCGCAGCTGCTCTTCTCCCTTGGCCAGATCACGTTGCCTCATGAACTCGCAAGCGCCGTGCTGGCAGAACAGACCTATCGTGCGCTGACCATACTCGCTGGTCATCCCTACCACTCCGGACATTAAAGGAGCACCCCAAATGAAAATGGGTGCTCCGAAGAGCACCCATTCGTAGTGAACTTCTTGTTCAGAAGGAGTACTTCAGCAAAAATCTCAGGGTACGGCCGCCGGAGTTCGTCAACCCGTAGTCGAGGAATGTCGTATTGCCATAACTCGGATCGGGGTAGATTCCGGAGATGAGGGTCGAGTTAACAATATGACCCGGCTGATTCGTGAGCGCATGATTGAAGACATTGAATGACTCGGCGCGAAAATCAACCGCATGCCCTTCCAAAACTTTGAATGTTCGCTGAAGCGACATATCCCATTGCTGGTTCGTCTTGGCATATAAGGAATTTCTGCTGATGTCGTTGCCTTGTGTTCCAAAGGGAGCCACCACCCAATGCACCTGGTCGAGCGTGACAGGATGGCAGTCGTCGTTGGTGTACCAAGCCGCAGCACCATCGCAGTAAGTACTGGCGGGAACATCGTAGCCGAAATCGGCACCATGAAGGCCCCAGGATTTAATCGGAGCATTTTTGTTCGCCAACATCGGTCTGTCATTGCTGATCCCGTCCTGGTTCCAGTCGTAGCCCGTCTCGAGGTTGATTGGGGCTCCACTGTAAATGGACGTAATTCCAGCAAAGGTCCATCCGTTTACAACCGAGGAGGCCACCTTCTGCAGACCTTGGGCGTGCCAGACGGGAGGGTTGTAAAGATAAGTCAACGAGAGGACGTGGCGGTTATCAAAGGCCGAAGGACCCCATTCACGACCGCGTGGATTTGGATACTGCCGCTCCGCATAGGTAGACCAATTACCACTTGCGGGCGTGAACAGTTCGGAGCCGGTGTCCAGTCCCTTGGAGTAGGTATATGCCGCCCGGAAGATTAAGCCGTGCTGTAATTTGTGCTCTAGATTAAGTTGACCTGCGTGATACATCGAATCGTTGGTGTTGTCTTCACGAATGATTCGCCCTCGGGTCGGGAAGAGTCGCCGGCCACCGGCTACAAGAGGATTGAACTCCGTAGTCGCATACTGGTGCACTCCACGATTACCAACATAGGCTACAGAGAGCACAAATGCTGCCGGCAACTCCCGCTGGACACGCAGATTCCATTGATAGTTCTCAGGGTCTACTAAATTCGCCTGAATTACGTTCGACGAATCTGCCGCCGTTGGGTTCTTATTGGTGATCCGTCCCAGTACACCGGACCAGTTCGGAGTGCCGCGACCCGTACCAGCACTAACGATATTCTTCGCTGCCGCATTCGGCGAACTAGCCTGAATATTGTCGATGATGTTTGTGAACATGTGATCGTAGAACAGACCGAAGCCGCCGCTGATCACAGTCTTGCCCCCAGGGATCGGCGAGTAGTTAAAGCCGACGCGCGGAGCCAAGTCATTTCTGTCCGCCTGCTGAGGCACGTTACAGGGGAAGCAGGTCGGGTTCGCCGAGTTGAAGCCTGGATAGCCGAGATAGTTGAAGGGGGTTCCGTTGTACTCATAGCGCAGGCCGAAGTCAGCCGAGAAGTTCGGGGCAAGCTTCCAAGTGTCCTGAATATAGTAGTTCTGTGACCAGATTTCAGGTCGAGCGGTCGGATTTCCAAATGTGATCGAGGCTGAGTTAGAACCAGTTCCACCAAAGTCATCCAGATAGTTACCAAGAGAGCGATACCCTGCCGGAACCGAGTCCGCGAAAGAGATTGTCCCATAGAAGTTGAACGGAACCTGGTCCCGAACTCGGATGTCAGATATATCGATCCCTCCTTTGATGAAGTGTTTGCCGCGGGTCCAGCTTACAGAGTCCTGTATCACATAGGTGTTCTGGAAGCGCCCCTGAGGAACGGATGTCGGGATGCCATAGCCGGTGATGCCGGCAATGGTTATTCCCGATTGCTGCGCAAGCGGATTTTTATATGTCTCAGGCCGAAGGTCGAACGTAAATCCGATTCTGCTCCACGACAGGCGAACCTCATTCAACAGCGAGGAATTGAAGATATGAGTTTCCGTGAGACCGGCGTTATCGACTGTGCCGCTTTGCTGTGTGTCGAAATTAGGAAGTTGACTCGGGAAGTTTTGCGTATCGTAGGGTGTTGTCTGTGGAGAATGAATATAACGCAGTTGCAGTTTGTCCGAAACCGAGATGTTGACATCGCTCTTTGCAACAAATTCATAGCTATTCGAAGCGCTGCCCAAGCTGCGCTGCACTCCGGCGAAGTTCACCGAGCCGCGATCTCTCCCTGTCGCCGGATCGATACCCAGTTGCATCGTCTTGGCGTAAAGGGGATTAACCCCACGCAAATTACCGTATGCGGTCAGCAGGTTAGCAATGCGCGGATTGAAAGAGTACTGCTGTAACTTTGCAAAGCCATCGGCCGTAGGCAGAATCAGATTATTGAGATTTGCGGTCTGGCGAAGATGGTCCCACTGGGTAGAGATAAAGAAGAAAACTTTGTCGTGAACGACAGGGCCACCGACGCGGAAACCGAAGACATTCTGCCTGTACTTCGACTTTGGATTGCCGTTAAGAACATCATTGTGGTCGGTAGCATCGAGGGAAGAGTTGTAAAGGCGATCCCACACCGCACCATGGAAGCGATTGCTGCCGCTCTGATAGATAAGGTTCGATACCGAACCTCCATGTCCAAATTCAGCAGAAAACGAACTCAACAGGAAAGTTACCTCCTGTATCGCCTCGGTATTTTCCGGCTGAAATGCTTGCCCGTGGATTCCCTGATCGTTGTTATCCATGCCTTCAATAAGAAAGTTATTGTCGCGGGGACGTGATCCGTTTACCGCAAACGATGTTCCATTCGTGACATCAACCGTCTTGACCGCCGAGACACCCGGCAGGGTAGTGGCAAGGGCATACGGATTCAGACTGCTCACAGGCAGCGTCTGAATCTCCTTCATGCTCAACGTATTGCTGAGTTCGCCGCTGTCCGTGCGCAGAAGCTCCATCGCCGACGAGACCTCAACCGTCTGCGAGGCCCCACCCGGTTGCAAGGTAAGGTTCACCGACGTCACGACTGAACTGGTCACATGCGCGCTTTCCACCGTCGTCGTTCCGAACGAACTCGCTGAGGCCGATATCTTGTAGTCATTCGGTAGAACAGCTTCAATCCGGTAGGCGCCAGCTTTGTTCGTTATTGCGGTACGGGTGTCGTTCGTCTGAATAGACGTCGCTGTTACCGTAGCACCACCCACGGCTGCTCCCGTTGTGTCGGTAATTGCTCCGGCAATTGTTCCTTGGGGAGTCTGGCTTAACGCTTGGCTTGATCCAAAACAAAGCCCAAGGACAACGAGGAGCACACATCGCAACACTCCACTTTTGGCAGGTATGACCGATCCGGCTAACCCGGAGTTTAATCCCTCAACTGCAAAACGAAAACCAAGGCGGGTCTCTTTACTAAGATTCATAATCTACATCTCTCCTGAATTTCTCTGCAGAAGCCGCAATCCATAAGTGGCTGCGGATTCGTATTCAAAAATAGGCAGAGGACTGCGAACGTTTTTATCGGCTCGCAGATTCATTGATTACCCTGTATAAGCAAGCAATGGGCCAAATGAAAGGTTCTATCTTTGTCTATCATTACCAGAAAAGTTACTTAAGTTTCGTCTTTTTGGATATAGAAATATGAAATATCGTATATTTCGGTTCATTATTGAGGAAATATCATAGGATCCCGATTACTTTTCGTTTTTTCAATGGGTGTGTTCGTTAGATGTGGTTTTCTACTTACCTATGACAGAGACCTCCCGACGTGGGCTCATCCTTATCAATACTGGCCCCGGCAAGGGCAAGACTACTGCCGCGCTTGGTACTGCCTTTCGCGCCGCGGGCAACGGTATGCGCGTGCTTATACTCCAGTTCCTTAAGGGCTCATGGCACTATGGTGAGCTCGATGCGGCGGCAACCATGGGCGAGGACTTCATTATCAGGCAGATGGGTCGTGGGTTCGTGAAGGTCGGCGGCGCCGAGACCGACCCGGAGGACGTTCGTATGGTCGAAGAGGCTTGGGCTGAGGCCGCTGCGGCTATTCTCTCGGGCGACTGGGACCTCGTCGTGCTCGACGAGATCAACTACGCCATCGGCTATAAGATGCTGGACCCCGAGAAGGTCGCTGAGGTATTGCGGCAGAAACCCGAGATGGTCCACGTCATTCTCACCGGACGCAATGCGCATCCCACTTTGGTTGAGCTCGCCGACACCGTCACCGAGATGCGAGAGATCAAGCATGCCTACGAGAAAGGGATACTGGCTCAACGCGGAATCGAATTCTAAGCATCCGCTGCGCTTTTTCACCCAGGACAAATCTTCGTGCTGACTACTGAGCTCATTGCCAAAGAAAGAACGGTTCAGCAGCGCGCGCAAAAGCCGCCATGTGCCCTGAGCCGCTAATTAGAAGATACCCGGCAACCGGCAGTGCGATTAGAAGTTCAGGCGCAGCGCCAATTGCAGACGACGTGGGCTCGCTGCACCATCGATCTGCCCCAAGAGGGCATTTGTCTGATTTTCCTTTGCATCAAACTTTGCCGCTATATTCACGCCTTGGAAAGGCAGCAACGATGATGCTTGCCCGGCTGGGATCGCTATACTAGTTCACGTTCTTTGGGGAACGTTTTCTCATGCCGCTAAGTCAACCAACCCGCCGCTTCTTCCTCAAAGCCTCCACTCTCGCCGCAGCAGCTACAGCCCTTCGCGGCACCGGCACGCTTGCACAAGCCACCGAGGCCGAAGCTCACATCGAGATCCTTCCTGGCGAACCTATCGCCACCATCTCGCCCGAGGTTTACAGCCACTTCATCGAGCATCTCGGCGGAGTGATCTATGACGGCGTCTGGGTCGGGGAAGATTCAAAGATTCCGAACCAGAACGGCATTCGTAAAGCCTTCATCGACACCATGCGAGCCGTACGAGCTCCTGTGCTTCGCTGGCCCGGCGGCTGCTTCGCCGATAGCTATGACTGGCGCGACGGCATCGGCCCACGCGATAGACGTCCTGCCCGCGCCGGCTTCTGGAATCAGCAGGACAGCAATCAGTATGGTCTCCACGAGTTCATGCGGACGTGCCGCGCCATTGGTTGCAAGCCCTATCTCGCTGCCAATGTCCGAACCCTCCCGGCACGCGACTTCTACCAGTTCGTTGAGTACTGCAATGCTCCTGCAGGCGACGTACCCTCGAACTCCTCGGCGCCTGCGGTTCACAACGGCTTCGCTGCGCAGCGTGCCGCCAATGGCGACTCCGCGCCCTTCAGCGTCGATCTCTGGGGAGTCGGTAATGAGAGCTGGGGCTGTGGTGGCAATATGACACCCGAGGAGTACGCCGCTGAGTATCGCCGCTTCACGGCGTGGACGCCAAGCTATGGCAAAGAACCGTTGCGGCTTGTCGCCGTAGGACCCAACGGCGATGACGTTGACTGGACCTCCCGCCTCTTCAGGGCGCTCCACGCCAACCCTGAGCGCCGCCACCTATGGGGTCTCTCCGTCCACTACTACACCTCTGGAAGCCCAAGCAAGTTCGCCGCGGGCGACGCACTCCAGTTCAATGAAGCCGACTTCTACGATCTGCTCACCCGCGGCAGCATCATGGAGCGCGTCATCACCGATCACTGGAACGCCATGGGAGCGACTGACGCCAATCACAGCATTAAGCTCGTCGTCGACGAGTGGGGCGCGTGGTACGGCAAGGGAACGGAACTCGCTCCACAGTACAACCTCTCGCAGCAATCGACCATGCGCGACGCGCTGTTGACCGGGATCACGCTCGACATCTTCCAGCGCCACGCCGACAAAGTGGCCGTGGCCAATGTCGCTCAGTCCATCAACTGTATTCACTCCCTCATGCTCGCGCAGGAAGACAAGTTCACCGTTACCCCAACGTTCCACGTCTTCCAGATGTACCTTCCCCATCGTGGGGCCCAGGCTGTCCGCGCAGAGTTCGCCGCACCCACCATCACCAACCCTTTAGCCAACGCGCCCATCCCGGTAGGGGGCAACAGCTACATCGGATCGCTCGATGCGGTGAAGACGCTTGCCGGTTTGAGCGGCTCTGCCTCTCTAGCAATCAACGGAGGTGGAAAGCAACTCACGCTGAGTGTTGTGAACCCTCATATCGACCGTACTATTACCACTGAGGTCACTGTGCGGGGAGCAAGCATCTCCTCTGTGAAGGGTGTGGTGCTCGCCAGCAGAGATGTCCATGACCACAATGACTTCACCCATCCGAACGCCGTAAAGCCGACATCGGCGACAACTGCACAACCCACCGGTGGAAGGCTTCTCCACACATTTCCAGCGGCCAGCGTCACGACGTTGCAGATCACACTGAGCTAAAGCCGCATACTCATCGGTTCAGCTTGAAGTCGACGGTGACTGTGGTCGCAACCTCGACCGGCCTGCCATTGAGTAGATAGGGTTTGTAGCGCCGCTTGCGAACGGCGTCGGATGCTGCTTCGCGAAGCAGCCTGTCACCTTGAATGGCATACACGCGATTTACCATGCCATCTTTCGAGATGATTGCCTGCACGATGACAGGTCCCTCGATGCGCTCGGCCTTCGCGGCCTCTGGATAGACCGGCACACGCGACGAGATGAGATTGGCCTCCATGACGGCCGGAGCAACATTAATCGGGGCTTCACCACTGGCAGAGGATGCGTTCTGCGACGCGTCATCCGCAGCCTCGGCGGCTGCGGCGTCATTGAGCATCATCTGCCGACGAGAGCGTTGTCTGGATCTACCATCGACAGCTTGCGGTTCAACGGGAGCTGCAGTCTGCTCGGGAGTACTGCTCGATTCGATCTTTGGAGGCTGTGAGCTTGGAGGCTGCGGTGTCGATGCGCTCGGCGCCACTGGCGGAGTGGCAGCCTTGTCGCCGTGATTTGTATCCGCAATTGCGGCTGCAGGCGCCGATCCATCAACCGTATTCTGATCGGTTGATCTCACTTCAACCTTTCCTGCGCTACCGCCACGCATCTGCTGTAGCACGGAACTGTATCTCTCCCGCAGGGATGGGCCGTACCGTTCCCATAGGGATGCGCCGTACCGTTGCTGCACGACGATACCGCCGACCACCAGCAGCGCGAGGACAGCGAAGACAACCACGCTCCGGTGGCTGCGCCCCTGAGCGTAGCCTTCGAGTGGTATGGGAATCGATGGATCGTCATCATCTTCCTCGCGGGCGAAGGAGCCTCCCCTCGGCGGTGGAGCAGGTTCAAGAACAAGCCTGGTGGGATTCTCCTGCGTTCTCTCCAAAGACCTGAGGATCGGCTCTTCTTCCCGGTGCTCATGCAGCGGCCGTTGCTCATGCTCATGCACGGGTTCCGTCGTGGAAGATGTCGTCGAAGATACCGAGGACACCTTCGACGTGAGCTCTTCGAGGTGAGGTTCGATCCGGCTCATTCTTCTGTCGATGTTAGTGAGGTACTGCTTGAGCTCGCGATTATTCTGTTCCAGCCGCGAGAGCGCCTCCCCTAGCGGATGCGGCACCTCGGGGGGTGCAGCGAAGGCGCCACCGGACTCATCCCGGGTCACGTCGGTGAAAGGAGCGCGCTTTGGAGGAGACGAGATCGGTATCTTGCCCGCATCGCTCTGCTCTGGTGGCCTCTGAATATCGACGCCGGCAAGCAGGCTGGTGAGATCGCCCACCAGCTTTTTCAGGTCGCCGTCGGAGTCTCGTATCTCGCGGCCCGCCACACCTTCGACGATGATCGAGAGCATCTGCTCGTCGGAGAGCTGGCCACCCTCCCTACTGCTGAGAGCGCCATTGAGCGCCCAGAAGTCCATGGCGAAGTGCCGGTCCTCTGCAAGTTTCTGCATGAAGTCAGGGAGATCCCCCGGCGATCCAAAGTGGATACCGTGCATATCAAACAGAGACCGGAACTTTTTGATGTAAAGCTCGAATTGTTCGGGTCTTTTCCGGACACTCGCAGATACAACCATGACATATATTAGATGCCAATTTGGAGGCAATGGCTGTCAGGCCGCCCCATTCATTCTCCTCCCACTGCCTTACAATGAGTAAGGCACCCGGAAGGCAAGCAGAATGAGTTGGTTCAAACGCGAAGATAACGAGATCGTCAACGACCCGGAGAAGACGGTCCGTACGGAAGGCCTCTGGGTCCGCTGCCCAGGCTGTCGCCAGATCATCTTTAAAGCGGAGCTCCAGGCAAATCTACAGGTCTGCCCCAAGTGCGGCCACCACTTCCGCATCGACGCCCGCACCCGCATTGAAAATCTTCTCGAGCCCGGCTACGAACTCGTGGACCTTGAACTCCGTTCGACCGACCCGCTCCAGTTTACCGACCTCAAGCCTTATAAAAAGCGCCTCGTCGAGGCCCAGAAGAAGACCGGCCTCAACGACGCCATCGTCAACGCCATCGGCCAGCTCGGCCCGCACAACGTCGTCCTCAGCGCCATGGAGTACAGCTTCATCGGCGGCAGCATGGGCGCTGTGGTTGGCGAGACCATCGCGCGAGCGGTCGACCGCTCCCTTGCGACCCGCGATCCGCTCATCATCATCTCGGCCTCGGGTGGAGCACGCATGATGGAGGGCATCGCCAGCCTGATGCAGCTCGCTAAAATCTCCTCCGGCCTCGCAAAGCTGGACGACGAGAAGATCCCCTATATCTCGGTCATGACCGACCCCACCACCGGCGGCGTCACAGCCAGCTTCGCGATGCTCGGCGATCTCAACATCGCGGAGCCTGAGGCGCTCATAGGCTTTGCCGGCCCCCGCGTCATCGAGCAGACCATTCGACAGAAGCTTCCCGAGGGCTTCCAGCGCTCGGAGTTTCTCCTTGAGCACGGCTTTCTCGACGCCATCGTCTCCCGCAAGGACATGAAGCAGTACCTCTCCCAGACCCTAAGCTGGATGACCGGTCTTCGGAGACAGGGATAGCCTTCCCTTCGAACCTTCGAACGAATCTCTTTTCAGAAGCTTGTGTTGAGGCGGACGGCAAAGTTACGAGCAGGCCCGATGGCATTGCCGGAGAAGAGCCCACCAAAGTCGATGACGTTGAGGCGGTTGTTCAGGTTATCTCCATCGGCCTGGAAACGCACGTTGACCTTCTCCTTTTTGTAGACATCCACACCCAGAGACGTATTGACCGCGAGCAAGGGCAGGATACGCCCGCGATCGAAGTTGATGCGGCTGATCACCTGCGGACCGTACTGAGCCAGAGCATCAGCCCTCCCGCCAGTGTATTCGAATGGAAGGCCTGAGCCATACGAAGCACCAGCAGCGAAGTCAATGTGCGGAGTGAGTTGATATCTGAAGCGGGTTCTTACTGTGTTGCGTTGGTCCTGCGAACCCGGAAAGTGACCCGTGAGTTGAGAGAGCGCATCGCCGACGTTATCGCCGAGGAAGAGCCCACCGGTCACTGGAAACCAGACGTTGCCAACCATATAGGAATAGCTGACGAAGCCAGAGAGCCTTCCAAGGTGAACGAACTCGAGCTTCCCCTCTGCTCCGTACACAACGGACTTATCGAAGGAGATGGGATAGCTGACGCCAGTGTTCAGGAGTTGGTCGTCGTCGGCATAGTTCTTTACGTCGCGTCGATAGAGATTGACGTCGACGCGCATTCGATCGAAGAGGCTATTGGTGAGACCACCCTCGTAGTAGTTCCCTGTAGATGGACGGACAGGCAGCCGGAGGAACTGATTGCTGAGCGCGTCGATCTGCGGCGAACTGGAGATGAGGATGTTCTCAAACGATGGAGTCTGGTAGACGCGATCGTAGGAGGCATGCAACACCATGTTGAGCGACGGCAGATAGCGTCCGACGGAGATCCGGGGGCTAAATGCATTCTCGTTCAGCAGCAACTGATAGTGGTCCCAGCGAAGACCCGCACGGATAGTCCACTTGCCCAGGCGGATGAGGTCCTCGACGAAGGCGGATTGTTCCAGATCGGGTCGATGGGCGGTGAAGCTTATGCTTGACGGCGTGTCGTCATCGAACTGGTCAGGAGCAGTGATGGTGTAGTTGAACTTCTCATGAAGGAAGGTCGCGTCTGATTCCACTCCGGCTTTAAACTCCTGGTTGCCGTGGTGGAGCGAAAATGTTCCCTTGAAATAGCCTTCGCGAAAATTATTGTGCTGAAAGGCGATGATCGGGGTGGAGTTCTCATTGGAGTAAAGATTTTTGGCGTTGTCCCGCACCATTCCAGCGACCGTGCCTAGACTATCCGCCGAAAAGATGTGCTGGTAGTTAACCGTGCCCATCGTCTCGAAGTTATCTCCATTCTGCATCTGCCCCGCCTGCTGCTGCACAAGCTCGTTGGGGATGAGGAATCGTGAGAGTTCGTGGCGAACGCTGAAGACCAATCGATCATTGTCCGTGAGGTCGCGCTCGTATCTGGTGGAGAAGTCCCCCGTGGTGCCATTGTTCGTGTAGTTCTGCGGGACGACGGGGTTGAGATAGTGGCTGGTCATGCTGCCAGACGCGCTCACGCCGAGAGTGTTCTTTCCCCAGACGTCCTGCAGCCGGCCGTAAGAGGAAGCGCTGTCATAGCTGCCGCCGGAGAGAACAAGTTGCCCGTGCAGACCGGCGTCAGTCTGGCGGCGTGTGTTGAGTTCGACGACCCCTCCCATCTTTCTGCCGTACTCCGCCGGATAGCCTGCGGTGTAGATATTCATGGAGTCCAGGTCGTCGGCTTCGATCTCCGGACCGAAGCTGGGAGAGCGATTATCCGTCAGAGGAATCCCATCGATCACGAACTGAGTCTGGTATTCGGAGCCACGCGGATGCAGAACCGCATTGCCTTCGTATAGCCACCCCGGCTGGGAGTTGACCAGGTCCTGCACCGAGCGGCCAGGCAACGACGCCAGCCGCTGATTAATCTGTTCTGCGCCAATCTGCATAACGGAGGCAGGGCGATAGGGATCGATCAAAGTGCCGGTGTCCGTCACGTTCACGTTTGTGATCAAGGAAGCAATGCTGAGTTGAATCGGCTCTTCGACTAGCAGCGCGGAGTGTACTTCTATTGTCTTTGAAGACGACGCAAAGCCCGCCTGCTGCACCTGCACCCGATAGACGCCATAGGGAACCTGCTTGACGGAGATGGTCCCGGAATCATCTGTGGCGAATGATTTGTCATAGCCATTGCCGGTGCAGATCAACTCGACGACCGCCCTGATGGCGGCACCGGAAGGACCGGTGATCTTCAAGCGCACTTCACCGTAGTTGGCCTGAGCCAATGCGGGCAGCGCACTCAAAAGCAATACGATAAGAAATCTATTCACACAGCACTTGCCTTGAAAGAGGTTGTCTCGAAGTTACCTTGTGGAAGATACGATGCATCTATCTTCCCATCTCAACAACCAGTCGCAGGAAGAATCCCCGGCACAGCCGCTAAACTTAGGAGAGAATGCAACCCGCAAGTCCATCGAGAACTGCCCTCCGCGTCGCCATGCGCCGTGCCGCGCACCAGATCTACGACGCACGGCCGCTCGTCCTGAACGATCCCATCGCTGTGCCTATCCTCGGCGATACCTACGCCGAAGAGCTGCGCCGAACCCCCACGCGTCCGGATCGCCCGTTCTCCGTCGCCCTCCGCGCCTTCCTCGTCGCGCGCAGCCGCTACGCCGAAGACACTCTGGCTCATGCCGTGGCCAACGGGGTCACGCAATACGTCCTGCTCGGTGCCGGTCTTGACACCTTCGCCCACCGGAACCCCCATCCCAATCTCCGCGTCTTCGAGGTCGATCATCCCGCCACGCAACAATGGAAGCGCGAGCTGCTCCACACCAGCAGCATCCCCGCTCCATCCAATCTGACCTACGCTCCCGTCGACTTCGAGCACCACTCGCTGCCCGAACAGCTCCACGCCGCAGGCCTCGACTCCACGATCCCCACCTTCTTCGCCTGGCTGGGCGTCGTTCCCTACCTCACCCTCGCCGCCTTCCGCGCCACCCTCGGCTTCATCACGTCGCAGCCCTCCGGCACTGGCCTCGTCCTCGACTACGGTCAGCCGCGCTCCGCCCTCCCCTTTCTCGAGCAACTCGCCCACGACTCCCTCGCCTCGCGAGTCCAACTGGCGGGCGAACCCTTCCAGCTCTTCTTCACCCCCGCCGAGATCGCCGCCGAGCTCACCGCCTTCCGCGCCATCGATGACATCGATGACATCGAGGACATCGGCTCCACCGAGATCAACACCCGTTACTTCAGCAATCGCACCGACGCCCTCAAGATCCTCGGCGCCGCAGGCCGCCTCCTCAGCGCCTGGCTGTAAGATCGCCGCCCGCCGGTATACCATCGGTCCGTGAACCTCTCCGTTCCACCACCCGTCCTGCCCATGCTCGCCAAGCGAGTCGACGACATCCCCGAGGGAGATCTCTGGATCTTCGAGCCCAAGTGGGACGGCTTTCGCGCGCTCATCTTCCGCGATCACGACGATCTGCTGATCCAGAGCCGCGACCAGAAGTCGCTCAATCGCTACTTCCCAGAGCTCTTCGAGCCCCTCCTGAAGCAGCTGCCCACACGCTGCGTGCTCGACGGCGAAGTCGTCATCGCCGGTACCAACGGCCTCGACTTCGATGCGCTCCAGCTCCGCATCCATCCCGCCGCATCGCGCGTCAAGCTGCTCTCGCAGCAGATTCCCGCCTCCGTCGTCTTCTTCGATCTGCTCTGCCTCGGCGATCGCGATCTCTGCAAAGAACCCTTCGAGCGCCGACGCGCCGAGCTCGAATCCCTGCTCGCATCTGCCAGGCCGCCCCTTCATCTCACACTGGCGACTCGCGACACCGCCACCGCGCGCGACTGGTTCCAGCGCTTCGAAGGCGCGGGCCTCGACGGCGTGCTAGCCAAGCCCATCACCGGCGCCTACGAGCCCAACAAGCGGACCATGTTCAAGGTCAAGCACGAGCGCGACTGCGATTGCGTCGTCGCTGGCTTTCGCTGGCATAAGGATGCGGAAAATGAGGCTATCGGCTCTCTTCTGCTCGGCCTCTTCGACGCCTCAGGCGCACTCCAGCACGTCGGCGTATGCGCCAGCTTCACCCAGGCGAAGCGCCGCGAGCTGGTCCAGTTCCTCGAACCCTACCGTCGCAACGCGCTCGCCAATCACCCGTGGAAGTCCTCGGCCGAGCACGCCGACGGCTCGGAGAATCAGCGCATGCCCGGCGGCCAGAGCCGATGGAGTCAGGGCAAGGACCTCTCCTGGCAGCCGCTCCGGCCCGAGCTCGTCGTCGAGGTTGCATACGAGCACATGCAGGGCACCCGCTTTCGTCACATGGCACAGTTCCGGCGCTGGCGCATCGACAAGCCGCCAGCCGAATGCACCTACGCTCAACTCGAAGTCGTTCCACCGCACGAGCTCGCCGCCATCTTCGCCACCGGTCGCTGAAGGCAACGCAGACTACTCCTTCTTCTTCCGTGGCCGCTTCGGCCTCTTCTCACCCGCTTCAGCCTCAGCCCGCACCTCACGCCACTCCCGCGTTGGATCATCATCCGGATCGGGCGTCTCCTGCGCCGGACGCATCTCCTCAGGCACGTGCCGCAGGTTCACGCGAATCCGCGTCCACGTCGAAGAGCTCCCCCGCATCGAGTCCACCAGCACATCGTCCACCGCCAGCAGCTTCGCCGCCTCCGGGTGTCTGCTCTTCCATCGCTCCAACCCTTCCAGTGCCTCCTGCCTGTTCGTCGAGTTCGCCACCACCACCAGGGGCATCTTCGGCACCCGCGTCTTCGCGGAGGCACTCTTCTTCGCCACCGGCCTCGCACGCGAAGGAGCCACCCTTGCTCCCTCCCCCTCCATCTTGCGAAAGTGCGGAGGCCAGGGAGCATCGCCCAGCCCGGCTGCCTCATCACGCTCCGCGAGCTCCAGCAGCGCATCGAGCGATCCCGCCGCACCATCCATCTCCGCGTGCGGATCACCTCTCTTCTCAAACCGCGCCGGCACCGTGAACACCGTAAACTCCGCCGGATCGCACACCATCACCTCATCCCACTCGAGCGGCGTCGACACACGGGCATCCGGCAGCGGGCGCACCGAGTACGCCGAGCACGTCGTCCTGTCCTTCGCATTCTGGTTGTAGTCCAGAAAGACGCCGTGCCGCTCCTCCTTCCACCACTTCGACGTCGCAATCGTTGGCGCCCTTCGCTCCACCGCACGCGACAGCGCCAGCGCCGCCCGCCGCACCTCGGTAAAGCTCCATCGCGGCTCGATCCGCACATTCACGTGCATCCCGCGCGACCCGCTCGTCTTCGGCCATCCCCGCAGGCCCACCTCTTCGAGCAGCGCCTTCACCTCCATCGCCACGCGCCGCACGTCGTCCCATCCAACGCCCGGTATGGGATCGAGATCGACTCTCAGCTCATCCGGGTGGTCCAGATCGCCGGTGCGCACCGGGTGCGGATGCAGCTCCAAGCACCCCAGGTTCACAATCCACGCAAGTCCCGCCGCATCGTCGACGACGATCTCTTCCGCCGTGCGCCCCGAAGGAAACGAGAGCGTCACCGTCCGCAGCCACTCGGGCCGATCGCCTGGCGCACGCTTCTGGTAGAACGGCTCCGCCTCTGCACCATTCACAAACCGCTTCAGCACCACCGGCCGATCACGAATCCCCTGAAGCGCTCCCCCTGCCACCGAGAGGTAGTAGCGTACGAGGTCCAGCTTCGACACCTTCACCTGCTTCGAGAAATAGAGCTTGTCGGGATGCGTCACCCGCACCTCGCGCCCTTGAACCGAAAGTATCTCCACCGCCTCGTCGCCGCTCACGAAGAAAGCCTATACCCATCCACATCTCCATCCAATCCATTCCGATCGATTTCAGTCCGTTCAGCCGCGTACAGCTACCGAATACCTCAGATATTTTCCACGGCAGATCCTGTCAAGTTCCGAAATAGCCTATCTTGCTGGAAACAAAGCACATGCACGATGCCTATTAGTTTCACTCCACTCACTACAATAAATACAGCATCGAAATAAAAAAGCCCCAGCGCAAGCGGGGCCTTTCTATTACAGCAACAAACCTCTAAATCCTTTATTTGCACAAATTTGCCCGTAAACCTTTTAAAAAGAAGCATTTGCGGAGATCAAATTTTGCAACTTCATCATTCAAAGCAACTTACGGTGGGATACCCCGGGGGTACACCCTTACTTGCCGTCGGGCTGAGGAATCGCGTTCGGGTAGATCCCCGGAATCGGAGCCGTTAGCTCCTTCTCCCTCTCCGGATGTGGGAACGGCTTGCGCGGCATCATCGCCTCACGCTCGCTGGTGTTGTAGAGGAAGATCGCCTCGATCACCGCAGCCTGCTGCAGGTCGAACGGGTGTAGTCGGTCATAGGTGTCCATGTCCGAGTGGTGCGTCCGGGTCTCGTAGTCCATCGGGTCCTGGATGTACTGGAACCCCGGCAGCCCTACCGCGTCGAACGACAGGTGATCCGTCCCACCGGTGTTGCGATACGAGATCGTGCTTACACCCAGGTCCTTCAATGGAGCGATCCACTGTTTGAAGATCGGGGCGATGGCCCAGTTCTCCTGCGTATACACGCCGCGAACCTTGCCCGTTCCGTTGTCGAGGTTATAGTACGCGTCCATCGTCTCCCACTCCTTGGTGGTGGTCAAAGGCCCATGCTGCCGCATGAACGACGGCACGCTGGCAGGCTCCGGGGTCTTCGGCTCGGCAAACGTGCCGAAGTGCTGCTTCACATAGCCCAACGAGCCGAAGAGCCCCTCCTCTTCACCGGACCACAGCGCAATTCGGATCGTCCGCTTCGGCTTCACGCCAAGCGCCTTCAGGATGCGAACCGCCTCCATCGCGACCACGGAGCCCGCGCCGTTGTCGGTAGCGCCAGTGCCCGAGATCCAGCTGTCGAGGTGGCCCCCAACCATCACAATCTGATCTTTCAACTTCGGATCCGTCCCTGGAATTTCAGCAACGGTATTGAACCCATGCTCGTGGTCGCCCGTCGTCTTCGTCTCGATATTGACCTCGAGCGTCACAGGAACATGGTTCTGCAGCAGACGAGCCAGGCGGTTGTAGTGCTCGATCATCATCACGGCATTCGGAATCGTGACCGCAGTCTCCTTCACCTGCGCGCCACGGATCAGATTCGCTCCGTTGTCATCGAAGATGATGCCCGCTCCGCCGCCGTCCTTGCCGTCACGCGAGGGCGTAATGATCACGGCGACGCCTTCGGCAGTCATCATCTTCAGCGCAGCAGTACGCAACTGAGCCAGACGCATGCGCTCCGCCAGCAGCTTCTGGATATCCGGAGTCCCGGCCCGGCCTGGACCCGTCGGATACGTCTCCATCTCCGCTAGTTCCTCAGTCGTATAGCGATGAAAAAGAGGTTCGGTGAGATCGGGAGTCGCTCGCATCGCTCCAAATAGAACGATCTTTCCACCCAGCTTGCCCTTGTACTGGTCAAGATCTTTGACATCCTGAATCTCGATATAAACTGCCTCGCCCGAAACAGGTCCCTTCGTCGCAGGAGACCATGGAGCAGCTTGCGCCATCAGCGGCTCGGGATCGGGCGTCACCATCCGGATCCAGGTGTTGATCTGCTGCCAGCCCATACCGAATTCGCCCCAGTCTTCAAGGTGCGCGTTCTCAAGACCGATCTTCGTCAACGTATCGAGCGTCCATGCATTGGCCTTCGCCATGTTCGGCGAACCGGTCAGTCGTGGCCCGATTCCGTCGGTCAGCGCTCCCGCGAACTGCATCACATGCGAGTGCTTGAAGCCCTCCTCGCGAATCCGCGCATACATCGTTAGGTCGATGTTCTCGCTAGCCGGCTGAAGACCATAGTAGGAAGGCGTCTCGACGACTACATCCTTCTTCTTCGTATCGGCAGCGCCGGACGAGATGGCGAGACTTGCAATGGTAGCTGCACAGCAGCCCCAACGCGCAAAGTTGCGGACGAATGACATGCTGGGCGTTCCTCCAGAATAAGTTGTTACAGGAGCGGAAAGGATACCAGACTGTCAAATTGCTTCGCCGCATTGGCCTGCATACTGACCCCGCCAACTCGACTATGCCCGGCGAAGCTGTCGACGCACCCACAGAGTACCCAGATACGCGAGCGCCAGAACAAGTACCATCAACCCCACCGGCAACCCGATACGCCGATAGCTCAAAGTGAAGTCCACTGCCTGGTGCGTCGCAGAGTTGTAGATCAGAATGCCGATGATGCCGCAGAAGGTCGCCGCGAAGAACGCCGCGAACCCTAACGCCGTGCCCATAATGAGACTGCTGAACCAGCCAAGATCGCCCACGGGTACGCCGAACAGATAGCCACCGCCCACGGCGCGAGGAGTAGTTGAGGTTCCGTTCTGCGGTGCTTGCGTCATATCAGTAGAATACTGCTTTATGGCAGAAGGTGTTCAAAACGGGTTGGTCCAAGCGGCGCAGGTAGTCCGCGAAACAGCAGTGCGTCAAGCGCCTAATGGCGTCAACTATGCAGCATTCGGCGAAAACAACCTGGACGAGAAGGATCTCGAGCGCATGGTGCAGGCTGTCCCTGTAGTAATTGCCCGCGCACTGGGTCGCAAAACCTATTATTTCGTCCCGCTCGCGCTAAGCGAAGGTCGAGGCAGCGAAGCGACCATGATCGCCCCCGCCTATACAGCTGAACTTGGCGATCTGGCTATCTGCCATCGTAATGTTGGGCTTGACGACGCGGAAGGCGTCTTTATCTCAACCCGCCTCCTCGGTGACCGCTTTGCCCTGGCTTTTGAGTTTTTCATCAATGTAGGGCACGCCTTCGTGGACGCCGCCGGAGTACCGGAGAGCTTTAACCAGCTCATCTGGGCGCAGGCCGTTGCGGACGTACGGGGCGAGACGAGCCAGGACGCCTGGGAGAGCCGTAACCTCGCCATAGCTAGCAATGGACGATCGGAAAAGATCGACGGCAAGCCTGTCATCGACGAAAAGGCCAAGACCAGCTTCCTCGAATCGGCCTTCTCCGACGCGGTAGCCATCTATCAACTCTCTCTGTCTGTCGATTTCGACTACTCCGAGCTTCGCGAGCGCGAATATCCCCTCCTCGCGCCACAGGCTCTCGCCGAACGGCTCCGTCAAGTAGCTAAACTCTTTCCACCGAATCCCGGCTATGACTTTTCCATCCGCTACCGCCGTCGGGCTTAGTCGTCTGCTCCCGGATACAGCTCGAAGCTGCTACAGTAATCCGGTCGACTGGAGTTTTTTCTATGCCCGTGATTCGAACCTGCAAAAACTGTGGACAGAAAAATCGCGTGACCGCAAAACACCTCGCAGATACGGGACGTTGCGGTGCGTGTAAGACTCCACTGCCGCCGCTCGACGAGTCGCTTCAGGTTGATCCTGTGCTGTTCGATGAGATCGTTCAGACTGCCGACGTCCCAGTCCTGGTCGATTTCTGGGCCGAATGGTGTGGACCCTGCCGGATCGCAGCACCAGACGTCGCACGTACAGCAGCAAGTATGGCTGGGCATGCGATCGTGTTGAAGGTCGATACGGAGAAATATCCGCAGCTCGCAGCCAGATATAACGTGCGCGGAATTCCGAACTTTGTCGTCTTCTCCAACGGCAAGCTCATAAAGCAGCAGGCTGGAGTTGTGGGTCACGAAGTGATGGAGAGTTGGCTCAGGGCGGCATGACCAGCGCGGTTGCACAGTCTTCTGGACCAATCGGTTACCTTCTATCGGCTCTGTAGCTACCCCGTCACTACACCCATCGCCAGCACCGCACAGCCGAGCGCAATCGCATCCTCCAAGAGCGCCACTGGCCAGTCTTTGCTACCCCGCTGCAACACAATCTCCCGACGAATCAAAAAGCCACCGAATGTCCCTATAAGGGCGCCTGCAACACCGAGAATTCCCCCCTCAAACCCTGGGCCGTCCAGACCTGCAGCGACAATCGCGCCAATGAGACCACCGAGTATCAGCCTTGTAATCAATGTCACTGGGCTTGTCCGGTTCGGCATCTTTGGGAGTTTGTCGCCGATGTACTCAGCGGCCGCCAGTACGGTAAACACAATGGCAACTGGAAGCTTCGCCGTCCAGGCCGCCCAGGTTCCATCTAAGGGAAGATGTCCGAGGTAGGCGAACCAGCAGAGTACAGCCATGGGAGTCATCGATCGCAGCCCAGTGACAGCGCCAAGCAAGGGAATCGCTATTATCCACGAGAGCACAGCAATCGCCATTCGTTTCCCCTATCGCACCTGCGAATTTACTATCGTTCTCCGAGGAAAATTACCACCTCGACTATAGACCAGACCCAGCATGCCTTCATCCACTCTGTGTCTGTGATAGATGAACAATGAGTGCGACCAGCATGACGTTCCGTTGTGAAGGCATCGCAACGGGTCGCATCCACTAGGAATGGTTAGTATGCGCAAAACCCAAGGCGATTCGCCTTGGGTTTTGGGAGAGAACTACAAAGTGTCTTTTGATGCGAAGTTACGCTGAAGTTTCACGCAGCCACCCATACAGTGGAAACCGCTCCGCCAGCTCCTTGACCTCACTACGGATCTTCTTTAGTTTGCTGGCATCTCCACGGTGTTCGAGCGCTTGGGCGATCCATTCAGCGATAGTCCGCATCTCCGCCTCTTTCATGCCCCGCGTCGTCAGAGCTGGAGTTCCCACCCTGATTCCACTCGGCTTCATTGGCGGATTAGTGTCGTAGGGGATCGCATTCTTGTTTACGGTAATACCTGCTTCTCCAAGCGCGTGCTCGGCTTCGGAACCGAGTATTCCTTTCTGAAAGACGTCGACCAGCATCAGGTGCGTATCGGTACCACCGGAGACGATGCGATATCCCTCTGCCGCCAGGGCTTCTGCCAGTACCTTTGCATTTGCAAGAACTTGCTGAGCATAGGTGGCAAATTCCGGGGCTAGTGCCTCTTTGAAAGCCACTGCTTTTGCGGCGATGATATGCATCAGCGGGCCACCCTGCTGGCCGGGGAAGACGCTGCGATCGACGCCGGCGGCTAAGTCCTGTCCGCAGAGGATCATGCCGGCGCGGGGGCCGCGCAGGGTTTTGTGGGTGGTGGTGGTGACTATATGAGCGTGAGGTACGGGAGAGGGGTGAGCTCCGCCAGCTACAAGTCCTGCAAAATGAGCCATGTCGACCATGAAGTAGGCACCGATTTTATCGGCGATGGCACGCATGCGTGCGAAGTCGAACTGGCGTGGGTAGGCGCTGCCTCCGCCGATGATCATCTTTGGTTTTTCACGGACGGCTGTGGCCTCAAGTTCATCGTAATCAATGGTTTCTGTGTCTTTGCGGACTTGATAGCCGACGACTTTGTAGAGTTTGCCCGAGAAGTTGAGCTTGTGGCCGTGGGTGAGGTGGCCGCCGTGGGCTAAGTCCAATCCCAAGATGGTGTCGCCGGGGGTGAGGAGGGTCATGCAGGCGGCGGCGTTGGCTTGCGAGCCGGAGTGGGGTTGGACGTTGGCGTGCTCGGCGCCGAAGAGTTTTTTGGCGCGGTCGCGAGCTATGTTTTCAACGATATCGGCGAACTCGCAGCCGCCGTAGTAGCGCTTGCCGGGGTAGCCTTCGGCGTATTTGTTGGTGAATACGGTGCCTGCTGCTTCGAGGACGGCGCGGCTTACGAAGTTCTCGGAGGCGATCATCTCGAGGCCTTCGTGCTGGCGGGCTATCTCATTCTGTATCTGCGCGGCAATATCGGGGTCGGAGGCGGCGAGGGAGGCGTTCAGATCGATGGGCATAGCGTTATTTTATGTCACGGTTTTTAAGGATTTTTTCTGATGTGGCGTTTCGCTTATTTGCTGGGGGTTTTAGAGAAATTGAGTTGTAGAGGTGGTGTTTTTGAGGTCTAGATGTGGTGGATTGCGTGGGAAAGGCGGATTGCAGAAGGACAGTTTTGAAGGGCTGAAAATCCGGCACCTTTTTGAAGATTTATTTTGGGGGTTGCTTATCTCAGAGATGACGGACAACGGCAAGAGCAATGAGCTGAATAGTCGGAGGGAGATTGCAGTAGAGAAGCGGGTTTCTCCACTGCGGCGGCAAAGTGCGCCGCCTTCGGTCGAAATGACGATCCTTGGGGATTTGGAGACGACGGCAAAGTGCGCCGCCTTAGGTCGAAATGACGATCGACGGGATAATGACGATCCGCGGGGATGTGGAGACGACAGGCAACGACAATCGCGGTCCTTCGACTCTCCCTCTCGCAAAGTGCGCGAGAGTTCCGCTCAGGATGACACATCAAGGGAGGGCGTGGGATCAGGGAGGGCGTGGGGAGTGGCGTTGGCGAGGCGCTTGAAGGCGTTGTAGACGAAGGAGCCGAGGTACCAGCCGTCCATGTACTTGTAGGGGGTCTCGCCGGTGGTGTAGTGGCCGCAGGGGAGGACTTTGGAGACGTAGTCGACTTTGTGGCGGTCGAAGTTGGTGAGGACGTCGAGGGAGAACTCGCGGAGGAAGGTGAGGTCGTAGGTGGCGTGGACGACGAGGACCTGCCTGGGGTTGGCGGCGAAGCGCTCCATGTGGGCCATGGGGCTGACTCCGGTGAAGATCCGGCGGACCAGATCCTGGGTGAGGCCGGCATCTTCGAAGGCGGCGCGGATGTGGCGGGTGCTCTGGCCGGTCCAGACGACGTCGCCAAACCAGGTGGAGGCGTGGTTGAAGGCGCAGACCTGGAGGCGAGGATCGAAGGCAGCGGCGATAAAGGCGTAGGCGCTGCCGAGGCTGGTACCGAGGACGCCGAACTGCTCGTAGCCCTGGGATTCGAGCCAGTCGATGCAGCTGCGGATGTCGACGACTGCCTGGCGGCAGGCCTCTGTGGTTCGTCCGATGTTGGAGCTTACGGCGTAGTCGGAGCGCTCCAGCTCGGCGGGGCGGCGAATGTCGTGGTAGGGCTTGGAGAGGCGCAGAGCGGAGATGCCGAAGCGGTTGAAGACGGTACAGAGGGCGTTGTGGCTGAAGGCGTCGGCGTTCCACTGGGGCATGACGATGATGGCTTGTTTGGGCTTGCCACTTCGGCGGGGCGAGGATGTGGGTAGAGAAGCGGTTTTCTCCGCTCCGCCGCTCACGATAGAGCCGTGAGCGGCTCCGGTCGAAATGACGGAGCGTGAGCGCTCGGGTGCTGGATACCAGCGGGCGTTGACGATGTCGTTCTCGGGGTAGCGGGTGCGGACGGGCGAGGTGAAGCGGAGGAAGTCTGCCTCTTCGAGCTCTCCTACCTGCGCCTGGAGTTTGAGCTCGGCGTCCTGGGCGAGGGTCTCGGGGCGGACGTTTGTGGGGAAGAGCTGAGGGTGGCGGCGCTCGAGGCGGAAGTCGGTGGGGGTCTGGTAGCCGAAGAACTCGTCGGCGCGGCGGACGATGTCGTCGTTGACGGCGATCATGCGGTCGAGGTCGGATGCAGCGGATTCAGCTTGTGCGAGGGGGCTGAAGTCGTTCAGCCAGTCGAAGCCCCACTCGAGAGGACGAACGATTCGATTGGTGTCGCGGGTCGTGAGGGCAGTCTCCCAGGAGAACATCCACTTTGCGTAAAGCCTTGAGAGCATTCTTTGAGTTTAGCAAGTGGGCGGGAGTGCGGTTCGTGAAGGATGACAGCTAAGAGGCAGAGGCGGAAAAGCAACAGCAAAAGGCGGCTGGAATTGGTAGGCTGAAAAGGGTTGATCAGTTTTGACTAGTAGAGACTCTCGGGATCCTTCGCTGCGCTCAAGATGACGACAAGAACCTATACAACGCTCAGGATGAGGATAAGAACTTACAACAACGGCAAAAGCAGATTCCTGACGTGTTACTGGGATTTCTGCCGTGTTACTGGCAGGTGCAGCTTACGCGGTGGGTTGCGGGCATGGTGCCGTCGAGGGCGGGGATGCAATGGCCGTGCGGATCGAGCTGCGGATTGCCTAGTTTGGCGGCAATGCGTTCTTCGAAGTGCTCGGAGATGAAGTGTTCGAGGCGCTCCGCCTCGTCGTGCAACTCCTCGATGGGATAGTTGAGCACTTCGTAGAGGAAGGTTTCGATGAGGCGGTGGTGACGGACGATCTCGAGGGCTCGCTTCCTTCCTTTGGCCGAGAGGCAGACTCCGTGGTGGCGCTCGTAGTCGACGAAGGATGGCTTCGCGGAGGCGAGCTTCTGGATCATATTGGTGACGGATGCCGGAGCGACATTGAGCCGCTCCGAGAGCTCCTTGCTGCCGACGCGGCGCCTCTCTCCACCACCGAGATAGAAGATCGCCTTCAAATAGTCGTCGACGGACTCCGTGTTTGCGGTCAATTCGCGGCCCTTGGCCATATTTCCGATCTCCAATGGGACTTGATCTCACGGCAAGTTTAGGCTAGCCTAAATAATAATTAGGCAGGACTAATTCAGGACTCCTCATTGGATCATTGGAGCGCCATGAGACCAACTCTCAGAATCATACTTACTCTCGGGCTGGTTGTAACACTGGCGGCCGGTCCGTCATTGGCGGCGCAGAGCGGGACGTCGAGCGCACTCTCGGGTACGGTAACGGACTCGACCGGAGCCGTTGTGCCTGGTGTGACCGTCACCGTCGCCTCTACGAAGACGCAGGTGGAGAGGAGTATGAGGACAGATGCGGACGGAGCGTTTCTGTTTCTGCAGTTGAATGCGGGGAGTTACCGGATCGCCGCGCAGGCAGTGGGCTTTGCTGCAGCGGAGCAGGAGGTGATGTATGCCGGGGTGCCGGTTCGGCTCGACTTCAGGCTGGCGACTGAGGGGATTCGGGCAGAGGTCGTGGTGAACGCACAGGACCTCGATGCCACGGCCCCGACGCACATCGACATCACGCCGGAGCAGATGGAACGGATTGCGAGCCAGAGCGTGAGCTCGCCGATCAGCTCGCTGATTACCCTGACGACACCGGGGGTTGCGGCGGATTCGAATGGATCGTTTCATCCGCTGGGGGACCATGCAGAGGCTTCGTTCGTAATTGACGGCCAACCGATTACGGATCAGCAGAGCCGTACGTTTTCCACGCAGGTCTCGTTGAATGCGTTGCAGTCGATGGAGGTGAGGGAGGGGGCTCCGCAGGCAGATGTGGGGGATAAGACGAGCCTGGTGGTGGTTGCGCGGACGCGCTCGGGGCTGGATCAAAGGCGGCCTACGGGGGCGGTTTCGGTTTCGCGCGGCGGATTCGGTACTTCGCAGGTGAGCGCAGGTGTTGGGTGGGGGACGGCGAGATTTGGAAGCTTCACCGCGCTGGATGGAATGAACAGCGGGCGCTTCCTCGATGCGCCGGAGCTGGTGGCGCTTCACGCCAACGGCAATGCGCAAAACCTTATCGAGCGCCTGGATTACCGGGTGACGCCGCAGACCTCGCTTCAGTTGAATACCGGGCTGAGCCGGTCGTGGTTTCAGACTCCGAATACGCTGGACCAGCAGGCTGTGGGCCAGAACCAGCGGCAGACCATTGTGAGCTTCAACATCGCGCCCTCGGTGCTGCACACCTTCAACAGCGCTGCATTCAGCCAGACGAACCTCTGGGTGCGACAGGACAAGATTCGTTATCGGCCATCGGACGATCTGCTCGCCGATACGCCTGCAACTCTCGCGCAGACGCGGCGATTGACGAATGCGGGGATTCGCTCCGAGTTCACGTACTCGCGGGGGAGACATACAGCGGTTGCGGGTGCAGAGTGGAAGCACACATTTCTGTCGGAGCAGTTCGCCACGGGATTGACGGATGCCTCGTACAACAGCCCATGTCTCGGGGTCGATGGTGCGCCTTCTCCCGATCGCTCACTGACTGATCCGGCGCAGTGCGCGGCGGTTGGGCTGGCGATCAATCCGGGATTTCTGCCGGGGCTGCTCGGGATCGACCTGACACGTCAGGGTACTCTCTTCAACTTCAAGGGATATGCCGATGTGAAGCAGGAGGCAATTTTTGGACAGGATAGCGTCCGGTTGCAGGACTTTACCTTCAACCTTGGCCTGCGATTCGACAACTACAACGGACTGACGAGCAGCCATGCGCTCCAGCCCAGAGTAAGCGCGGCTTATACGGCGTCAAGGCTGCATAGTGTGTTTCATGTTGCGTACTCGCGCGTCTTCCTGACGCCGTACAACGAGAATCTGATTGTTGCCAGCTCCGAGGGTCCTGGGTCGGCCGCGGAGGCGTTGGGAGCTGCCGGTTCTGCGGTGTTGAGGACGGGCAGGCGCAATCAGTTCAACGTGGGTTTTGAGACGCAGGTGTCGAAGCTGCTTTCGCTTAGCAGCGAGTACTTCTGGAAGTTTACGTATGGAGCCTACGACTTCGACGTGTTGCTGAACAGCCCTCTTACCTTTCCTACGCAGTTTCGTAAATCGAAGATCGATGGTGCGCTGTTCCGCGCGAGCGTTGCGCCGACGCACGGTTTTGCAGGCTATGTGACCGTTAGTCATGTGCGGTCACGGCTCTTCGGGCCGGAGACGGGAGGCGTGAGCTTCAGCGCTCCGTATAGCAATGTCGCGCGGCCGGACCACGATGGCGGGCTTTCGATGAACGTGTATGCGAGGTATCAGGTTGGGCAGCGTGGGCCGTGGGCTGGAGTCTCCTATCGGTATGACGGGGGGCTGGTCGCCGTTGCCGTCCCCACCTTTGCAACTGCCCTGCGGCTGACGGGAGATGAACAGGCGCAGATGGGTCTCTACTGTGGGTCTGGCTTTGCCAGCGTGTCGCAGCCGATACGCTCCTGCGCTGGGGCGCTTGGCGCTACTCGTATTCGTATCCCTGCCGCAGGTACGGAGAACGATGATAGAAATCCGCCGCGTATTGCGGTACGGAATATGGTGGATGTCTCGGTCGGAGAAGATGATCTCTTTCGTCGGGAGAAACAACGAATCGGGGTTCGGGTGGATGTGGTGAACCTGCTAAACGTGGATGGACTTTACAACTTTCTATCTACGTTTTCGGGGACGCACTTCGTCGCTCCGCGAAGTGTGACGGCACAGGTTCGCTATACGTTTTGAGTTTTCTCCGCGTTGCCGCTAGCCGCCGGCGATGGCTCCGACGATCAACAACGGCTCGGTCGCGGTTACGACGGCTTGAGGGAGCGGGGCGTCGGGTGATTCGTGGGAGAGGTCTTCCTCGCAGGCGAAGAAGCGCAGGAAGGCGCGGCGATGCTGGGTGTCGTGGTCGCGGATGGTTCCGCAGAGCATGGGGTAGCGGGCTTCGAGGGCGTCGAGGACCAAGCGCAGCGTGGGCTGGCCCTCGACTTCGAGCTGGACCTCGCCGTGGACCTGCGCGAGGGTGCGGAGATGCTGTGGGAGGATGACTCGGATCATGACAGCGTCTGGACCTCTACGGAGAGGACTGCCGGGAGATCGCGGACGATGGGAGCCCAGGTGTCGCCGGCGTTGGAGGAGGCGTAGACCTGGCCTCCGGTGGTGCCGAAGTAGACGCCGCAGGTGTCGAGGGTGTCGACAGCCATGGCGTCGCGGAGAACGTTGACGTAGCAGTCGCTCTGCGGGAGGCCCTTGGTGAGGGGCTCCCAGTCGTTGCCTCCGGTGCGGCTGCGGTAGACGCGGA
This sequence comes from Edaphobacter sp., assembly GCA_025462645.1. Classification (GTDB taxonomy): domain Bacteria; phylum Acidobacteriota; class Terriglobia; order Terriglobales; family Acidobacteriaceae; genus Edaphobacter. The sequence goes on along the minus strand of JAOAPB010000016.1, from coordinate 25,425 downwards.
GTTGGCCGTCGAGCGGGAAGTGCTCGGAGTCGGACTTGATGGGGACAACGTAGATGGTCTCGGGCTCGTGGGCGTGGACGTCGATGGCGAAGCCGAAGTCGGTGGGGAGATTGCCGCTGACCTCGTGCCAGGAATCACCCGCGTCGTTGGAGCGCATGACGTCCCAGTGCTTCTGCATGAACAGGGTTCCGGGGCGCGAAGGATGCATGGCGATGTGGTGGACGCAGTGGCCGATCTCGGCGTTGGGGTCGGGGATGTATTGGGAGTGGAGGCCGCGGTTGATGGGCTTCCATGACTTGCCCGCGTCATCGGAACGGAAGGCTCCCGCGGCAGAGATGGCGATATAGATGCGATTGGGGTTGGAGGGATCGAGGATGACGGTATGGAGGCACATGCCTCCGGCGCCGGGCTGCCAGTTGGGGCCGGTGCCGTGTTGGCGCAGGGCAGAGAGCTCCTGCCAGTTCTGGCCGCCGTCGTTGGAGAGGAAGAGTGCGGCGTCTTCGGCACCAGCGTAGACGGTTTCGGCATCGGTGAGCGAGGGCTCGAGGTGCCAGACACGCTTGAACTCCCAGGGGTGTGGCGTGCCGTCGTACCACTGGTGCGTGCCGGGGACGCCTTCGTAGGCGAACTTGTTGCCGACGGGCTCCCAGGTTTTGCCTCCATCGTTGGAGCGCTGGATGACCTGCCCGAACCAGCCGGAGGTCTGAGAGGCGTAGATCCGGTTGGGGTCTACAGGTGAGCCCTTGAGGTGGTAGATCTCCCAGCCAGCGAAGTGTGGGCCGCTGACGTCCCAGTGTTCGCGTTTGCCGTCTGACGTTAGAACGAAAGCACCCTTACGTGTGCCTACCAAGACTCTTACTTTGCTCATCAGCTTCTCCTCTTTCTCATTTTGGTTTTGTAAAAAGATGCCCCTCTAAAATCCGCGCTGCGTGTCTGCCGCGTATGCTCTTGTTCTTGACTGCCAAGATCGAATCTCAGAGTCTATCGCGGCTTGTGGCGAGTGGTCTTGATTCGCCGGCCGTTTGCGTCATGTATGTGCCATTCGCCAACCTTCTTGTCGTCGCTGTACTCGCCTTCGTCATGCAGCATTCCATTGGAGTGATATCTCTTCCAGGTGCCGGTCTTCTTTTCGTCATCGAATGCGCCGGTTTGCATCAACTGTCCATTTTCGCGATACCACTTCCACTCGCCTGTCATCTTGCCGTTGGAGTACCTGCCAACAGCTTTTAGCAGTCCATTTTTCAGGTAGTACTTCCACTCTCCGATCCTCTCTCCGTTGGTGTACTCGCCCACGCACGATAATGTGCTGTCTTTGAAGTACTCCTTGAAGACACCGTTCTTCAATTGACCGTCAGCGCCGTATTTACCGCTGTCCATCTTCACCCTTCATCGTGATTGCCTTTGACATCGAGGCTTTGCTGACGACGCTGCTGCTATCGAATCGAGGGAGCAGAGGTGTTGGGTCTCGTTCTCTCCAACGGCGGCGGGTTTCGGAGAGTACTGCATCGCGGTCCTTCGCCATCTCCGCGATGACGGCACAAGGTGCTCCGGTCTCTTCGTGCCGCGCTCCCCAGATGAGCAGTTCGAGGAGGACCGGCGCGAGGTCGATGCCTTTTTCGGTGAGCCGGTAGTTCACTCGTCGACCGTCTGTCTGTTCGATCTCCGAGGTGATGATCTTCATCGCTTCGAGCTTCTTCAGACGGTCGGTCAGGATGTTCGAGGCGATTCCCTCGCCGGAGTTCTGGAACTCTTTGAAGGTCCGATGCCCGCGCACCATCATGTCGCGAATGAGGAGGAGCGACCAGCGGTCTCCAAAGCGCTCGAGGGCGATGCTGACAGGACAGCCGGAGCGGCGGTTCGATTTGGGCTTCTGTGACACGACGAACAAAGTAGCAATAATGACTTGCAAGTTGCAAGTCATTTGTGACCAGCTACAGTTCGGAGAAGACGAGGCAGACTCGACCGACGATGTAGTCGGCGGGTGACTCGTGCGTGGCGAGCGGAAGGAGCTGAACGGGGAAGTCCCTGGAGTAGGACGGAGGATGAGGTGGCCCTCATCGAAGTCGACGAAGCGCAGGGACAGGGCTGCTCCGTTTCGAACGGCATAAAGGGTCGATTGATGGGCCCGGTAGGGGGCCAGCGAGTTGTAGATAGCTCCGGCAGGTACCAGGGGGGCTCCATTGCTGCCGCCTGCTGGGCGTCGGCGCGGATGGCAAGGAAGCGCTGCCAGAGAAGAAGGCCCTGGTGGGAGCTCCCCGGCCTAAGTACTGCAGGACGTATACGCGGAAGCAGGTGGCGGAGGCGCTGCCGGAGATCGTGGATGCGTTCGCGAAAGAGGCCAAGAAAGGGAGCGTCGCGCATATGAAGATGCTCTCGAACCTGGGTGCGCTGGATAAGGGCGAGATGCCTGCGGTGAAGAAGCGGCGGGGTAAGACGACGGTAGGGCGGCTGCTGGAGCGTTTGAAGAAGGAGCCTGCGGCGGAGTAGGCAAACAGCAAGGACAAGAGCAAATCCGGTGGTTCTTCGCTGCGCCTGGTGACGGTGTTTGGCCGTTGGCAGGCGCTTCGTAGTTTGTCGTGAGTCGAGATTGAGGAACGTGGAGGTGGCAGTTGGGACATGGGGATGGGCTTCATCGGCGGAGTGCCACGGGATCGTGCGGGCGAGAGGGTTTGCTGCGGACGGCTGGTCTGGCGATGCGGGCGATGGCGGTGGAGTTTCCGGAGGTGCATGGGCATCCGAACCGGTTGCCGTTTGAGGGGGTGTTGACGCTGGTGGATGTGGCCAGCGACAAGGCTCCGAGTGGGGCGCGGGGGCATCGGGTGGTGCTGACTCGTCAGGCCGCAGAGGCCGCGCTGCCGAGCCTGCTGGGAATGGCCGTCGACTACAAGGCCGGATGGGATGGGCATGACGCGCGGCAGAAGTGCGGCATCATCACAGCGGCTGAGGTGGATGGGAGGCGGCTCACGGTTGCAGGCTACCTGTTTGCTCGGGACTTTCCGGAGATGGAGGCGAAGATCCAGGTGGAGGGTGCGATGGGGATGAGCTATGAGCTGGCGGATGCGCATGTGGCGGATATGCGGGCGCAGGTGTGGACTCTGACTCGGGCGACCTTTACCGGGGCTGCGATTCTGCTGCGGGAGAAGGCGGCTTATCGAAGTACGAGCTTCCAAGTGAGGAGGCCGGTGGTGGGGCGGCGGGTGGCTTTGGCTCGGTAGGTCGGTTCGACCGCGGAATCTTCGCGGAGAGCGCGGATAGGCAAAAGCGTGGCTCGGGAGATTTATACGTCCCACCCATCGCGATGAGACTGCGATGGATGGGGCCCCGGGCGTTTTGATGGGTTTGAGGAACAGATAACAGCAATAACGACTACGGAGGATGAATGAGTTTTGTGAGCGTTTTGGAGGCGGTTGGCAAGGGTTTTGAGAAGGGGTTGAAGTGGGCTGTGACCTATGCGGTTCCGGTGGAGAGGCTGATCGGCCTGTTGTTTCCGGCGGCTGCTCCGGTTGCGAATGAGATCGCGGACGCTACTTCGCTGATCCAGAATGCCGTGCTGCTGGTAGAGCAGAGGTATGCGGCGAGCGGCGTGCAGAGTGGAACAGGAGCTCAGAAGCTGGATGAGGTGATGTTGCTGACGGAGTCTGCCGTAACTGCGCTGCTGGCGAAGGGTGGGATCCAGGCGGACACTTCCTTTATTGAGAGCGTGGTTTCAGCGGTGGTCGCTGTGCTCAACGTGCAACGGATCCAGAGCCCCGTAGCGGTGAAGGTTTAGCCAGGATTCAGTGGGTGGACTGATTTAGCAGAGGACAAGAGGAGAGAGCATGGAGATGGAGATGAAGGACGAACTGAGTGTTACTGTAGAGCGTCTGGCTGCAGCTGCGGGCCTGCTGGAGCAGGCGGTGGAGCGGTTGGCGGAGCGACAGAGCGATGCAGAGGCTTCCGTTGGACGCATTGTGGCTACGGTTGAGGCAGAGCTGGAGGTCAGGCTGGCTGCGGCTGAGGCTCAGATTGCCGAGTTGAAGGCTGCTGCCGTTGCATCTGTTCCCGTAACTGTTACACATGGGCGGAAGACGCTTCCGGTGGCCATGGTGAACCTGCTGGCGAAGCAGGGTGTGACGGTGGACTCGATGGAGGCCGGAGCCCTGGATGCTGCGCTGGTCAGCTTGAGCCTGGAGCAGAGGATTGCTGTGAAGGCTCAGTTGATGCGGGCTGGTTTGCTGGGTTAGGCCGGCTTTGTGTCGGGTGGGGTATGAAGGGCATACCCCAGGGGCTAAAGCCCCCCTCTCTTTGTGATTGGAGAGACCCAAGGCTGAAGCCTCGAAGTACCTAGAAGCAAGGGCAACAGCAACGACAAGAGCAATAGCAACAACAATAACTGTGTTAGGGCGTGGCTGAGGCTGCGCCCTTTTTCTTGAAAGGGATAACGATGAACGCGAAGTTTACTGAGATTCATGCGGCGGCGGATTACCTGGGACCTGGTGCGATTGAGGTTCCGATGTATCAGTCGGAGATTACAGACCTGGTCCGTCGTCGAGGTGTTTTTGGACAGAGGATCAAGCAGGTTCCGGCGACGGGCCATCCTTCACGGTTCTTTGAGGAGACGTCGATTCCTTCGCCGACTGCTGCCTCCGGATTTGTCGATCCGCGCAACATCATCGCGCCGCTGGTGGCTCCGACACGTGTGGAGCGCAGCGTTCCGCTGAAGGCCCTGGTGTCGCAGATCAACTACAACCTGTTCGATATCGAGCTTGGCCAGCAGCAGAGCCAGTTTGCTTACCTGCAGGCGAAGGATCTTGCGGATACCGTCGATGGCGTTCTGCGCACGCATGATGTTGCGCTTTGGAACGGCACCGATACCAGCCTGAGCCTGCCTACGACAGCACAGTACTTTGGCGCGGGCGCGCAGATTGCCACGGGCGGCAACACAGTCACGATTGGCACGAGCCAGAGCATCGTCGATGGCTTCAAGTCGACGATCGCGCAGATGGTCTCGAACAGTTCGTATGGAGTTCGGCCCACGGCGATCTATGCCAATCCGGTGCTGCTGGATCTGATCGATCGCGAGATGAAGGCGGAGTTCAATGTCGTGCTCAACACCAAGGAGATTGCGGCTGGCCTGACGGTGAAGACGCTTTCGACGCAGGCGGGTGAGATTCCTCTGATTCCTGAATGGACGCTTAGCTATACGGGTATTCCAGGTTCGGGGACGGCCGTGCTGCCCGCTTACATCGTCACCGAAGACCTGATCGAGTACCACTGGTTGAGCGATCCGAATCCTCGGATCTTCCAGCTTGGAGTTCCGGGTTCACTGGCTTCGCAGTATGTCGTCGTGAAGTTCGGCGGGCTTGTGGTGAAGGGCGCGAACTATGCGCACTTCCAGGTGCTGGTGGATCGCTAGTTATTAGTGGCTGGGGCTTTCTGCGACTGGGGGAGGAAGACATACCCCAGGGGCTAAAGCCCCAGTTTCATGCGCTGGCGAGAGGGCCAAGGCTAAAGCCCTGGCGTACCTAGAAGCGATGCAGGGCGAGTAGCGACGAGAGATGGGCTTTATTTGCAGGGGGCCGGGTGATTGTGCCGGTCCCTGTTTCTTTTTTATCGGGAGGTGTGTGTGGCTTATTTGTTGCCTGGAGAGTATGTGCAGTACGGGTTGACGGCGGAGACCTCGGACGACTGGGTGGCCATGGCTTCGGCGCTGATGGAGGGGCATTGCCGACGGCCCAGCCTGATGGTGACGCAGTATGTGGAGCGGATTCGGCTGACAGTGGGATCGCAGACGGTTCGGTTGAGCTATCGTCCGCTGGCCGCGGCGGCAGCGACGGATTCGCCGCTGGTCAGTGTGCGGGTTCGGTATGGACGACCACGGCAGGGCGAACTGGCAGATCCCTTTCGAGAGCAGATTGCCTGGGCGTTCAGCGTGCCGGGTAGCTGGAATGTGCTGGACGTCGCGAACGTGGACGTGAATGCGGCTACGGGGGAGTTGATGTTTCCGGAGAACTTTCTGGGGCTGAACTACAACGAGGCGGAGATCACGTATACGTCCGGGCTGACGACCGTTCCGGCGGCGGTGAAGGTGGCGTGCGCGCAGATTGTGAAGAATGCGCAGGCAACGCCGGCGATGAATGTGAAGATCAACCGGGTGGAGTCGCTGCAGATGGAGTACTTCAGCGGACAGCTGCTGGATCCGCAGGTGCAGTCGCTGCTGCGGCCCTATGTGGCGGAGAGGCTGGGGTGAGGCTATGGCGGATTCTGTGAGGGCTGGCATAGCGGCTCGGCGGGCAGCGGATGCTCTGCTGCGTGGGGTTGGCGGGCGAGCGGTGATGCTGCGGATGCCGGCTCCGGCGACCGCTGGCGATGTTGCGGAGCAGCTTGGGCGGGCAGTTCCGGAGTTTCAGGACGTGGAGCTGGCGCCGGTGGTGTTGCTTCGGGGTACAGGAGGACTGCTGGAGCTGCTGGTTTCGGCCGCGGCGGTGAATGCGCTGGTCGGGTCGATGGGGTATTCGGCAGGGAGCGTCTTGTTTGCGGATGCGTTTGGCGTGCTGCTGGATGAGGTGCTGATGGCGGTGGAGTCGGTTGCGGAGTCGGAGGCGGGGGGCTCGCCGTATGTCTATCGGTTGGCGTTGCGGCGGCCGATTTCTCTGAAGGTTTAGCGAAGTCTATTGGAATTGTGACAAGAAAGGTTACATACAGATGCAGAATGCTCGAGATACGTTTTATTTGACGCTGCGGGACAGGTTGGCGGCGTTGAATCCGGGGCGGACGATGGTTGTGCGCGGGGCGACGCGGCCCGGCCTGCTGGTGGAGGAGAACGAGCTGGCTTCTGCGTATGAACCGGTAGATGCGTTTCGGCTGCGATGGACAGGGCTGCGTGTGGATGCGACGGGCGCCCGGCCACTGGTGGCGATGGGATGCGAGATTCGGTATGGGACCGATGGGAACGCCGGCAATGGAGGGATGGATCGTGGGCGACTGTTGGAGGGGATGGATGCAGAGCTTGCAGCTGCGGTGAATGCCACGCCACAGAACGCTCGGAAGAAGAGCTACTCCCTTCCGTCGGCGGTGGAGCTGGGGACGAATGTGTTCTGGGGAGATGTGGTGTTTGGCGCGGCGACAGTGAATGGGGAGCGGCTGGAACGAGTGGCTACGGTGGAGATTTTTTGCTACCAGGAAGCAGGTGAGCTGTGAGTTCGACTTTTCATGGGACGGGAGTGGCTCCGGTGGTGCGTCGGGTGCGGGCTTACTTTGCGCCGGTGGATCGAGGGGCGGGGGTGCCTACGGTGTTCGATGCGGCACAGATCGGAGGATTTGCTTTGGATTCTCCGCCGTCGCCCTGGGTGGATCTGGGATGGTGCAAGGGGTTTGCACGGAAGAGCGCGACCAAGGTGTTGGCGCTGCGGGTGGGCGCGATGGCTCAAGGACAGGTACGGACGGAGGTGGAGGCTACGGTGTCGCTGGAGTTTGAGAGCTGGGGTAAGTTGCAACTGGCCCTGGCGGCTGGGTCGCAGCAGATGAATCTGCTGCGTACTGCGACGGGCGCTCCCTTGAATGGGAGTGGAGGCGTTGCCGCTGCTCCGGTGGCTTTAGAGGCAGGATCCACGGCTACCTCGCTGAATGTGGGTCTGGTGGGGACGGCTGGGTTTTTAGTAGGGGATCTAGTGGCCGTCGATGTCGATTATGTGGGGCAGGTTGGGTATGTAGGGAGCGGGGTCAGCGCGGCTTATGTGAGCTCGGCTGCGGCGGTTGGAGGGGATGTGAACTATGTTCGGCGGGTTTCGCTGAATGTGGGACGGGTGGCTTCGATTGCCGGTGGAGTGCTGCAACTTGGCGAGGCTTTACTGGCGGGAGCTCCTGTTGCGGGGATGCAGGTGAGCCGGTTGGTGGGTTTTGTGGATCGCGAGGGTGGCGGGTTCTTTCAGGAGTGGTCGGGGCTGTTCGTGATGGATGGAGAGCAGGGCGACAGGGTGATCTATCACTATCCGCGGCTACAGGCGATGCAGGGAGCAGCGGAGATGGCGGAGACACTGGCGGGGCCGCTCGAGAGGGTGCGGCTGGCGGGAGCCTTTCGAGCGTTGCCCGTGAAGGATGCGAACGACGGGGAGATGGTGCTTTGTTTCCGGAGCTATCTGCCTGCTTAGGTGCGGGTGTGGCGCAGATCTGTCCCAGGGCTGATCTGGTGAGTTTTAGGCGAGAGCTATTGAGGAGATTAATGATGTCTTGGAAGCCTAGAGGATGGACGCTGGTAGGGATGCTGCTGGCGGTGATAACGGTGGGTGCCGTGGCGCAGGGTCCAATTGCCACGACTACCGTTACAGATACGATTTATCGTGCGGATGGGACTACGGCTACCGGTACGGTACTCGTTAGCTGGCCGGCGTTTTCGAATGCACTTGGGCAGACGGTCCCTAGCGGAAGCACATCGGTGGTGATTGGAGCGGGCGGTGTGCTCAGCGTGCAGCTGGCTCCGAATGCGGGGGCTACGCCGATGGGGAGCTACTACACCGCGGTGTATCACCTGAACGACGGGAGTGTGAGCCGGGAGTTCTGGGTGGTTCCGGTGAGCTCAGTGCCGGTGCACGTGAGCGCGGTACGGAATTCGGTGCTGCCGACGTCGGTGGCCATGCAGACGGTGAGCAAGAGCTATGTGGATACGGCGATTGCGGCGGCAGTCGCGGGAGCCCCTCTGGATGGTTCTACCCCGTATGTCTTGAAGAGCGGGGACACGATGACGGGTGCGCTGCCCTGGCTGGCGATCCCGTATCGGGACAGCAGGCCGCGAACAAGCACTATGTGGATGTGAGCGTGGCTGGGCTGACAAGCGGGCTGGTGCAGAAGGTGGCGACGCTGCCAGCTACGACGCAGACCGTGGCTCAACCGCCGGGCACCATGCTGCAAGCGAACAATTTGAATGGGGTGGAGTACGCGAGCCAGTATCAGAGTGGGCGCAACGACAACGGCATTGCCAATGCGGTGACGAGTCCGGACTGCGCGAGCGGGTGCGAGGTAAAGGCAGAACAGAGCTATGCCTCAGGGGAGATCTACGTATCGTCGCGGTGGAACGATAAGACACATGTGGAGGACACACGAAACGGACAGCGTAGAGACAACTACATGAATCCGGCGAGCGTCATGACACCGGGCCAGGATACGGCACAGGTGATCGATGTTGTGTCGACACGTCTCAATGCTCTGCTGCAACCGCAGGTGGTGAGCGAGAGCCCTGCATCGCTTGGGCTGCAGATCAACCACGCGGCGCTGGCTGGGGGATCGAACCTGTTTCCCCAGGAGATCGACGCCAGGGTTCCCTACTTCAAGACAGGCTACAGCGCCCTGATGGTGAATGGGACATACAACACGCAGGGGCAACATGTCCTGGCGCCAATGCAGATCGATTGCTACGGAGTGGGCGACTGTCTGGTGGGATCTCAGGTCATTACTTCTTCCGGCGGTTTTCGGGACAATGCGGATGAAGGAGCTCATCCTTTCGACTTGCAGGTACATGAGGACACCCAGGTCTTCCAGGGAACTTGCTCGTCGGGATGCTCACCAGGATCGACGTCGGTTGTGGTGGCCGCGAGCACTGCCGGAGGGACCCAGGGTGATGGACGGTTTCTGATCGACAAGAATCCGGCGAGTGTTCTGACAGCCGGTGCTGTGACGGGAGCCGGCGTGGCCGGTCCTCATGCTTCGGCGGCGTTCAGCGGAAGCGCGTTTCCGCTGAGCGTGTTCTTTCAGACGGCACAGAAGATACCGTCGCAGGTGAACAATGTGGCCCCGGGGACGGTGACGGTCGCGATTGCAACGAGTGGAGTGACGACAGGTTTCGCCACGAACACCGCGGCAGCACCGCAGCCGAGCGGCGTGGCTTGTATTACCGATGCGACGAATGGAACGAACGCGCAGAACTACGAGATGGCGAACTATACCGTTGTCGATGGAACACATCTGCAGATGACGCTGAACAAGGCACATAATGTGCCCGCCACGGTAGCAATTGGTGGATTGTGCGGATATGGGCTGGAGCAGACGGTGGATACGACCGGGGGCATACGGCAGGTGTTCCCCGTGGTTGGATCCTACTCGGCGACGGGACTCTACTACGCTGGAGGCGCGACGGCCATTGTGGGCACGATGAATCAAAGCTCGGCGTTTCTGAATGTGGCGCTGAATGTTGCTTCGATCGCGCGCAACAGCAACGTGGTGACTGTAACGACGGCAGGCAACCTGCCTGTGGACGTGAACGGACTGCCACTGACGGTAAGCGGCGTCGCCGATAGCAGCTACAACGGGAGCTATGTGGTGACGACGACGGGTCCGAATACCCTGACCTACGCGCAGAGCGGAGCCAACAGCACAAGCACCGGCGGAACGCTGACGACGTTGACGGGAGGGTATGCCCTGTATCCGATGGCGGAGGTGCTGAGTGTGCTGAACCCGGCGACGAAGAGCGTCGATGGAAAGATGACGCTGGCTCCGAACACCGTGGCATGGGCAGCGAACGATGCCGTGGAAGAGCCGCACTACTTCCAGGAGTCGATGAAGGGAGACATTATGTTCGTCGGACAGACGACACCGCGAGCGATAGCGCGGGCACGAGCCGGCATGCAGTATGAAGGCAACAATGGGCCGGGACTGCAGGGCTGGACAGTGACGAATGCAACCCCGGCGGCCGCCTACTTTGGCAACGGAGGAACCCATACAGCACCGGATATGGCCTATGAGGCAAAGGGTGTGTGGAAGCGAACCATGTCGCTGGATGCCGGGGAACAGAGCGTCTTCACCGTACACTGCAACTCGCATGGATGTGGGAGATGGAACTCGGGCTACAACCTGTTCGAACTGGACAGCAGCGTAGCAACAGACATCATATCGTTCCAGCCGACGACGAGCGCATTGAACATAACGCTGCGCGGGACGCCGTATGGATTCACTCCGCAGGGGTTTACTGCGGGAACGATCAATGCAGGAACAATCAATGCGACCACGTTGAACGGCGCGATGAGCGGAGCCAACATTACGAGTGGAACGGTGAATGCGGCTCGATTGCCTTTGTTTGGGGCCTCGGGTAGCGGACATGCCCAGGGCGCTGTGCCTGATCCGGGGGCGACGGCGGGGACGACACGGTTTCTGCGGGAGGATGGAACGTGGGGAGTACCTCCGGGAAGCGGAGGATTGGCTGGACTGCCGGCGAATGCGACGGCGGACTACAACTTTCTGCAGGGCTCGGGGAGTGTGCTGACAGACAGTACGACCAATGGAAATAACGGAACGCTGGCCGCTGGGGCTCAGGCTCCGACGTGGGCTCCGACAGGGCTGGCCTTCGTGGGCTCGACGTCGCAGGGGGTTTCTCTGCCCGCCGCGCTGAACTCGACGCAGTCCTTCTGCCTGGCGGCGTACATCAATCCGATTACAGCCGGGCCGCAGCCCAGCAATCCATTTCCAGTGCTTCTCTCGAGCAGCACTGGAAGCACAGGATTCAGCCTGATGTATCTTGCGACGAACCTGTCCGGAGGCTCGACGCTGCCGCTGACCTATGCTCCGCGCGTTTATGCCGCAGGAACAGATTCCACTTCCGTTCCGAACTGGATCTCGGGGTTCCACGTTCAGTGTGTGGTGCTGGGAACGGGTAGTGGGAACCTCGACCATATCTATATCGATGGGACGGAGGTCACCTCCTATATCAAGCAGGGAAGCAACGCCGGCAAGCAGAGTTCGGGGAACTTCTACCTGGGATCGAGCAACGCGGGTCCCTGGGCGGGCTCCGGGTTCAACGGCACGATGTACCGGTTTCGCAGCTACGCCACACAACTTACGGCAGCGCAGATCGCCATTATCAGCACGGCGTTCCGCAATGACGTTTCCAGCCGAGGTGCGCCGGTTACACCGCTTCCTATCGTCGGCACAACACCGCAGCTTCACGCGATTGGAGACTCCATTACCTTCGGTTATGGAGTGTCGACACCGTGGCCTGCGCTATTGACCTTGAACAACCAGCCCAGCTATGCGATCACCAACTGGGGTATTACCGGGGTCTACATGGAGGCCGTCACGGGCTCGGAATCGAACCGGGCAGGAATGCGGTGCCTGACGACTCAGGGGCCGGCGAATGCGATTGTGTTCATGGGCACCAACAGCCTTCAGGTGAACGAGACGCCGAGTCAGGTGATGGCGGCACTCGCTGGCGAGGTGCAGATACTCAAGACTGCCGGGTGCAGGGTGTTTCTGGGCACGATGATCTCGCGTACGGGAGCGGGCCTGGATGCCGCGAAAAATGCCTACGATGCCCTAATGCTGCAGCAGTACAAGGCAGTCGGCGCGGATGGCATTGTCGACTTTGCCGCTAATCCGCTGCTGGGCGCGGATGGGGCTAACGCGAACACGACTTACTTCCAGGTCGACGCCACGCATCCGACGCAGGCGGGGCAGCAGTTGCTGGCCAATGCGGCGAGCAACGCGCTGAACTACGCGTTCGGATACAACGAGATGAATCCGCATGGCGTGACTTCGCTGCCGTACAGCATGACGGCTGGGGATGGGTATGTGAGCGTCGCGGGAGTGACTGCCGCGGGGACACTGACACTGCCGGATTGCACGGGGCAGAGTGGGGCTGTTTACCGGATCAACAATCCTCAGGCTACCTATGTGGTGAATGTGGGACCGCTGAACTCCAGCCAGTTGATCAATGGACTGGCCTGGGGAACGACGGTGACGGTTCCGTCGAATGGGACGTTGACGCTGCGGGATGTTCCGAATGCGAAGAACGTCTCCGGTTGCCATTGGGAGATGTAAGGGGATGAGTGAGGGCACGGTCTTTTGGATGAGGCCGTGCCCTGGGCTCATCGGTTCGTTCGGTAGGGATGAGGGATTTGTTATGCGTGACCTGGAAGAGCTGCTGGAGTTGGGTGGGATGATGGAGGCGCAGCCGAAGCTGCTTGTTTCGGCTGCGACCATGCTGCGTGTGCGGGACCGCGAGGGTGTCGAACGTCCGCTGCGAGCGAATGCAGTGCAGCGGGCGTTCGAGCGGGAGCGCGGACGGCAGAATATCGTGCTGAAGGCTCGGCAGATGGGGATTACGACGTGGGTGGCGGGGAGATTCTTTCTGAAGACGATTACTGCGCCGGGCGTGCTGACGCTACAGGTGGCGCAGAGCTGGGAGGCGGCAGAGAGTATCTTTCGGATGGTGCAGCGGTTCTGGGAGTGTCTGCCTGTGGAGCTGCGCGAGGGACCATTGCGGCGGAGTAAGGCTAACTCGGGACAGATGTGCTTTCCAGAGCTGGATAGCGAGTTTCGCGTCGCTAGTGCGGGGGATGAGAGTGCGGGGCGGGGGTTGACGGTGCAGCATCTGCACTGCAGCGAGGTGAGCCGGTGGCCGGGGGATGCGGCAGAGACGCTGGCGGGGCTGCGGGCGGCGCTGGCTCCGGGTGGGGAGATGGTGATGGAGTCTACCCCGAATGGGGCTTATGGGTGCTTCTATGAGGAGTGGGGACTGGCTGGTTCGAATGGAATGATAAGGCACTTCTTCCCCTGGTGGATGGAGGAGGCTTATGTGGGGGCTCCAGTTTCAGACGCGTTGCGGGAAGATGAGCGGGCCCTGGTGTTGGCGTATGGGTTGACGGCGGGGCAGATCGGGTTTCGGCGGGGGCTGGAGGCCAGCTATCGGGGGTTGCGGTCGCAGGAGTTTGCCGAGGATGCGGAGAGCTGCTTCAAGGCTTCGGGGGAGTGCTGCTTTGAGGTTGCTGCTGTGGAGCTTCGGATGGCTTCGCTACCGGGGGTGGTTGAGACTCGGCGGGGCGGCGCTTTACAGGTTTGGCTGCCTCCGGTTGCAGGTAAGGAGTATCTGGTTGCGGTGGATACGGCGGGGGGTGGAGCGAATGGGGACTTCGCTGCGGTGCAGGTGATTGAGATGGAGTCTGGATTGCAGTGCGCGGAGCTGCAGCAGAGGCTGGGGACGCTGGAGCTGGCGAAGGTCTCGGCGGAGCTGGCGAGAGAGTATGGCGGAGCCTGGATTGCTGTAGAGCGGAATAATCATGGGGCTGGTGTGCTGGCTTATCTCGATAGCGTGGAGAGGTATGCCCGGGTGTATGAGCAGGGTGGCGTTGCTGGGTGGTTGACTACGGCGGGGAGTAAGCCGGGGATGGTGAGCCGGATGGGGGCTCTATTGGTGGAGTCGCCGTGGTTGTTCTTCAGCCGGAGACTGCTGGGAGAGTGCCGGACGTTTGTCTCGATGGCGGGCGGGCGGACGGGAGCGGCTAGCGGGGCGCATGATGACTGCCTGATGGCAATGGCGGTGGCTCAGGCGGTGCGGGCGGAGTTGGCTGGGAAGAAGAGGAGTGGGTCGGGCGGTGTAGATCCCACCCCTCGCCAAGGGCGCGAAGGATGGGGCGCCCGGGCCTTCTGGACTGGGTGAGGAGAACAGGCAACGGCAGAGGCAAATGCCGGGCCTTCCCCTTCGACTACGCTCAGGGTCGGAATGACGGCCGGCGAGTGAAGTATCCTGCTTGGACGGGGTGATGCGGCTTGGCGGTTTTGGCGGTGCAGGCGATTCGTCGGATGCGGGGTGGGGCGCAGAGCCAGTTGATGCTGGGGGCCGATGGAAAGCTTTGGGTGGTGAAGTTTCAGAATAATCCGCAGGATCTGCGGGTATTGGCGAATGAGTTGATTGCGACTCGTCTGGCGGCGGCGGTGGGGTTGACGGTGCCTTTAAGTGATGTTGTCGAGGTTACGGAGTGGCTGGTTAGAAACACTCTGGATATGTTTGTCGAGCTGCCTCGGGGACAGCGAGAGAGGTACAGGGCGGGGTTGCAGTTCGGGTCGCAGTTTGTGGGTGGGCTGATGCCGGGGCAGGTGGTGGACTACCTGCCGGAGCAACAGTTGGATGAGGTGAGGAACCTGGCGGAGTTTGCCGGGATGCTTTGCATCGATAAGTGGGCGGGGAACTGCAATGGGCGGCAGGCGGTGTTTGAAAGGAAACCTCGGGAGCGGAAGTACCGGGCTACGTTTATCGATCAGGGGTTCTGCTTCAACGCAGGGGACTGGACGTTTCCTGATTCGCCGCTGCGGGGCGTGTATCAGAGGAACCAGGTGTATGCGCGGGTGACGGGGTGGGGGAGCTTCGAGCCCTGGCTTAGCCGCGTGGAGGCGATGGAGGCTGGGACGCTTTGGGAGATTGCCGAGGCAGTTCCGCCGGAGTGGTATGGAGGGGATACCAGCGTGATTGAGCGGTTGATGGAGCAGATGTTGCGGAGGCGCTCCAGGGTAAGGGAGTTGATTGGGGCGTTTCGGGATTCGAATCGGGAGCCTTTCCCGATGTGGGATGCGGGGAAGAGGATTGTTGTGCCTCGGCAGTTCGCAGAGGTGAGTGGAGCGGGTAAGTTTGTGATGTAAGGGTGGTGTTTTGAATTGCTTATTAGATTTGGTTGGAGGCTGATGGTTGCGTGAGCGTGTCCAGTGCGAGTTCTTCCTGATCCGGTATGTGCCGGATGTGGTGAAGGGCGAGTTTGTGAATATCGGGGTTCTGCTGCGGGAGGCGGGAGGCGACGCGCCCAATCCAGAGAAGCTCGATAGCGCGGTGGTGCGGTTTACGCGGGACTGGAGCCGGGTCAAGTGCATGGATGCGGATGCGGATATCGGTCTGCTGGAGGGGTTGGAGGGTGAGATTGGGGCTCGGCTGCGGATGGGGGCGAGCGATACGAAGCCGGTGATGCAGGTGCTCGAGGATACGCTTTCGAACTCGGTGCAGATTACGCCGGTAAGGGCTTGTCTCGCGGAGAGTATGCCGGCGGAGCTGGAGCAGTTGATGCGGATGTATGTGGAGCCTTTGAAGGTGAAGGCGGAGCGGAAGAAGACTGGGCGGGCGGCAATTGCAGGGGCGATGCGGACAGAGTTTGAGCGGGCAGGGGTTTGGGGGTTGATGCGGAAGAGGATTGCCGCCTCGCTGTATACGCGGGCTGGGGACCCGATGAAGATCGACTGCGGGTATAGGCCGAATGGAGTGATTCGGATGTTTCAGGCTATCTCGCTGGAGGGGGATGTAGAGGGAGCCAAGGGGTTGGCTTACTCGGCTCCTCAGCTTCGCGAGGGGGTCGAGCGGGTGGAGAGTGCGAGGCTGGAGTTGACTGCTGTGGTTGAGCCGCTGCGGTCTGTCTCGGATGCGGAGGACGAGGCTATGGAGAGGTATCGGTTTGGGGTGGAGGCTATGGAGAGGCAAGAGATTCGAGTGGTTACGTTGAGCGATCTGGCTCGGGTAGCGGAGACAGCGAGGATGGAGTTGCGGGTCTGATTGGCAAGAGTGGCGGGGATAGAAAGGCATAGCCCAGCGGCTAAAGTCCCGGGTCTTTTTTGGTGGATGAGAGACCCAAGGCTGAAGCCTTGGGGTACCTAGAAACGAGAACAGGCAACGGCAAAAGCAAATGCGGGGGTTCTTCGCTGCGCTCAGAATGACGAGCGTGTTGGCTAAAAAATGAGGTTGATGAGGCATGGCCCATGGGCTGTGCCTTTTTCTTTTGCAGTAGACACGGAAAGAGAGAGGTGAGGCATGGGAGTTCGGGCGACGGTGAAGGGTGTTTGGGAGCGTTTGGCGGGAGTGGAGGCAGCGGCTGGGGACGCGATCATGGGGGATCGGAAGACCGCTATGCTGCCTTCTATCTTGAGCCCTTATCAAGGCGGGCGGGCGGGGCAGAACGCCCTGCCGAAGCCTACACCGGCGAATCTGCGTAAGTTCGCGGAGACTCCGGTAGTGCGGCGGGCGATCAACGTGGTGAAGGACAAGATCGCAAGCATGGACTGGCAGGTGCGGGTTCGCAGAGGGTACGACGTTGCAACAGTTGTTGATGCGCAGGCGAGGATGAATGTGCTGCGCCGCTGCCTGGAAGAACCGAATGTCTCGGATAGCTTCCGGGTGCTGTGGGAGCAGGTGTTGGAGGATCTTCTGGTGGGCGGGTTTGGCACGGTAGAGATGGAGGCTACGGGGGATCCGTTGCGACCGTTTCATCTTTGGGCGGTGGATGGCGCGACGATCCAGATCGACAGCACGTGGGATGGGGATCCGGAGAAGCCGAGGTTTGCGCAGGCTACCGGCGGCTGGGCCGGGAGGGCCTGGTTCCACTGCGGGATGACGAGCTGATCTATGTGCGACTGAATCCGCGGAGCCATACTCCGTTTGGACTGGGGCGGCTGGAGGTTGCGTTTGAGACGGTGAACCAGTTTCTAAGCGCGAACAGGTATGCGGGGAGGCTGGCTTCGAACTCGGTGGTGCAGTATGCGCTTTGGCTGAATGAGGCTACTCCGGAGCAGCATGACCGGCTGATTCGCTGGTGGCAGGATGAGATCGAAGGAACCGGCCGCGTGCCCCTGCTGAGTTGCGAGCAGAAGCCTGAGGTGCTGCGGTTCGCAGGTGGAACGGACGCTGATCTGCGCCTGCTGTGGCAGGAGTCGCTGATCCGGATGATCGCGAATGCGTTTGAGCTGCCGCCGATGTTGCTGGGCCTGCAACATGACGTGAATCGCACGACGGCGGGCGAGATGGCGAACGAGGCGTTCCAGAGCGCGGTGATTCCTGTGGCGAAGCTGCTGGAAGAGCACATTACGCGAGACCTGTTCGCAAAGAAGCTGGGATGGCGCGAGTTCGAGTTCCGCTTCAACGAATTGGAGAGCAGGGACGAGATGCAGGAGTTGCAGATGCAGACGTCGCTCCTGAGTGCGGGCGTGTTGACGGTGGATGAGGTAAGGCAGATGCGTGGGCTGGCTCCCTTGCAGACGACGAACGAGGTGACTCGGTGAAGGTAACGATCGACAATCTTGATGGCCGGGGCATGGTGGACTATAGCGCTACCGTGTGCACGGATGGTCCGCTGAAGATCGAGCGCTTGCTGAATGCTCCTTCGCGTTGCAGCGGGATGCTGGATGTGAGCGACGCGGGGGTTCCGGTGCCCGCGCGGCGCGGGCGGGTTGTCATCACCTCCGATAGCGGGACTGTCCTGTTCACGGGGTATGTAGCGACTGAGCCTGGAGCAGTCTATGCAGGTAACGGGACGAGGGGGCCGGTATACCGCTATGTGTTCAGCGCGATCAGTGACGAGTGGCTGCTGGACAAGCAGACGGTCTCCCTGGGTGGGGCCGGGCTGGCGCAGGCGGGCGGCCAGCTCTTGCGAACGCTGACGAATCGTGTGGATGCAGGGTTGTTCACGACGGGAGGCGTTATGGATGGGCGCTCAGTCGGGGTATTCGAGCCTTTGCAGGCATCGAGCTGGTCAACGAATGCGGGCGCTGTCTCCGAGGCAACGTATGCGGCGTATCGCGTGCTGAATGGGGCGGTTAGTCTGCAGCCCGCTGGTACGGTGACGCACGCGCTGAGCGATGGCGACGGAACGTTGCAGATGGCGGCTTTGAAGACGTCGGCAGTGAAGGAGTTAGCTAACGACGTCACGGTGAGCGGGGAGATAGAGCCTACGGCGTATGTCAACGAGACGTTTGCGGGGGATGGGACGACGGCGGTGTTTCAGCTGGTGGGGTCGCCGTTTCGAGTGAAGGCTTCCTCCGCACAATTGCTGACAGATAGCTTCGATAGAGGCGCGTTCGATCGACGGATATGGGAGGTAAGCGATCCGGGGTCGCACCTTGGATTCAGCGGTGGCGGGCTGACGATGACGGGCGGCAATGGGTTCGATGGGCAGACGACGCTGACGGCGATTGATGCGATCGAGCTGGGTGGATCGCTGGTGATCGAAGCGGGGAGCCTGCGGTTGGGCGGGTTCAGCGCCGGCGTGGTCTGTGGGCTGTACTCGGGTACGACAGAGCAGGAAAACTGCTTCGCCGGTTATAACGTGCGACAGAGTGGTGGGTCGACCATCGTGTCTCCCATGGTGAAGGGGATTGAGGTTGGTACGGTTTATACGCTGCTGGACGGACATCGCTATACGCTGCGGATTCGGCTGCACTGCGTTGAGATGCAGCGGATACTGCAAACCTACTACGCGATGGTGGACGGTGTGGTGCGATCGTTTGGCGGGGGAGAGGTGACGGCACCGATGGACCTGGTGTTTGAGCTGCAGGACCTGGGTGTGTCTTCGAATACTCCGGCGACGGTGCTGTATGACGGCTTCGTGGCGAGCTCTCCGGCGAGTTGTAGCTTTGTCGCGGTGAACTGTGTGCAGCTGTTTGGATCGATTGGATACTGCAGGGTGAGACAGACGGGATCGGCCTGGGTGGTGAGCACGCTGCCTGGTGGGGCGAAGACGACTCGACTGATCGGTATCGCAGGCGAGGGCGTGGATTGCGAGATATCTGCTACAGGTAAAGTTACATTTTTAGCGGGGCGGATCCCCGTTGCCGGCGAACTTGTGACTTTCTTGTATCGCGGACGGCAGAGGGCAATAGCACGGCTGGAGGATTCCGCCAGCGTTGCAACCGAGGCGGAGAGCGGTATGCCGGGGACGGCACGCTGGCTAGGGAGGGTGTTGAAGCCGCAGGCTCGAAGTTCCATTGATTGTGAGAGCGCTTCCCTTGCGGTATTGAGTTTTTCCGCAAGTAAGGCTGCGGCGGTGGCAGGAACGTATGAGGCTGTGAATCCGGGAGATGTATGGCCGGGGGATGTGCTGGCTATTACCTCTGCCGGACGGACGGAGAGTGTGGTGGTGCGGCGGGTGTCGATTCAGGACGGCTTGGGTTTGCCTGAGGCGCTGACTTATCGTATAGCGTTTGCCAACGACTGGGCCGAGGGGTTGGGGCTGAGGCTGTCGGAGGCGATCGCCGCGGATGCGTGGCTACCGGAGACGGCGTTGAGCGAACCGAGTAACGTGCTAACGAACCTGCAACAGTTGCAGGTGGTGAGCGCGACGGGGACTGCGCTGCAGGTGGATGCTGGGACGGCTCCGCCTGCAGGCGGTGGGTTCGAGGTGAGGCGGAGGGATTGGGACTTTGGACCGGGGGTGGACCAGGATCTGGTGCTGCGGAGCCCGGTGCGGAGCTTTTCGATTCCACGTGAGGGGCAGGTGGAGCGGTACTACGTGCGGATGTACGACGGTTCTACGCCACCGGTATATTCGCGATTTTCAAGTGCGGTGTTTACAAACTTGCCGGTTGGCTAGACGTGCTGGCGGAGGAGGTTGAGATGACTGAGTTCGAGGGACAGGTGTTGGCGGATTTGAGCGTGCTGAAGAGCCAGATGAAACAGTTGATGGGAATTGGGCAGCCAGGGAGGCTGACACAACTGGAGGAGCGCGTGGAGCGGCATGAGCGGGCTGTGCAGCGGATCAAGGGGCTGGCCGGGGCCATGGGCGGCCTACTGACGATGGTTCATCTGGCGATTGATTATCTTCGACGGTAATTCTTATTTGATTGGGGGGGTGTTATGGATTTTTTGAAGCTTTTCCTGCGTGGGATCGCTTTGCTGCCGGGCGTGATTCAGAGGACAGAGGCTCTGTTTGGCGCAGCGACAGGCGAGCAGAAGAAGGCGGCTGCTGTGGAGATCGTTGGCGCGGCGATCAACATTGCCGATGCTGTGACGATGAAGCAGATCGCGGATTCGGGCAAGTTTACAGAGGGGTTGAATGCGATCATCGACGGCGTAGTGACTTGCTTGAATGCGAGCATCTGGGCGAAGCAGTAGGGTGGCGAGCGATCGAGATGGGGCGCGGCGTTTGTGAGCAAAACCGTATAATCGGGCCATGAACGCCGAGCCTTTAGTTGGAGTTGTAATGGGTAGCCGCAATGATTATGCGGTGATGCGTAGTGCAGTGGAGATGTTGACCGAGTTTGGCGTGGCTCACGAGGTACGCGTGGTTTCGGCGCATCGGACGCCCGATCTGCTGTTCGAGTATGCGGAGAAGGCTGTTGAGCGTGGGCTGCGCGCGATCATCGCCGGGGCAGGCGGCGCGGCGCACCTGCCAGGGATGATCGCAGCAAAGACCGTGGTTCCGGTGCTGGGCGTGCCGATTCCGGCGACCGCGCTGCAAGGGATGGATTCGCTGCTGAGTATTGTGCAGATGCCGAAGGGGATTCCTGTGGGTACGTTGGCGATTGGCGCAGCGGGTGCTGCGAATGCCGGTCTGCTGGCGGTTGCGATGCTGGCCACTACGGATGCGGCGCTACGAGAGAAGCTGGTAGCGTGGCGGGCAGGACGGCGGGACGAGGTTCTGGCACAGGTGGTTGGAGATGAGGTTGGCGCGTGAGTCCTGCATCTTCAACAGCTCAGCCAATAATGCCGGGTGCGACGATTGGGATCTTCGGTGGCGGGCAGCTGGGCCGGATGACGGCGATGGCCGCACGGGCGATGGGGTATCGCATCCTCGTGCTCGACCCTGACCCGGCGTGTCCGGCGCGGTTTGTCGTGGATGGGTGCATCGAGGCGGGATGGGACGATTCGCGAGAGGCGGCGAACCTGGCACGCGGATGCGATGTAGTGACCCTGGAGATTGAGCAGGTTTCGGCCGCGAGTATGGAGGCGGCAGCCAACTTTGCGCCGGTGCGGCCGGGCGGGGCGATGCTGGCGGTGATTCAGGACAGGATCGAACAGAAGGACTGGCTGCGACGGAATGGGTTTCCGATCGGGCAGTATCGCGCGGTGCGGTCGCTGGATGAGTTGCGAGAGGCGGTGGCAGCGCTGGGCGGCAGATGCTTCTGCAAGAGCGCTACGGGTGGTTACGATGGGCGTGGACAGGGGAAGGTTGGGTTCGCCTCGGGCGTTGATGTCGAAGCCGAGGTGCGGGGCGCGTGGGAGGCTCTCGGAGAGGGAGCTGGTGTGGTTGAGAGGGCTGTGCCTCTGGAGCGTGAGATCTCGGTGATGGTGGCTCGGGCTCCGAATGGCGAGGTGAAGGTCTATCCGGCGGCATGGAACCACCATGAGGAGCAGATACTTGCCTGGAGTGTGCTGCCAGCGCCGCTTGCCCCTGCGATGGAGGCTGAGGCGCGAGGTATTGCTGAGGCGATTGCGGATACGTTTCAGCTAGAGGGCGTTCTGGCGGTGGAGATGTTCTGCACGACCGACGGACAACTGCTGGTGAATGAGCTGGCGCCTCGGCCTCACAACAGTTATCACGCGAGTGAGCGAGCCTGCGTGACGAGCCAGTTCGAGCAGATGGTGCGGGCGGTCTGTGATCTGCCGCTCGGCGATGTCGAGGTGGTGCAGCCGGCGGCGATTGCGAATCTACTGGGCGATCTGTGGCTTGGTCCGGACGGTACGGCACGGGAGCCACGATTTGACAGGGCGTTGGCGGTACCTGGGGTCAGGCTGCATCTGTACGAGAAGCATCGGCCACGCAAAGGGCGGAAGATGGGGCATCTGTCTGCCGTGGGGGCTACGGCGGATGAGGCGGTGGAGCTGGTGCTGAGGGCCAAGAGTGCACTTGTAGTTTCGTCTGCTTAATTTAGTGGTACGCTGATGCCGAAGCAGCGTCTAATGGCATTGAAGGATTGAAAGGGGATTTACCTTGAACGGTCATGATTTAGAGCGAGTCCTTTCGCTCATCGATGAGAACATCGGCGCAAATCAGACTCGTCTTCGGTTCGAGATCATTCAGTTTATCCAGAACCATGAAGACCAAGTCGTTGATCAGTTGCGCGCCAACGAGAGTGCGACGATCCCGACGTCAGCAGGGGAGATCACGCTGAACCTCGCGGACCTTCGTGAAGCTGTGGCCTAGTGCTCGCACTGGTCGTCAGTTTTCTGGTCGCGGTCTACCTGCTTGGACCTAATCTGGTCGCGCGATTCATTCTTGGTTTCATCGTACCTCGCAAAAATCTGGTTCAGAGCCGCTGGGAGGAGTTCACCCGCGCGGTGCTGTGGGCTGCGATTCCGCTTGTGATAGCGGTTTTTTGGGCTGTGAAGACAGGTGCCATCGCCAGAGTCGGCCAGGTCGCCGATCTGGAGACGGTCTTCTCCGGCCTTTACAGCGAAAGGTACTTCGAGGCTCATCAGGCCGAATTCTTCTCGAGTCTCCTCTCCTTCTTCTGGATGAACCTCGCCTTGCTTCTGCCGCTTTACAGCCTGGTTGTGGGCTTCTCGATTCTTTTGAATTTCCTGATCCTCCACTACAACAGCATAAGAAACACGCTGAAGTCGACACAGATGAAGACTCTGCTGGCAACGATTGTTCTGCCGCGAGTGTCGGAGTGGCACGTTCTGCTCTCCGACATGCTTTTGCCTTCAAAAAATCTGGTGCTGACTGCGGATGTGCTGACGAAGTCCAACACTCTCTACCAAGGTAGGGTGCAGGACAAGATGTTAAATCCTGACGGAAGCCTTCACAGTATTACGTTGGCAAGTCCCCGTCGGTTTCTGAGAGAGCAGTTTCAGAAGGCAAAGGATGAGTTGCCGGATACCGAAATCGACGAATTCTGGCACAATATCCCGGGAAATCTCTTTATCGTTATGGGATCGGATATTGTGAATCTGAATCTCAGATATGTCCAAGAAGTCGTGTTTGCCTCGGAACCCTCGCCTGAGGAAGTTGAAGTTCTTAAACGGCTGCTGGCAAGGCTAACGGAATCTAAATAGATAATCTCTATAACTTAAAACTCAACGGCAGACTCTTGGAGAGTCTGCCGTTGGTTTATTGCATTCGTGCAGTGATTAACCGATGTCTTCGGACCAGTTCTCGAGGTAGGCCTTGAAGTCAGACATGAATTTTCCTGCGTCTGCGCCATCGACGATGCGGTGGTCGAAGCCGAGGGTGAAGCGCTGGATGGAGCGGATGGCGATAGAGTCGTTGCCGTCCTTATCCGTCAGAACTTCGGCTTCCTTGTTGAGGCCGCCGATGCCGAGGATTGCGCTCTGCGGCTGGTTGATGATCGGCGTGCCGAACTGCTCGCCGAAGATGCCGGAGTTGGTGAGGGTGAAGGTACCGCCGGAGATCTCGTCGGGCGCCAGTTTCTTGTTGCGGGCGCGGTCGGCGACATCGACGATGCCGCGGGCGATGCCGAGGAAGTTCTTCTCCTCGGTCTGCTTGAGGACAGGAACGATGAGGCCCCAGTCCAGGGCTACGGCGATGCCGATGTTGATGTTCTTGTTGTAGCGGATGGCCTCGCCTTCGATCGATCCGTTGACGATGGGGTGCTTGCGCAGCGCGACGATAGCGGCGCGGGTGATGAATGGCATGTAGGTCAGCTTGACGCCGTTACGCTGCTCGTACTTCGACTTCTCCTTCTCGCGCAGCTTGACGATGCGGGTCATGTCCACCTTGAAGACGGTGTGGACATGAGGGCTGGTGTGCTTGGACTCGACCATGCGCTGGGCTATGATGGAGCGCATCTTCGTCATGGGAACGAGCTCGCCAGGCTGCGGCTGAGGTGCCGCCGGCTTGGCTGCAGCCGGTGCGGGAGCAGGAGCCGCGGCTGCCGGTGCTGGAGCAGCCGGTTTCGCGCCACCCTCGAGGTGACCGAGGATGTCAGTCTTGGTGATGCGGCCCGAAGCACCAGTGCCGGGAACCTGGGCGAGATCGACGTTGTTATCCGAGGCGATCTTGCGGACCAGTGGCGAGGAGCGGGGATGGTCGCCTGCTGTTGCCGATGCCGCTGGGGCTTCAGGAGTGGCTGTGGCCGGAGCAGGCGCGGCAGCGGCGGGTGCAGGAGCAGCTTTGCCTGCGGCTCCGCCAATGACGGCGACGACGGTATTGATGGTGACGGTCTTGCCTTCGGCGACTTTAATCTCGGTGAGGGTTCCGGCAACGGGAGAGGGAATCTCGGCGTCGACCTTATCGGTCGAGATTTCGAAGATGGGCTCGTCGCGCTGGACGGTGTCGCCGATCTTCTTGAGCCACTTGGTGATCGTGCCCTCGGTGATGGATTCGCCCATCTGGGGCATAAGGACCTCGGTGCCGGGGCCAGCAGCGGCAGCAGGAGGATTTCCTTGTGTGGCGGCGGGAGTATCGACAGCGGCGGGAGTGGCAGTGTCTGCAGCTGGAGCAGCAGCCGTTTCAGCCTTCTCCGATGCCGGTGCGGGTGAGGGCGCGGAACCAGCACCTGCTCCATCGATCACGGCAACGACCGTATTGATCTGCACAGTGGAGCCCTCGGGGGTTTTAATCTCCTTTAGCGTTCCGGCAGCAGGAGAGGGAATTTCGGCGTCGACCTTGTCGGTCGAGATCTCGAAGAGGGGCTCGTCGCGCTGGACGGTGTCGCCGGGCTTCTTGAGCCACTTGGTGATGGTGCCTTCGGTGATGGACTCGCCCATCTGGGGCATAAGCACTTCGGTACCGGGGCCTGCGGCGGCGGCGGCGGACTGTGCAGGCGGATTGCCTTGCTTGGCGGCGGGAGTGTCTACCGCTGAAGGTGTGACGGTGTCCGCTGCGGGAGCAGCCGCAGTCTGGGCCTTCGCAGGGGAGGCAGCAGGTGCTGAGGCTGTACCGGCTTCGTCGATCGTGCAGACGACCGTGTTGATCTGGACGGTGGTGCCTTCGGCGATCTTGATGTCTTTCAATATGCCGGCAGCGGGCGAAGGAA
>JAOAPB010000133.1 GCA_025462645.1 Edaphobacter sp. | reverse complement strand
TCCCTTGGCGAGAATAGGGTTTTCGTCCGTACGCAATACACGAGCTTTGGTCTGTAGCTCTGAAGCTTTGCACTATAGGCATGGCTAGGCTGAATCGCGCTCTAGCGCCAGCTAAGTTATTTATAATTAGTGGTTTTTACCTACGACAATGTATATTGTCTTTGACAATCTCTGTGCTACGCTGAATCGTGGAAAAAAGCCTCCAGCTCCCCTCCGGCTATCAGGAACTCCTGCAGAATCTGAAGGGTCGCATCCGGGCCGCCCAGATTCAGGCCGCCTTTGCCGTGAACCGGGAGCTCATCCTCCTCTATTGGTCGATCGGCCGGGACCTGAGCCAGCGGTTTGCGGCCGAGGAGTGGGGCGGCAAGATTATCGACCGGCTCGCTCAGGATCTGCAGAGTGAGTTCCCGGGAGTCGAAGGGTTCAGCCCTCGGAACCTCCGTTACATGCGTTCTCTGGCCGAGGCTTGGCCGGAGGAGGAGATTTTGCAACAGCTCGTTGCAAAATTGCCCTGGAGCCACAATGTCCGTGTCTTGGACCGGATCAAGGACCGGCCCACGCGAGAGTGGTATCTTCGCGCCGCCCTCGAACACGGCTGGAGTCGGGATGTCCTGGTGCTCCAAATCAAAAGTGGCTTGCATGAGAGGGAAGGGAAGGCCCTCACCAACTTCCCGCGTGCGTTGCCTCCCCCTGACTCTGATATGGCGGAGCAGATCCTCAAGGACCCTTACAACTTCGACTTTCTCACCGTGACGGCCACGGCAAAGGAGCGGGAGATTGAACGGGGGCTATTGACCCATCTGCGCGACCTCCTCCTGGAGCTGGGCCGTGGCTTTTCCTTCGTCGGGAGTCAGGTACCCGTGACCGTGGACGAGCAGACCTTCTACATTGATCTGCTCTTCTACCATGTCCGCCTGCACCGATATTTCGTCTTCGAGCTGAAGGTGGGGGCTTTTCAGCCAGAACATGCCGGCAAGCTGGGCTTTTACCTGGCGGCAGTGAACCGCACGATGCGAACCCCGATCGAAGGCCCGAGCATCGGAGTTCTCCTGTGTGAGAGCCGGAGCGGTCCTATGGTGGAATTCGCTCTTGAGACCATCAATCAGCCGATTGGGGTGTCCACGTATCAAGTAACTCGCGAGCTGCCGGCGCCGATGCAGGAGGAGCTGCCGAGCGTAGAGGACCTGCAGGAGGTCGTCAACAAGCTCCGTTCAGAGATGGAGACGTTGCGTGGGAACGCACCCGATGAGGAATAAAGCCATACATATCAATAGCAATCAATGGATCGCCAGGCCCGGCCAATTTTGCAACGGCCCGTTGCAAAATTGGGATTTGAACACTCATCGCCCTGATGA
Source organism: Edaphobacter sp. (assembly GCA_025462645.1). GTDB lineage: Bacteria > Acidobacteriota > Terriglobia > Terriglobales > Acidobacteriaceae > Edaphobacter. The sequence goes on along the minus strand of JAOAPB010000133.1, from coordinate 7,290 downwards.
AACCTTTCGTACCTGTACCGGGGGGCTGGAATGAGCGCCTCGCTCGTTCTGATGCACGCAGCGGATGCGTCTTCGCTCGACCGCGCTGCGGCATTCCAAGCGTTGCGGGAGATGGTGCTGAATTCCGTTGTATCAGAACACTCCAAACGCAACTATGCCAAAGCCCTGGATGAGGTCTTCGCGCTGTGCGAGGAGCGAAAGCAGCCGTTATCTCGCGCACTTTTGATGGAGTACCGTGCCGCCATGTTGGAGAAGAAGCTGAGCGCCTCCACCGTGAACGTTCGTTTGTCTGCCGTTCGCAAGCTGATCGGCGAGGCGAGGAGCAATGGATTCATCGGCGCGGAAGAGGCCGCCAACCTTGCTGGCGTTCCCAACCTCTCTCAGAAGGGAACCAGGGTGGGGAACTGGCTCACGCGGGAACAGGCCAAGGAGCTCCTCACGGTCCCTGACCGCTCCAAGATCAAAGGAAAGCGGGACTACGCGATTTTGGCGTTGCTGCTGGGCTGCGCTCTGCGGCGGCAGGAGTTGGCCAGTCTGGACGTTGAAGGTATCGAGATGCGGGAGGGCCGATGGGTCTTGCCAGATCTTTGTGGGAAGGGCGGCCGAGTCCGAACAGTGGCAATTCCACTCTGGGTCAAGCACGGAATCGACGCCTGGATGATCGCAGCCAAGATCGAGGACGGCCGCTTGCTGCGGCCGCTCTCCAAGAGCGGGAAGTTAATTGGCGACGAGCTGGGCGACTGGGCGATCTGGTCGGTTGTCGAGCAATCGGCAAAGCAGATTGGCATCGAACACTTCGGCGCCCACGATCTGCGCCGCACCTGCGCGAAGCTCTGCCGCAAGAACGGCGGAGATCTGGAACAGATCAAGTTTCTGCTTGGGCATAGCTCCATTCAAACGACGGAGCGGTATCTTGGTTCGGAGCAGGACCTGGCTGTTGCTGTAAACGATAATCTAGGACTGTGAGGTAGGTATGCCGAAGCATGATCAAACGATAGCAGGCCTCGAAGCTCTCACGCGGCTCATCGAGATTGCGCAAAAAGACACCGGCCAATCGCGTCGTGTCGCCGATTTTTTATTGGCCTGGCATAACGCCGCAGAAAATGGCGGGTGGGATGTCACCGATTTGTGGAACGTGGACCAGAGTATCGCCGACGATATGTTCACGGTCTTGCATCTCATTCGCGCGGAACAGCGATATCCCGACGACCAGGGTTTCAAGGATGAAATGCAGCGCATCTGGCAACAGTGGCGGTCCCACAGGTAGCTGCGGTTGTGTGGTAACCCTTTGCAGGCTCTCATGGTGAGCGACTCTATTTGCGTAGGCGCGCCAGAATTATCTTGGAGTAATTCTGCAAAGCAGGTAAGCCTGGTGGAAGGATCGTCGGAAAATGAAGCGTCGAGTCTGCTCCCACGATATGTTCGCCGTCCCTGACCCTTCCTTCGTCTTGAAGGATACTGTTGGCGAGATGTACTTCTGCAATTTGCGATGCTTCTGTGTTTGGTCAGTGCAGCTCGCTACAAGGCCGAACCTTTCTGTAGAAGATAAGACGGGTGCCTATTCGCTGACCACTCCATCGGGTGAAGAACATCAGTTCGCTGGGATTGTTGATGTGGCGCGGTGGGCGACGGCGACTGCTTTTGAATAAAGAGATTTTCGGGAGCGGGGCGGTATAGCGGGAAAAGCGGTCAAGGGGAAAAACCGAAGGGGTTTGTCCTCTTGCGCCCGTTCTGCAGGGGGGGCGCTCTGCGGCGGCCCGCAGTGGGCGGGTTTCTAGATGTCCGCTGCGGTCAAGCTGAGTAGAACGGAGCGGACGCTTGTTGCAGCAACACGAATTCCTTCCAGCGTCCGAAGCACTCGTGGGTCCAGTAAAAAAATAAAACTGGACATTAGGACAAAATAGGATAAATTGGGACCTAGCCAAGCAGCGGCCCGGAGGTCTCATGAGTTTACAGTCAACAGTTCCCTCGACAGTCCAGCTTTCCCACTCGTTGCATCTTCATATTGCTGATGAGGAATGTCCATCATGCGGCCAAGTCATTCCGCCCGAAAAGCTGGAAGAAGTCAAGGGAAAGATTGCTTCGTTGGACAGGGAGCGAACTCTAGCGATCACGACGAACCTTGAGAGTCGCTTTCAACAAGAGCGAGCAGAACAACTGGCGGACTGGCAACGGAGCCTTGACGCCGCTGCGGAGGCTCGGAAGAAAGCCGAAGAAGGAAACATCCTCCTCCAGGCCAAGCTCACTCAGGTTGAAGGCGACACAGTTGTGGCCGTAGAAGCCGCTAGGATTGAGGCGAAGCGTGAGGCTGAAGAATTAGCGGCTTGGAAGCTGACCGAGACCGAGAACGCGCACAAAGACTCAGAAGCTGCACTCCAGGTTCGCATCGAGAAGGCTGAGGAAGCGACTGAGCAAGCGAAAGCCGCTACCAAAAAGGCCGTCGATGATGCAGTTGCCGAGAAGCTGGCCGAAGCCCAGAACGTGCACAAGGAGTCAGAAGCTGCACTCCAGGTTCGCATCGAGAAGGCTGAGGAAGCGACTGAGCAAGCGAAAGCCGCTACCAAAAAGGCCGTCGATGATGCAGTTGCCGAGAAACTGGCCGAAGCACAGAACATGCACAAAGAGTCAGAAGCGGCTCTCCAGGCTCGCATCGAGAAGGCTGAGGCTGACAAGGCTGAAGCTGATGAACAATTACTCACGAAGCAGGCTGCCAGTGACGAGGCCATCACCGCCGCCAATGCCGCAGCTTTGGAAGCTGCTAACCAGCTCGCCAAACTTAAGAAGGAGCAGGCGACCGCGCTAGCAAATCGCTTGGAGGAACAGCGGGAGGCGTTCGATAAGGACAAAGAAAACGCTCTAAATGCTCAGGCCGCAAAGACTTTCGAAGAACACCAAAAACTCACTACAAAGGTTGGTGAGCTTACACGAGCCCTAGAAAAGAAGAGTAACGAAGAACTTGGTGAAGGGGCAGAGCTTGATCTGTACGAAGCGTTGCGGGGCGAATTTCCAGACGACCGCATTACTCGCGTGAAGAAGGGCCAACCCGGTGGGGACGTGATCCACGTTGTCGTGGTGAAAGGCCGCGAGTGCGGCACTATCATCTACGACTCCAAGAACCACAAATCATGGAAAATGCAGCATGTTTCCAAGCTGAAAATAGACCAGCTTGCTGCAAATGCAGAGCACGCGATTCTCTCCACCCATAAGTTCCCCGAAGGAACAGGCCAACTTCACATGATTGATGGTGTGGTTTTAGCCAACCCCGCTCGTGTGGTCCTACTGGCAAAATTGGTTCGCACGCATCTCATACGCATCCATGGCCTACAGCTATCGAGCATGGAGCGGGAGACGAAGACAGAAGCCCTTTACCAATTCATCACCTCCGATCAATGCTCGTTATATTTCGAGCGAGTTGGCGGTAAAGCTAAAGAACTGCTCGATCTACAAGAAAAGGAAATCAAGTGGCACAAGCTTCATTGGGCTAAGCAAGGTGAGACAGTACGTGTGATTGAAAAAGCAAAAGCCGATCTAGAGAATCAAATCAGCATCATCATCGGGACAGCCGCCGAAGCGGATGAAATGGATGAGGCACTCGAAGCGTGAAAATCGTACCCATAATAGAAACCAGTCGAGACGCCGCTAGCCTGCAGGAGCGTCGTCTCGACAGAACCATTTTGCGGACCTACCGCACTACCGTTGCTCTCGATGACATACTTCCGAACCCGAAACAGCCGCGGCTTGGGCCTAAAGAGGATGACGAGCTTCAAAGACAAATAGAAGCCAATGAAGGTCTATTTGAGCCCCTCCTGGTAGAACCTCATCCAGAGTTTCAAGGAAAGTACCTCATTATTGACGGCGACCGTCGATGGACGAATTGTCGTGTCCTGGTAGATCGAGGACGCGAGCAGTATCGACAGATTCCAATCGAAGTCACCGACCGCACTCTTTCCGAGGAGGAGCGTCTTCGTGTATGGATCTATATCCACCGTCAACGCAAGGAGTGGGACGCCAAAGAAAAAGAGATGGTCGCATATCGTCTCGTTGATCTAATGGGACGAGCTAGCGCGGCGAACATCCTTGGAATGACTGTTCGCGAGCTAGACAAGCTGGTCGAAATTTTCGAAGTTTCAGAGAGATTTACGTCGCTACGAGACCCGAGCGCCGCCATCACCTGGGCGCGAGAGTTGATGGGTGTCAGCAAGAAGCTCTTGGTTCCAACCGTTGTGGATGCCGTAGTCCATAAAGTGAACCAAAAAAGGATTACGAACTCAAAGGATCTTCGTAAACTTAGAGCAATCCTTCCCGACCCCGTAGCTCGGGCACACTTCTTAAGCGATGCAGGAGACCTCGAGTCAGCGCAGCTTCGTATTCCCGTTGTTGAGAAAAAAAGCAATGAGGGTTTGCTAACCGATCTAGCGTCGGCAGTGCAAACAATGAAAAATGTGCCTTGGACGGCACTCCAGGATCTCAAAGGGGACCAAACCGTTTTGAAGCAACTTGACGATGCAGAAAAACTGCTCCAGTCTCTTCGCAAGGCGCTTACGTCTCCGTGAAGCCAATGACGTCCCTTAAAACAACTGTGACGGCTGAACTAGAGCATCCTACTACTTCGATTCGCATGTGCTTCCCAAGGCCTACTCTCCTGCCATAGTAATATCGGGGAACATGTTCGGGCTCTTCAAATCAAAAATGACGGTGGATGATCTCGCAAACGTGTTCGCGGCCGGGACGTTTAAGGTAATGCGTCCTTCATCCGCTCCCAAGGTCGAGCAGCTGGTGAGGGAACTCATCGCCGCAGGTGCGGATAGCGAAGCCGTTCACCTCGAATTGGGTGCTTTTACGGCGTTTACTACATGGGCAGGAGCGGCCCTTGCGCTCCAAAAACGCAAGATTAGCGAGACCCACTTCAGTCTCTTCCATAGGGCTTTTGGGCATCAGTTGAGCAAGACAGTCTCGGGATCTGGAATTGATGGAGAGTGCATGCTTCATCGGGGGTCGATGTTTTCTCAATTCTTGGACGACCGAATGCAAACACTGATAACGATCAGCACCGAGACGGAGGGCCCGCAAGTGTTGTCAGCGATTGTGGATGCTGAATGCGAATGGTTAGGAAGGCCGTGGAGCTGTATAGCCTGAGTTTGTTGTCTTCCGGGGAGTATGTCGCGGTGTAAGTCATGGGGTGATTGCTCCGTTCTTGAATGGCTGTGCTGTGTTTGCTAACAAACACGCCTTGGCCCTGGCCCACGCCAGCAGGGGGCGGCAAGTGCAAGAGGAGGGCTTCCCACCCTTGGAACGGAGCGATGAGCGGAGTGGAGGGGGCGTAGCGCAGCGGAGGTCTGCACAAGCGAAGCGCGGAAGATTGGGGTGCCTCTTGTCGCGCGCCAGGGACGGAGTCCTTGAGCGTACTTAGCACTTGCGTTACAAAACAGACCAAGGACATGCGTTACAGCGACGCGGAACCCTGATGGTTCCTCAGCCTTGGTCGGACGCACGATGATGCGGTATGCCCTGGAAAGAGAGTCGTATCGTGGATCAACGCCTGCAGTTCTTGTCGAGCTACCAAAAGGAGGAGATGTCAGTTTCTGATCTCTGCCGCGAGTTCGGAGTGTCGCGGCAAACGGGATATCGGTGGATCAACCGATATAAGGAAGTCGGGCCTGAAGGACTTCTGAACCGCAGTAGCAAGCCGAACGGATGCTCCCATGCCACGACGGAGGCGATCGAGAACGAGATCTTCGCCTTACGCAGTAAACACCCATCCTGGGGAGCACGTAAGCTCAAGGCGCGACTTGAAATGCTCGATCCCGAGGTTAATTGGCCTGCGGCAAGCACCTTCGGCAACATTCTCAGACGAGCCGGTCTCACCAGTCCAAAGAGGAAGAAGCGGCGCACAACCCCCTACTCTGAACCATTCTCCGAGGTGACAGCACCGAATCAGCTCTGGTGCATGGACTTCAAAGGCTACTTCAGTACAGGCGACGGAACGAGGTGCGATCCGTTCACCATCACGGACGCCCACAGCAGATACCTGATCCGCTGTCAGACGGTTTCGCGGATGGATTTCGATCAGGTAAGAGCGGTCTGCGAAGCAGCCATGCGTGAGTACGGCATGCCATTACGTATCAGGACAGATAACGGGGCTCCGTTCGCAGGAGCTGGTCTACTGGGCTTGTCGAAGTTGTCTCTTGGCTGGATGAAGCTGGGCATAGTGCATGAGCGCATCCAGCCCGGCAGGCCTCAGCAGAATGGGCGACATGAGCGGATGCATCGAACTCTCAAGGAAGACACAACGAAGCCGCCGGCACTCACACTAAGGCTGCAGCAGAAGAAGTTCGATGGCTTTCGGCAGATGTTCAATCACGAGCGTCCGCACGAAGGCCTCAACAACAAGACGCCTGGCAGTATCTATCAGCCCAGTTCCATGATGCTACCGCGTACCTTGATCGGTTATGTCTACCTAAAGGGTTTGTTATTCGGAGAGTGAACAACAGCGGAGACATCAGTTGGCACAAGGGCAGAGTGTTCGTCAGCCAAGTCTTACGCTTCGAGGATCTCGGCTTTGAACTTGTTGCAGAAGACTTCTACAAGGTCTTCTTTCGTGATGTAGAGATTGGAGAGTTCGAAGCCGAATTCCTCCGTTTTAGGCCTTTGCAGGCCTGGCGATGAGCTTGCGGCATCGCAAAGCCCCTGGGCTGCCTCTCGGAGTCCAGGCAGCGCGATTGATGTTACCGATAACACTGACTTTACGGGAATGCCGACTCTGTATTGATTAGCGCGGGATTTGTGAGGACTGATCCGGAGACGTGTACGCCCAAGTCGTCAGCTTCTTCCAAACGGCTTTGAACACGACGACTGCCACTATTAGTCCGATGACCAATCCTCCTACCGCTGCGAATCCATCATGGTAGTTGGAGTCAAACAGCATAAGAAATAGAGATCCGAGATAATAGGACCCTGCCAGTGCAGCGAGCGAAGACAGTAGTGCAATTGAGAATCGACCCAGATGCCTCATAGTGACGAATCATAGATCATTTGGGCCGAAGCGATGGCTGCTCATGGCTCCTTCTCGGAAGACGCGATTTCGGCAACTTCACATTTCTGATCCCACCCCTAAGGCAGGCCATGGAAATGCCAGAGCATGGAAAGCATGGAAAGCCATAAAGCCGGCTTCCCACTCTTCCCACACTCTTTGGAAATCCCTTCGGGATTACCACATTCCCACGGCCTCGACAACGAGATTAGATAGTTAGAAACAACGGCAAAGACCCAGCACTAAACCCAGATTTAAGC
>JAOAPB010000034.1 GCA_025462645.1 Edaphobacter sp. | reverse complement strand
AGCCTGACACAAGGGGTAACGGACTTTTACGCATCGCATTTCTCGCACGCCGATGACGCAATCGAAGTGTATTTGCAGGGCGGCGGAACCCACTATGCTGGTGCAGCTCATTTCTATCTGGGAGCATCGTTTCTCACGCAGGCGCTCCTGACGTCTCCGAATGATCGCCCTCGCGCCGAATCGCTTCGCAAACAGGCGCGGGCTCAGTTTACTGCCGCAAAACAACTGCACTACAAACCCGTAGAGTCGGCCGTATCGCCTAAGGTGCTCGGCGAGTGGACGCAAATAGGTAACCAGCAATGATGGATCAGCCAGGTAGAAAGGCAGATGCGCAACGGCATGGCCTTCAGTCGAATCATTTAGCCGCAACAATGACGGAATTGCGAATGGAGGTGGCGGCACTCTCAGACGTGGGCTACAGGCGATCGAACAATGAAGATAGCTTCGGATATGACTCAAAGACAAATATCTTTGTGGTTTGTGATGGAATGGGAGGGTTGGCAGCTGGCGAAATTGCGAGCTATAAAGCGGTGGAGCTTACACTCAAAACCTATAACGACCTAAGCCATCAGGAAATGAATATCGAAGAGCGGCTCCGTTCCGCTATCGCCAGCGCCAACGAAACAGTGTGGAACATGGCCCAACAAGACTACAAGCTCCGAGGCATGGGAACTACCCTGGTCGTGGCATCCATACTCCGAAATAGGCTTGTCATTGGCAATGTTGGTGATAGCCGGGCGTACTTCCTCAGAGATGGCAACTGTGTACAAATCACGGAAGACCACTCTTACGTGGCAGAACAGATGCGCCGTGGAGGGACGGTCATAAGCGATGAAGCATCTCGGCGACTACGGCAATTCATCACACGGGCGGTGGGAGTGCATCCAAGCGTAGAGCCTGACTTCTTCGTTCTCGACCTGGAACCAGCCGATATGATCCTGCTCACAACTGACGGTCTGACCCGTTATGCCGATGCGAACAAGCTTGCGCACCATATATATATGCACTCAAACCTGGAAGAAATCTGTCGAGGGCTGATCGCGATAGCCCACGAAGGCGGGGCGGAAGACAACGTGACCTGTATGCTGTTGCGCGTCTCTTGATGTTAGGTAACAAGGGAAGTGCAAGGTCCACTCAAACGGGGTACCCTCAATTCTTTTCCGGATCGACTTCGTTCATGGGTTCCTGTTGCTCAGCGATGCTGACATTCATCTCCTGCTGGAGCAGCGCCGGGCTCCTGCAGGCGTCTCCCTCCAGTGCTCTGACAGCACCTGAGGTCATCTCAGCTGTGATTCCGCTCATCCGCGGACCAGAAGCGCAAAGGTTGGAAAAGAAAAGCGGCTTAATGGACCCTTATCGGACCCACAGGATCCTCCATCGCCTCTCTGGACCCAGATTTTCCGGGTAAGTGATTGGTGGAGCTGAGCGGGATCGAACCGCTGACCTCCTCGTTGCGAAAACGCTGAGAGACGAATTTACAACAACTTAGGCACACAGAATGAATCACATATATAAGCGGGAGGAAATCGATAGAAATTCTTATTGGACCCAGATTGGACCCAGATCTGGGTTTCCAGAAACCGCAAACTTTAACGCAGCATGACCGACTATTTAAGCCATCTCTGCATGAAAGTTTTAAATGTGAAGGCTCATGTTGCTATGAACTACACCGTGTGAAGGTGGCACTCGTTTCGTAAGTTATTGACACATAAAGAGTTATTAGACAGAAAAACCGGTAAAACCGGCCCAATCGGCGGTATTTGCCACAAAAATGCCACAAAGCCATAGCACCTAACCGAGTGGGCATGGGCTGGTTCGCGGGGAGCCGGCCCAGCTTGGCTTACTTCCCTTTTCACCACCCACCTTGGAATACGCGGGCTGATATGCCATCGCTCGCATTTGATCCAAGATCCGCGGGTAACAAGGATTGGATGAACATAGTAAAAGGGTAATGATGACGCAAACAGATCTGGATCAAAGGAGTCGAGCCCCCCGAGAATTATTGGCCGAGATCCGAACCTTGATCGAGGAGGCACGCAGCAAACCACCGCTGCTATCAACATAGGGCTCACAGTCCTCTATTGGCAAGTGCCAAACACGCACTTTTCGTTTGGCACGCGGCCAGCGCTTATCCGAACGGACTCCACAAGGCCCGCTCTATGGGCCGTCCACCCTTGCGAACCGAAGTGGGGCCAAGCTGCGCGTCAGCGCAACATAGGGTTTGCCTTTGCTGTTGTTCTTCGAAATATGAGGGGCGAAGTTGCGGACCGGATTAAATCTCAATTGACCAGCTAGGCGAATAAGAGGCGAATGTGGTTGAATGAAAGCGAGGCAGTGTCGATGGCTAGAGAACCTCAAATTTCAACCGGGCCGGAATGGGCAGACGATGCTCTTCCCGCTTGTGCCGTTGGGATGGACTTGCTGCGCCGATTTGAAGCGGCGCGTCCGAATGATTACGCCTTTCTTCAGGCGCAGGACTTCGTTGATCTCGTTACATCTGCCTTCGTTGGCATCCCCGAGTGGGACGCTTTCATAGAACATTGCGAGACGTGTGAGGACTGCAAAAAGTAACGTGCAGCGACATCGGAACGATGACAGCATCCGACGCCCAACACGAAGTCGCCAATATAGCCTCCGCTCTCGTTCGCAAAATCGTTCATGTGGATATGGACGCGTTCTACGCCTCGGTCGAACAACGAGACAATCCAGAGCTTCGCGGAAAACCGGTCGTGGTCGCGTGGAAGGGCAAACGATCTGTTGTTTGCGCCGCTTCTTATGAGGCAAGACGGTTCGGCGTGCGTTCTGCGATGCCAGCGGTGACTGCGGAGCGACTATGCCCGGAAGCGATCTTCATTCCGCCTGATTTCTTGCGTTACAAGGTAGCATCGTCTGCCGCACGCGAAATCTTTCAGAGGTATACCGATCTCATTGAGCCGTTGTCTCTCGACGAAGCGTATCTCGATGTGACCGAGAACAAGATGCAGCTTCCGACAGCGACACGCGTTGCGAAGATGATTCGTGAGCAGATACGCGAGGAGCTGAACCTCACGGCTTCCGCTGGGGTGGCGCCAAACAAATTCCTGGCGAAGATCGCATCCGATTGGAAGAAACCGAACGGCCTGTTCGTCATTCAACCGCACGAAGTGCAGAGCTTTCTTCTCCCGCTGCCGGTAGGCCGTATCCCTGGAGTAGGACAGGTCACAGAAAGCCGCATGAAGGCGGTTGGCATAGCAACGGTCGGCGATCTTTATGCCCTGGAACTAGCGACCCTAGAAGATCAGTTCGGAAGTTATGGCCTGCGCCTCTATCAACTCGCCCGCGGTATCGACCACAACCCCGTCGTGCCAAACCGAGTCAGCAAGTCCATCTCTGCCGAGGACACGTTTCCCGAGGACATTCCCCTAGCGGATACAGAGGCAAAGATTCGACTCCTGGCTGAGAAAGTTTGGAAGCCTTCGCATGCCAATGCACGGGCCGCGAAGACGGTAGTTCTGAAGCTCAAAACGAAGGAGTTTAATAGCCTCACGCGAAGCCTCACGCTTCTAGCGCCTCCCGCATCCTGCGACGAACTTACAGGTATCGCCCTCGCCCTACGAGAACGGGTTGAGATGGGGCCGAAGCAGCTCTTCCGTTTGGTTGGGGTCGGCCTCAGTAACTTTCAAGCCGCCGAGGACCCGGCTTCACCTCTTTTTGACGAGGAGCCCGTGGCGGATCTATGACGCTTTTCGGTATATTGAGATTGTGCAACGTTTGCTCCAAGTCGGGACTTTCCTGTTTGTCCTCGTGACATTCCTTGCGCCCCTGATGGAATGTTTTGATCGTTGGGATGCGCCTGGCCTTGCGAACGATACGGAATTCGGCCTATTCACGTTGATCTTCGCCCTTTGCCTCGTGCTTCTGGTCTGCATGCTCATGGCGGCACGCTCGATGCTCGTTAAATTCGCTTCGATTCGAAGCTTCTTTTTCGATCATTGTTGGCTTCCGATCATGTCGGCTCTCTGTACATCGCTTCTCATTCCCCCGCGCATTAACTCTCCCCTCAGAATCTGATCTCCCGCATTAGTGTGCCCTCCTGGATGCGCTTCACCGTGCGTCCTTTTGACTCGGCGTGTGCCTGCGCCAAGCATCGGTCACTTTCCTTGGGAGATTCACAGTATGTCGGCTTCGAAGATTCTTCGAAGCGTAACGCTGTTCATGTTTTGGACGGCTTGCGTCTTCATTTCTCATGCTCAAACCAGTAGTAGCGGAACCGTCACCGGCATCGTAGCCGCATCTGACGGGAATGCGATTCCAAACGCCATCGTGGTTCTGTCCGCTGCTGACGGCCCGGAGCACAAAACGCTCACAGCAGCAGATGGATCTTTTCTGGTAAAAGAGTTACCGAGCGGTGGGTACACACTGAGAGTCTCCTCCGCCGGATTCGCATTTTACGAACAGCTCTCCGTAATTGTGGCTATCGGTCGCACGACTCGCGTCGATATTCAACTTTCGGTCGCCAGCACACAACAGACAGTGAATGTCAGCGCCGCACCTGTCACCTTCGACATCTCACAAACCTCCTCCGTCGTGAACATCGACCGGGACCGCGTCGAAGAGCTTCCTATTCCGAGCCGCAATTATCTGACGTTTGTCCTCCTCTCTCCACAGGTCGCTGCCGCCAATCCAGCCCTGCTACAGCAGGGGCTGAACCAGAGCACCGGCAGCTTCAGCTTCGGAGGCCTTCGGCCAGGAAGCAACGCGGTCTACCTCGATCAAGTGAATGACAACGATGAATACAGCGGCGGGAGCCGCACACAGCTCTCACCCGAGGCAATCAGCGACTTTCAGATCGTCAATCATGGATTCTCTGCCGAGTCGGGCGGAGGAGCTGGAGGCTCCATCGACGTGCAGACCCGCTCAGGATTGAATCGCATCCACGGAGACGCGTTCACCTTTGTCCAGAATGGTGCTCTCAATGGAACACCAGCGCTGGGACTCAGTCCCTACAAGCCAGATGAAAGCCGGGTCCGGGCGGGCGTAGCACTCGGTGGACCAATTCAGCGTGACAAGATGTTCTACTACGTCGCTGCCGAACAGGAACTTGCACGGGGAGAAGATACGAACGACCTTAAGCCATCGACTCTCAGTGCCATCAACACCGCACTGAAACAGTATGGCCCGCTGGCAAACCTCACGTTGCAAAGCGGCTTCTTCCCGACGACCGATCAGGAGACGGAGCTTTCGGGTCGCGTGGATAGAACCCTGACGACGCACCAGGCAGTGATGCTACGCTACGCCTTTACCAATAGCCGCAACCTAAGCGACGCCTTTCATACGGACGAGCTGACGGATCGGACCGCAAGAGGCTCATCCTTCATTGCGGACAACAGCCTCAACGGAACCCTGACCTCGACATTCAGCAGCACTCTCTTGAACAAGCTCAGCTTCGAACTCGCGCAGCGGCGAGCTGTGGAGAGGACCGATCAGACATCGGGGCCGGGGGTCCTCATACCTGGCGTTGTGCTCTTTGGAACGCCGTACTCAGGCAATGACCGACGCTTTGAAACGCATCTGGAGTTTGCAGACTCCATCTCCTTGCAGCGGCGTCAGCATCTGTTTCAATTGGGAGGACGCACCGATCGCGTAGCCTTACGAACTCAGGTAACGGACGGCTCCCAAGGTTTTTTCGCCTTCGCCAGCGTCGCCGCGCTTCAGGCAGGCAACGCAGATTTCTTTTCCCAGAACTTTGGGAACTTCAACACCAATCTGAGCGAGGTGCGATTTGCGGGTTTTGCTCAAGATCACTGGACGCAATCCCATTCGCTTACGCTGGACTATGGCGTGCGTTACGAATACAACCGTCTGCCGTCCACTCTGCCCCAAGATGCTCTGAACTTCAGCCCGCGCCTCGGCTTGGCATGGACGCCGTGGAAGTCGATGGTGGTGCGCACAGGGTTCGGTATCTTTTACGACCGCTATCAACTCGCCACGATCAATCGTCTCCTTAGGCAGGACGGCTCCCACGGGTTCAGTCAGACATTGGGAGACACCGCGGCTGCCACCGTCTACCAAAGCGGCCACATCCCCTCAGCCCCCTTGCCCGGTGTGGCCCCCAGCATCTGGCGGGCTCAGCCGGGGCTGCGGAACCCTTACAGTGAAGTGGCATCCTTCAGTATCGAGCAGGCTCTACCACTCCAAACGACACTGACCGCGGAGTATCAATACGTCCACGGCGTCAAGCTGGGCCGCACCAGCAACATCAATCTTGCGGCACCTATACTGCTGACTGCCGCGAACGCTGCTGCTGCCGGCATCTCGTCTCCAACTCCCCAGCAACTCGGACGGCTTGTGTTCACGACAGCTCGTCTCGATCCGGCCTACGATGCCATCAACCAGTTCGCGAGCTCGGCCAGCTCTTCGCACAACGGTGCCACGATCACGCTCAATCGGCAGTTTCAGGACGACTTCCAGATTCTGGCAGGCTATACCTTCTCGAAGACTATCGACGACGCTTCCTACGACACGGAGCAGCCTCAAAATCCGTATGCAATACGTGATGAGCGCGGACTATCGCTTCAGGACCAGCGCCACCGGTTCACGTTGAGCGGTCTCTGGCTCATTGGTCCTGATCTTGGCGACCCAGCGGATGCGGTCAAGAATGCGAACCCCGGCCCGATCATGAAGGCTCTCACTGGACTGGAGTTCGCACCCATCGTCAGTATCGCCAGCGGCTTTCGTGCCAACCCAATTACCGGACTCGACAGTGATCACCAGCATATCTTTCCGTTCACATCTCGTCCTCTTGGATACAACAGGAACTCGCTGTCAACGCCGGTGAATGTCGATGTCGATCTACGCGTCCTAAAAATGATCCCAGTTGCAAACGGCCATCTGGATGTGGTGGTGGAGTCTTTCAATCTTCTCAACCATCGCAACGTGTCCCTGCTGAACACATCGTTTGGATCGGAAATTCAAGCGGCACCCGGTTTTTCCAGTCCGATCGCCACATCCACCGCTCGCAGAGTGCAGTTCTCGCTCGACTACGAGTTCTGATTCCAATCTGCAATGCGCTGCTTGTCGGATTTGCGACGGTAGCGGCCACACATGAGGCAAGTGTGCCCCGTCTAAAGCGAAAGATTACGAAGAGCAAACCGCTTACTTGCAATCACTTAGCTAATTCTACACAAGGAAAGGGTCAAGTCTCGGTTGACAGGGACCGGAACAGATAGGCGAATATAAGGAGAATACTTCATTATGCCCTCGACCGCCGCAATTCGTCTCCAGATCGAAACCACACTCGCAAACCGGGTGCCTGCCGCCCTTACGCTCAAGATTAAGCAGGCTTCGGAACTGTCCCAACCGGAATCGGCGAAGTGGATGCAGTCCTGGGCGGCGGCGTTCCGCGCGGGAGCATCACCGAAGTTGCGGGCGCGGCATCGACGGGCAAGACATCGTTCGGACTCTCTGCTATCGCCGCCATCACGCAGTCCGGCGCGGCTTGTGCGTGGGTCGATGTGAGCGATGCACTTTCGCCTGAATCAGCAGCCGCGGCGAACATCGTTTTGAAACGGCTGCTCTGGCTCCGTATGTCGGCAGAGCGCAAGCAGCGCGTCACAGACAAACCGTGGTCACGGCTGGAGCAGGCACTGAAGGCGACCGATTTATTGCTTCAGGCCGGAGGCTTCGCCGCCATCGTGCTCGATATGAGCGATGTATTGCCTCAGCACACGAGGCGTATTCAGTTGGCGACGTGGTATCGCTTTCGTCTGGCAGCGGAACAAGCCCGCACGGCTCTCATCTTTCTCAGCCAAGCTCCCTGCGCCAGCAGTTGCGCAGCTCTCGCCCTACGCTGTGAACCGGCCAGCATTCAACCGTTCAGCGACAAGGGTGAAACGGCTCTCTTCGAGCGTCAGCAATACACATTGGTACGAGAGCGCAATCGCAACGAAGGCTCGCCGTTCCTTCAAAAAAAACCATCGACGCGTGCCGAGTGGCGTACCGAAACCCTCTGGTCGCGGGTGCGGTGATGTATGCCGTTCTCCATCCTCCGAACTTCGCCGCGCAAGTGGCCGCGCAGCAGCGACCGGAGCTGCGGAAGCGTCCTTTTGTCCTAATCGACGGTGAGCCACCGACAGAGAGTGTCTTTGCGGCCAACAAAGCGGCACGATCGCTCGGCGTTGAAGTCGGCATGACCCGGTTGCAAGCAGAGTCTTTCCCTGAAGTCGCTGTTATCCCGCGCGTGAAAGAGGACGAAGGTTCCGCGCACGCGATTCTTCACACCATTACGTGTATGTTTTCGCCGCGGATCGAATATGTCGAGATACATCCCGGCACATATGCTCTCGACATACTCGGTATGAATGGCCTGTTCGGTGACGCAGCGCAGCTTGCCAACAAGTTGCGCCAGCGCATCATGACTGCTGGTTTTCTGACAAATGTAGCCGTCTCGCAGAACTTCGATGCTGCCGTGTGTCTCGCTTTGGGTAGAACCGGTGTCTCTGTGGTGCCACCTGGCGATGAGGCGAATGCAGTGCGGAATCTTCCTCTGCGTGTGCTGAACCTCACGCCGGAGCATGCAGGGACATTTCAATCGTGGGGCATTCGCACCTGCGGGGAGTTGGCCGCACTCGCTGAGACCGATCTGATCGCGCGTATCGGACAGGCGGGAAAGAGGTTGCATTTGCTCGCTCGTGGTGCGTGGCCACACCTGATGTTCCCGATTGAGCATGTCTTGCTCCATACAAGCGCAGTATCTGCCGTCCAATGCACACGCGCAATTGGTCTCGTTACGAGGCCGGATTCGAGCGAAGATAGTTGATCGATGAGAGCAAGACCATAGCCTTCTTTGACCATCCATTGCATGTCCGCTGGCGTAGCCGCTGAATTTGAGAGATGGAGTGGAATCCCCGCTTCAGAGAACCTCTCAGACAAACGCGCATGGGCGGATGGGTGCACCTCTGGATCGCGAAAGATTCTGATTCGTGGGGCCGCTTCGTGAAGACTTATCACTGCTTGAGATGCGAGGGGGTCGTCCGCCCGCATACAGAGAACTAGCGGCGCTTGCGCGATCTGAAGGGCGT
Source organism: Edaphobacter sp. (assembly GCA_025462645.1). GTDB lineage: Bacteria > Acidobacteriota > Terriglobia > Terriglobales > Acidobacteriaceae > Edaphobacter. Next base: position 21,827 of record JAOAPB010000034.1, on the reverse strand, counting down.
TCCACAGTTCTTGCTCTACAGGCATGGGAAGCAGTGCACAATCCAGACTACCGAGTCTGATCCGTTCCAGAGTATGTCTTTGATCTCCACTGGATAATTGAATCTCGTACCTTGGAATAGCGCGTTGTACGTGTCATGGATTGCCTGAAGGAGACGTGGATTGATGAAAGGCGAGAAGCCAAGCTTTAATGGTGGAACTTCGCCCTTGTACATAGCCCTTGCCATGACGAAAATCTGGCGACGTTCCAACAACACAGTGCGCGCCCAGTTGAGTACAAGCTCGCCAGCAGGAGTCGGAGACACACCATCCTTTCCGCCACGGACGAAGATCGGAAAACCTACGTCCTCTTCGAGCGCCCGAATCTGCTGACTGATCGTGGGCTGGGAGCGATAAACCCGTTCTGCCGCTTTGGTGAAATTCTTTCCTTCGTGAATCGCGACAAGATATTCGAGATGACGAAATTCCACGGAATCTGACATGGCCATTATGCTCCGCTGTTCAAAGCTCACTCGGACAGACCACGTAGATCAGTGGACAATTCATCGTTTTCCCGATAGCCGCCACTGTCAACTAGACACATCTGAGTGCCTGGAAACATATCTGTTTCCAAGCACTCAGATGTTCCGGCGCAGCCCCACCACTATAAGCAGAACTTTGAGCGGTATTGCTCGGAAGCATTGGACTTTAGTGTAGAGAGGCCTCACTCTGCAGAAAGCGATGGCTTCGCCGTGCTCCTGCATAATTAGCGACCATCGGAAGTTGGTGGCGATGAATAATCAGTGGCTAACGACACGCGAGGCTTCCGAGATCGTGCGCATACATCCAGTCACATTGCTGAAATGGGCACGTGAGGGCAAGGTTCCCCATCGTCGCCTCAGTACTCGAAAAATCGTTTTCTCGCTTTCACAACTCGAAACCTGGCTGGATAGCGGGGGCTACAATTACAGTGTCGGTCATGCTGCCCAATCCGAAAGGACGGTCGCATGAATCTCAAACGTGAACGCTATCAGCAAGGCTCTTTGACAATTGAGCGGAGAACGAACGGACTCGACGTATGGGTCTACCGTTGGCGAAAAGCAGGAATACGTCGAAAAAAAATTCTGGGAACTGTTAAGGAGCTTACTAAGACGCAAGCCCAGAAAAAGGCCATCACCTGTACAGAAGACTCGGTGGTGGTCTCAGAGTTAACCAACCTCAACGTGAGTGAGCTTGTTGAGCATTACAAAGAACGTGAACTGCGAGAAGACTCTGGGAGAGCAGCAAAGCCGCGTAAGGCTTACCTGTACATCTTTGCCAACTATATCTTGCCACGTGGGGTAGCCTCTCGTTAGGTCAAGTGAAGGCAGTGGCTGTCGAAGACTGGCTGAAAACCCTTCCTCTAGCCAATGGTTCTAAAGCGAAGATCAGGGAAGTCTTTGGAGCAGCATTCCGGCACGCGATGCGGCACGAACTACACTCAACCAATCCTATCGCCAACGTCAGACAGGTCAGGAAGCGCGCCATTGAGCCCGAAATTCTGGAACCTGAGGAGATGGGAGCGATCCTTAAGCAGTTGGAGGGGGTCGAGCCTGTAAGGACTGCGTTCCTCATTGCTGCGATTATGGAGATGAGGCGCGGTGAAATCTTTGGCTTGAAGTGGAGCGACGTGGATCTAGACCGTGCATTACTGCACGTTCGCAGGTCCTATGTCGACGGAGTCGAGGGAGCTCCCAAAACGGAATCCTCGCGCCGTCCACTTCCTCTTCCACCTCAAGTCATTGAAGCACTGATGCCTGGAAGGCAATATCCAAATACACCAAGCAGGATCAGTGGGTATTTGCTTCTGATTTTCATTTCGGAAACCAACCTCTCTGGCCCGGAACCCTGTGGCGTCGGAATGTTGTACCTGCGATCAAAGCTGCGGGTATCAGCAAACCGAGCTGGGCTGGCACACGCTCCGCAGGAGTTATGCTTCCCTGCTGCTGTCGAGCGGGGTGAGCCTCCGAGTCAGCATGGAACTCATGCGACACGCTACCGCGGAAATGACGCTCGCTCGATATGCACAGTCGGTCGGGGACGAGAAGAGAGAAGCGGGAGAAAAGATCGCTTCTTTGGTCCTGGTGAAAGGCGGAAGTGCGGCATAGGCGGCGCTAATGGACCCAAATTGGACCCATATCGCCTTTTCACCTTTTATTGGACCCGGATTTTGCTTGTAAGCCGTTGATTTCTTTGGTGGAGCTGAGCGGGATCGAACCGCTGACCTCCTCGTTGCGAACGAGGCGCTCTCCCAGCTGAGCTACAGCCCCCCACCAGATGCACGTTGCGCACCACTTCACACCTATACGCACCGTCGAACAACATCAATGAGTGTACCAGCAAGCGCCTCCCCGCTCAAACTTCTTGCACCCGACCAGTCACTGTCGTCCCGGCGGCCAGAGGCTTTTCGACCACATGCCACACCTCTCCTGCAGCATCCACCTCGACACGGAGCACAGGAACCAGCAGGCGCGTTCCACTTCGCGCCACCGCCTCCAGCACTCCTGTATTTCCCGCGACAAACTCCGTTCGATCCAACGCCATCTGCCAGCGCTGCCGTCCCCCCAGTCGGGACTCCTCACGAATATCCGTCACCACGGCCGCAAAGGCGCTCACCTCGCCACCGCCGACGCCAGAGCCTCCATCTCGCGCCGGCTTCCCACACAGAACGGCGTCCTCTGGTGAATCCCCTCTGGCTTGATATCGAGAATCCTGTTTACTCCATTCGTCGCAACTCCGCCTGCCTGCTCTGCAATGAACGCCAGCGGATTCGCCTCATACAGCAGACGCAGTTTGCCCTTTGGCTGCTTCGAGGTCGGAGGATACAGGAACACGCCACCCTTCAGCAGGGTCCGATGAAAGTCCGCCACCAGGCTTCCTATATAACGTGAGCTGTACTCCTTGCTCAACCCACCCGTACGCAACATCTCGACATAGGCGCGATACTCCTCCGGCCATCCCGCCGCATTCGCCTCGTTGACCGAGTAGTAGCTGCCCTGCTCCGGCATCATCATCCGCTCATTGCTCAGCACAAACGCGCCTATGGCAGGGTCGAGCGTGAACCCATGCACTCCATTGCCGGTCGTATAAACCAGTACAGTCGACGGGCCATAGACCACGTAGCCCGCCGCTACCTGCCTGAACCCCTGTTGCAGAATCGACTCCTCCAGCGTCCCATGCTCCGGCGGAAGCCGGCGCAGCACGCTGAAGATCGTCCCGACATTCACATTCACATCGATATTCGAAGACCCGTCCAGTGGATCGAAGACGATGATGTACTTCCCTGTCTCCGGATCGCGATTGAACGTCACCGGTTCTTCATCCTCTTCGCTCACCAGCGCGGCTACGCTATCGCGGAGACCCAGGCAGTGCAGCAGCGCCTGATTCGCATACACATCCAGCTTCTGCTGCTGTTCGCCCTGCACATTCTCCGCACCGAAGGCGCCCAGCACATCGATCAACCCGGCCGAGCGAATCTTCGCCTCGACCATCTTTGCCGCCAGTGTGATGCCGCTTAGCAGCCAACTGAACGTTCCCGTCGCCTCGCGCCCAGTTGCCTTCAGCATCTCCTGCTGCTGTTGCAGAATATGCTGCTGCACCGTCGTAATCATCGCCATCCAGAGTTCTCCTGTTTTCGCAATTTTACGTTGTCTTGCCGCACACCCGTCCGCGGAGCGGAATAGGCGGCCATTACTTTCTCCTTTCCTCACGCCAAACCTGTCGTTACAATTCCCCCACAGATGATCAACAGACGCCGATTCCTTCTCTCCTCTGCTGCCGCTGCAGCAGCCACCCCTACCCTCGCTTTGCAAGCGCAACGTCCAACCGTAGCCGCCGATTCCAACCTCAAGCTACCGCCCGCCATCGCTGCCCTTGCCAACCGCCACTCCGAAGCTACACCCATCTCCCTCGCGGAGCGTGAGCAGCGCCTCGAACGCGCCCGCGCCCTGCTCTCGCAGCACAAGATCGACGCCCTCGTCATCGCCACCGGTACCTCGCTCAACTACTTCACCGGCCTCCGCTGGGGCCAGTCGGAGCGTTTCTTCTCCTGGGTTCTCCCCGCGCATGGCAATCCCTTCATCGTCTGCCCGGTCTTCGAAGAGGGCCGCGTCCGCGAGCGCATGAACGCCACGCCCGCCCAGCTTCCCGCCGCATCGACCACGAAGGTCTACACCTGGAACGAAGACGAGAGTCCCTACACGCTCCTCGCCAGGGCCCTGAAGGATGCCGGCATCTCCACCGGCAAGATCGGCGTGGAGGAGCGCACTCAGTTTGCCTTCGCCGACGGCATCGCCCACGCCAGCCCCACACTCACCGCCGTCAGCGGAACGCCTGTCACCTACGGCTGCCGCAGCGTCAAATCCCCCGCTGAACTGGCTTTGATGCGTCTCGCAAATAACATCACTCTCTCGGTCTACGAGGCCGTCTTCAAGTCCTCCCAGCCCGGCATGACCAACCGCCACTTCAGCGAACTGGTCGCCGCCGCTTACATCCACTGTGGCTTCCCCGGAGACGCCAGCTGCCAGGTGGGAGAATACTCCGCCCTGCCCCACGGCTCGCTGCAGCCGCAGGTGATCCGCGAGAACGAGATCATCCTGATCGACGACGGCTGCACCGTCGAAGGCTACCAGTCCGACATCTCCCGCACCTTCGTCCTGGGCAAAGCAACCGACAAGCAGAAGAAGGTCTTCGACATCGTCCACAAAGCTCAGGCCGCCGCACTAGCCGCAGCTCGCCCCGGAGTCCAGTGCCAGGCCATCGACGACGCTGCCCGCAAAGTCGTCACCGATGCAGGCTACGGCCCCGACTACAAGCACTTCACCCACCGCGTAGGCCACGGCATCGGCATTGACGGCCATGAGTGGCCCTACCTGGTCCGCGGCAACGCCACGCCGCTCGCCGCCGGCATGACCTTCTCCGACGAGCCCGGCATCTACATCACCGGAGAGTTCGGCGTCCGCCTCGAGGACGACTGGGTCGTCACCGCCAACGGCGGAGAGATGTTCACCCCGCAAAGCCCCTCGCTGGAAGACCCATTCGCCCACGTCTAGAAGATGCATTGGGCAATGCAATACGTGACGCAAGCTGTTACATGATCTCGACCGGGCACAAAGCCAACTGAAGGACCCACCTCGAAGCTGCATATCAATTCCCAACATTTATTTCTTGGCATGGGGATATGATGGATAAAATCCTTCTGCATCAATAATTTCCAGTAGAAAGACTGCACTACTTTTCTGAATGCCTTGGTGAATGATGAACGAGAAGAGCAGTACAAGCAGAATTGCGTCCTTGGATGGACTGCGAGCGTTGTCCATTGTCCTGGTCTTCCTCGGGCATACCTACACAACAAGGGGATACCCAAAGAACTCTCTGACTGAGTTTTTGGGAGGTTTTTCGCACTTTGGAGTGCAGATATTCTTCGTGATCTCTGGCTTTCTCATCACCAGTCTTTTACTTCGAGAGAGATCCATAACCGGCAGGATAGACCTGCCGAGCTTCTTTTTACGCCGGACCTTCCGGATTATTCCGGCAGCTCTGGTGTACATTGCATTTGCGACCGCGCTGCGATTCATCCTGCATCATCCATTCCCTCTCAAGTATCTCGCCTACGCTCTGACCTATACGCTGTGCTACTCGCAGCATCATCCGTGGGTTCTGGCTCATCTTTGGTCCCTATCGGTCGAGGAGCAGTTTTACCTCTTGTGGCCCTTCGCATTGGTCATCGGATTCGGCATTCGGAAGAAGACATGCTGGACAGTCATGATTCTGTCGCCAATAGCTCGTATGCTCTATGAGCGGTACTCGCCTGGCCTGACAGAATATGCCTTCCCGGCAGTGGCCGATTGCCTGGCCGCCGGGTGCCTTCTCGCGCTCTATGCCCCAGAATTAAAGCGACTCCCCAGGTGGGTCTATGGAGTTCCATCTGCCGCAGCGATCGTGATAGCTGCCTTTGCCGCGAGTTATGTGGAACACCTTTCCCCTCTGGTCTGGGGAATTATCCCCCTGATGATTGCCGTCGCGATTCAAGTGCTGGTCACGCGCAGGGACTGGATCTTCAATAATCCAGTGCTGACTTACGTTGGAGGCTTGAGCTATGCTCTCTACCTGTTCCAGCAGCCATTCCTGGTTCAGAGCTACAGTCAAAATCGATGGAGCAGCTTCCCGTTGAACTGGATTCTAGCCGTATCGTTTGCTCTGATTGCTCACTACTTTGTCGAGAGGCCCATGCTCAGGGTCGGGAAACTCGTCAATGAACGTAGACGAGAGGCAGCGATAGCCGAAGAGGTGTCTATCAATGCCGAGGTCACTGTCGCCTGAAGACAATGACCTCGCAGCAGACTGGCGAGGATGTACCAACGATCCGAGGGCTCTCGTGGAGTCGGATCTTCCCGGCCTTCAGGCAGTGATCACTTTGCCCGGAAGTTGACCTACCAAACTCGTTAAAATTCTGTCAAGCCCCCAAACCCTCTAACTCCATGTAAACAAGGAGAATAGAGTTGGCATAGTAGTTATGGCTAATCTGGCACAATAGAACTAGGCATAAAAAAGGCCCCGGCATAAAGCCGGGGCTTCCTCATTAATTCCCTAACCTCAATCAGGAGACGAATTTACGCGCAACCGCTTTAGAATGATGACTTTGCAACCATAACGTTTTGTTATGTTGCTGATTCTAAATAATTTACTCGAAGGTACCCCCCCGGGGGGGTACCCCCTACGGAGACAAAGGAGAAGACCAATGAGGCTACTACTGAGCCGGCATCACCAGCACCTCAACCCCGCTGGCCGCGCCCGCACTCCGGTAAACACTCTCGGTGGCCTTCACGAACTGCTCCGGCTTAGCCAGCGGTATATCCACAAACGTCTGCGGATTGCGGTCCACCAGCGGGAACCACGAGCTCTGCACCTGCACCATGATTCTGTGCCCCGTGCGGAAGGTGTGATTGATATCCGGCATCTCCGCGTTCACCGAGACCATCTTCCCCGGAACCAGCGCCGTCGGCTTTTCCCAGCTATCGCGGAACTTCGCCCGCATCGGCTCTCCTCGCACCAGCTGCTGATATCCGCCCATAACCACCGGTGCGGCACCAGTAACCCGCTTGCCCAGCGCCGCATCCGGCGACGGTGGATTCGGATAGTCATACGGATATACATCGATCAACTTCACCACGAAGTCCGAGTCGGTTCCCGTCGACGCCACCTTCAACTTCGGCCGCACCGGTCCTGCAATCGTCACATCTTCGGTCAGTGGTTCCGTCTCGTACACCAGGACATCCGGTCTCCGCGAAGCAAATCTCTGGTCATCCGCCATGTACCTCTGCGGCACCGTATTCGTCGTGTACTCCACAAATGGCACCGGATGCGCCGGATCGCTCACATACTCATCCACACCGGTCTTCTCCGTCGGAGCGTCGAAGCTCAGCCTTCCGCCCGCACGGAAGTACAGAGTCTTCGCAACCGCAGGCTTCGGAGGCCAGGCATCATAGGTCTTCCAGACGTTGCTCCCCGTCTCGAACACATACGCCTTGGGCAACGGCCCGCCATGCACGCCCTTCAAATAGAACTCGAAGAACGGATACTCGATCTTCGCGCGATAGAACAGCGAGGTCTTCGTATTGAACGTCACATCCCCCAGATGATCGCCATCCGTCCGCGACCATCCGCCATGCGTCCACGGCCCGATCACCAGCGTATTCACCGCACCGGGATTCAACTCGTCGATCGCATGGAAGGTCTTGAACGGCCCTGACAGGTCCTCCGCGTCGAACCATCCGCCCACCGTCATCACCGCCGTATGAATCCCCTTCATACGCCGCGACAGATCGCGCTTCTTCCAGTACTCGTCATACGTCGTATGCACCAGTTGGTCGTGAAACAGCCAGTTGCTGCCGTTCAGGTACTCCTTACCCGTATCGAGATTCCCCGTCGCCCCCGCACCCAGCAGAGTCGCATAGGTATCCGGATTCTCACTGGCGGAAGGCTCTGCGCCGAACCGGAGATCCGATGGAATCATCGGGTTCTTCTGTGGCTTGAACCCCCGATAGAACCCATAGTTCGCACCCAGCATGAACGCGCCGCCATGATACCCGTCATCATTGAAGAACAGGTCCGTCATCGGAGCCTGCGGACTCGCCGCCTTGATCGCCGGATGAGAGTCGATGATGCTCGCCGACGTATAGAACCCCGGATAGCTGATACCGGTAATCCCGACCTTGCCGTTGTTGTTGGGCACATGCTTCAGCAGGAACTCCACCGTGTCGTACATATCCGTCGACTCATCGACATCCTTCGCCGACTTCTTATCCCCCGTCTCTTTATTGTCGATATGCGGGCTCATCTCCTGAAACACGCCCTCGCTCGCAGTCCGCCCACGAGCATCCTCACAAACGAAGATGTAGCCCGACTCCATCAGCTCCTGGCTCGGCCCCACCCGCGCGGGAAACTTCTCCTCCCCATACGGAGCGCAGCTATATGGCGTCCGCGTCATCAAAAACGGATACGGTCCTGCATCCTTGAACGCCCCTGCCTGCGGCACATACACCGAAGCAAACAGCTTCACGCCATCTCGCATCGGTATCCGGTACTCATACTTCGCATAGTGCGACTTCACAAAATCATCAGCCGCTCCAGGAGCCTGTGCACCCAGCTCACGCCCCGCCGCCAACAGGCACACCACTACCAGTCCAAATCTGATCCTCATCGAGTCCCTCGAGATAAATCTGCAGTACCCGAAGTCTACTCGCGAAGCCGTTCTCGACAAGGAGAATCTTTTACTTAGTCGCCGCTACCGGCAAGCCATCCAGACTCACCAGGCGCCCCACCGGATACAGCCCCACCCGATTCGCGGCATACCAGGGCGACCGCTCATAAAAGAAATTCAGCCGCGCATAAGAACTCCCCGCAAACACAGGATCGTTCGCGACCTTCTTCTCGAACTCTGCCTTCAGCTTCGGATCCTTCGCCATCATCTCCCGCGCCAGAGCTTCGAGGACATAGCTTTCGCCATACTCCTTCTGCTCGAAGATCGAGTCGAAGAACCCCCACTGCAACGCCGAATCGGGAGCTGCAGGCTCCAGCCACGCCAGCGCCACCTTCGACAGCCGCTGATTCAGCCGCACCACCACCGACCCAGCCGGAAAGCTCATCCGCTCCCGCACCAGCACGCAGCTGCCATACCTTCCAGCCCCATGCATCGCCTCTCCATTGAAGGTCGGATGTCGCCCCTCGAACGGCGGATCCTGCCACACCATTCCCCCGCACCGATACGTCTCGACATCGCCCGCCCACGCAGTCGTCGTTCGCTCCATCACCACCTGGTGCGCCGCCAGCACATCGATCACCTTCACCCACGGCGCTGGGATAATGTAAGCAGCCGGAGCCGCCGTCTCCGCCGTCACCTTGAAACCCGTGTGAAACGGTAGCGACACGTTCCAAGGCTCATGCGAGTACTCCACTCGCATCGCACCCGAGACTTCGCTCAACGAGCGTTTGTACACATAACCCCGGAACAGAAACGGCGTAGTCTGCCCACCCCAACCCAGCGCTAAAGGATACTTCACATTACCCAACGGATGTGCTCCTAGCCCTTCAGCCTCCCTGTCCGCCGCGGCATTAAGAGCAATCACCTTATCCGCATCGCGATTCATCAATTCCATCAGGCCAGCAAGAATCTCGTAGTTCCCTGTCACGCGCGTCTTATAGTCCTTCAGCATGTGCAACTCGACCAGCATGCCTGGCCGCCCCTCAAGCGCCACGTAACCCGTCGAAAACCGAGGCGGATCATCATTGAACCCCAGGCCATCCGCTGGATCATTGTCATTTACCAGATTGATGTAAGTCGGTGCCGCCAGATGCCCATGCGCATCCACATACTTCTCCAACCCCGGCGTCACCACCTCATCGACCCACTTCGCCGTACCTCTCGGGACATTTGGTCCGTCGTCAATCGTGAAGGTCACGTCGTACTGATAGTCCGCTCCATCCGTCACATGATCGTCGACAAAAAAATCTGGCATCCACCGATGAAACATCGCCATAAACGCACGCGTCTCCGGAGCATCCGCCTTCAGGTAATCACGATTCAGATTTAGATTCGTCCCATTCCCCCGCCACCCCATCTCCGCTGGCCCATCCTGGTTGATCCGGTTGTAAGCGTTCCTCCGCTCATGCCCATCCGCGTTGTACATCGGAATAAAGACGAATACCGCGCGCTCCAGCAGCGAAGCCTTAGACTTCGAGATCACCATATCCCGCAACAGAGCAAGACAGGCATCTTTGCCATCCATTTCTCCAGCGTGAATCGAGTTCTGCACCAGCACAATCGGCCGTTTCGCCGCATGAATCGCCACCGGATCAAATACCCCATCCCGTGAAGCGATCACAATATTCAGCTCCTGCCCCTCACCTGTCTTCCCAAACGGCTCAATCCGTATCTGCGCCGAAGCCGCCGTCTGCACCCTGTTTAGATAGGCCATCGTCTCCGCATAGTTCGGCGTCGTCGCATAGCAAGTCTTCTCCGCTGGAGTCTGCCAGAGCGCATTCTCGCCTGGGGCGCACGACACAATCCTGCTCCCACCAGGCTGCAAACTAGCCTCGTGAACTGTCTGTGCAGAGGACCAGCCGTCCACCAGCAAGATCGCCGGAACAACAAGAAGCAAGCAACGCATACTCACCATCCACGAAAAGATCTGCGCCATTCGCAGTCGTTTCCAACGCGACCAACCGCTACGTCAAATCATCCGTATCAAAAGTCGGCAGCTTCCGCCCCAATGCCGAAACATCTCGCGCTTCGCCCACCAATCCCTTCACCACCTGATTGATCTCATCGTCGACATCCGCAGCGGCCACCATCCGTGCCGGCGAATCGGCAAGGCCAACGCTCTCCAGCAGAACTGTCGCATGAGCCACCGCAACATGGTCCTGATTCAACCCCTCAGGCGTCTTCGCCTTAATCCCCACCTCACCTGGCTTCACCCCCAGCAACTCCGCCACTCGCTCTCGCAACTCTCCCGCAATCGGAACAATCTTCGGTTGAGCCATCACCAACACCGTATCGATATTGACGATCCTGTACCCCGCCGTCGCCACCTCCTCCAGTGCCGTCTGAAGAAATACATTCGAAGCCGCGCCCTTCCACCGAGGATCACTAGGTGGGAAAAAAGTCCCAATATCCCCAGCCGACACGGCTCCCAACAAAGCATCCGTAATCGCATGGAGCAGTACATCTCCATCCGAGTGCCCGGCGAGACCCTCCGAATGCTCAATCGCCAACCCACCAATTACCAGCGGCACGCCAATCTTGAAAGCATGCGAGTCAAATCCGTAGCCAATTCTCATACCCATTCGCGATTCCTCAACGCTCCGACCGCGACTTCACGCGGATGGACACGGATTTTTTTCTTATCGTTATCCAGTATGAACTGCTTATCCGTGGTTTGAAGCCAAAGTTCCAATTGTCGTATTCATCCGTGCTGATCCGCGGCTGCTCCACGGAGGTAGAACTCTGCCAATTCGATATCTCCCGGCTGCGTAATCTTGAAGTTCCTGGCCGATCCAGGCACTACCACAACTTCAATCCCCGCTCGCTCCAACAGGCTTGCCTCATCGGTTCCGGCGAACTCATCCGCCTCAGCCTCGACAAAAGCCCGCTGTAACAACTTGAACTTCGCCCCTTGCGGAGTCTGCGCATGCACGATACGCTCCCGCGGAATTGTCGCCGTCACAATCGCACCATCTGCCGTCCGTTCCACCTGCTTGATCGTATCCACGGCGGGCAGCCCCACAATCGCGGCGCCATGCTTCACCACTGCATCGATCGTCCGCTCAATCGTCGCTGGATCAATCAGTGGCCGCACCGCATCATGCACCAGCACGACATCGTCTTCGTCGCACTCTAGCGCCGCCAGCGCATTCCCCACCGACTCCTGCCGATGGTCTCCACCCTCCACCACGTGGACGCGCTCACCCAGCTCGTACTCCAATACCTGAGCCTCAACTCGCTCTCGCTCCGCTTCACGCACTGCGACGCATAGTGCATCTACTCGCGGCACCGCAAGAAACGCCCGTAACGAACGGATCAATACCGGAACGCCGTCGATTGTTAGGAACTGCTTCGGCGCTGGCGTAGCCGCTCCACCCGCGGACATCCGCGTGCCAATACCCGCTGCTGGAAGAATCACAAAAACTCGCATAACCAACGGAGTATACAAGATAGCCATGCGAACTTCAGCCCGGCAGGCCGCCGTCATTCCATGATCTCATCTCGTTTGTAGTCTCAAATCCACTGTTCTCATACAACGGCCCACGGAATGAAGCTGGCCACCAGTGACGACATCTTCTCATCATCTCCCTGTCCATCTCTACGAACATCGGCCTCCGTTGTTTCGCAATTATCTCCGCATTCCCCGCCGTCGCGAGTCTCATCGCAAACATCTCATCAGTATAGGCAGCGGAGGTACCGCATCGGCAGCCGAGCAGCTAACATGGATTCGATGCCGTCCCCCACGCTCTCGTTCGTCCGCACCCACATCAAACCTGGCGATCGCATCTGCATCGCCCTCTCCGGCGGAGCCGACTCCGTCGCCCTTCTCCTCACGCTTCATGCCGCCAACACCACCCCCCGTGAATCCCTCGGTATAGGCCTTGCCGCAGCCCACGTCGACCACGGCATCCGCCCCGCGGAAGACTCCGCCGCCGACCTCGACTTCGTCCGCGACCTCTGTACCCGCCTTGATATCCCCCTCCATATCCACCACGCCAGCGTTCCCGACCGTGCCGCTCAAACCGGCGAGACCATAGAGGAGGCCGCCCGAACCATCCGCTACGACTTCTTCCACTCCCTTATCGCCTGCCGCAAGGCCGACTCCATCCTTACCGCCCACACCCTTGACGACCAGGCAGAGACCGTCCTCATGAAGATACTCCGGGGAGCCTGGACCGAAGGTCTGAGCGCCATCCACCCAGTAGTCCAAGTCCCGGCAAGCGTCGGAAACCACCCGGGCAAGATCCTTCGCCCCTTCCTCAACACTCGTCGAACAGACATCGAGGCCTTCCTGAGTCATGCCAACCAACCCTGGCGCGAAGACCCCACCAATACCGACATCATCTATATGCGCAACCGTATCCGGCATGAGCTCCTCCCTCAGCTTCGCGCCTACAACCCAAATGTTGACCTCACCTTAGCCAATATGGCTGAACTAGCTCGCGAAGAAGAATTACGCTGGCAGGCCGAGTTGAGCCGCCTCCTCCCTCAACTCCTTCTCCCTGGCAAACCTGTTCGGGGCGGTGGCCGCTCCGTCAGTACCACTCTCGGCACATCCGCTGTCGCCATCGAACTCGATCGCCTCCGCGCCCTCGATCCCGCCCTGCGTCGTCGAGTCGTCCGTGCCGCCGCCCGCCAACTGGGCGCCCGTCTCAATTTCGAAGAAACTGCTCGCCTTCTTGCTCTCTGTGGCTTTCAACCCCACCCCACCGTCACTCCTCGCATCGGCGCGACGCTGCAACTAGCCAACAACCTCCGTGCCGAACGCTCCCCCCGCGAGCTTCGCCTCTCCCGCTCACAACCCTAGCCGCTCTCTCATCACACTCATTAGTTGCGTCAACATTTGACTCTCAGGCTCCTGAATCGTCCCGGCAAGAGTAGAATCTTAATACTTGACGGGTAGGTCGGTTACCGAGATGCTGGGTGTCCGCTGTCAGCCTTTTGGAACCTTCTCTAGTTGGTATCGTCTAAATGATGTGGGCTAACGAACGCTGCGGCGTCCGTTAGCCGGGTCTGACAAGCGCCAGCGTGATTGTGAGTAGCTGCAGACCGGAAAAATGAGGATTCGCTTTGAACTCGACCGTCAAACAAATTTTGATCTGGGTCTTCATGATCACGTGTCTCGTCTTCCTTTGGCAGTTCGTCGTCAAGGGAACGGGCGCGGGTCAGGAGAAGAACATAAGCCTCACCCAGCTGCTCAACGACGCCGACCAGGGTAAGGTCTCCGACGTGATCGTCAATGGGGCCGAGGTTACTGGACACTATCGCGACGATAAGACCCAGTTCCACACCACCATTCCGGGCAACTATCCGGATATGTATAAGACGCTCCGCGAGCATGGTGTCAACATCACCATCAAGGATCAGAACTCGAACGCATGGCTTGGCTTCCTCATCCAACTCGCCCCGTTCGCTCTCCTCCTTGGTCTCTGGTTCTTCCTTCTGCGCCAGATGCAGTCCGGTGGCAACAAGGCGATGAGCTTCGGCAAGTCCCGCGCCCGCCTGCTCTCCATGCAGCAGAAGAAGATCACCTTCAAGGATGTCGCCGGCGTCGACGAAGCCAAGGAAGAGCTCAAGGAGATCATCGAGTTCCTCCGTGAGGCTCAGAAGTTCCAGCGCCTCGGTGGCCGTATCCCCAAGGGTGTCCTCCTCGTTGGACCTCCGGGAACCGGAAAAACCCTCCTCGCCCGCGCAGTTGCCGGGGAAGCCAACGTTCCCTTCTTCTCCATCTCCGGCTCCGATTTCGTCGAGATGTTCGTAGGCGTAGGTGCCAGCCGCGTCCGCGACCTCTTCGAGCAGGGCAAGAAGAACGCTCCTTGCATCATCTTCATCGATGAGATCGACGCCGTCGGTCGTCACCGTGGCGCTGGACTCGGCGGCGGACACGATGAGCGCGAACAGACCCTCAACCAGCTCCTCGTCGAGATGGACGGCTTCGAGTCTAACGACGGTGTCATCCTCGTCGCCGCGACCAACCGCCCCGACGTCCTCGACCCCGCCCTCCTCCGCCCCGGCCGCTTCGATCGCCGCGTCATCGTCGATCGTCCCGACATCCGTGGCCGCGAAGAGGTCCTCAAGGTCCACTCCAAGAAGGTCCCTATGGCCGAAGACGTGAACCTCAACGTCCTCGCTCGTGGAACACCGGGCTTCTCCGGCGCAGATTTGGCTAACATGGTCAATGAGGCCGCCCTCACCGCTGCCCGCTACAACCGCAAATCGGTCCACATGTACGACTTCGAAGTAGCCAAGGACAAGGTCATGATGGGTGCCGAGCGCAAGTCCATGCTCCTCACCGACGACGAGAAGCGCGTCACCGCCTATCACGAGGCTGGTCACACTCTCGTCTCCGCACTCCGCGAGCACTCCGACCCCCTCCACAAGGTCACCATCATCCCTCGCGGAATGGCCCTTGGAGTCACGGTCTACCTGCCCGAAGAAGACCAGCACACCGTCACCAAGGAGTATCTCGAAACCCGACTCGCCACCCTCATGGGCGGTCGCTGCGCCGAGGAGATCTTCCTCAAGCAGATGACCACCGGAGCCGGCAACGATATCGAGCGCTCCACCGAACTCGCCCGCAAGATGGTCTGCGAGTACGGCATGAGCAGGATGGGTCCGATGACCTTCGGCAAGAAGGAGGAGCAGATCTTCCTCGGTCGCGAGATCGCACAGCACCGCGACTTCTCCGACGAGACTGCTCGCCAGATCGACGCCGAGGTTCGCAGCTTCGTAGACGCGGCTTACAAGTCCGCCTACACGATCCTCGACTCCAACCAGGACATCATGCACCGCATGGCCACCGCCCTGCTCGAGCGTGAGACTCTGGACGCAGCCGAGATCAAGCTGATCATCGAGGGCAAGGAGCTTCCCGCCGCCAAGTCCGCGCTCTCCGGCGTAGACCCAGGCCCGGGCGGCGAGGCCCAGAAGATCCTCAAGCCCGAAGGCGGACGCAAGCCCGGCTTCGGCGAAGGGCAGCCTTCTCCCGCATAACCTTCCGACCCAGCATCAAAAGAAGAGGCAGCCCGATGGCTGCCTCTTCTTTTGCACCCGAAACCTTATCCATCGGAATACGCCCAATCGGAAATCTTCATCCACCGATGCGACAATAGAGCTACGACGCATGCGCCTTCGCCTCCTCATCCTGCTCCTCCTCACCCCCCTGGCCGGATGCGGCTACCACCAGGCAGGCTCTGCCACCCACATCCCGGCTGGCACGAACACCCTCGCCATTCCCATCTTCGCAACCAAAATCCAAGCCTTTCATACCGAGATGCTCTTCACCCAGGCCGTCGTCCGCGAGCTCAACACCCGCACCAAATACCGCATCCTCAACAGCAACTCCGAGGACGCCGACGCCACCCTCCACGGCACCATCCTCTCCCAGACCGTCGCCCCTCTCACCTACGACGCCACCACCGGCCAGTCCTCCAGCTACCTCGTCAACATCACCGCGAAGGTCATCCTCACCGCCCACGACGGCCACGTCCTCTACCGAAACGACGCCGTCAACTTCCGCGAGCAGTACCAGTCCACCCAGGACCTCAGCGGCTTCATCCAGGAAGACTCTCCCGCCGTCAGCCGGGTCGCACAAGACTTCGCGCGCGGCATCGTAAGCGATATGCTGGAGTCCTTCTAATGCCTCCCGTCAGCCAGCTCCGCAGCTTCGCCGCCACCGACCGCTTCGTCACGGAGATAAGTTCGCCCGCGACCCTCCGTCCCGGCTACGTTCTTATCGGCGACGAGGTCTTCCTCTACGATCGCTGCCGCAAAGCCGTCCTTGGCACCCTCGTCCCCGAAGACTCCCGCGACTTCTCCCTCCACGATCTCGACCTCGCCGAGACGAGCATCTTCGAAGTCCTCGACCGTGCCCAGACCCCAT
This sequence comes from Edaphobacter sp., assembly GCA_025462645.1. Lineage (GTDB taxonomy): Bacteria > Acidobacteriota > Terriglobia > Terriglobales > Acidobacteriaceae > Edaphobacter. Next base: position 5,171 of record JAOAPB010000034.1, on the reverse strand, counting down.
CCCTCATGGCGCCCTTCCAGGTCCTCTTCGTCCGCAACCTCAAGACGCTTTACGGACGAGGCAGCAAAAAGGAAGAGTTCGCCGCCATAGACGCCTACTTTCGCTCGCCCAACCCCTCGGCTCTCATCCTCTTCGTCGGCGACCACCTCCGCATCCCCACCGACCTCCGCAAGATGGACTACCAGGACAAGGAACGCTACGAGAAGATCCGCGAGACCCTCGGCGATTGGTGCGGCATCATAGAACTGGCCCGCGTGGATGAAACCGACGCCATCAAGTGGGTCACCGCCACCGCCGAGTCCCGCAGCGTTAGGTTCGACCCGGACGCCGCACGTGAACTAGTCGATGCCCTCGGTGCCGACATGATGCTCATTGCCAGCGAGTTCGAAAAGCTCCTCCTATACGTAGAAGGCAAGAACCGAGTCACCCTCGGCGACGTAGAAACCATGGTTCTCGCCGCTAAGCAGCGCTCTCTCTACGAGCTCACCGACGCCATCTCCGCCAAGGACCGCCCCCGCGCCCTGCTCCTCCTCCACGGTCTGCTCAACGCCTCCGACGGCGGCGAGGACGCAGCCATCGGCCATCTCTACATGCTCGCCCGCACCTTTCGCCAGATGCTCATCATTTCGGAGAAAAACGTGCGCGACTCCCGGGCCATCTGGCAGGTCCTGTGGCAGGGCTTCCGTATGCCGCCCTTCGCCGCCGAAGACCTCATCAAGCAGGCCCGCCGCTACAAATCCCGCCGCGAGCTCACCCGTTCCATCCGCCTCGTCGCCCGCGCCGACCTCGAACTCCGCAGCAGCCCTGCCAACAAACTGCTGGTCCTCGAACGCCTCATCCTCGATCTCTCCACCGAGCCCAAACCCAACACCTACGAACCCTCGCACCAGTTCGCCATGGAGCTCTAGGCTATGGCCTCCAGAGCCTGTTATAAACTACGATCACTGCTTCCCTAGGAACCCCCTCCCCCCGGGGGTACTTTGGCTGCAAGTTATCTGAATTCAGCGACTTAAGTGAATCTATCGCTGCAAATTCTTCATTCTAAACTGGTTACGGCTAAAGTCGTCTTTCTAAAAGGTTTTATTGGTTTAAAAAAGAGAAGCCCCGGTGTTGGCCGGGGCTTTTTCTGACTCTGTATTAACTATAGCCGATTGAGTAAAACTAATATGCCACTTTGCGGAAGACTATTTTCGGAGGCTAAGTTCTTATTTTTGTTTGATTTGCGTGCGGAGATGCGTATTAATCTCTGCTGCGAGGGCTTGACAGGAAAAAAAGGGAGCGGGGCTCAGGGACAGAGGACAACAACTACCGTCAACAGCAGAAGGCACAATGGTTGAGGCGCAGGCCAGTTCGCAAGTTCATAACCAGCCTCTAGGCTCCTGTATCGAGCTGAAAGGACTCTCGATACGGCTCTACCGCAAAACCCTTTGCCTTCCAAGCTGCAAATCCACCCTTAAGAATCTTGAGTCGGGAAAAATTCAAAGCCAAGGCACGGTGCAAAACCTCCCGGCTGGTCTTTTCGCCAGGGCACGTGCAGTAGACGACCGTATCCTCCTCCTTCGGAATTATGAATGGATTCGCCATCACCTCTTTTGGCGCAACTCTCGTCGCACCTGGAATGATCTCGGAGTAAGCAAGCAGATCCAGAGGCTGTCGAATGTCAAAGACCAAAACTCTTTTGTTTGCCGTCAACAGGTCATGCAGCGTCTCAGGCTCAATGCAATGCTGCTCTAGCTCGCGTCGCTCTCTCGCACGCCTGATTCTGCTGCCGATGAAGATCGCGAGACACAACGCCACAACGCAAATCGCAATCAGAGTCATCTATCCCTCCATAAGACCCACTAATATCTGATTACCTGACAAAGCGGAAGGATTCTTGCTCCAAATACACCGTTGATCTCGAATTTCACCGTTACTCCTCAACAAACTTCTCTGACAGGGAGTGCGCCGCTCAAAGTATCGCCAGTTCCTCAGCGATGCGGGAGTCACGGTGTTTGCGGTCCAGCTTGGCAGAGACTATAGCGAGCGTAAGCGCGAGCAGGGTGATGATGGCGCTGGCTATCGGGAGGTGGCGATAGCCCGCACCTGCGGTGAGCATCATGCCGCCGATTGAAGCTCCAATGGCGTTGCCGAGATTGAAAGCTCCCTGATTGAGGGTAGAGGCAAGGTTGGGTGCAGTGGAGGCCTGATCGACAATGCGGGATTGCAGGGGGGCTCCGGCCGCGAACTGGACCGCTCCCCAGATGAGAATCATGGCGACGGCGGCAATGGCGTAGGGCTCGGCGAAGTAGAGGGCGATGAGCGCGCCGATAAGAGAAACCAGCGCACCGATGAGAAAGGGCATGGGACGCCAGTCGCTGAGAGTTCCACCGGCGAGGTTGCCGATAGTGATGCCCACTCCGAAGAGAAGCAGGGTGAGAGTGACAGCGTGAGGTGAGACTCGCGTGACGGAGAGAAGAGTGGGCGCGATGTAGGTGAAGACGCAGAAGAGCGAGGCCGAGGCGAGGACGCTCATGGCGAGGACCAGAAGAACCTGAGGCTTGCGGAGGACGCGGAACTCGTGAATGAGGCTGCCCGTGCCGGCGGGCTGACGGGGTAGGAACCACACGAGCGCGACAGCGGCGATAAAGCCGATGGGGACGATGGCCCAGAAGGAGGCTCTCCAGCCGAAGGCCTGACCGAGCGCGGTGCCAGCAGGGACGCCGAGCACGTTGGCAAGAGTGAGACCGGAAAACATGAGGGCGATGGCCTTGGCTCGCTGATTGCGGGAGACAAGGTTGGTCGCGACGACGCTGCCGATGCCGAAGAAAGCTCCGTGGCAGAGGGCGGTAAGGACCCGGGCTGCAAAGAGGAGATTGTAGGTCGGAGCGAGGGCGCAGGTGAGGTTGCCGAGGGTGAAGACGCCCATCAATAAAAGGAGGGCGAGCTTGCGCTCGAGCCTGGCGGTGGCGATAGCGACGAGAGGAGCTCCGATGGTAACGCTGAGAGCATAGCCGGAGACGAGCGCTCCCGCTTTGGGGATGCTTACATGGAAGTCTTCGGCGAGGTTGGGAAGGAGGCCCATGATGATGAACTCCGAGGTTCCTATGCCGAAGGCTGCGATAGCGAGAGCGACCAGCGGCGGGCTGGTGAGGAGGCTCTGGGGTTGGGCGCTCGCTGGTTTTTTGCTGGGGGAAGCCATCCATCAATTGCAACACAAGTGCTGTCGGGACGAGAAATATCGATCTAATCGAATGCATCGAGCGGTCGATCGCCGACTGCCGCCGGCTTCTTGGTAGCATCGGGTTTGTGCTGGAACTTTCTACTCCGATCAAGTTTGTGAAGCGTGTGGGCGAGCGCGTAGCTGAAGCGCTGGCGAAGCGCGGGGTGGAGACCGTCGAGGACCTGCTGTATCACCTGCCGTTCCGGTATGAGGACCGGCTGAATCCGCAGCCGATGAGCGCGTTGAAGGCCGGGACGATGGCCTCGATCATCGGCGAGGTGCGCGGGACGGTGCTGCTGCGGACGCGGAGTATGCCGCTGTTCGAGATGACCGTGGGGCAGGGGCTGAGCACGGTAAAGGCGATGTGGTTCAACGGGTCGTATCTGCGGGACAAGTTCCGCGCGGGGCAGATGGTGGCGCTGTACGGCAAGCTGGAGGCGTCGCGGAGCAGCGCGGGCAAGTTCAAGATGATTCAGCCGCAGTTTGAGATTCTTCCGGCGCCGGACTCGCCTGAGGCCGAGTTCGTGATGCTGGAGGTGGGACGGATTGTGCCGGTGTATGAGTTTCTGGGCGGCACGACGGCGTGGGGGGCGAAGCTGACCTCGCGTTGGCTGCGACGGGTGGTATGGGCGCTGTTGGAGGAGCTGGGAGCCGATGGGGGCAGGGTGCCTGAGACGCTGCCGTTGGCTCTGCGCAAGCGACTGGGACTGCCAGGGCGGCTCGAGGCGCTGAAAGCGGTGCATTTCCCGGAGGCGGGAACGCCCATGACGGAGTTGATGTCGGCGGCCACTCCGGGGCATCGACGGCTGATCTTTGAGGAGCTCTTCTATCTCGAGCTGGGGCTGGAGCTGAAACGTCGCCGAATGCGGGAGCGCGTGGGAACCACCTTTGTGACGAATGTGAAGGTGCGCGAGGCGATCAAGCAGGTGCTGCCATTTCATCCGACGACGGCGCAGAAGCGGGTGCTGGGCGAGATTGCAGGCGACATGCGCAAGGCACAGCCGATGCGGCGTCTGCTGCAAGGGGATGTGGGCTCGGGCAAGACGATCGTTGCGATGCAGGCGGCGTTGGTGGCGATTGAGAATGGCTATCAGGTGGCATTGATGGCTCCGACGGAGATTCTGGCGACGCAGCATTATCTGTCGGCGAAGAAGCTGCTGGGGAGTGTGGTGTCGCCACGGACAGGAAAGTCTTATCGGGTGGCACTGTTGACGGGGTCGCTCGACGTAGCGGCGAAGCGAGAGACGCGAGGGAGGATCTTTCGCGGAGAGACGGATCTGGCGATTGGGACTCACGCTCTGATCGAGGACAAGGTCGACTTCGAGAACCTGGGCCTGGTGATTGTGGATGAACAGCACAGGTTCGGGGTACAACAGCGGTTCAAGCTGATGAAGAAGCCGGGACCGGATGGGATCTCCTCTGAGCCGGATGTACTGGTGATGACGGCTACACCGATTCCGCGGACACTGGCGCTGACTTTGTACGGCGACCTGGATGCGAGCGTGATCGATGAGCTACCGCCGGGACGGACTCCGATCGTTACGCGGAGGACGACGGAGGAACGGGCGGAGGATGTGTGGGGGTTCGTGCGGAAGCAGGTTGCGGCGGGTCGACAAGCCTATATCGTCTATCCGGTGATCGAGGGTGCCAAGGACGATCAGCCGGAGTTGGATTTTCCGCATGATGAAGAACTAGTGGCGGATGCTGCCGTTACGGTGCGAGGGGGGAAGGCTAAGAAGGCAGTGGCTGCTTCGAAGACGAAGGGGAAGGTTGCCAGGACGGAGAAGTTGTTTGCTCCGAAGAAGGCACTGCGGGCGGCCAGCGATATGTATGAGGAGCTGCGGGCGGGGGCGCTCACTGGACTGCGGCTGGGGCTGCTGCATGGGCGACTGAGCGCCGATGACAAAGAGATTGCGATGCGACGATTTCAACGCGGGGAGATCGATGTGCTGATCGCTACCACGGTGAT
>JAOAPB010000055.1 GCA_025462645.1 Edaphobacter sp. | reverse complement strand
AGGAAGGGCTCCCGAGGTCGTAGCATAACGATCCTGCTGATTGCTGTGGTCGTGGTGGCTGTACTAGTTATCACCGGGATCGTGCCGAGACTACGGGCGCGTAAAGCCCTGGCGGCGGAGACCAACCAGCTAGCCGCGCCTACTGTTCTAGTCGTTCAGCCGAAACAAGGCGCGCCTACGCAGGAGATATTGTTGCCAGGTAACATTCAGGCCTTTGTCGATGCGCCAATCTACGCCAGAACAAACGGCTATCTCAAGCGTTGGTACTTCGACATCGGATCCCACGTCAAACAGGGCCAACTACTGGCTGAGATTGAATCGCCTGAGGTGGATCATCAGTTGTCTCAGGCTCAGGCTGATCTTGAAACGGTATTGGCGAATGTCCATCTCTCCGAGATTACTGCGAACCGTTTCTCTGACCTGATCAAGCAGGATGCTGTCTCGCAGCAGGATACTGACAATGCGGTGAACGATCTAGCTGCGAAAAATACAGCGGTGAAATCGGCGCAGGCGAATGTGGATAGGCTCAAACAGCTGGTCGCCTTCGAGAAGATCTACGTGCCGTTCGACGGCATCGTTACAGCGCGCAACACGGATATCGGGCAACTCATCGACTCCGGAGCTACTGGTGGACAGGCACGCTCGCTATTCCAGGTTGCGTCCACTAATAAATTGCGCGTTTTCATCAACGTGCCACAGATTTACTCGCAGGCGGCTACTCCCGGACTCACCGCAGATCTGACGTTTGCGGAGTTGCCCGGCCGACGCTTCCAGGGCAAGTTGATGCGTACGTCGAGATCAATCGACCCTACCTCTCGAACGTTGAATGTTGAAGTGGATGTCGATAACGCGAAGGGAGAACTTTTTCCTGGTGCCTATACCGAGGTGCATCTCAAGATGAAGAACAGCATATCCACGTTAACTGTTCCTGTGAGCGCACTGTTGTTCCGTAGAGAGGGTCTGAGAATAGCTGTGGCCAAGAGCGACAATACGGCGGAGCTGTTGCCTATTACGCTTGGCCGCGATTTCGGCGATTTCGCTGAGGTGACGACCGGGCTGATGGGGCAGGAACGTGTGATCTCTAATCCGCCGGACTCGATCATCGATGGAGAGCGCCTCAACATCCAGACAGAGAAGCGACAGACGGCAGGCGCGACCGGACAGGGTGGCGAGAGATGAAGAGATCCCGGACTACTGCCGTCGATGCGGTCTCACTATCTCTAACTTGCAGTCTTCTGATTCTAAGCGGCTGTATGGTGGGACCAAAATATGTCCAACCGACCGTGCCGCCACCACCGCCGGCCTTCAAAGAGACGCCGTCTAACTGGACGCAGGCCAACCCTCAAGATCAGCTGCCAAAGGGGGAGTGGTGGGAGATCTATGGAGACCAGCAACTTAATTTGCTGGAGGGAAAGATCGCAGTTTCCAATCAGACGCTGAAGGTGTCGTACGAGCAGTATATGGGCGCACGAGATCTGGTTCGGCAGGCTCGTTCGCAGCTCTTTCCGACTTTAGCGGTGCAGTCATCCGGCTCGCGAACCCAGTTGTCGAAGAACCGACCAAACGTCACCACGATAACTTCAGGTCAATTCAGCGATACAGTCCTGCAGGGAGATATCTCTTATGAGGTGGACCTCTGGGGCCAAGTTCGGCGAACCGTTGAGTCTGCCCGCGAAAATGCGCAGGCGAGTGCGGGCGAACTCGAGAATGTCAGTTTAAGCCTGCACTCGGAGCTGGCGGCAGACTATTTCTCTCTGCGTGGGCTGGACCTGCAGAAGCAATTGCTGGATGCTACAGTCGTTGATTTTGAGAGGGCGTTGCAGTTGACCGAAGCCCGTTATCACGGTGGGGTTGCCTCTGATGTGGATGTAGCGCAGGCTCGTACGCAGCTGGAGACTACACGAGCCCAGGACATCGAGACAGGCGTAGCGCGGGCACAGTTTGAGCACGCCATCGCCGTTTTGACGGGGCAGACAGCTTCTACATTCTCACTCTCTGCCTCGCCTCTGGAAGCAACGCCTCCGCAAATCCCCTTGGGTTTGCCCTCACAGTTACTGGAGCGCCGGCCCGATATCGCGGCAGCAGAGCGTAGAGTCGCTTCGGCCAACGCTCAAATCGGTATTGCGATATCGGCTTACTATCCGCAGATTGCTCTCTCGGCTGCGGGCGGTGTGGAGAGCTCTGCTATCGGAACCGTCTTACAGGGCCCCAGCGCCTTGTGGTCGGTCGGTGGCTCTGCAATCGAGACAGTCATCGACGGGGGACGGCGTCGGGCTGTCACCCAACAGGCGCGAGACAATCATGCGGCTACCGTAGCCAGCTACCGAGAGAACGTACTTGAAGCCTTTCAGCAGGTAGAAGACAACCTTGCGGCGCTACGTCTGCTCGAGCAGGAGTTGACGACCCAGCAAGTTGCAGTAGCTTCGGCGCGGAGATCGGTCGCTCTCTCCACCACGCGGTATAAACGCGGGATCACAACCTATCTAGAAGTTCTCACCGCCCAGAGCATAGCACTCTCGAACGAGCGCACCGCAGCTGACCTGATGACCCGGCGCATGACAGCCAGCGTTCAATTGATCAAAGCTCTTGGCGGCGGCTGGGACAGGACCCAAATGCCAAAGATGTGATTGACCGTGTGCTTCATGAGGTTTGATAAATATGTCTAAAATAGACACAATTAAGCTAGAACAGACTGCGATCGAGACCCACAAGTCTGCTCGTGACCGTATACGAGGGGCTGTGTTGAAGCGAATCTCCTCAGGCGTGTACTTGCCTGGAGAACGCCTCAAAGAGATGACGCTGGCACAGGAATTTGAAGTGAGCCAGGCCCCGGTGCGCGAGGCGTTCCGCGAGTTGGAGACGCTTGGTGTGCTTGTCTCGGAGCACTACCGGGGCACGCGAGTTCGGGAGATATCTAAGCAGGAGACGCACGATGCCTACCAACTGCGCGGATATTTAGAAGAGATCGCGGCACAACAGATTTCCCTCGAGAAACTAAAGGATGCGATTGAATCCATCGAGGAGTTGCAGGTAACCATGCGAATAGCTGCGCAAACTGGCGACATGGAGAGTTTTGCCCGGGCCAACACACAGTTTCATCGGAGCATCGTCAGCATGGCATCGAATAAAACTCTACTGAAGGTCTGGGACTCTCTTGAGATCGGTATGCGATCCCGACTGAATCTGCAAAAAAACGAAGACAAGCTGCTTTCTCTCGCCGAGATTCACCAGCCTATTGTGGATTCATTGAAATTGGGAGATCTGAAACAAACAGGGACGATGCTGCGCGAACACGCGTTCTCTTTTTTGAGAGATTTACCATAAGTCGATTTGCAATTCTGGCTAAGTACCTGTCATCGGCTCAAGTCAGATCGACGAACGATTCAGTAGATAGTCCAACCCGCAAACTCGAAACCAGCGGTAACCGTACGGTTCCAGCAAGATGCAATGCATGCCGTTCTCCTCAGGATGGCTGTGGTCCTCCGATAGGAGATTCACCAACGCACAACTGTCTTCATTGTCAGCTCGCACTGAGATACGGATCTCTTCAGGCTCTGCACCCAAGTTGTGCACACACACAACGGAGTTGTTACGCCAAGCATAGCGCATAGCCAGAACGTGAGGTGTCTTCGTGGAGATGAATGAAAAATCTCCCCAGCCAATCTCTGGAACCTCTTTACGCATGCGAATGATGCGTTCCATCCAGTTTAGAAATGAGTTGGGATCGCGACGCTGGGTTGCGACATTGACATGTTGAAAGCCATAGGGACCTTCGCTGATAATCGGCAGCACCGGCTTGCCACCTTTGGTGAAGCCGGCGTTCGGCTCGGTCGACCATTGCATTGGTGTGCGAGCTGAGTTTCGCTCCGGTAGTCGAAGATCATCGCCCATTGCGATCTCGTCGCCATAGCGAATGACAGGTGTGCCTGGTAGAGTCATCATCAAACTATAAGCGAGCTCCAAACGCCGGCGATCACCTTGCAGCATGGGCGCGAGGCGTCGTCGAATCCCGCGTTGATACAACTGCATATCTTTGTCCGCACCAAAGGCGGCAAAGACAATCTGGCGCTGCTTGTCGGTCAAACGTCCAAGGTCTAGCTCATCGTGGTTTCGAAGGAACTGTCCCCATTGCGCAGTCGCGGGACGAGGCTTTGTAGCTTGCATCGCCCTCACCAGCGGCCTCGAATCGCCGCTCGCGAGTGCGAAGAAGAGATGTTGATTGACTTCGAAGTTAAACATCATCTGCAACCGTTCGCCGGAGTCTCCGAAGTACCTCAAATCCCTGTCTGGAAGAACATTCGCCTCGGCGAGAATGATCGCCTCGCCCTTCCGCCAGGTCAGGAATTCGCTGAACATTCTCAACATGTCATATTGCTCGCGAGGACTGGTCAGGTTTGCGCTTTTTTTCGCGATGACAAATGGAACGGCATCCATGCGGAAGCCGGAGACTCCAAGCTGTAACCAGAAGCCCATGATTTTGAGAATCTCCGCCTGTACCTCTGGATTCGAGGTATTGAGGTCAGGCTGAAAATCGTAGAAACGGTGAAAGTAGTACGCCTTCGCGGTCTTGTTGTAGTTCCATGTCGATTTCTGCAGACCAGGAAACACAACTCCTGTGTCTGCATTCTTCGGCTTCTTAGCTGACCATACATACCAGTCTCGGTATTTCGATTGCGGATCGCGGCATGCATCCTGGAACCAGGGATGCTCGTTCGAGGTATGGTTTACGACGAGATCGATGAGTACACGCATCCCACGCTGTTTGCAGCCCTGGGTAAATTCGACGAAGTCGCCTAGCGTGCCGTATCGCGGGTCCACGCCATAATAATCAGCCACGTCATAACCATCGTCTTTGTAGGGTGAGGGTTGAAATGGCATCAACCAAATGGCAGTGACTCCCATGCCTTGCAGATAGTCCAGACGGCGCATCAGACCTTCGAAGTCCCCAATGCCATCGCTGTTCGCATCCATATAGGTAGCGACTGACAAACAGTAGATGATTGCGTTTTTGTACCAAAGATCATTGATCATGCGGGCAAACTTTCAGTCGGCAAAACAACGTTCAGGAATATAGGTGAGATGCAAGGATTAACCTGGTTGCCGTATGCAATCATCTGCAAAACTTCTCGCGTTCCTTTTGGCTTGACCGGCGAACACGGTAGAGTCGTCTCTGTTCATGCCTAATCCGCAGTCGGCCAGAGCGACTAGCGAGATGCCGGCCAACACTACAAACCAGCGCGTCGATGTAAACGGAAGTATGGCAACCCATCGCTACCGTCGTCACACTATTGCGAGTGTGCGAGCGGATACCGCCATCGTCAGTCCTGGACTTGTCAAGTTCTAAGCATGGTAATGGCCATTTCAATTGTGGAGAGCCGTGACAAGTGGCGTTTATTTTGTCCGACAAGTCACTCTGGGGTGCAATCCTGCTTAGATATAATTTCCAAGCTAATCGAAGAAAAGATTGATCATGAAATCATGCAGTCCGGAGACTAAGTTTCATGGTGCGCCCGGAAGGATTCGAACCTCCGACCCTTTGGTTCGTAGCCAAATGCTCTATCCAACTGAGCTACGGGCGCACATTGCGGGGGATGCAACCTTTTAAAGATATCGGAATTTTTCCTTCAGAGCAACTCTCGGGCCTGTGGCAAAGGAAGGAGAATGGAACCCTGAAGGTTCGAACCTCACAGCCTGCAAGGTTCCGGAAGGCACGTGATCTTTGTGGATGCTTACCTTTGAGGCAGATGGTGTACAGCACTCCAACGAGATACACGTTCGAGATGACGCTCGCGTGCAACTGCATGAGCTAAACGTGTCATAGCAAAGCTTTCCAATCAAGATGAGTGTATTGAGAAATGCGCGTTCTGTAGCGCCTTCTTAAGCAACTATTTGTGAAAGATGTTGACCTCAGATCTATATCTGGTATATCTGTAATTCATGGATGTCAGTCGATTGATCTTCAAAGTACGTCTCTTCGAGCATCCCATGTGCATCCTTCCTTGTCGATGTTGTTAAGCACATCACGCCCGCCAGCAATCCTCTAAATACGCTCGGCCCTGCCCCGGAACCTACCAACTCACTCGCATCGGGTGTCCTCGGCATTGCTCTACGATCTCCTGGCATTGACTTCTGTCAGTGGAGGTGGCGTACCGACGCGACACTATCACACATTCGCGTGCTTAGCACGCCTACCTTGCGTTGATCCTGCCACGCAATAGGATGAAAATGACTTTGACCACGTTTCGCAGGCTTCTGCTTGCATTGCTATTCCTCTCTCCAGTACGTCACTTGCTAAGCCAGACCCTTACCAGCGCGACCGTAGTCGGCACCGTCACGGACTCTTCTGGAGCCGTCGTGTCGGGTGCAACCATTCGTATTCGGCAGCCGGAGACTGATGCAGTTCGCACAGCCACTAGCGGCTCCACTGGCGAGTACCGTTTCCCCTTCCTCAAACCTGGCAACTACGAGATTACGGCGGAGGCGACGGGACTCTCGTCCGCCAGATCGCGGTTCAGTTTGCTTGTGGGACAGGAGCAGTCTGTCAATCTGACTCTGGGACTGCAGTCCGTGCAGCAAACGGTGGACGTAGATACCTCGTCAGGACTTCTGCAGACCGAGAACGGTAATTCGGTGACCTCGTACAACCAGCAGGTCATTGAGAACACGCCGATCAACGGGGGGATATCACGAATATCGCCTTCAGCACACCCGGACTTCGTCTGAATGTCGGCGGAGGCAATGCGAACTTCAATGTAAACGGATTGCCCTTTAATTCTGTGTTGTTCACGATGAACGGAGCGGATATCGTGGAGCCGTACAACCTGAATAACAAGTCTGGCGCCAGCAACAACACTTTGGGAGCGAACGATGTGGCGGAGGCCGCAGTGATCGTGAACGCCTTCAGCGCGCAGTATGGACGCGAAGCGGGTGCGCAGGTCAACTACATCTCGAAGTCAGGAGCAAACCGCTTCCACGGCAATCTAGTGGAGAACTACAACGGCCAATCTCTGAATGCGAATGACTACATCAATAATTCGAACCACACGCCGCGTGGCCGGTCGGTGGCCAATCAGTATGCCGCATCTATCGGTGGTCCGATCAAGCGGAACAAAATCTTCTTCTACGTGAATACAGAGGGTTTGCGTTATGCTCTGCCCTCATCCGGAGTCGTGTCGCTGCCATCCCCAGAACTGCAGTCGTATATTCTGTCGCAGATTCCAGCGGCTTCTCAGCCGCTCTACAAGCAACTATTCGCGCTGTACAACGCGGCACCGGGTGTCTCGCGAGCAGTACCAGTGACAACAGGAAGGGGTACATTGCAGGATGCCTCGGGTAACCTGGGTTGCGGAAATCAAACCTTTGGAACTGCCGATCATGGAGCACAATTTGGTAAAAGTGGAGGCACACCGTGCGCTATAGCCTTCGGAACCAACGCATCGAGCGTGAACACAGAGTACCTGGTTTCAGGCAGGGTTGATTGGAACATCAACGACAAGCAGAAGCTGTACTTCCGCATCAGTCGGGACGCAGGAGTCCAGGCAAGCAGCACGAGTCCCATCAGCCCGGTTTACAACAAGTACAGCATTCAGCCGTGGGTGATTCCGCAACTGAACTACACGTACGCGATTACGCCGAACATAGTGAACAACTTTGTGGCGAGTGGAAACTTCTACTCCGCAGTCACCGGCGTGAGTAACTTCCAGCAGACGCAGTCTGAGCTGGGGCAGGCCTTTGCTTTCACTGATGGCGGAGCGAACGGCAGCACCACCACCAGCAGTGGAAGCACGACAGCCACAACCACCGGTTTCGCATTTGTTGGGCCAGCATTGCCTACCGGACGTCGTGGACAGCAACTACAGATCATCGATGACCTTTCGTGGACTGTAGGCAAACATACGTTGCAAGCGGGCATCAATAACCGCAATAATCGCATTACAGATTCAAGCATTGCCAGCAACTCCATTGTGGGTACATACACCTTTGCTGACGTGACAGACTTCGTAAGCGGAGTGGTGAACAGCCCAGGCAAGAACAGTAAATATGTTCAGGCCTTTCCGCTTGTGCAGGCGAATCATACACGCCTGAACTCACTGAACTTCTACGGACAAGACGAGTGGAAGGTCACCAGGAAACTGAACGTCACCTATGGGGTGCGCTTTGAACTGAATGGCAATCCGTCGTGCAAGGAGAACTGCTACTCCCTGTTCAATGCTGAATTTCTCTCAGCGAACTATAAGGCGGGCAGCTCTGTGCCATACAACCAGACCATCCAGACCGGAATCAATAAAACCTTTCGCAATCTGGAAGGAATCATCACTGAACCTCGCCTAGGCGTCGCGTTCCAGCCCTTTGGCGAAGGCAATATGGTGATTCGCGGTGGCGTGGGCTTATTTGCAAACACGTTTGCGGGCAGCCTGGCGGCTAGCGTCTTCGGTAATCCCCCAAATAAATTTCAACCGAATGTGACAGCGGGAGATGTCGGTGTGTCGTCTGACCTGAACAGCTCGCAGTCGATCGCTATTGCGTCGAATCAGGCCTTTCAAAGTGGCTTTGCGAATGGCGGCACCTTGGCGCAGTTGAAGGCAGCAACAGGCGGACGGTTCTCCGCGCCGACATACTACACCAACCCCGACAACTTTAAATCGATCAAGGTACTAGAGTGGAGTGTCGAAGTAGAGCAGCCTCTGACCCGTCATGACGTCTTTGCGCTGACCTACTCCGGCAATCACAGCTACAGTCAACCGCTCTCGAACACGATTGCCAATGCCTATGCGGCTCCGTCGAACTACCCGTCGGGATTCGGACGGTTACCGACCTCAATTCCGGATCCACGCTTCTCCACGGTGACTCAGGTACTGCTGTCGGGCTACTCGAACTATAACGGTCTCATCGCTCAGATCCGGCATGCCATGAACTACGGCTTTCAAGCTCAGGCGAGCTATACATGGAGCAACGCGCTGCAGATTGGCCCAAGTAACACGGCAACGGCAACGATCTACAACCCATATGACTTGAGAAGTAATTACGGTCCTACGAGCTTCGACACGCGGCATAACTTCACAGCGGATATATTGTGGAACTCGCCGCAGATAAAGAGCCGTCTGTTGCATTCGACCCTGAGCGGATGGACAACGAGCGGCAAGATCTATCTGTACTCAGGCCGACCGTTCTCCATTATCAATAGCCAGATCCCCGGACAACTCTCTTCGACCTTCGGTGGGCAGGTGCTGGCCCAGCCGATAGACCCCTCTGTCGTAGGAACTCATTGCTCTCGAGCGTCTGTGACAACGCCGTGCCTGAAGTCGTCGCAGTTCCAGACAACCGCGACGCAGACCGGCTTCGGTAATATTCGACCGAATAGCTTTCGTGGGCCAGGCTTCTTCACTGTCGCAGCCCACCTGGCTAAAGTAGTCCCGGTTCGCGAGCAGATGCACTTCGAACTCGGTGCGGATGCGTATAACCTCTTCAACCACGCTAACTTTGCCGTCCCTTCCAATGATGTGAGCAAAGGCAGCGTGGGACTGATCGGTAGCACCGTCAGTTCACCCACCAGCATTTATGGCAGTGGACAGGGAGCACTTGTCTCCGGTCGCGTACTGGTAGTCTTCGGCAAGTTCATCTTCTAAGAATTAAGCGATCCGCCTATGCAGCAAGCCAGCCAGGCGGATCTTTTTATTTGAGATACAGGAGAAATCGATGTTACGACAGATATTGTGGAGCGGTGTGTTGATCTCGACATCGATAGGAACCTTGTACGCACGGGCTAATGCGTCTGTGCCTATGCTTACAATCGATGACCTCTTAGCAGTGAATGTGCGCGAAGGAGCAAGTATCCTTTCGCCCGACGGCAAATATTTTGCCACCGTGCAGCGTGGACAGGTTGCTATCGTCCCGGTGAGTGGAGGCGAGCCGAAGACGCTTACAAATACGCCTGCGGCGAAGTCAGAGTTTGGCTGGTCTCACGATAGCCATCACATCGTCTACGTCAGTCAGGGGGACATTTGGACGGTGAGCGCCTCCGGTGGAGAACCGCTGCGTCTGACTCACGACCCTGTAGGGCCAGGGGATCCACGTGGTGCAACGGACCATCATCCACTATGGAATCCGAACGGCAAGTGGATTCTCTATCAATCCGGACGTAAGGGATTCAACGAACTCTATGTAGTTAGTGACGACGGCAAAGAGGAGCGGCAGTTGGCGGCGACGGAGATCTACACCGGAGAGGATGTCATCGCGAATACGTCCGCCGATCGCGGTGACGCTGTATCCTCAGACCGTTTCGACCCTAATCCTTCATGGTCTCCCGACGGAAGGCACATCTCCTACACGGAGCGGTCGCGGCAGTTCTTTTCAGGCAAACTGAAGGTGCTCTCCTTTGACCAGCAGACTGGCAGCGTAACTGGGATACCGGTCGATCTATATACAGCGAAGAACGATCCCGGAGGAGCCTGGGCAATCAATACGGCTGTATGGTCACCCGATAGCAGAACGCTCGCTATCGTGCTGCAGGAGTCCGCCTGGGACAAAATCTGGCTGATTCCGGCGAAGGGCGGCAGGCCTAAGCAACTGACTACAGGCACAGGAGAGGATGAAAACCCGATCTATTCACCGAACGGTAAGTGGATCGTGTTTGCGTCGAATCGCGATCTCGCCGAAGAGCGACATTTATGGGTGGTGTCTGTACGGGGAGGCCACCCGCATCGCCTAACACACCTTGCGGGTATCGAGTCTGCAGCGCAGTGGTCACCGGATAGCGAGAGCATCTACTTTTATCGCGCAACCGCCCTGCATACTCCCGTCAGCTACGTAGCGCAGACCAGCGGGACAGGGGAGCCACGTTCGCTCGAACCTGTACGTCCCTCAAAATTTGAAGGGCTCGGCCTTACATCGGAGGTCGCCCACTTCAAGGGCAAGGATGGCCTTCCGCTCGCCGGCATCCTCTACAAACCTGCGGGATATCATGCCGGGACACGATACCCCGCAGTCATTTGGGCGCATGGAGGTCCGGAGGGAGAGGTTCTTCTCAGCCTTACGCCGTGGTCTCTTTATCTTGCGCAGCAAGGCTATGTTGTGTTGGAGCCGAACTTTCGCGGCAGCACCGGTTACGGAAAGCGCTTCCGCAACAGCAATGTGGAAGATTCAGGTGGCGGCGAGATCGATGATATCGAGGTATCGGTGAAATATCTCGTCGACTGTGGAATTGCTGATCCGAAGCACGTTGCCATCGGCGGAGGAAGCCATGGCGGCACTGTCGTCGCAAATGCGGTTGCCAAACTTCCGAATACCTTCGCAGCAGGTATTGAGATGTTCGGCGTGGTGGACCGCGCAATCTTTCTCAAGTACACCAATCGCAATTCAAAGATTCGCTGGGAGACGAAGATGGGGGGATCGCCGGAACAAAAGCCCGCCATCTATCGAAAGGCCAACATTTTGCCTGATGTCGCGCAGATCAAAACTCCACTGCTCATCATGCACGGAGAAGAGGACCCGCAAGTGCCTCCGCAGGAGTCAGCAGAGTTTGCGGCCGAGCTCAAGAAGGCGGGCAAGACCTTCACTTACATCACCTATCCGCACGAAGGTCATGGCTTTCAGCAGCGGGAGCACAGAAAAGACTCCTATGAACGGCAAATTGAATTCCTCGACAAATACTTGAAAGCGGATGCCGCAAATAGCGATTCTTCAAATAAATGACTCACAAACGGAACTGCACCTACCAAGAGTGATTCATGATGCATTTTCGTCTTCGCAGCTTTGCCGCAGGGAACCTCCTCGCGGAACAGCGCCGGATTGCTCTCGCAGCAACGGACAACGGCAAGCTTATCCCTGGTAGCTTTGCTTCAATAGGGGGCCGCTGAATTGCATCGGTTGAGCATGCAGTTCCAGCTTCAATAAAAAATATTTGATTTTACAAGAGTATGGCGGAGAGGGGGGGATTCGAACCCCCGATAGACTTGCGCCTATGTCTGATTTCGAGTCAGGTGCATTCAACCGGGCTCTGCCACCTCTCCGTGTTGTAAGTATTCTAAATCTATAACTTATGCAGCCTGTTCACTCTTCTGGGAATTCGTAAATTCGCAGAAGAGTTTGATGCCAGTCGCGTTTCGACCCAACTGGTGTTAACGGTAAAAAATATGAACTGGTGCCAGATAGTTTCCGAGGCTGGTGTCTACTCCAGCCACTACCAGTCTACCGGCGAAAGTACGTCTAATGCAATGCCATGCGTACACTTCCTTCTAGCACCACCGACACAAGCCTGAAACACTGGAGAGCCATATTCGAGGAGCGCTTTATTTGCGAACGTCGGCCAACAGTTACCTTAATGTGCTTTTCCGATAGTTTCTGATTTCAGAGTCCGCCCTCATACTTAGTTAGGCATAGCATCATGGGTGGGGAAGTTTTAGTGAACGCGGAATGGACTCCAGAGCTCGAGGCGTGGATGCGCGATCAGGCGATGGGCGCTGGATTCGATGTGGCAGGGGTGGCAGCTGTGGCTGGGTTGGCTAACGACGTGGAGCAGCTTGACGCTGAGCGGTTTGTGGCGTGGGTGGACGCCGGAAGAGCTGGAGAGATGGAATATCTCAAGCGGAGGGATGAGCATGGCGTGCTGCTGCGAAGTGGTGTACAGGTTGCCATACCTTGGGCGCGGTCAGTCATCGTCTGTGCATTGAATTACAATGCCTCAGCTCCGCATTCGATGGATGAGGCAGAGAGGGGCGCTGGGTGGATTGCTCGCTACGCGTGGAGTGGAAAGAACTCTGGCCCGGAGTCTGATGGGCTTCTTCCCACGGATTATCATGGTGAGCTGCTCGGCCGACTACGCCGGCTCGAGGCTGCCCTGCACTCGCAACAGCAGTGCGAGACAAGGTGCTATGTCGATACCGGCCCGCTGGTGGAAAGATCGGCCGCAGTCAAGGCTGGTGTGGGCTGGATTGGGAAAAATACTTGTGTGCTGAATCAGCATCTGGGCTCCTGGTTGCTCCTGGGAGTGATTGTTACCTCCCTTCCAGTACCGGAGAGGCTGTCACTCCAGGGTGCCGCCGATCGCTGCGGCACCTGTACGCGATGCATCGACGCTTGCCCCACCGAGGCATTGGTTGCTCCTCGGCAGATGGACGCCTCCCGCTGCATCGCCTATCTGACGATTGAGAAGAAGGGTGCTATTGCTGAAGAACTGCGCGAGCCCATGGGCCGGCAGGTCTTTGGCTGCGACATCTGCCAGGATGTCTGTCCTTGGAACCGGAGAGCTCCTGTCGCCGTAAAAGAGGGTATGTCGGCGCGACCGGAGCTGGTGAATCCCGCGCTGGAGTGGCTGGCCGGCATGGATGCGGCAGAGTTCAAGCGATGGTTCAAGGGGTCTCCTGTCGAGCGGACGCGGCGCAAGCGCCTGCACAGGAATGTTGCGATTGCCATGGGAAATAGCGGGGAGGAACGGTTTCTGCCCCAATTAGAGGCTTGGGGTGCAGGCGAAGATGAAGTTCTCGCAGAGAGCGCTGCGTGGGCGATCGAACAGATCCGCAGGCAAGCGGCAGCACGCAGAATGGAATATAGCCCGACACGGTGAAGTCAGGGGATGAAGGGCCAGCAGCGCTCTGCTAGCATCGGAGAAGGATGCGGAGTCCGTTATTCGCTAGATTTAGCGTAGCTTTCAAAATCTTCTATGTTCTCTATTGTTCCCAGCCAGAATGCGCCGTCTGAACCAACAAAGCTTGAGCAGACGGCTGTGCCGATTGAGGACGTGAAGCCAGTTGTGGTGCGGAGCGGCTTATGGGCGCAGATTGTAGCGCTGGCCCGCTATATGGCTCGGACTGAGGTACATACTTATGCATTTAGCGTGGCAGCCAATGCGATTCTTTCGTTGTTTCCTTTTATTGTGTTACTGCTAACCCTCTCTCGGCGGGTCTTCCATTCTCGGTCGATGGAGCTGGTGGTTGGCGACATGATGAAGAACTTTCTGCCTCTGGCGCAGGATTTCGTCATGCGCAATATGCAGCTGCTGGCCCATCCGCATAAGGGCACTCAGGTCTTGTCGCTTGTGATGCTTCTGATTACGTCTACCGGTGTATTTCTACCGCTAGAGGTGGCCCTGAACAATGTGTGGGGTGTAAGGGAGAACCGAACCTATCTCCATAATCAGATGGTGTCGTTGGGGTTGGCATTTGCCGTGGGTGTGCTGGCGATGACGTCGGTCGCATTTACCTCGGCGCAGAAGACAGTATTGACGTGGGTTTTCTTCGGTCATACGGAGAACTGGTTCTTTGGTATTGCAGCATATGGCTTTTTGAAATTTTGTGCGGTGGTGGCGAGCATTCTGCTGTTCTTTCTGATCTATTGGGTATTACCTTATCGGAGGGTTCCGGCGCGGGCCGTGCTGCCTACGGCGATTGTGATTGGATTGCTATGGGAGGTGGCAAAGTATCTGTATGTACGGGCCTTGCCCTGGCTGGACTTCCAGTCTGTCTATGGGCCGTTCTATATCTCTGTTGGATTAATGATGTGGGCTTTTTTGTCAGGACTGCTGCTGTTGGCGGGAGCTCATTTTTCTGCAACGCGTTATACGTTGCGGCTCGCACGCCAGTCGGAGCTGGAGGAGAGCAGTAATGCAGCAGGCGAATGAGTCGCGGACGTTGGGGTGGTTGAAGCACAGACCGCCGGCGGGTTTGGCTGGTGCCGCATTCTGGCTGGCATTGTTGTTCTGTCTCCTCCTGGTCCTGCGCCTGTTGCCGGGAGCCTTTGGAATCTTCTTCGGCGTGGTGCAGATCTTCGTTGGGGTGGCCTTGGTCGTCGTTGCTGTTCCGCTGGCTTGGCGGTTGGTGCGGCGGCGTATGTTGTGGAGTCTCCGAAACAAACTGGTGCTGACCTACTTGCTGATTGGATTGGCTCCAGTAATCCTGTTCGTGACCCTGGTTTTGGTCTCGGCCTATGTGGCGGCAGGACAGTTTGCCATTCATCTGGCGGACTCCCGTATGCAAGTGGAGCTGAACCAGATGAGCGCAGAGAACGCCCATCGCACCGAGCATGTAGCGCGATCGCTCAATAGCAGACAACCGCCTGGAACGCCGGCACAGGCAATTGAGTTGACACCAGGCTTGGATATGCCAAGGACGAAGTTGCATTACGAGACCTCAGCCTATGTGAATGGGGTGCCTCTGGCTCTGGGCACGGTGCAGAGAAAGACTCCGCTGGGGTTGCCCGCCTGGGCGACGGACCTACAGGGAGGGGAGTTCCAGGGCTTGGTGCTCGATGGCGGAGATCTGTACCTCGCTGCCGTGCATCAGCAACGGCTGAATGATCGGCGGATGCTCACTCTGGTCAGCAGCCTGCCGATCGACAGCGCGTTTATGCGAATTGTCGCCGATGGCCTGGGACACGCGCAGCTGTTCGTCGATGAAAGGTTGGGCAGCCAGACCGCGGATGCAGACAAGAGAGCGGCGAAGCCCGTGTCCGGTGCTGGATCGACAGCACCGCCGAGCACTCCAGCAGGAGCGAGAGATGCCTCCAGAAAAACCCACGAGAGCTCTGTAGGCGGTGGCGGCGAGTTGCAAGGTGTCAATGTAGCGGATATCCAGGTTCACTTCATCTCAACTATGGCGATGACCGATTGGGCCACCGGGGAGCACGACAGCATCCCCATCAAGATGGACTCTCGGCCCTCCCTCCTTTACCGGCAGCTCTTCGGAGGGTCCCTCGGCGGCATCGTCACCAGTGCATATCGCATCGGGCTTATCGTGCTGTGTATCGTCTTCACGCTGATCGAGTTGTTGGCCCTGGTGATGGCCATACGGCTCAGCCGCACCATTACAGCATCGGTCACCGATCTCTACGACGCAACCCAGCGCATCGACAAGGGGGAGTTGGATCATAGAATCGGTGTGCAGCGGACCGACCAGCTGGCGGAGTTGAGCCGTTCGTTCAACACGATGACCGGATCGTTGCAGCGGCTCTTGGAGGAGCAGAAGGAGAAGGAGCGACTGCAAAACGAGATCTCCATCGCGCAGGAGGTTCAGGCGAATCTCTTTCCGAACCAGACCTGTAGCCTCGAGGCGCTGGAGTTGCATGGCGTCTGCCGTCCAGCTCGATCCGTCAGTGGCGACTACTATGACTTTCTCGTCTTTCATGAGGAGGCGCACAACGGGAACGCCAGTCGCAGGGAGACTGGCGTCGGCATTGCGCTCGGCGATATCAGCGGCAAGGGGATCTCGGCTGCGCTGCTGATGGCAACGCTGCACTCGGCGGTGCGGGCCTACCGGTTTGCCAGCGAAGAGCTCGTCTACAGCGAGTCCACGATTGCAGGGCTCATGGCCAGTCGTGATGAGCGGGGTGGAGACTGCGACGAGCTCTTTCAGTCGCCGGGGCGAATCCTTTCGCTGCTCAATCGGCATCTCTATCGCAGTACGCAGCCGGAGAAGTACGCGACATTGTTCCTCGCGCACTACGATGTAGCCTCGGCTATGCTGACCTACTCGAATGCGGGGCAGCTGCCGCCTCTCGTGCTTGGCCGTGATGGAACAATTCGCCGTCTCGACCAGGGAGGAACTGTCGTGGGCCTGATGGATGGAATGCAATACGATGAGGACCGCTTCCAGATGCATCCCGGTGACATCATGGTGGCCTACTCCGATGGTGTAACGGAGCCGGAGAACGACTTTGGCGAGTTTGGCGAAGAGCGATTGATGGAGGTTGTCAGCCGCTACCGTGATCAGCCCCTGCATGTCATCTCAAGCCAGGTCATGCAGGCTCTGGACGCATGGATCGGGGCTGATGAACAACCTGACGACATCACTCTGGTGCTGGCTCGTCAGATTTGAACTACGGTAACTGAACCTCTCCAATCCAGGTAGCGAACGGCGGCAGCGTTATTGAGGTTGATGTCGCACCCTGCAACGATGGTTCGTTGGTGAGCAGCGTGCGCATTAACTTCTCCTTGATCCCGGCTGTGGTCAGGTCAAGCGCAATACTCTGCGGTTGAGCGGTCATATTCAGCGCGATGACGATGTTGTGGTGTCCGGGAGGTGCCGTGCGGACATAGGAGAGGACATTCGAGTTTGTGATGTCGAGCATTACGATGCCGCCGTCACGGATGCTGTCTCGCTTGCGTCGCATGGAGATCAACTGCTTGTGCCAGTTGAGTAGTGAGTTGGGATCGGCAAGCTCTGTTTCCACGTTGACCGTCTTGTAGTTTGGTGGAAGAGGAAGCCATGTGGAGGTGTTGGAGCTGAAGCTAGCCTGCGGATTCGAGGCGTCCCACTGCATCGGAGTGCGTTCGCCGTCCCGACCCTTCTCCTTCGGCCAACCGGTGATACCAATAGGGTCTTTCACGTCCTCGACGCGCGTGGGGGTAGTGGTCGCCA
Organism: Edaphobacter sp.; assembly: GCA_025462645.1. Classification (GTDB taxonomy): domain Bacteria; phylum Acidobacteriota; class Terriglobia; order Terriglobales; family Acidobacteriaceae; genus Edaphobacter. The sequence goes on along the minus strand of JAOAPB010000055.1, from coordinate 16,491 downwards.
TGCCTAGCTCTTCGCCGTAGTACATCAGCGCCGTGGATCGGGTGGTGAAGAGCATCGCGGCGATCAGCTTCGCAATGGCTTCATTGTGCACGCCGTCTCCATAGCGGTCCCAGCTGCGGACGTTGTCATGGTTGTCGAAGACGATCAAAGGCTGCGAACCATGTACCTGCGTCTCTACCTCAAGAATGCGGTTCCGGAAGGTATCGGCATCCAGCTTGTTGGAGAAGCCGATGATCATATCCATGGGTAGTTGCAGCTCGTCCCGCTTCGCCCCGCCATACCACTTGTCCAGCTCCGCCGTGTTCGGAAGGTAGGTCTCGCCGATCAGCACGCGGTCGCCCGGATACTTCGTGACCATCGCTCTCATCCGGCGAATGACATCATGCACCTCAGGCAGATTATTCGTATAGATATCCTTCAGCTTCGGATCGCCCTGCGCATTTGTGCCGCCCTCAGCCGGTTCATCCCGCATCCGCGGATCTTCGAAGAGAGTCGGTACCGCGTCCAGGCGAAATCCGGCGACGCCGCGATCGAGCCAGAACTGCATGGACCCGAAGACAGCCTTCTCAACAGCGGGGTTTCGCCAGTTCAAATCCGGCTGCTGCTTGTAGAACTTGTGGTAATAGAACTGTTTTGTCTGCGGCATGTACTCCCATGCCGAGCCGCCGAAGAGGCTGACCCAGTTGTTGGGAGGCAGGGGTTTGCCGTCCGGTCCGGGCTTGCCGTCCTTCCAGACGTACCAGTTGCGCTTTGGGTTCGTGCGCGAGCTGGCCGACTCCACAAACCACGGATGCTTGTCCGAAGTGTGGTTCAGCACCATGTCCAGGAGCACGCGGATACTGCGCTTCTGGGCCTCGGCGACCAGGCGGTCGAAGTCGGCGAGCGTACCGTACTTGGGATCGATAGCCTCGTAGTTGGAGACGTCGTAGCCGAAGTCAACCTGGGGGGAGGGAAACATCGGTGCGATCCAGATGGCATCCACTCCGAGTGCTTGCAGGTAGTCGAGACGCTGCGTGATGCCGTTCAGGTCGCCGATACCATCGCCGTTCGAATCCTGAAAGCTGCGTGGATAGATCTCGTAGACGACGGCATGTTTCCACCAGGTGCTGTCGATCGGTGGGTGCAGGTTGCCAGGGATAGATGGGATAGATGCTGTCTGTGCGGTCAAGTCGGCAGTCATGCAGGTAGCGAGTATCAGTATGCTGAGAGCGGTGAAGCGCATCTTGGAGGATCCTATCTTCATGGAGCTATTTTTTGGGAGATTATGTATTCAGGACCAAGGATTCACTTCATGCATCTGTCTTGACGAATCGAAAATACTTGAAATCCATTTGACGTACTTTTTAGCGTCCATGTATTGGACGTTCAGTCCCACACTAGCCATACTTTTTACCACGGTTGAACCAGCGAAACACCATCCCTTGCGATCACTTTCCCCAAAAAATACCAAACCCTGGACCGGAAATTACGGCTCATTTTTTATAGCTTTTACAACGATCGAATTAGGAGAACTGCCTGCGGGAAGCATGGTGAAGAGCGCTGGCCCGACCTTGCCTTGAGTGCGGATGACGGCCACATCTCCGGAGTGAGCATCAGTAGCTAGTAGAAGGTGCTCGTCAGCCGAGAAGGCGAGTGCGTCAGGCGCCGAGCCGGTATGGATACTGCTCACAAGCCTCCCATCATCAATGCTGTAGAGGCTGATGGAATCCGCTCCGAAGTTTGAGACCCACAGCGTGCTGTTATCTCCGCTGACGATGCCGTGAGCTGGCTTGTTGCCGATGGTGTAGGTGCCCCCTACTTCGTTGGTCCAGGTAGAGATCTCGGAGATGCTGTCGGAGGCGAAGTTGGAGACGAAGATCTCCCCACCGTCGGGCTTCAAGGCAAGATGGACAGGGGTATGCCCTACATCCAGAAGTGTCAGGACGTGGTCGGTGGTGAGCGAGGAGTCCTGCTTGGCAGCCCATGACTCGGGGGCGGCAGCGAGGTTGATGGCCATGACCTGGTGGCCGGCGGAGCAAGCGATGAAGGCTTTGGAGGAGTCGGGGAGGATGGCTGCGTCGGTGGCGCCGGGGCAGCCTGGGAAGGCGGCTCGGAGGTGGAGGATGGGTCGGGAGGCTTCGTAGGGAGCTACGTCGAAGATGGAGATGCTGCTGCTGCCGCGGTTGGTGACGACCAGTGAGCGCATGTCCGGCGAGATGCGCGCCAGTCCGGGCTGCTCGCCGGTTCCGGCTACAGCTATCTCGCGGCGCTTGTCGAGGTCGAGGACGCTGACGGTGTTCGAGCCGGAGTTGGCCACGTAGGCGCGGCGACCGGATGGATCCACGCTGATGAAGTAGGGAAGGCGATGGACGGGAATCGTGGCGACGACGCGGTTCGCATTGGCGTCGATCACCGAGACGGAGCCAGACTGCGTGTTTACGACGTAGACCTCGTTCAGGCGAGGGTTCACGGCGAGACCGGTTGGGTTACTGCCTACCTGCAAGGTGCGGTCCTGACGGAGGTTTACCAGGTCGAGGACAGAGACGGTGTTGGAGGCGCCGTTGCTGATGTAGGCGAACTCGCGGTATCCGGCGGGAACGTCGGGAAAGTGGCTTCGGCGGCAGCCTGAGGCTCCGGCGAGGAGAACAACCGAGGTGACGGCGGCGAGCAGAGGAGAGCGGAACAGGAGTTGGCGGATTTCTGGCACTATTGCGAGTCTACTTGTTCGGGGTCTATCGATGGGAGTTGGTGGGTCGCAAGCGAAGGAAATCCTCGGTTGAAATTTAGAACGGTATTCCCGCGAAACCTTTCCACCGAGCCTGTGTCTATGCAAACGACGTTCTGAGCTGCTTAGATGGGGAGCTCCGCGTCAGTTGCAGTTCCTTCTCGGACAACGAAGTCGCGACCACTGTGGCTTCGTTGCTTTTTTATCCTCGTCCCTTCCTCGGTTCTTCTCTTTCCACTCTGCCCGTTCTACTGTCGGCGGGCAGGGGTTATGTGGTGCCATTCGACTACCCTCCCCCTCCCCTACTTTGCGCGTAAGTTGCTTTTATTCAGTAGATTACAGGGTTATGTCTCCGTAAAGTCGTCATTGCAAAAGGTTTACACGCAAAGTCCTCTCCCAGCTTGGGTTACGGGTAGTTAAGGGGAAAACCCGGCTTTGGGCCGGGTTTTCTTTGACTCTGTATCTAGTTTAGCAAATTCGGTAAAACTAGTGTGCCAAGTTGATGTCCTTTGTTTTCCTAAGGTTAGGTGATTAAGGGGCTTGACAGCCTTTAAGTGGGTCGTTTTGGTTTCCATAAAAATACGATTCTTCGACTGCGCGTTTGACGATGAGACGGTCGATCGTGCCATTCGGAATTAATGGTTTTTTAGGAGGAATAACAATGGCTCTGGATCGCGGGCGAAGCACTGTGCTCCTTCGAAAGGCAAGAACAGGCAACAGCAAGGACGGTGAAGTTGCTTGTTGGAAAGGGCCAAACGGTTGTGGCGGATCGGAGACCTTCGGGATCCTTCGCTCCGCTCAGGATGACGACAACTGCAAAAGGCAGTTCAGGATGACGGGGACTGTGGAGACAGCTCGGGGATGACGGCGACAACAAACGGCCGCTCAGGGTGACGGCAATTGCAAAGGCAGCTCAGGGTGACGGCAATTGCGGAGACAGCTCAGGAGTGACGGCAATTGCGAGACAGCTCAGGAGTGATGGCGACGACAAGCAAACGACAACTGCAAAAAGACAACGGCAGCGGCACTGCCGATGGTCGATGTGGAGGTAAGGGCTAGTCGTTGGGGTTTTTAGTGTGCAGCCAGTTCCAGGAGAGCCAGATGAGGTAGCCGAGCTGGACTGCCCAGATACCGACGTAGACGAAGAGGAGGTGACGGTGCTCCATGGTGCTGAGGTCGAAGAAGGAGTGCCAGGTCATGGGTGGGGAATCTCCAGGGAGGCTTCGATGGCATGTAGAGCGGCGTTCTGCTCGGCCACCTGGCGGCGGCGCTCGAGGGCGTAGCGGAACGCGGTGATGAAGACGCCCCACATGATCCAGCCGGCGAAGTTGAGGAAGAAGGCGGGCCGCATGGAGGGATCGAGGCCGGAGTCAGGTCCTCCGAAGAAGACGGGCGAGGGATGCTGGGTGCGCCACCAGCGGATGGACATGTAGACGATGGGGACATCGATGCCGGCGAAGATGGAGAGGATCGCGGCAAGGGTCTGGGTCTGCCCGGTGCTGGAGAGGCGGCGAACGACGAAGTAGCTGACGTAGATGAGCCAGAGGAGGAGGTAGGTGGTGAGGCGCTCGTCCCATGTCCACCAGATGCCCCAGACGGGTTTGCCCCAGAGCATTCCGGTGACGAGGCCGATGCTGGTGAAGACGATGGTGACCTCGGCGGCGGCTAGCGCGAGCGCGTCGGCGGCCAGGGCCTTGAGGGGATCGCGGCGTCGCCAGTAGAGAAAGGCGAGCGAGCCGATGAGGTTGACGTAGGGGAAGATGAGTCCGGCGGTGGCGCTGGGGACGTGGTAGTAGAAGATGCGCTGGACGTTGCCCATGGTGGCTTCCGTCGGCGCGACGAAGATGGCTTGATAGAAGCCGAAGACAAGGATGATTACCGTGGCGGCGAACCAGAGCCCCGTGACGATCCTAGTTGGTGTAGGTCTGGACACGATGCGTCTAGTTTATCGCGCTTAAGGGGTTGGTGTGAGAATTATGGCCGTTATTCGGTAGTGGGTCAGTTTGAAATGCGCGCCCGTAACCCTCTCCGCTGCGAGAAGAACAGCAATGGCAAGAGCTGGCCGGGGGAGAGTTTACATCCCACCTATCGCGATGGAACTGCGATGGATGGGGCACCCGGGCGTTTTGACTGATGGAGCGAGAACAGACAACGGCAAGAACCTTGTCTGCCGGGAGGTTGGCTAGTCTGCGGGGAGGTTGGCTAGCGGTCTCCCCTCCCTCGCTATTCGGCGTGGAGCACGGTTTCGAAGAGTAAGAGGCAGACGGTGGTGAAGATGATGTCGTAGGAGGCGAGAACCTTGACCCAGAGGTAGAGCTGGATGCTGTCGAGCTCTGCGGTGAGGACGCCGGTGGTGGCCTGGACCATGGCGAGGAGCGCGGGGATGGAGATGGGGAAGAGGACGAGAGGGAGCAGGAGCTCGCGGTTGCGGGTGCGGATGCCGAGGGCGGCGAAGAAGGTTCCGTTGACGACCAGGGCCCAGGTTCCCAGGGGCATGATGAGGGTGAGGAGCCAGCCGGGGCCAACTGCATGCAGATTGTAGAAGATGGTGAAGAGCGGCGCGAGGATGGCTTCGACGGCGAGGACGAAGAGCATGTTGGCGAGAGCCTTGCCGAGGAAGAGCGCACTGGCCGGGGAGGGGGCGAGGCGCTGGGCGTCCATGACGTCGTTGCGGAGCTCACGGGTCCAGGACTGGTTGAGCGCGGTGGTGGCGGCGAAGAGGATGGCGACCCAGACGATGCCTCCGGCGATCTGGCGGGAGGCGGAGGCGGTGGGGTCGAAGGCCATGCTGAAGACGACGACCACCAGGAGCGAGAAGAAGAGCATTCCGTTGATGGAGTCACGGGAGCGCCATTCGAGGCGGAGGTCTTTGCGGAGATGGTTGAGGACGTGGCCGAGGTAGTTCATCCGGCGGTTCCGGGGCGTACCGGCGATTTGGTGAGGTCGGCGAGTGTGGCGTTGGCGGCACGGAGGTAGTCGGCGGGAGAGAGGATGAGCTGGAGGCCGCGCTGGCCGGCGGAGACGGAGATGAGATCGAAGAGCTCGATGGTTTCGTCGGCGTAGGCGGGGAAGGGCTTGCGAGCTCCCATGACGGTGACTCCGCCGCGGATGTAGCCGGTGAGAGGCTCTACTTCTTTGAGGGAGGCTAGATCGACTTTCTTTGCTCCGGCGGCGTGGGCTAGTTTTTTGAGGTCGAGCTCGGCATCGCCGGGAATTACGGCGAAGAGATGATCTATAGCTGACCGGCCGCCGGCGCTGCTATTGGTCTGGGAGAGGAGGGTCTTGAAGACCTGCTCGGGGGGGAGGCCGATCTTGCGGGCGACGGAGATGGCGGTGAGGTCTTCGGGATCGACCTCGTAGGCGCGAAGCTCGTAGGTGATATTGAGGGTGTCGAGGAGCCGGGCTGCGTTGGTCTTTTCGGTTTTAACTGACTTCACCGAGCGGCTCCCTGGGCGGTGTCGAGGGAGACGATCTGGCCCTGGCGCATGGTGATGGTGGTGTCGGCGAGGGGCGCTGCGAGGTGGGCCTGATGGGTGGTGAGCATGATGGTTCGGGTTCCGGCGGTGCCGTTGGCCGGGGAGACAGGCCAGGTGCGGAAGTCGGTGAGCAGTTCGATCATGTGCTGGGCGGAACCTACGTCGAGGTTGGAGAAGGGCTCGTCGAGCAGGAGGAGCTCGGGATCGGTCTGGAGGACGCGGGCGAGGGAGGTTCGCTGGCGCATGCCCTGGGAGTACTGGCCGACGGGACGGGAGAGGTGGGGATCGAGGCCGACGGCGCGGAGGGCCATCTCGGGGCTTCCGACGCAGGCGCAGCGGCCTTCGCGATGGAGGGAGGCGAAGTAGGTGAGGTTCTCCATGGCGGTGAGCTCGTCGTAGAGCATGGGGGCGTGGCTCATGTAGGCGATGCGGCTCCGTTGCAGGTGCGGACGCTCTCCGAAGATGTTGACGGTGCCGCGGGTGGGCGTGATGAGGCCGGCGACAAGACGGAGGAGCGTGGACTTGCCGGCTCCGTTTTCGCCGAGGATGACGGTGCAGGTACCGGCGAGGATGGTAGCGGTGATGTTACGGAGCGCGGCGAAGGAGCCGTAGAGCTTGGAGGCGGAGTCGAGCGAGACGCAGGGCGGCGGGGCAGCGATGGGGGAGGCGCTGCTGCGAGTTGTCGCTTCCGTCTGCATCATGAACTTCCGATCGTGCGCGCGGGGCTAACGAGTGGTGGGTAGAGCGGTGGCGGTGGTGTTGGTGGCCGGGGCGTCAGCCGGCTTGTTCGCGGGGGCGTACTTGGAGGCGCACTTGGCCTGGAGCTGGGTGGCGCGGAAGACGCCGTCGCGGCCGTAGGTGCCGACGGCGAGGGCCTGGGCGTCATCTTTGAAGGTGTCGGGTGGGGGCTCGGTGCCCTGGTAGTTGACCTGCAGGGTGCGGCCCTGCTCGACTAGCTGGAAGGTGGCGTTGGTGCCGACGCGGTGAATGCTGCCGGGCGCTACGTTGCCTGCGACACGAAGGTGGCGGACGTAGGCCTTGTTGCCCATGCCATGGAGCTCGCCGATGGTGACGTAGTAGCTCTTGTTGTCGCGAACTCCGGTGAAGGCGAGGTAGGCGACGGTTGCCACGATGATGATGGTGGCGATGGCAATCTTGATGGGGCTCTTCGGGGCTAGGTTTGGCATAGGAAGTCTCATTTGAAGTTTACGACTATTTGCGTGAAGGGGGAAGGAGGGGTGTCCAGGCTTGTGGCGAAATATTTTGGGGGCGGTCCTGAACTTTTCTATTCCTGTGGCGTATCCACAGAGGTAATGTGGTGATGCCACAGGAGAAGGATGCGCGATGGGGAGACTGGCATGAAGAGCTCGATAATGGATTCGCTTCGGCGTGCGGTGCAACGGGTGGGTTCCTTCTTTCGCAAGCATCCGCTCGACCGTGAGCTGGAAGAGGAGATCGCAGCCCATCTGGGGATGGCGGTCGCCGAGAATCTGAGACGAGGGCTCTCTTTGAAGGAGGCGCGACGTCAGGCGATGATTCGCTTTGGTGGGGTTCCTCAGGCGAAGGAGCGACAGCGGCAGGAGCGTGGGTTGCCGGGGTTGGATGTCCTGTTGCAGGACCTTCGCTATACGGTGCGGACTCTTGGACGAGATCGTATGTTTGTTGTCATTGCGGTGCTGATATTGGCGCTTGGGATTGGCGCGAATATCGCGGTGTTCAGCGTGGTCAATGCGATTCTGCTGCGGCCGTTGCCGTTCCGGGATCCGCAGCGGCTGGTTTGGATTGCACCGGCGGATGCGAACGGGCTCTCCGCCTCGACGTATTCGGCGGATGCCTATGACGACCTGCTGGCGCAGAACCGCTCGTATGAAGATGTGACGGGCTACTTCGCGTTCTCGACGAGCGACAACTTCAAGCTGACAGGGCATGGAGAGCCGATTCCGGTGACGGGCATCGGTGTTGCGGGGAACTTCTTTTCCATGCTGGGCGTGGAGCCTGCGTTGGGGCGCTCGTTTACGAAGGACGAGTCGATTAAAGGCGGTCGCGCGGTGGTATTGCTGGCGCATTCTTTCTGGGAGCGGCAGTTTGGCGGCGATCGGGGGATCGTAGGTAAGGCGATTACGCTGGATGGGCAGCCGGTGACGGTGGTCGGCGTGTTGCCGGATACGTTCGACTTTGGGGCGGTGTTTTCTCCGGGGGCCAAGGTGGACGCCTTTGTGCCGCAGGTGATGGACGATATCCGCAGTCAGGGGAATACGCTGGCGCTTATTGGGAGATTGAAGCCGGGGGTGAGTGCGGCTCAGGCACAGGCGGAGGCTAAGGCGCTCTTCCCCAAATTTTTCTGGAGCAAGAAGTATCCGGATTCAGCGGGTAGCTATAGCGCCAAGCCGATCGAGTTGAAGGAGCATGTGAGTGGACGACTGCGGCGATCACTGATTGTGCTGTGGTGCGCGGTGGGGCTGATCCTGTTGATCGTGTGCGTGAACCTGTCGAACCTTCTGCTCGCGAGAGCGGCGGCGCGGAGCAAGGAGTTTGCGCTGCGCAGCGCGCTGGGGGCGGGACGAGGGCGATTGGTACGGCAACTTTTGACGGAGAGCCTGGTGCTGGCCGGGATGGGTGCGGTGCTGGGACTTGGATTGGCGTATGGGATCACTTCTTACCTTGGGCATCAGGGTTCGATTGCGTTGCCGCTGCTGAGCAGTGTGAAGGTGGATGGTGCGGCACTTCTATGGACGCTGGCGATCAGCGTTGGAGCCTCGGTTCTGTTTGGGCTGTTGCCGGGGCTGAAGATGTCGGGCAGCAATCTGCAGGAGGCGTTGAAGAGTTCGGGGCAGGGTATGAGCGAGGGCAGGAGCCACGAGAGGATGCGGTCCGCGCTGGTGATCTCGGAGGTGGCGCTGGCTTGTGTGCTGCTGATTGGCGCGGGTCTGCTGCTGCGGAGTTTTATCCGGGTGCTGGATGTGGACCTCGGCTTTCAACCGGCGGCTGCGGCTGCGATCAAGGTGGACTATAACGACGGCGGGAGCGTTGAGAAGAGAAGTGCGATTCTGGAGGAGGTCCTGCGACGCGTTCGTGCGATTCCGGGGGTGGAGGCGGCTGGAATTACAGACAATCTGCCGCTTGAGCGGAACCGCGGATGGGGTGGGCCTCGCGCGAAGGGAAAGGTGTATCGGAATGGCGAGGTTCCTGGCGCGTTCGTTTATATCGTTACGCCGGGATACGTGACTGCGATGGGAATGCGGCTGCGCGGACGCGACTTCGGCTGGCAGGACTCCATGAAGGGTGAGAATACGGTGATCCTGAATGAGGCGGCGGCACGTTTCCTTTGGCCTGGGGAGGATGCTGTGGGGAAGATCGCGCTGATCGGCAAGAGCGAGGTGCGTGTGATTGGCGTGGTGGCGGATGTGCATGAGACGAACGTCGAGGGAAAGGCCGGCGAACAGATGTACCTGCCGACCATGCGTGATGAGTGGGGTCCGGAAGGAGCGGAGTTGGTGGTGCGGACGAAGCTGCCGCCGGCGCAGTTGGCAGGAAGCGTATTGCGGACGCTGCGGGAGCTGAATCCGAACCAGCCTGCAGTTGCGTTCAGGCCGATACAGGGGATTGTGGACCATGCGGTTTCACCGCGGAATTTTTTTGTGCTGCTCGTGGCGACGTTTGCGGTGCTGGGGCTGGTGCTGGCTTCGCTGGGAATCTATGGGGTGATCTCGTATTCGGTGACGCGGCGGACGCAGGAGATTGGGATTCGCATGGCTCTCGGTGCGACGCAGGGCAGGGTACAGCTGGGCGTGATCTCGAAGACGCTGCGACTGGCCGCTGTGGGGATCGGCGTGGGAGCGGTGGCGTCGATGATCGTTGCGAATCTGATCGCGTCGATGTTGTTTGGGACCGCGCCTACAGACCCAATGACGTTTGCGGTGATGATTCTGTTGCTGGGAGGTGTGGCGGCACTCGCCGGGTATGTTCCGGCGCGACGGGCTTCGCGGATCAATCCCATGGTGGCATTGAGGAATAACTGATAATCGGCCATCGTGCGATGACCGCCGCGTTTTATGAATGTTGCAGGCAAATTCGAACGTCCGTCATGGGATGGGGGCGTATAACTAGCGCATCTGCAGAATTTGCGGGTCGGGAGCGATTCCATGGATCCTCTGTTGATGCACCGAATACACTTCGGATTTACGATCACGTTTCATTATCTGTTTCCGCAGTTGACGATGGGACTTGCGCTTCTGATCGTCGTGTTGAAGACGGTGGCGATCCGCACAGGGGATGAGCACTATCACGATGCGGCGCGGTTCTGGGGGAAGATCTTCGGGATCAACTTCCTGATGGGTGTGGTGACCGGCATCCCGATGGAGTTTCAGTTCGGGACGAACTGGTCGCTTTTCTCACGGGTGACGGGTGGAGTGATTGGGCAGCCCCTGGCGATGGAGGGGGTGTTCTCGTTCTTTCTGGAGTCGACGTTTCTAGGGCTGTTTCTGTTCGGGGAGAAGCGGCTGTCGGCATGGGCGCACTGGGGCGCGGCGTTCATGGTGTTTCTGGGGTCGTGGATCTCGGGCTACTTCATCATCGTGACGAACGCATGGATGCAGCATCCGGTTGCCTACAAGATTCTGCCGAATGGAACGTTTGAGCTTACGAGCTTTACGGGTCTGCTGATGAATCCGTGGGCGCTGCTTGAGTATGCGCATAATATGTGCGCGTCTGTGGTGACGGCTTCCTTCGTGATGGGGTCGGTAGGCGCGTTCTACCTGCTGGAGGGCAGGTTTCCGCACTATGCGCGGATCTTCGTCAAGACGGGAGTGATTGCGGGTTGCGTCTCATGCATACTGATGATCTTTCCGACCGGCGACATGCAGGGCAAGTACATCGCGAAGACGCAACCGGCGTCGATAGCGGCGATGGAGGGGTTGTTCCATACGGAGAAGGGCGCGGGCATCGCGATTATGGGGCAGCCGAACGAGGAGACGGAGACGATCGACAATCCTCTGGTGGTCAACAAAGTGCTGAGCTTTCTGATCTATGGGACGACGACTGCGTCGGTAGAGGGGTTGAATCATTTTCCGCGTGAGGATTGGCCGGAGCCTATGCCCCTGCTGTACTACTGCTACCACATCATGGCTGGGCTGGGGACGTACTTCGTGGCGTTGATGGTAGTTGCTGCGTTTCTGCTGTGGCGGGGCAAGCTCTATGCGACACGGTGGATCTTATGGCCGTTGATGCTGAGCTTTCCTCTGCCCTATGTTGCGACGACGGCAGGCTGGGTGACGGCTGAGATTGGACGCCAGCCATGGGTCGTGTACGGGCTGATGCGAACGTCGGCGGGCTCTTCGAAGTATGTCTCGGCGGGGAATGCGCTGTTTACGCTGCTTGGCTTTATGGGACTTTATACGCTCCTGGGGATCCTCTTCCTGCTATTGATTTATCGAGAGATCAATAGGGGACCGCATCGGGAGCATCTACGCAACACTACGTTGTTGGAGGAGTAGCGTATGGGAGGGATATGGTACTGGCTGGTAGCGGTGATGCTGGTGGCCTACGTAGTGCTGGACGGCTTCGATATGGGCGTGGGCGTGCTGCATCTGTTTGTGGCGAAGACCAGCGACGAGCGAAAGATGACGCTCGCCAGCATCGGACCGGTGTGGGATGGAAATGAAGTTTGGCTGATTGCCGGAGGAGGGACACTGTATTTCGCGTTTCCGCTGGTCTATGCGTCTTCATTCAGCGGGTTCTATCTCCCGCTGATGATCGTGCTTTGGTTGCTGATACTGCGAGGTGTGAGCATCGAGCTACGCGGACACATCGACATGCGTGTCTGGCAGACGTTCTTCGATGGGCTGTTTGGTTTCTCGAGTGCGCTGCTGGCGGTCTTCTATGGAGCGGCGTTGGCCAATGTGATTCGAGGGGTTCCGTTGGGGACGGACTCGTACTTCTTCCTGCCGCTATGGACGAACTGGAGGGTCGGGCCGTCACCGGGGATTCTCGATTGGTACACGGTAATCGGCGGTGTGCTGGCGCTGGTGGCGCTGACCACGCATGGCGGGCTGTATCTTGCCGTCAAGACGGCCGGGGCGTTGCAGGAGCGAGCACGCAAGACGGTGAAGTTGCTGTGGGGACCGCTGTTCGTGCTGACGGTGATGAGTCTGGTTGCGACGATGAAGATTCGGCCGCAGAGCCTGAGTAACTACGCATCTCATCCTGTCGCCTTTCTGATCCCGGTGGGCGTGGTGTTGTCGTTGCTGGGGGTGCTGCTGTTCTCGCGGCGGCATGAGGACAAGCGAGCGTTTCTGGCTTGCGCCGCGTACCTTGCGCTAATGATGGTGGGGGCAGGGGTGGGACTCTATCCTGCATTATTACCCTCGATTGCGAATCCGGCGATGGATCTGACGATCGATAGAGCTCGCACTGGAGCGTATGCCCTCCAGGTGGGCTCGATCTGGTGGGGATTCGGGATGTTGCTGGCGCTGGGGTATTTCGTCGTGGCGTATCGGATGTTTCGGGGGAAGGTGGATATTCACTCGGGTGGATACGGACATTGAAGTTATGGCCGGCAGGCCAGAGTAGGCCCGCCGGCCATAGGTTCAAGCAGCGGCCTGAAGGTTGACGTGATCGGAGATGTCGGTGAGGATCTGGTCGGCGTTCTCCTCTTCGTCGAGAATGGAGTTAAGGATGTTGACGTCGTCTGTCTCGCCGAGAATGCCTGCCCAGGTGCGGAGGGTGCCGTAGACGGCGATCTCATGATGCTCGACCTGCTGGCCTGCGGCGATGAGAGTGATGTCGCGGATGGCCGGATCGGCGGCATCTTTGATGCTGTCCTCTGCTTCAGTGGTGAGACCGTTGATGACCTTACAGGTTTGAGTGGAGGCATCACCGGTAGACCTGCGGAGGATGGCTTCCAGCTTGGCGACGTGGCCCCGGGTCTCTTCCAGGTGAGTTCTGAAGGCGTTGGCGAGCTCGGGGTCGGTAGATTTTTCGATCATGGTGGGAAGAGCTTTGGTGATCTTCTGCTCCATGTCGAGGGCTTTCTGCAGGTTGGTGACGTAGAGGGTGCGGAGGTCTTCGATGTTAGCTGAGAAGAGCTTCATATGATTCTCCTTAGGTTTTTAACGCAGTTCCACTGCGGCGCCAAATGCGCTGATTTGACAACCGAGCTGATTTCTATCCGTGCAGTGACGTGGCAGACTTTCAGCCGGAGTACTCACGGTGCTGCATTCTGGTGGGTTTGATGCAGGGCTTTGCATTTGGTTGTGCTGGATAGAGCGGCGATGAGGGATCCAAAAAAACGCCTTGAAGGACAGCCTCGCGACCGACAGGTGAGGCGACGCTGGGCGGCGTATACTTTACTCGATAACATCGTATTTTGACGGGGAAGACGAATGAGCGGCAATGGCAACGGACAGCATACGAACGGGAATGGCACGAACGGCAACGGATACAAGGTGCCGACGGGGCGGGCCGAGTGGGTCGTCAAGCGTAAGGCCGAGGCGGAGCGGACGGGTGACTGGAATATGTCGCAGATGCACTTCGCTCGCAAGGGGCTGATTACCGAAGAGATGGCCTTTGTCGCGCAAAAGGAGAAGATCTCGGCGGAGCTGGTGCGGAGTGAGATCGCCAAGGGGACGATGATTATCCCGGCGAATATCAACCACCCGGAACTCGAGCCGATGGCGATTGGCGTGGAGTCGCTGTGTAAGATCAATGCGAATATCGGGAACTCGGCGTTGGTCTCGAATGTGGACGAGGAGCTGCGCAAGCTGCATACGGCGGTTCACTTTGGCGCCGATACCGTGATGGACCTGTCGACGGGCGGGGATATTCCGATGATCCGCGAACAGATTCTGCGGCATTCGCCGGTGCCGATTGGGACGGTGCCGCTGTATGAGGCGCTTTCGCGGGTGAAGCGGGTGGAGGATCTGAATATCGATCTTTATCTCGAGGTGATCGAGGAGCAGGCACAGCAGGGCGTGGACTACTTCACGATCCATGCGGGTGTGCTGATCCAGTATGTCCCGCTGGTAGCCAAGCGCATTACGGGCATTGTGAGCCGGGGCGGCGCGATCCTGGCACAGTGGATGACCGCTCACCACAAGCAGAACTTCCTGTATGAGAACTTCGACCGGATTACGAAGGTGATGGCGAAGTACGACGTCAGCTATTCGCTGGGCGATGGCCTGCGGCCGGGGTCTGTTGCGGATGCGAGCGACGAGGCTCAGTTCGCCGAGCTGAAGACGCTGGGTGAGCTGACGCGGCAGGCCTGGAAGGACGATGTGCAGGTGATGATCGAAGGGCCGGGGCATGTGCCGATGGACAAGATCAAGGAGCAGGTCGACAAGGAGGTCGAGCTCTGCGATGGTGCTCCGTTCTACGTGCTGGGGCCGCTGGTGACCGATATCGCTCCGGGTTACGACCACATCACAAGCGCGATTGGCGCAGCGATGATCGGTTGGCATGGGGCGGCGATGCTCTGCTACGTGACCCCGAAGGAGCATCTCGGACTGCCGAATGAGAAGGATGTGAAGGACGGGATCATCGCCTACAAGATTGCGGCTCATGCGGCGGATATCGCACGGCACAGGCCCGGGGCGCGGGATCGGGACGATGCCATCTCTCATGCGCGGTATACGTTTGATTGGGACAAGCAGTTTGCACTGTCGCTCGACCCGGATACGGCGCGTGGGATGCACGATGAGACGCTGCCGGATGACTACTACAAGGAAGCGGCGTTCTGCAGCATGTGCGGGCCGAAGTTCTGCAGCATGAACTGGTCGAGCAAGGTCGATGAGTTCAATGCGAAGGAGCATGGGCTGAAGAAGCCTGACCTGACGCAGATCGTTACGGAACAGATGGCGCTTCGCGGGTAAGATCTGAAAGGAAACGAACGAAGGCCGCATCCGTTTGGGGTGCGGCCTTCGTTCGTTGTGATCATTCCTTGTGGTATATGGCACTTGATGAAGCAAAAAGCTAAGGCAGCAGCAGATCCCTGCGGGATGACTAACAAAAGAACAGACGACGGCAACGGCTGGCCCGGGAGAGATGGTACCTCCCGCCCTTTGCGATGAGACCGCAAAGGATGGGGCACCCGAGCTTTTGGGGCGGTTGGAAGAGGACAGACAGCAACAAGAACACGTGCCTGTGTGGCTACTTTGCTGCGGACTCGAGGATGGTGGCTGAACGATTGAGAGCTTCGGCGAGGGTGGCCAATTGTGCCTGGGCACGGGCGGTGTCGGGAGCGTCTATGGCCTCGTTGACACCGGGGATGACTACGGCGGCGTAGCCGGTGAACTCGCCCGGGGCGTAGATGGTGTGCTTGAACCAGGGGCGCTTGGGCAGGCCCTCCGGGGCGAGAAGGGCATCTTCGGCGGCTCTCAGTGCCTGGTTGAGCGCAACGGCATTGGCGGGTGGCGAAGACTGGCGGGCGCGGATGGCGGTGCCTGCGGCGGCGAAGCGCTGGGCGGCGACGAGGGTGGCGGTGAAGTCGAGCTTCAAGTCGGGATTAGAGGCTCGTTTTTGCGCGGCTTCGAGGTAACTGAGAATCTCTTTGCCGTAGAGCTGGTAGTCGTAGGGCAGGATGTCGGCGTCGGCCATGTGCAGGATCTCGAGGCCGAAGACGCGGGCCTGCTGTTGTTCGTAGACGAAGGTCGGGTCGGCGAATTTAAGGAACCAGTTGTAGTTGTCGAAGACGGAGTGGTAGACGCCGTAGGGGCCTTCGGAGCCGACGTCGGTGGAGGGGACGCCGAGGTGCTGGATGAACGGCGTGTAGTCGGAGCCGGAGCCGAGGTCACGGACGCTGACGTCACTCTCGACGTGAGCGTTGAAGCGGCTGGGACCGCCGGCTGTGCTGGCATCGCCGCTGCGTTCGTTGGCGGCCTCCTGGGCCTTCTTCCACTGCTCGTAGACGGTTCCTCCTTTGGGGCTGGGCACTCCCTTGGTGACCTCGCGGACGAACTGTTTGAGGGAGGGGACTGCGGCGGCACCGAAGTTGGGGCCGGCAACGCCGACGTCGGTGTTGAAGTAGGCTACGGCGTGGGTGAGCTCTTTGGCGTGCTGCTCGGCCCACTCGGTGGAGCCGATGAGTCCCTCTTCTTCGGCGTCCCAACTGCCGATGACGATGGTTCGGCGCGGCTTCCAGCCTTGCTTGAGCAGGTCGCCCAGGCCATGGACGGTTTCCAGCATGGCTGCGGTTCCGCTGTTGGGGTCGACGGCGCCGTAGACCCAGGCGTCGCGGTGGTTGCCGGCACCCACCCAGTCGTCGGTGCGGTCGGTGCCAGGGATCTTAACGATGACGTCCCAGATGGTGCGGAGGGCGGT
>JAOAPB010000011.1 GCA_025462645.1 Edaphobacter sp. | reverse complement strand
TCCCTCGCCGAGCAGCACAGCTTCCCTCTGTCCGACGTCTTCCACTTCCTCACCGAACACACCGCAAAAGAACTCCTCGAACAAGCCTCCATCGCATCGCCGATCTTCAAAAACCGCTGGCGCTGGGCCGCCGGACGCAGCCTGCAACTCCTTCGCTTCTCCAAAGGCAAGCGCATCGCCCCCCAGATTCGGCGCACCCGTTCCGAAGACCTCATGGCCTCCGTCTTCCCCCAGGCCGCCGCCTGCTTCGAGACCATCGTCGGCGACATCCAGATCCCCAATCACCCCCTCGTCGACGAGGTCATGAAAGACGTCTTGCAAGAGGCCATGGACCTCGAAGGCCTGATTGAAGTCCTCAAAGGAATCAAGGACGGCAGCATCCGTTGCCTCGCCGTAGACACCCCCGTCCCCTCCCAGTTTGCCCATGAGCTCCTCAACGCCAACCCCTACGCCTTTCTCGACGAAGCCGGCCTCGAAGAGCGTCGTGCCCGTGCTGTCTCTCTCAATCGCAGCCTGCCCGCCAGCGTCCTCGAAGAAGCAGGCAGGCTCGACCAGGCCGCCATCGACGCCATCCGTGGCGAGTGCTGGCCCGACATCCGCGATGAGCATGAGCTCCACGACCTCATGCACTCCGTTATCGTCCTGCCGCTACCCATCATCGACGTCGAAGAAGCCCGTCACTGGCCCACCTTCTACGAACGCCTCGCTCGTACCGGGCGCGCCCAAACCATCGACTGCGCTGGAACTCCTTGCTGGATCGCTACCGAGCGCCTTCCCCACGTAGACGCCCTATGGCCAGCCGATAGTTCTCCCATTCTGAGCTCCTCCGCTTCGTCTGAAGCGTCACAAATCTCCAGCGGGAAAAAGGCTAATACGGCCACAAAAGAAGAGTCTTTGAAGCAATGCGTCCAGGGATGGTTACAAATTCTTGGACCCACAACCGCCGGTTCCTTCGCCAGGCGTCTAACCCTCGGTCCAGCCTCAGTCTTTCAAACCTTCGTCGCCATGGAGATGCAGGGACTCCTCATGCGCGGAGCCTTTGAGCATCCCGCAACCGCCGAAGATCACGACATCGAATGGTGCGAACGTCGCATCCTGCAACGTATCCATCGCCGCACCCTGGGTACGCTCCGCAAGCAGATCGAGCCCGTCACTCCAACTATCTATATGCGCTGGCTTCTGGGCTGGCAGCACCTCGCCCCGCAGACCCAACTTGCAGGCGAAGAAGGAGTCCTCGAAGCTCTCCACCAACTCGAAGGCTTCGAAGCCCCCGCCATCGAGTGGGAGCGCACTCTCCTCCCCGCCCGTGTAGCCAACTACGACCCCCGCTGGCTCGACGCTCTCTGCCTCTCCGGAGCTGTAGGTTGGGGCCGCATCTCCCCCCACCCAGCCTGGTCCACCGGTGATGGTGTCGCGCCCCGCCGTGTCATCCCCACCAATGCCGCTCCCATCACCTTCTACGTCCGTGAATCAGCAAACTGGCTACCCCACGCCCTCGCCCAGCAGTGCGTGGAAGAACCCAAGCTGCAGCAGGCTCTGAGCTCAGAAGCCCTGCAACTTCGCTCTCTCCTCCAGCAACGCGGAGCTTGCTTCTCCAACGACATCCAGCGCATCCTGGGCCTCTCCCGCCAGCAAACCCAGCACGCCCTCTGGGAGCTCGCCACCGCGGGCCTCGCAGCCGCCGACGGCTTCGACCAGCTTCGCGCCATGATGGACCCCCGCCGTAAATCCACCACCACCGAAGCCCCCGGCAAACGCACCGTCCGCAGCTCCGCAGGCCGCTGGAGCCTCCTCTCCGAAGAGCTTCACGCCGTACCACCTAACGCAGATATAGCCCAAGCCCGCCGCACCGACCAGGCCCTCGAATCAGCCGCCCGCCTGCTCCTCACCCGTTACGGCATTCTCTTCCGCGACCTGCTCACCCGTGAGTCCAACGCCCCCAGGTGGCGCGATCTCCTCGGTATTCTCCGTCGCCTCGAAGCTCGCGGCGAGATTCGCGGTGGCCGCTTCATCACCGGCTTCGGCGGCGAGCAGTTCGCCCTCCCGCAGGCAGTCGACTCGCTCCGCGCCGCCCGCCACCGCGACTGCTCCGCAATTATTCCGGTAGCTGGCGCCGACCCCATCAACCTGGTCGGCATCGTGATTCCAGGCGACCGTGTTGCTGCCGTCCCGGGCAAGCAAGTCCTCTACCGCAATGGCAAGCTGCATCAACAGGAAGAGACCAGCCCTCTCGAAGAGGTCCCGAACAATCTCGCCCCTACAATGCTCCCCACGATGACCCAGCCCGCTCTAGGATTGTTCTAGCAATGCGGAACCCAGCCAAGCCAGCCTCCGATCTGCCGGAAAAGAAAGCTCCAACGGAAGATAAAGAAGACAAACAAGCCCTCCCAGAGCTTGCTCCAGAAGACTTTTACTACGAAGGCCCGTACCTCGTCTTCACTGCGGCTTACCATCTCAAGCGCGGCTACTGCTGCAACTCCAACTGTCGTCACTGCCCCTACAAGTAGGCGTTGTCTCACTCGTGCAAAGGCGGAGGCAGCGGAGGCAACGTTCTGGAAGCGACAGCCGTAGCATCGCGGCCGGCGCGCAATGCCCGCGCATTCTGCAGCAGTAATAGCACCCGTGGATCCTTTCGATATGGCGCCAGGGAAGCATCCCTGCCCATCTCGCGCTCCACGTCGAAGCCACCCTCACTTGCCATCGTCAGGGAATGCAGCATCTGGGCCTCATCTCCGTTCTTCGCATAAAGCCTCGCCATCTCGAAGCAGAAGCGTGCATGATCCTCCGGCGATAGCATGTGCGCCGTCACCCCAGCCATACCCCTACGGTGTTCAAACATCAGTGGATCGAGCTGCAGCGCAATTCCATACTCCTTCCGTGCGCTCTCAAAGTCCTTCAATTCGAAGTAGGCTGTCCCCAGGTTCGAGTGGTAGGTGGATGATTTCTTATCGATCTTGATTGCACGTTTATAGGCCGAAATGGCGTTTCGGTAGCTCCGCTCCAGGTACTCTACTGCGCCAAGATTGTTCCATGCCTCCGAATTCTTCTTCTTCAGTTTGATCGCTCGCTGGAAGTAAGTCCGAGCCAGCATCGCATTCCGCAGCTCTAGCGCGGTGACGCCCATCTTGTTCAGAAGCTGGGTTGGTTCGCCACCACGTTGCAAGGAATAGCCGTAGTACTCCAGCGCGTCGGCGGGAAAACGTCGCGCCCGCAATACATCGGCTGCCGTCTCCAGCGCATCTGGAGTAGCTGTCATCGGGTCTGGGAGATGCGGTTGGATCAGCAGCCACTGCGGATCTCGGTGACCCACCTCACGAAGCAACTGGGCGTCTGCATTGTTCTTTTGCGCACTGATCTGCGCAGGGAATAACGACAAGCTGAGGAGAAGTACGAAGTAGGAAGATCGGAGATGCGGACGCATGGCATACCTCCGCGAGGTACGCCCATATGATCCCCCTCCATGCAGCTCCTGTCAATAGGAGGTCCTACTGCGCTGGAGCTGCCACCGGAGCTGTTGCCGTGGTTGTTGGAGTCGTTGGCGGAGCAGCCGCAGGAGCCTGCACCCTCAATGCCAGCCGAGGAAAGCTGAAGCTTCCGCCCGCATCGTCGATAACATTCACTTGGCAGACGTATGTTCCCGGTTTCAGCTGCGTCAGCGGTACGTCAAACTGAAACGCCACGGCACCCCGCTCTGGAATATTGATCGCATTCGCCTCCACCAGCGGTGTCTCGTACACCTTCACCCCACCGCTCAGGAACTCGATGCTTGTCAGCACTCGCACCGCCCCCGCCGGACGACGCATCAAGCCAGGAGAAGCCGCCGGAGCTGGCCCCTCTGTCTTCTGTCGTGAAGGGTCGTACACCTCATACAGGAAGTAGAGATGCTGGTCCTGCCGAAACACATGCGGCACATTCGGAATCCACTCCACCCCATCGCGTATCAGCGGGCTTGCCGCCTTCTTCGCCGCATTCGGTGTCCGTTGGCTCGACAGCACAATCGAGCTCAGCTTCAGCGAACTCTTCTTCATATCCGGAACCTGAAGGTCCGTCTCGAAGCTTCCCATCCGTCCCGTCTCGTTCTCCCGCACCACAAACTTCACGTGATACCGTCCCGGGGCCAGAGTAAATCCCGTCGAATATTGAATGTTCTTCCGCTGCACCTGTTGCCCTGTATCCAGAGCCAGCTTCACCGTGTCGCGAACATTGCCTACTGCTATTCCCTGAGCATTCTTTACCTGCCCCAGGATATCGATATTCGCTTTGTCCCGATCGCCATTCTTCACAAACGGAATCTGCGACCCTGGCACAATCAGCGATACCGGGACAAAAAACTTATTGTCATCCAGTCGGAAGTAAAGCGCCTGCAGATACACAGCGACGTCCGTAGCCGGCAGATCGCTCCGCAGCTGCTCTGTCAATTGCAGTTCGCGGTCTTCCGTCTTCGAGTGTTGAAAGTCAGCCGGCGCATAGTATCCCGGCCGATAGTCCATCTTTGCATCACTGCGATTCAGCTTCACCGTCAGATGCCGATAGCTCCCATCCCGCGCCGTGTTCGTCGAGCGGAACCCAAGAATGTAGTAGGCCTCGGTATCGTGCTGTACCTGCTGGAACGCCGGAGCAAAATCGTTGGAGTCGAAGAACGCCTTCCCACCTGTATCGCTCGACAAAGTTCCCAGCGTCTCCTGCGAGGCGAAGTTCGCATCCAGATTGCTCTGCATCGCTCCGCCGCTATAAGCCGCCGTGCCGCGCAAGCTTCCCTTTGACGCATTGCCCACCGGAGGCAGAGCCTCCAGCCCCCGCGAGTCGACGCTATAGATCGCCATATTCGCCCGTACCGCTGCATTGGTAGCCGCTCGCATACTCGCCTGATTCTCAATGCCGTTCCGCGACAATCCGCCACTGAAATAAAGCAGGCTCTTCCGCTGGTCCACCCGTTCAAGGCTCTTCGCGATAGTACGAATTGCATACAACTCGCGATCCGTATTCAGTGCATTGTACTCGCTGTCATCCGCCGTGAAGCTCGAAGCGTCGTCCGCCGTCCCACCCGAATTGCCACCCTCGTTGCCGTTCGCGAACCCCGTGCCCTCGGTTCCGTTGTACTTGCCCAAACCCTTTAGCAGAGCGTCTTTGTCCGCCGTAAAGTCCTGGTCCATGTTCAGTCCGGTTGACATACTGACGAGTGCAACCAGGTCCGCCGGTTGCATCTTCTTGTTGACGTAGTCCTGCGCCGCTTGTACCGCGCGGTCGACGTCTTCCGGCTGCATGCTGCTCAAATCGAAGAACATCACCATCAAGCGATGATCCCGCAACGCCCCGGCATCCGCCGCCAGGTTCCGATTCAACAGATCCGCGATCGTAGCCTTGCCAGACACGGTAGTCTTCTCATGCAGTACGGCAGCCTCATCCACATTCTGGTAGTCGAAGCTCGTGATCTTCTGTGGCTTCCCGTTCTCCAGGACCGTGAAGTCACTCGCCTTCAATCCTTTCACTACCTCACCCGTCTTTTTATCCCGCACCACCACATTCGTCAGCACGATATCGGTCTGCACCCTCAACGTAAAAGTGCCATCGCCTGCCTGCTGCTGTGCCAGCACCGGCGATCCCACCATCGCTCCCACCAGAACTGCCGCCACCAATCGTCGCATCGAAGACTCCCTGATCCTTGCCATCAAAACCGATAGCGCACCTGAAACGTAATCCGTCGCATCTGAGCCGCTGAGGTCACCTGACCAAACGTAGGCGAGTTCAACGTCGTATCAATCCCCGAGTACTGCACTGTGTTGAACACATTGGTTGCCGTCAACCGGGCCTCGAACGATCGCATCTCTCCCATCGAAACCGTTCGCGACAGTGAAGCGTCCACGGCAACGATGCCCGGCCCTTCAATCGATCCTCGCGAAGCCGTTCCGAATCCACCCGCTGGAGTGGTGAACGCTGCTGCATTGAACCAGTCCAGAATCGTCCCCGCCCCATGGATCGGTTGTGAAAAAATCCTATCCGGCCGTAGCGAATTATTGGTGCCCGTAGCTGTCTCCGCGATCGTCGCCACATAGTGCGGGGTGAAGTACGTCCCTGTAGCGAATGTGAAATCCCCCGAGAACGAAAAGCCATCCAACGCCTTCGACCAGAACCCACCCTTCGCGAAATAGGCCCGGTTCGGTCCAAACGGCAGCTCCAGCACCCAGTTACCCGTCACCTGGTGACGCACGTCGAAGGAGCTGTTCCCCTCTTCGGCATTCAGGTCCTTGTCGTTCTGAGCTGGCACCACCGTGGTACCGCCGATCGATGACGCATTGTCGATAGAGTGTCCATAGTGGTAAGTCGCCTGTAGCGAAACTCCCTTCTGCATTCGCTTCCGCACATTCAGGGTCAGCGAATGAAACCGCGAGTACCCCAGCGAGTCCTCATAGTTGAACGGCTGAGCAGCCGGGTTTAGTACATCGCCCACCGTACGGTTAGGAGCCCGCACAATATCCAGCGCTCCACCCTGCGCTCCGTTGTATCCAAGGTTCGCAACAATCCCCATCGGCAGCGTTCGCTGAACATCCAGATTCCACACCTGCACATGGCCCAGCCGATAGTTCAAATTCACGCTGTAGTTATTCTGCACCGCTGCAGTCGAGCAGTTGAACGAATTTGCCAACTGCAACGTCCCGCATCCCTGACGCCCAGCAATGTTCGTCTGCGTCACCGCGAACGGCGGCTGAAATGCCAACTGTTTCGCGAAGCTGGCATACTGTCCCGTGTTGTAGTTGATGCCGTACCCACCCCGCACCACCGTCTCCTTGAAGAAACTCAGCTTAGGCCGATAAGCAAATCCAAACCGCGGCGAATACATCGCCCGATCCGGATTCACCAGCGATCGCGGAAAGCTCCCGCTATACGGCCCCTTCTGATCAGGCTGCACCGCTGTCACCTGGGTGAAGTCCGCATTGTGGTCCAGATTTACCAGCCGATTATTCTTCTCCACGTAAGGCGAAAAATACTCATACCGCAGGCCGAAGTTCAAGGTAAGGTTCGAAGTCGCCCGCCAATCATCCTGCGCATACCAGTCAAAGACATTCGCCCGCAGGTACGTCTTCTCGAGTCCCGCCTGCACCGCCGCCTGCTGCGGCAGTCCCAACAGAAAATCTGCAAACGCCGCTCCGCCCGCGGTCTTCGTCTTCGCGGTCGAGGCCTGCGGACCCTGCGTCGCATATCCGGTGAAGGTGAATGTGCCTCCCACATTCGTCCCGCCGATGCTGTCCGCGTGCACCCGCCGTATATCCACGCCGAAGCGCATGTTGTGCCTCTTGTTGCTATAGCTCACAAAGTCGGAGAAGGAGATCGTCTGATTGATCGAATCGCTCGGCCGCGCCTCGCTCAACCCCGTCAACCCCGAGAAGGTCAGCGAAGGGACACCGTAATAGAAGGGATTCGAAGCAATCGCAGCATTGCCCACCACAACACCCGAATCGAGCGCGGGATTCGAACTTCCATTTGTAAAGAAGTTTCGCCCCATGCTGTGCGACCGGTTCCAGTTGATCGAAGCGTTGTTCGTCAGCCGCCCATACCCTACCGTATAGCCGGCTGTAATTCCATATCCATCCGACGAGGTGTTTCCTCCCAGCGGCAGAAAGATATTCTTGTTATCGCTGGCCGAGTGCGAGTAGCTCCCATTGAAGTTGATGTTCTGCCGAAGCGTCTTCGGCCCATTCGCAGCCTGTCTTCGCTGGCCCATGCCAAATCCCTGCTGCTGGCCGAAGTTTCTGACGAATCGCATTGAGGCCTGCAGCGAATTCTGTCCCGCTGTCGTGATCGTCTGGTAGTTATATCCTTGCGCTCCGGTCGTCGGAATATTCGGCGCAGGATAATACTTCAACAATGCTGCCGCCTGCGCCGACACCGGCACCTGATTGTTCGCAAACGGCAGGCCCGTCTCCGGATTGTAGAGCGTCTGTCCAAGTTGAGAAAAATCGCCGGCCCGCTGATTGTCCGTTCCCAACGACCCATCCGTCGGCACTGTGCCATAAAGATTCTGCGGGGTAATGTTCCTCTGCCCCGTCACATTCAAAAACACGAACTGCTTCGAACTACCCTTCACCAGCCCCGGTATAAACGGCGACCCGGCAAAGCTTACTCCAAATCGATTCGAGCTATAGGAAGGTTTCACCACCGGAGCTCCGGTCAACGAAAAATTCGTAGCATCCAGCGCTCCATTCCCTCCCTGATAAAACACCGTCCCATGCGGCTGCGTCGGATCGAATCTTCGGAACCCGCCACTCCCGCCGCCACGTCCCCCTCCGCCAGACCCACCGAAACCACCGCCACCCATCATTCCACTAAGCATCCCCACTGCGGCATTCGTTATATCGCCTGCTGCTCCACCTTGCTGTCTTGCTCGTGCGACCGCATCCTCCACCCGCTGCCGGATCTCATCCTCGTTAAAATTAGCCAACCCATTTGTCTGCCCCATCTGTCCACTTACAGCGACAGAATCCGTTGCTGCAGCATCTGCCCCACCTGCGAGCGTCGGCAGCTGTGCCCCAGCATTACCCGCTCCTGCACTGGCATCTGCTAATCCCGCCTCTTCTCCGGACACACTCAGCGACTGCGTCCCCCGGCCGAGAGCACTCGCCAAGCCACTTGCCACAGCCCCACTCGCCCCGGCCTGTTGTATCTGTTGCTGTTCTACCCGCGAAGCCAACTGCAATCCAAATTCCGCCACCTGTTCGGGCTTCCCACCGTTCTCTCCGGCAGCGTTGATGAGTACCTCCTGCGTCGCACTGGCGAACGCCGCCAGCTCCGTCTTGACGACATATCGCCCATTGCGCGGAATCGCCATGGCATAGGTGCCGGTCACATCTGTCGTCGTCGCATACTTCTTCCCGGTCAATGTATTGGTTGCCGTTACCCCCACACCCGGCAGAGGAACCGCTCCCGCCTTCACCGTCCCCTTGATCGTTCCCCCTGTCGCTGCCGTACTTTGAGTAGGCGCAGCCGCTGCGGGAGCCTGGCCCCAGGTGCATCCCGCACCGGCTCCCGTCGACACCACCACACCCAGCACCATCCATTGGATCAATCTCTGCACATCGACCTCGCCTCAGCCAATCAATAAGTAGTTATTACTTAGGAGTTCCAGTCCCACTTGCAGGAGCAGTCGAGACATCAGGTACAGAGGAAGGACCGGCAGTACTCCCCTCTCCCGTCCGTCGCCGTCTCTGTCCCATCGCCGCGGCATCCATCACACCTAGTTCCTTGGGAACGAACACACCATTCTTCAATGCTCCCTGACCCACCACCCCGTCGCCTACCTTCACATCCGCCAGCGTAATGCTCTCCCCGCCAGAGCCCGCGCTCGCAGCTCGTCCACCCCCGCCACTCTCAACCGGGCCACTCCCATTCATCATCGAGAACATGCCTCGCCCGCCTCGTTTGAACGATGTTCCCTCATCTACCTCAATCACTTGGCTCACTCCATCTGGTCGCATCACCGTCAACTTCACATCGTCGATCGCCGTCACCTTCCCCGTGATATAGACCTTGCCCAATCCCTCCCTCATCTTCTTGACTTGTTCTGCATCGACTACCGAAATAAACACCGCATGAATCGTCTTCGTGGGAGCATCAAGCACTCCCATTGCACCCACCCCATCTCCTGCCTTGACGTCGGCCAGTTTCATCGGCTGCCGTTCCTTCGTCACCCGTGTATTCGCGGATGCCGCCACCTGGTAGATCTCCCCGGTATCCGTCTTCACCGTCAAGTGGTCGGCCGTGGCAGCCGTTACTGTTCCGCGAACCATCTGTCCCCCGGCAAACGCAGCTCTGTCTCCGCCTCCACCCTCCTGTGTCCATGCTGTCGTCGAGCCCAGGAAAACTATCATCGCCGCCACTACCGCCAGCGTGCCCGTTCGATGCCGAATTCTTCCGTGATTCATAACGTACCTGCCAGCGCATCCTGTTCCTACGCTTGTGCTCATACAGACGTTCCCTCACCTCGAAAGACGCTGTTAGCCCACAAAAACTTCTGGCGGTCCTCCTCGAATCCATCGTCGGGAACTAAACTACCGCCATGCACGAAGTTATCCATACGTCCCAGAGCCCCCACATAGAAGGCCACTTCGAGTCCACCGCCATTGTTCGCGACATCGTCATCGGACTCTCAGACGGCCTCACCGTTCCCTTCGCCCTCGCCGCTGGCCTCTCCGGAGCCATAGCGTCCTCCCGTATCGTGGTGTTGGCCGGCTTGGCCGAGATCGCTGCCGGCTCCATCGCCATGGGGCTCGGCGGCTACCTCGCTGCCCGCGGCGACGCCGAGCACTACATCTCCGAGCGCCAAAGAGAAGAGCGCGAGATCATCGAACGCACCCGCGACGAAGAAGAGGAGATCTACGCCATCTTCGAGCAATACTCCGTCGACCGCGACAGCGCCGCTCCTGTCCTGGCTGCCCTCAAACAAAACCACACCGCCTGGATTGACTTCATGATGCGCTTCGAGCTTGGTCTTGAAGAGCCGGCTGCCAACCGAGCCCACCGCTCCGCCCTCACCATCGCGTCCTCCTACATCGCCGGTGGTCTCATCCCCTTGCTCCCTTATATGCTGGTTACAGATAACTTCGAAGCCCTCAAGCTCTCCGTTCTCATCACCCTCGTCGCCCTGGCCCTCTTCGGAGCCCTCAAGGGCAAACTCGTCGGCACCGGCTGGCTCCGAAGCGCCATCCAGACCATCACCATCGGAGGAGCAGCCGCCGCCGTAGCCTACGCCCTCGCCCGCCTCCTGAACGGCCAGCACGCCTGATTGCAGCTATTATTCTTCTCTCCCACTGCTGCAAAAAACGAAAAAAAGCAACAAAAGCGAAGCCAGCCCCATCCCATCACCATTACATTGGGATGACCGACATGATGATCGCCGCTGTTACCTCTATCTCCACACTGCTTGCCCGCTATCAGGCAGTCCGTCAAGCCACCTCCCAGCTCTGTAGACCCCTCTCACCGGAAGATTGCATGGTGCAGTCCTGCCCAGAGGCCAGCCCTGTCAAATGGCATCTCGCCCACACCAGCTGGTTCTTCGAGACCTTCGTCCTCACCGAATTCGCCTCCGCCTACCAGCCCTTCCATCCCGAGTTTCGCTGGCTCTTCAACAGCTACTACAACTCCCTCGGCGACATGCCTGAGAAGAAGCTTCGAGCCTCCTTCTCCCGTCCTCCGCTCGAAGCCATCCTCGCCTACCGTGCCCATGTCGACGCCGCCATGGCTCGTCTCTTGCAGCACTCTATTGAAGGCGAAGCTGCCCGGCGCATCGTCCTTGGTATCGAGCACGAGCAGCAGCACCAGGAGCTCATTGCTACCGACATCAAACACGCTCTCTTTACCAATCCCCTCCATCCTGCCTACCTCGAAGCTGCGTCTCCACAGCAGGAGACCACTATCGCCCCTCCTCTCGAGTGGACGGACTTCACCCCCGGTCTTACCGAGGCCGGCCTCACCCTCGACCCCAACTCGATCGATGCCTTCGCCTTCGACAACGAGACTCCCCGCCATCCCGTCTACATCGCCCCGTTCCGTCTCGCCAACCGGCCCGTCACCTGCGCGGAATACCTCACCTTCATCGACCAGAACGGCTACGACCGCCCAGAGTTGTGGCTCTCGGAGGGCTGGACTGCCATGCGCGCCGAGGGTTGGCAGGCTCCCCTCTACTGGCAGCGCGACAACACCATCAAATCTGGCTGGTGCCTCTACACCTTGCACGGCTTCCAACCCCTTGAAGACCTGAGCGAGACTCCCGTCTGCCATCTCAGCTTCTTCGAGGCCGACGCCTATGCTCGCTGGGCGGGATACCGTCTTCCCACCGAGTTCGAGTGGGAGCACGCCGCCGTCCAGACCCAATTTACTCGGGGCAACTTCGTAGAGACAGGAAACCTACACCCCATCCCGGCCACCGCCCTCACTGGCCTCCAGCAGATCTTCGGCGATGTATGGGAGTGGACCCAGTCCGGCTATACCGGCTATCCCGGCTACAAGCCTCTCCCTGGCGCTCTCGGAGAGTACAACGGTAAGTTCATGTCCAGTCAGATCGTCCTCCGTGGAGGCTCCTGCGTCACTCCTGCCGCCCATATCCGTCCCACATACCGTAACTTCTTCACCCCCGCCACCCGTTGGCAGTTCTCCGGCCTGCGCCTCGCCCAGGACGCCCCGAAGTAATCCATTGTCGACTGTCCCTCTTGCCGTTAATCCCCCGCGCACGTAACCCGATATGTCCATCTGGCCTTCACATGGCATCCAATCGCAAAACGGCCGGGCACAGCTCACCGTCAGCGGCACACTACTAAGGGAGTTCAAGTGTCATCTACCGCCACCGCCTTGGAAACACCCCGGACCAGCATCATCGACGCAGTAGCCACGGAGGTTCGTACCAGCCTCTCCACTACTCCAAAGACTCTCTCTCCCTGGCTCTTCTATGATGAGGCCGGCTCCCGTCTCTTCGAGCAGATCACCGAACTCCCTGAGTATTACCTCACCCGCACCGAGCGCGGCATCTTCGCCGCGCACGCCGATGAGATCATTCGACAGGCCGGCGACAGCCAGATGCTCACTCTCATCGAGCTGGGCGCAGGCACCGCCACCAAAACCGGCATACTCCTCGCCGCGGCTGTCCGTAAGCAGGGAAGCATCGTCTACCAGCCCGTGGACGTCTCTGAGACTGCCCTCGCCGAGGCCAGCGAAAACATTCAAGCCAACATTCCCGGTGTCACCGTTCGCGTTCAAGTCGCTGATTACACGCGTGAGCCGCTCCCCCTCAACCGCCTCCCCAATACCCGCACCCTCGCACTCTATATCGGTTCCAGCATCGGCAACTTCTCCCCGAAAGACGCAACGGAGGTCCTCCGCAACCTCCGCGCCCAGCTCCTTCCCGGTGACGTGCTCCTCCTCGGCACCGACCTCGGCCCCAGCCGCTACAAGGACGAGGCGACTTTATTGGCCGCTTACGACGATGCCTCAGGCGTTACTGCTGCCTTCAACCGCAACGTTCTTGCCCGCCTCAACCGCGATCTTGGCGCGAACTTCGATCTCTCAGCCTTCCGCCACAAGGCGCTCTGGAATGCTGCTGAGTCGCGTATCGAGATGCATCTCGAATCCCTCACGGCCCAGCGCGTCCACATCCCCGCAAACGGTTGTAAGCCAATACTTACCGTCGATTTCGCGCCTGGGGAGACGATTCATACGGAAAACAGCTACAAGTTCACTCAGGCGTCTGTGGACGCGCTTCTCAAGTCTGCCGGGTTCACGCCCGCCCACTCCTGGCAGGACTCCCGCCGCCTCTTCGCAGTGAATCTTGCCACGGCTGTTTGAGTATTTTTCGCGAATAGTTTTACGAAAAAATGGGGTGATATTCGTGGTTGTGAGTGGTTTGACCGTGGTGAGATGTGCGGTAAATCCGGTTAGCAAACACACGTTATGCAGGTGTGAAAGGACATGCCGCGAACGTTGTTACTCGCGTCGGTAGTCTCCGCTCTTCCCCCCGCTTTTTCTCAACAGAACAACCTCTCGGATTCGTATCCCCTTGTCCAGGGCCTTGGTCATGTCATAGACCGTCAGTGCTGCGATTGAGGCCGCTACCATCGCCTCCATCTCTACGCCGGTGCCATCGACCGTAGCTGCCGTGGCCTCGATGGCTACCCCTCCGTCGACCACCTGAGCACGCACATCCACAAAGCTCAAAGCCAGCGGATGGCACATGGGGATCAGGCTCGAGGTCTGTTTCGCCGCCTGGATTCCAGCGAACCGCGCGACCTCCAGCGGATTGCCCTTGGGGTTCCGCGGCAGGGCCGCCATGACCGCATCCGACAGCTCCACAAACGCCGAGGCGACGGCCTCGCGCCGCGACTTCGCCTTTGCGCTCACGTCGACCATGTGGGCCTGTCCCGTCTCGTCGTAGTGCGAGAGACGTTGGGAGGGTGGGGCGGGTGGGAAGTAAGCGTCGTTCGGCAGGCGCTCGGGCTTGTCGTCCATGATTCGTTCGGAGGTGTAGTCGAAACCCTTCTTGTCCATCTTTAAAGCCTACCGCAGCAGCCTTGCGCTAACGCAACAGAATCGTAATCACATCTCCCGCCCCGAATCGCTCCCGGCCCGGCGGCAGCACCGCGTAGCAGTTGGCTCTGGCATTTGCCGCCAGATCGCCCGATCCCTGCCACCCCACCAGGCGTACAGTAGGCGTCACGCGACCCGAAGTCAGCCGAGCGGGCAAAATCCTCATCAACCCAGCCTTGCCCGCCACGTCCTCCTCCAGGGTAGCCTGCACAAACTTCGGACCCTGCACTGCAGCTCCGCCCATCGCCCGCAGCAGCGGCTCCACAAAACAGTGGAACGTCACCTGCGTCGAGACGGGATTTCCCGGCAGCCCGAAGAAGTAGCATTCCGGCTCCGGGGTGCCGTTCGGAGGATGCTGCCGCGCTGGCAACCTGCCAAACACCACCGGCTTGCCCGGCTGCATCTTGACTCCGGTAAAGAAGAACTCCGCGTCAAACTCGGCAAGCACCTCTTCTACCAGATCGTACTGGCCCATCGACACACCGCCGGAGAAGAGCAGAAGATCCCACATCCTACCCTGAGCCACTCGCTCCCACAGCTCCTCGCGCAGATCCCGCGCGATCTCCAATCGGCCCGGTCTGCCACCGGCGCTGGCCACCAGAGCGGCAATCCCATAGCTGTTCGAGTTGCGAATCTGCTGCTCGTCCGGAGTCTGGTCCACCTCCACCAGCTCATCTCCTGTGGCTACAATCGCAACCCGGGGCCTGCGAAAGACAGTCAGGGAAGAGTACCCGCAAGCCGCCGCCAGTGCGATCTCCGCTGCCTCCAGCACAGTCCCTTCCGTGAGCAGCACGCCTCCTGCCCGCGCCTCCGCGCCTCGCGGAACAACATTCTCCCCGCCCCGCAGCGATCGCCCCTCCTGCAGACGAATCGTCTCGCCCGACCGCTCCACATGCTCGACCATCACGACGGCGTCCGCTCCTTCAGGAACGGGGGCTCCGGTCATAATCTCAATCGCAGTCCCAGTCCGCAGCGTTCCGCCAGTCCATCGTTCCCCCGCCCGCACTTGCCCGATCACAGTCAGGCCGTCCCCCCGAATCGCCTCCGAGGCCCTCACCGCAAACCCATCCCTCGTCGACCGGTCGAACGGCGGCTGATCGCGATCCGCCACCACCGTCTGCGCCAGAACGCGAGCCTCGCAATCCAGCAACGTCAGAATCTCGGTCGAGGGAGCTTTCAGGCCGCCGGCAAACTGCAGCACTATATCGAGCGCCTCATCGAATTCAACTACGCGCACAGCCGTCTCCATCCTCAGGCTCCCAAATAGAAGAGCCCCAGGCACTCTGCCCAGGGCTCTTTCCTCTTCTGTAGAACTACTTACTTCTTGGCAGGCTTGCCGGCCTTGTAGCTGGACTTGACCTGCTCGCCAATACCCGTCAGGATGCCCTTCACCTCTTCGGAGCGCGGACCTTCCGGTACCAGCTCCAGATAGGTCTGGTAGGCCTCGACGCATCCCGGGGGAGCGGTGATCTTCTGGGTCTTCGGGTCTACCGAGGCCTTCTGGATCAGCGACTGTCCCTTGATGTAATACGCGTCGGCCCGCTTCGGATCGGCCGCGATGGCTTTGTCCGCCGCCGCCGCTGCCTCTTCGGTCTTTCCCGAATTGAACAGCGTAGCCGCTTCATTGAAGTAGTACATGCCGGCATTGGCAGGCTGGGCCTTGGCGGCCTGCTCATAGGCATCGGAGGCCTCCTTGAGGTTCCCGCTCTTAGCCAGAGCCTGTCCCAGCTGGTTGTAGGCAGCGCCAGCCGTATCCGGGTTGGGCTTCTTCGAGGTGGCATTCAACTCCGCGGCCTTCCTGTAGGAGGTCGCGGCATCGGTGTACTTCTGCACGATCGCAGGATCGTTCGGCGAGGTTCCGGCAGTCTTCGCAGCCTTGGCGCCGGCATCGGCTGCACCCAACTGCGCATCGCCCAAAGTGACCCACAGGATCGACTCATCCGGCTTCTGCGTCGTCGCGGTCTTCATCGCAGTGATAGCGGCGTCGAAGTTTCCGGCCTTCGTATCCGTCCGGGCCTGTGTCAGCAGGGAGTTCAAATTGGCGATCTTCTGGTTGCCCGCCATCGCCTCGGCGTTCTTCTTCTTGAACTCCTCGAGCGTCTTCCTCTCCTCCGGAGTCATCTTGTCGACGTACTCCTTGCGCGTCATATCGAAGTTCACGGTCTTGTCTTCACCGTTTGCGATGACCACGCTCTCATTGAAGTCGATGCTCTTGTTGTCCTGGTAGACGACGACGACATAGTTGCCGGCGGCAATGCCCGTTCCCTTGTAGTCGCCATTGGCGTCGATGGGGAAGGTGTACTGGAACTTGCGGCTCTTCTCGTCGGAGGAGCGGTCGGTCGTCAGCCTTACCTCGCCCTTCTGGAGGGCCTGGCCGATTGCATTGTTGACATGCCCGTGGATGCTGGCGGTCGCCTGAGCCTGTGCCGGAGAGGCGGCCGGACGCGCCATCGCGAGGATCACCAGAAGCGCCACTGCCACGGTGCTGCTAACTTTCATACGTTTCATCACTGTTTTTCTCCAGGCCCCTCGCTGCGGGCCTCGTCATCTCTGTTCAAAAATAGTTTATTTGCCCGCTAAAACCCTGCTAAAACTTTGATGCGAAAAGCATCCCTCACGAGAGGGCATACGGTATTGGATCAATAGCCCCCGCTTCGCGAAAGGCTCGCAGCCGCAAGACGCAACTCTCACAGACACCGCAGGCCTCCGTCTCGCCAGAATAGCAAGACCAACTTACATGGAACGGCGCGCCCAGTTCAACTCCCAGCTGGACGATTTCGCTCTTCTTCAGACGAATCAACGGCGTCTCAACCTGGATATCACCTTCTTTTGTCCCCATTTTAACCAGTTGATTGAAGGCGTCATAATAGGCCGGACGGCAGTCCGGATAGCCGGAGCTGTCCTGCTCGACTGCTCCGATAAAGACCTTTTTGGCCCCCAGAACCTCCGCCCAACTAACCGCCGCCGAGAGGAAGTGGGCGTTGCGGAAGGGCACATAGGTGACGGGAACCTCCGCCCCGATATTGGACTCCTCGGCTGGGGCTTTCGGCACTGCGATTCCAGGGTCGGTCAGGGCCGAGCCACCGATTCGACGAAAGAGGTCGATCTTCAGGTGCATCAGCTCGCGCACCCCAACAACGCGGGCGACGTCTTGCGACGCCAGCAGCTCACGCGTCTGAGTTCGCTGCCCGTAGCTGAAGTGGACGGCGTAGACGTCATAGTCCCGCGCCGCCAGCGCCGCGCAGACGCAGGAATCCATTCCGCCCGAGAGGCAGAGGACGGCGCGAGGACGGTCTTGTTCAACGCTGGTCATCATCTCCTTCACCTGCGCCTGGCTCCACAGCGTCTGTCTCACCTGCATCTGGCATATCGTTGGTTGCGCTGAGGATCTGCCGCGCAGCCTCCTCGTCGTGTTTATGCACCTGCAGTCGAGCACGAAATGCCGCGCCCAGGAGGCTGTTCGCATTCTCCCCATGCAGGAAGCACTCGATGCCGGCCGACTCCAGCAGGCCCTTCGCCATCTGAGCGTCAATCGCCTCGATGAACTTGCCTACGGTCACGAACTGGTCGGGGTCCTGCATTATGTCAGCCATGGATATCGCTCGTTGCGGCGTTACTTTGCCTCATACGATTGTAGGTGGAAGGTGATCGTCCCCCAAAACAGGCTGGCGCGGATCTGCACGGGCATGTGCCGGGCGTCGTCGGTGTACCAGATCCATATCTTGCCCCGATTCTTCACGATGCCCTCGTCGGCGGTAGGCTGCACCCGGATGGTCTGGAAGACTCCGGCGGGAGTCTTCACCTCTTCCTTTGCCTCGACCTTCATCGCTACGGTCACGGTGCGCATCGCGTCGGCAAGAGGGAACTTCACGCTCTGCCCCACGACCAGAGGCTGCGAGGCCGCGTAGAAGATGGCCGAGAGAGAGTCGGTGACGCAGGCGGGGATCGAGGCGGTCTGCGTCTTGGAGGTGCCCTTGACCAGGTTCTTCTCTGCCAGCGTCTGCTTGCCCTGCGCGTAGTTGAAGCTGAGGTCTCCGGTAACCTTGCGTCGCCCCTCCGAGAGCTGCTTGCTGAAGCCGGTCGAACAGCCGGTCTTGGTATCGAAGGCGGACTGGAACTTGTCGACGACCGGGAAGAGCATCGTAACCGCGCCAACCGTGTCCGCCGTGGCCGTGACCTTCTGGAGCGATCCCTGCTGTTCCAGCTGGAAGACGGCTGTTCCGGCGGTAAAGACACGCCAGTCCACAGTGAATGTCAGCGTCTGTTTTGCGGGGAAGACGTATCCGGGCTGCGGCGGAAGCAGGGTTGGGATCTGGCTCTGCGGGAGTGCCTGGAACTGGGCCTGCTGCGCGAATACCCGCACTCCACCCGGCAGTGCCGTCAGCACAAGAACAGCGAGGAGAAGAAGGGCCGATTTACGCTTGGACAGAGGCAGCTCGCAAGGTTGAAGTGTTGGGTGATTAGCGTTTCAAGAACAGCAGGCGCGCTGCCAGCGCCGCATAGATGGCGATGGCTCCCATACAGGCATTGTACTCGCGGTGATGCAGGTAACGCTCGGAAGAGAATCTGCCGGAGCCGCCATCGGTGGGTGCAGGGGTCAGACGCGGCAGCAGGCGCGGGACGTGCTTCGCGTACTCGTCGAAGCCGGCGAAGTGCTCGCGCAGGTAAGCCTCCTCGGAGCGGATCGTCGGCAGATAGATCGCCGCGAACAGCGCTGCGAGCGCGATGAGGATGATCCAGCTTGCGGCAGCCCACGCGAAGCCGAAGGCGATCATCATGGAGCCCAGGTAGAGAGGGTTTCTCGTATAGGCGTAGGGGCCGGTACGGGTAAGCTCCGCGTTCTTGCGGACGTATCCGGCAGCGTAGGCGCGAAGCCATACTCCCGGCACGACCAGCAGCAGGCTCCCCAGCATGGTGTGCCAGGTTGGCCGCGCCAGCCAGAGAAAGACTCCCGCAAAGATAAATCCCAGTGGCACGCGGATGCGCCGCGCGATCTTCTGCCACCTCGTTCGTTCGCTCACTAAACTACCTTATCGCGTTCGACGCGTAGAAGTGCGAGCGCTGCCTCGGTTACCTCATCTGTGGTGATCTGCATGAGGCCCTGTTCCGTCTCGGCGTGGCGGGTATGATCCTTGTAGCTTGAAGCGTGCCGAAGCACTCGGGAGCGCGTTCCGTAGGGGCCATTCCGGGCAGGATCGGTAGGTCCGAAGAGCCCGACCACCGGCCTTTCCAGTGCAGCGGCCAGGTGCAGCGGCCCGGTGTCTCCGGCGAT
>JAOAPB010000007.1 GCA_025462645.1 Edaphobacter sp. | reverse complement strand
GACCGCGAAGCGCGAAGAGATAGCCCCCAAGGCCGCTGCTTCCCCCGCCAGCCTCGGCATGTGGCGCTACTCCAGTGTCCTGCCCGATGTCACTCCCGTCACCCTCGGCGAGGGCTGGACCCCCATGTTGCGCAGCAAGCGCTACCCCGGCCTCTACATCAAGGAAGAGGGAGCCAATCCCACCGGCACCTTCAAAGCCCGCGGCCTCGCCCTTGCCGTCACCATGGCGAAGCACTATGGTCTCCAACACCTCGCGGTCCCCTCTGCCGGTAACGCCGCCGGAGCCCTGGCTGCCTACGCCGCCGCCGCCGATATCAAGGCCCACATCTTCATGCCGCAGGATGTCCCCTTCGCCAACTACCTCGAAGGCATCGTCTACGGAGCCGACGTCACCATGGTCGACGGCCTCATCAGCGACTGCGCCCGCATGGTCGGCGAAAACATCAAGGCCCAGAAGGACGCCAACACACCCACGGAGCAGGTCTGGTTCGACATCTCCACCCTCAAGGAGCCCTTCCGCGTCGAAGGCAAGAAGACCATGGGCTACGAGCTCGTCGAGCAGTTGGGCTGGACCTATCCCGATGCTGTCTTTTATCCCACGGGAGGAGGCGTAGGCCTCATCGGCATGTGGAAGGCCTTCGAAGAGATGGAGCAGCTAGGCTGGGTCACAGGCAAGCGCCCGAAGATGTATGCCCTCCAGGCCGCCGGCTGCGCCCCCGTAGCCAAAGCCTACGACGAAGGAAAAGAAGCCAGCGAGTTCTTCCAGAACGCCGCCACCTTCGCCGCCGGTCTCCGCGTCCCCAAGCCCTACGGAGACGCCATCATCCTCGACATCGTCCGTTCCAGCGGAGGCAAAGCCATAGCCTCGTCCGAGGAACAAATTTTGCAGAGCATTTTGGACTGGGCGAAGCACGAAGGCATCTTCCTCTCTCCCGAAGGAGCCGCCGCCACCGCCGCCTACGACCAGCTCCTCGCCAGCGGAGACCTCAAGCCCACCGACAAGGTCGTCCTCTTCAACACCGGAGCCGGCCTCAAGTACACCGACATGACCGCCGAAGCCATGCATCTCAAGCGTCCCGGCACCCTGCCCGCCAGCATGCCCGTAGGAGGCATCATCACCCCACAGTAACCACGGACGAGGGGGCAGACGGCACCTCCGTACTACAGGCTGGCCTCTGCCTCTTCCACCGCGCGAAAGCTCTTCAGAACCCCATCCACCTTCGTCATCTCCAGCAGGGCCTGGATACGCTCGCTCGTCGCTGCCAGCAGCAACTTTCTGCCATTGTGTTCTGCCGACACGTAGTAGTTCATGATCAAGCCCAGACCGGCAGAGTCCATGTACGGTGAGCCGCTGAGATCTACAACCAGCGCCTGCGGTTTCATCGTTCGCAGCTCATCCTGCAGGGCAAACATGGTCGACAGCGTCAATGGGCCGTCGAGCTTTAGAATCATGGTTCCCTCGCTCTGGCCGGGAGTAAATCTGTAACTCATAGGTTCATCGCGCATGGTTGAAAGTCTATGGAACACCGTGACGTGAGATGTTAAATATCTGTGAATGTGCGGCATCGTATACGAGGCATCTCGACGACTGAAGACTCCTGCCGTCTCGTCGCATTCACGTCTCCTGTCCTCGCTGGGTGCCCCATCCATCGCAGGTCTCGCGATGGGTGGAAGCAGACCCTGTTTTCGCCTTGGAGCGTCTCCGCCAAAAAAGTTCTACAATCACTCCTTGCCGAGGAGAACCGCATATGAACGTGGTTGGAACGGTTGAAAGCCTATGGCGTTACCCTGTCAAAAGCATGCGCGGTGAACAGTTGGAGAGCGCCTTTGCGGGCTTTTCCGGCATCTACGGCGACCGCATCTATGCCTTTCACGATGCCGGGGCGCCCGCTGGTTTTCCCTATCTCACAGGGCGCGAGCGCGAACAGATGCTCCTCTTTCGCCCCCAGTTTCGCAACGCCGAGCGCGCCAGGAAACCGGACAATCAGGACGAGGCTGAAGCGCTCCCACCCGGCGTCACTCCCGTCTACGCCGACACGGACGATCTGATGGTCGACGTCCAGACCCCCGATGGCGCATCCCTCGCCATCGACGATCCTGCTCTCATTCACCTCCTCAGCGAGGGGCTCCGCGAACGTCATCAACTTCGCCTCACGCGCTCGCAACGCTCTCTCACCGATTGCCGCCCGGTCTCCCTCTTCTCCACGCAGACAGTGGACGACCTCGCCGATGACCTGGGAATTGCTCTGGACAAGCGACGTTTCCGCGCAAACATCTACCTCGATCTCGGCTCAAGCGAGGGCTTTGCCGAAGACCGCTTCGTCGGCCAGACCCTCCGCATCGGGGACAAGGTCCTGCTTGCCATCCTCGAACGCGACCCTCGCTGCAAGATGATCACCCTCGACCCCGACACCGCGGAACCAAACCCCGAGGTCATCAAGCGGATCGCTCGGGAGCACAACGGCAAAGCCGGTATCTACGCCGCAATCCTCGCAGAGGGTACCATTCGCCCCGGAGACCGGGTCTGTCTGCTCAACTGAAATAAGACATTCTCCCATCTCAATCGATCCACCATTATCCTGTCATCCCAGCTTCTTTGCGAACGACCTGTTGCAAGCCGATTCGTCCTGCGTCTCCCTCGCTCCTCCTGAATCATCCCCATCCCCTTCACCATCTAACCCCTAACCGCCGACCCTCTCGGCAAAGGAATCTTCCATGGAATACAAAACTCTCGGCAACACCGGCCTCCTCGTCTCGACTCTCTGTTTCGGCACCATGACCTTCCACGGCGGCACGGGCATATTCAAGGCCATTGGCACCGTCGACCAGGCCGGAGCCGACGACCTCATCAAGGCCTGCATCGAAGGAGGCATCAACTTCTTCGACACCGCCGACGCCTACTCCGAGGGCGAGAGCGAAAAGACCCTCGGCCAGTCCCTCAAGAACCTCAACATCGCCCGCAAGGACGTCATCATCGCCACCAAGGTCTTCGGCCGAGTCGGCCCCGGCCGCAACGACGTCGGCGCCTCCCGCGGACATATCATGGATGCCGTCGACGCCAGCCTCCGCCGCCTCCAGACCGACCACATCGACCTCTACCAGATCCACGGCAACGACTCCATCACTCCCGTCGAAGAGACCCTCCGCGCCCTCGACACCCTCGTCCAGCAGGGCAAGGTCCGCTACATCGGCGTCTCCAACTGGCAGGCCTGGAAGATCGCCAAGGCCCTCGGCATCTCCGACTCCAGGAACCTCGCTCGCTTCGACACCCTGCAGGCCTACTACTCCATCGCTGGCCGCGACCTCGAGCGCGAACTCGTTCCTCTGCTCGAAGCCGAGAAGACCGGCCTCCTCGTCTGGAGCCCGCTCGCCGGAGGCCTCCTCTCCGGCAAGTTCAGCCGCGAGAACCAAAAGCCCGAAGGCTCCCGCCGCTCCGAGTTCGACTTCCCCATCGTCGACAAGGAGCGCACCTGGAAGATCCTTGACGTCATGGCCCCTATCGCGAAGGCCCACGACTGCAGCCCCGCCCGCATCTCCCTCGCATGGCTGCTTGCGAAGCCCGTCGTCACCTCCGTCATCATCGGAGCCAAGCGCCTCGACCAGCTTCAGGACAACCTCGCCGCCGTCGACCTGATGCTCACCGAGGACGAGATCAAGCAACTCGACGAGGTAAGCGCCCTGCCGCCCGAGTACCCCGGCTGGATGCTTCCATTCCAAAGCGCCAACCGCCTGGCCCCAGCCCCTTGGCCTGGCATTAACGACAAGAAATAAAACAATAAGAATAAAACCAGCGTCCACTTCGATAGCCGATCCCGAACGACCAACGGCAGTGCTCTCAGCCATTGGTCGTTCGGCTTCGTCTAGGCTTAGATTGGCGTTCTGGAGGGGAGACCACCACTGCTCGACGACGGGCGTCTTATGGAAGAGGAGGAACGGCGATGAAACGCTATCACCTGGCTACAGTTGCTTTGGCGCTTGCTCTCACTGGATCGGGGTTCGCCCAGACAAACGAGCAAGCGAACAAAGACTCGCAGAAAGAGCTGAAGCAGCAGGAGAAGGCGGACAAGGCCCAGGCAAAGGCAGATAAGGCCAAGCGTAAAGCTGAGAAGTCCGACAAGCAGAAGGATGCTGCCAAGGCGCAGGACAAAGCCAACAAGGAAACCGAGAAGACTGCCAACCCGCCGCAGTAGTCAGAAGTACAACTTCTGCGACTCCTCATCATAGGTTCGTCGTTTAATCAGCATCGATAAACCCGACCCGGCTCTCACTGATCCGGTATACTCGTCAAGAGAAAGCCCCGGCAATCACCGGGGCTTTTTTCGTGGATCAATACTTCTCGCACCTCTCGGCTTTAGCCGAGAGGAAGACACCCACTCAGATCAGAATGTCGATTCGCCAACAAATTCGACCCATGCTCACGCTAGCCCTTCCGCTCATCGCAGCCGAACTCGGCTGGATGTCGATGGGCATCGTCGACACCATGATGGTAGGCCACATGGCCAACCCCGCCCTCGCCATCTCCGCCGCTGCCCTCGGACAGGTCCTCTACAACACCCTCGCCTTCGGCATCGCCGGCATCCTCCTCGGTCTCGACACCTACATCTCCCAGTCCCACGGTGCGGGCCGCTTCGACGAGGCCAACCGCTGGCTCTTCCACGGTCTCATCCTCGCGGCCATCCTCGCCGTCGTGCTCATGAGCATCATCGGCCTCGCCCCTCTGATCATGATGCGCCTGCCTATCGACCGGCAGATCCTCATCGGAGCCATAGCCTTCCTCCGCGCCCTCAACTGGGGAACCCCGATGCTCTTCCTCTACTTCACCCTGCGCCGCTACCTGCAGGCCTTCAACCACGTCCGCCCCATCGCCTTCGCGCTCGTCACCGCCAACCTCATCAACGTCTTCGGAAACTGGCTCCTCATCTACGGACACTCCTGGGGCCCTGTCCAGATCCCCGCCCTCGGCGTCACCGGCTCCGGTCTCGCCACCTCAGCCTCGCGAGCCTACCTCGCCCTCTTCCTCATCGCCGCCATCTGGCGCGTCGAGCACCAGCACAACTACGGCCTCCGCTCCATGCTCCGCCACATCGAGACCTCCCG
The DNA here is from genome assembly GCA_025462645.1 of Edaphobacter sp. Lineage (GTDB taxonomy): Bacteria > Acidobacteriota > Terriglobia > Terriglobales > Acidobacteriaceae > Edaphobacter. The sequence goes on along the minus strand of JAOAPB010000007.1, from coordinate 133,812 downwards.
TCTCCGCCGCCTCACGATCCTCGGCGCTCCAGCCGGGGGCCAGATCTTCGTCGAGATCGCCATCTTCGGCATGGTCACCTTCCTTATAGGAACGATGGGCCCACTCCCGCTCTCCGGCCACGAGATCGCCCTCAACTGCGCCAGCTTCACCTTCATGGTCCCCTTCGCCATCTCTGCCGCCGCAGCCGTCCGCGTCGGTCAGGCCATAGGACGCAATGCCCCCGCCGAGGCTGCCTCCGCTGGCTGGACCGCGATCCTCCTCGGAGCCGCCTGCATGGCTACCTTCTCCGCCATCCTCTTTCTCTTTGCCCATCCCATCGCCCGCGCCTTCACGCCGGACCGCACCGTCATCGCCGCCACCATCCCGCTCCTCTTCGTCGCCGCAGCCTTCCAGTTCTTCGATGGCTTGCAGATCACGGCAACGGGAGCCCTCCGCGGCGCAGGCAACACCCACGCCGGTCTCATCGTCCAGATCATCGGCTACTGGATCATCGGCCTCCCCATCGGCTACCTCTTCGCCTTCCGCCTCCATCAGGGAGCCCTCGGCCTCTGGCTAGGCCTCTGCGCCGGGCTCATCGTCGCCGGAGTTGCCCTCACCCTCACCTGGCACCGCACGACGCAGAAGCTGCGAACCAGCCGGCAAGCCGTCAACAACCCCGCCGCGTAGATTCGCGATGACGAACCGATGGATTCTGTCCCGCATCCCCTCTGTTCTTGCCGTCGCCTGTTCTTGCCGTCGCCGTCGCCGTTGTCCTTTGCCTTTGTCGTTGCCGTTGCAGTTGTTGCTGCCGTTGTGGTTGCCGTTGCGGTTGTTGCTGCCGTTGTCGTTGCCGTTGCAGTTGTTGTTGCCGTTGTGGTTGCCGTTGTGGTTGTTGCTGCCTTTGTCGTTGCAGTTGCAGTTGCAGTTGTTGCTGCCGTTGTCGTTGCCGTTGCCGTTGCAATTGTTGCTGCCGTTGTCGTTGCAGTTGCAGTTGTTGCTGCCGTTGTCGTTGCAGTTGTTGTTGTAAGTTCTTGCCGTCATCCTGAGCGTAGCGAAGGACCCCGAAGGTCTTCCTTGGTCACTACCCTCAAAACCTTTTCAACAACCGACTCTCCCGCCCTTGCGGTTGTTCTTGCTGTTGATTTGTTCTTGCCTTTGTTGTTGTTGTTTGTTCTTGCCGTTCCTTCTGAGGTAGGCCTGGGCTTTAGTGCCTTCAACCCCGTCACATAATCTCCCACCAAGAAAATCAAACCCCGGCAATCAACTCCGCAGCGGCCCGCTCCATCACCCCAACCTGTCGCTCCATCCGCCGCATCTGCTGCTCCGCAACGCTCTCCGAGTCCGCCGCCACACGCGCTCCGTCTCCTTCGATAGGCTCTACAATCTTTCCGTTCACCAGAGCAGCGCCAACCCGCTCCAACCTCACCGCCACGGCCTCCATCCTCTCCACTGCCCCCGCACCCCCCACCACAGCCAGCGTAGTCACCGCCCGCGTCAGCCGTCGCAGATAGGTCACAAACGTCAGCGCCTCTTCCCACCGCGCTCCCCGCCCAACCCTCGGCTCCAGCATCAGCCGGTCCAGTGTCTCCTCCGCGTCGTTGATCGCCAGCCCGCAGCTCCTCCGTGCCGGTGCCAGAATCGTCCGCTCCGCCGCCATCCGCTCATCGGCTCCCACGCTCCAGAACCGCATCATCGCCCGCACATACTCCGCATCCGCGGCTGCTCCTCGCCCCAGCAGCCGCCCAAACTCGATCTGCTCGCGCTCCGGCCATAGCACCCGCATCGCCAGAACCGCCACCAGGGCGCCTATCACGGTCGTCTCCATCCTCACCCCGGCATAGTGCCAGTCGCGCAGATGCGGCAGGCTCATCAGCACGAACGTCGGCGTCAGGAAGAAGCAGTACCACGCATAGTCCACCGCATACGTCGCCAGCGTCAGCACCGATGTCACTGTGATCACCGCAATGATCCCGCCCACGCTATGAATCCCCGCTGCCAGCAGCGCCGCCAGCACGCCACCGGCAATCGTCCCGCCCACCCGTTGCACACTCCTGCGCAGCGTCCCCGACCCATACGGCTGCAACACGATGATCGACGTCATCGCCAGCCAGAACCCATGCTGCAGATTCATCGCCCGGATCAGCGCAACGTCCAGGCCTCCAACAACGCCAATCCTCAGCGCATGACGCATCATGACAGACTCGCGTGTCCAGTTGGCTCGCAGCGCATCCGCCCATCCTGCCTTGGCCGTAGGCCTATCGTTCCGGCTGGCCAGCACCGTCCACCGGTCGGCGGCAGCGCGGAACTCCACCCCGCTCCACACAGCCCTCACCGATTCAAACGCGACCTCGACGTTCTGCAAAGCATCCCGCTCCTCGGCAGCAAGGTGCGCCAGCAATGATCCGGCCGGTATCTCCCGCCGATCGAGCACCGCAGGCCGCCCTCGCCCCCGTACATGCTCCAGCGAGTGCGACCCCTCTGGCGCAAAGGACGCCCCGCCATCCCTCGGCCTCTGCCGCAGGCCGTCCGCGACCGCACGCTCCGACCCGCTCAACCAGCGCACGGCATCGGCCAGGGCACGCCGCGAAGCCTCGTCTGCCGCAACCTCGGCCAGTTCAGTCCACCGTATCGTCTCGGCAAAGAGCATGTCCGCCGTCTCCAGCAGCACAGTCAGGCTCCGCGCCCGCACCGTCCGCGCCGTGGCTCGCGCGCCCGTTGTTCCTATCGCATTTCGAGCCGCCTCCATCTGGAGCCGCATCGCCCGTTGAAGCCCATGCATCCGCGACCGCTGCGCCTCCCGCAACTCTCCATGCGGCAAGGCGATCTGCACTCCAGCGATAAACTCCGCCAACAGGGCATAGCACTCCGCCACCGCCAGCCGCGCCGGACGAAAAGGATCGACAGGCCACAACACCAGGCTCAACGCCGCGGCCCACGCTCCGGCCAGCAGAAACGCCGTCGCATTGCCCAACGCACCGATCAGCGTATGGGTCGAACCCCCCAGCCCGGCGAAGTAGATCACAAGCACGATCACGCTGGTCGAGGCCACCGGCTGCGAGACCACACGCGCGAACGTAACCGCAAAGCAGAACGCCGCCGTCACGACGACAGCCACCCACAGCGTATCCGGCACCACCGACCCTACAACGCAGGCCACCGCCCCACCGAGCAGCACCGTCGCCATGGTCGTCAGCCGGCTGCGATAGGGCCCGCCGTTATCGACGAGGATCGTCTCGAATCCGCCCAGCGCGGCCCATCCCATCGGCTTGCCCAGCATATGGCACACGGCCATCGCCGCGGCCACGGCCACGCCCGCGCGAAGCCCTCGCGTCCAATGCAGGCTCCGCACAGCCTTGCCCCACTTGGTCAGCAACTGCATCCCCAAAGTGTAGCTGCTAGGTGACCGGCAGCTGCTCCCGCACCCGAGTCTTCGACCGCGTCGTCAACGTCACCGCCGCTGCCAGAATCAGTCCTCCACCCATCCAGGCGCTCGGTCCTAGCCGCTCCCCCAGGACGAACACCCCAAGCAGGCTCCCGATCAGCGGCTCCATATTCAGCAACACGCCAGCCTGCGAAGCCGGAACCTGCGTCATCCCCCAGTTCCAAAGCAGCGTCGTCGTCGTTGTGCAGAGCACCCCGCTCGCCGCCAGCGCCGCCCACGCCTTCAGCGAAACCCCAGCTACCGGCGGCAGCCCATACTGCGCCGGAACCCACACCATCAGCATCAACGTACCCAACAGCAGCCCATACGCCGTAACGACAACCGCCGAGTGCCGCTCCATCAGCTGCTTGTTCAGCAGAATCCAGAACAGCGCGATCACCAGCGACACCACCACCAGCAGGTCGCCCCCCAGCGTAGCCTCTCCCGCTCCCGTCCGATGCGTTCCGCCTAAAGCAATCAACGCCGCCCCCGTAGTCGAACCCGCCAACGCAGCCCATCCAATCGCATCCATCCGCTCATGCGCGAACACCGCAGCCCCCACCGCCAGAATCACCGGCATCGTCCCCACCATCAGCGCGGCGTGGCTCACCGTCGTAAGCGAAAGCCCATGGAACTGAAGCAGAAACTGCAGCGGCACACCGAAGAACGAAGCCGCCAGCAGCACGCCCCACTCCCTGCGGTTGAGCCCCGGACGATGCGTTGCCAGCAACGGCACCAGCGCCACCATGGCAAACAGAAACCGGTACAACACCATATGCGCATAGCCCATCTCCACCAGCGCGATCTTGCCGAAGAAGAAGCCGCACCCCCACAAAGAGCTGGCCACCGCACACGCCCCAAACCCAAGCATCCGACTCTTTCCCGAAACGTCCATACTCCCACTCTCGCACAAAATAAAGCGGGTGCAGCCGAAGCCGCACCCGCCCGTATCAGGCAACTGGCAGACGTCTACCAGACCCGGCAGCTATCCACCGGCACCATGGGCGAGCCCTTCTTGCAGCTGAACGCCGCCGCGAACCCCGGCTGGTTCACGATCGCGCCGTTCGCCCGAAAGTGATCCGGCGAGTGCGGATCAGTCAGCACCTGTGCCCGCACGCTCTCTGGCCGCGAGTTCTCGCACCAGTTCTGCGCGTAGCCGATGTAGAACCGCTGCGGCGACGTATATCCATCCACCTTCGCCGAGAGATCGACCTTATCCGCCTTGGCCCGCTCCAGATAGGCCATATAGGCCAGCACGAGGCCGCCGTTGTCGGCCGTGTTCTCCCCCAGCGTCAGCTTGCCGTTCACCTTCACATCGTCGACAGCCGTGAACCCGCCGTACTCCTTCACCAGGCAATCCGTCTTGGACTCGAACTTCTTCGTATCCTCAGCCGTCCACCAGTCGCTGAGGTTGCCGTTCGCGTCGAACTTCTTGCCCTGGTCATCGAACCCATGCGTCAGCTCATGCCCAATGACGGCGCCGATATGGCCATAGTTCACCGCATCGTCCTGCTTCGAGTCGTAGAACGACGGCTGCAATATCCCGGCAGGGAAGTTGATGTCGTTCATGCTCGGATCGTAGTAGGCATTCACCGTAGGCGGCGTCATACTCCACTCATTGTGGTCGACCGGCTTGCCGATCTTCGCCAGCTGCCGGTCGTTCTCAAACCCGTTGGCGCGAAGCGTATTGCCCAGCGCGTCATCCGGCTTGATCTCGAGCTTCGAGTAGTCCCGCCACTTCTCCGGATACCCGATCTTGTTCGCGACTGCGCTCAGCTTCTCCTTGGCCCGCACCTTGGTTTCGGCGGACATCCAGTCGAGCTGGTCGATGTCGCGGCCCATCGCCGCCTCGATGTCGTGGACCATCTCCAGCATCTTCGCCTTGCTGTCCCCGGCGAAGTACTGCTCCACGTAGACCTTGCCCAGCGCCTCGCCCAGCGCGCCATTCACCGAGTTCGAGCACCGCTTCCACCGCGCCGCCTGCTCCGGCTGCCCATACAGCTTGCGCCCGTAGAAGTCGAAGTTCTCCGCATCGAACCGCTTCGGCAGACGCCCTGCCGAGGAGGTCAGTACGTGGTAGCGCATATAAGCCTTCAACGTCGCCAGATCGGTCGACTTGATCTCTTTCATCAGGGCAGGGAAGAACGCAGGATTGGTATTGTTCAGCTCCGTCACCTTTGGCGAGTGCATCGCCTCCTGAAACTCCCCGAACGCAACCCCCGGAATATCCGCCTCGAACGTCGCAATCGGCTGCAGGTGATAGACCTTCTCCGGATCGCGCCGCTCCGTTACCGGCATCGAAGCCTTTGCCAGTGCCGTCTCAAAGCTCATGATCGCCTTTGCCTGCTCCTGCCCCTTCTCCGGACTGGCTCCAGCCAGAGACAGCATCTTCCCCACATGGGCGAGATACTGCTGCCGCAGCGTCTCGTCCTTCGCGCCTGTCCGCAGATAGTAGTCCCGCTCCGGCATCCCCAGCCCCGCCTGATCGACGAAGGCGATCTGCTTGCTGGCGTCTTTGAAGTCCTGCTGCTCTCCATACCCGAAGAACACATCCACGCCCATGCGTTGCAGCTTGCCGATCACCGCTGGCAGTTGCTCCTTCGTCTTCACGGCATCGATCTCGTCCAGCAGCGGCTGCACCGGGGTCGTCCCCTTCGTCTCAATCGCGTCCAGATCCATGCACGCTTTGAAGTAGTCGCCGATCTTCTGCTCGTCCGCAGACCGTCCCGCGCCACCGGCAGCCGCCTTCTCCAGAATCCCGTTCAGCGATTGCGTATTCACGTTGTACAGCGCATAGAACTGATCCACCCCCGCCTGGTCCGCCGGAATCGGGTGGTTCCCCGCGAACTTCCCGCACGCAAACTTGTAGAAGTCGTTGCACGGATCGACCGTCGTGTCGAGCGACGTCTTGTCGAAGCCCGGAATCGGCAGATACACCTCTTTCGGCTTGCTGGCCGCCGAGGCAACCTGTCCCTGTTGTGCTAGTCCGATGCTCCATGCCCCCGCTGCAACCAGGGCAACCGCTACGCCAAAGCAAGCTTCACGCCCGAACCGGGCTCTCCCAAACGGTTCTCTCAACATGCGAATCTCCTGTAAAACTATCGATTATCGAATAAGTCATCCCTACCAGGTACTTGCATCACCAGCCACAGGCAGACTACTACGAACCATAAGACGAGGAATGCATCCATTGGCGAGCTTCATGCGTCTGTGAAACAGTATTGCTACGCTAGCCCCTGAAGAGGGAAGATACGTCTACGCAGCCATGCCGGTTCCCGCCACCACACCCGCGACCACTCGGCTCCACCATTGCTTCAGCCTCCTTGTGCTCTTCTTCCTTCTAGCCACTTCACCCCTGCTGGCTCGTGGTCCCGACCCCTCTCTCCGGATCCCTCTGGAACCGCTGGGCTTCCAGCCGCTCTCCGCTCAGTTCCTCCTTGCAGGCAGCTCCATGCTCACACTCCACTACGTGGACGACAAGCACCTGCTCCTCACCTTCAGCACCCGCCGCCTCATGAAGCGTCTGCCCGACGATCCGCCGGACGATCAGGATCGCCACGTCGAAGCTGTCCTCCTCGAGCTTCCCTCAGGCCGTATCCTGGGACATACGGAGTGGCGTCTCCACGACCATGGGCAATATCTCTGGAGCCTCGGTCACGGGCGCTTTCTTCTTCGCATTCGAGACACGCTCACCACCTTTGCGCCTCTCACGAATCTCCATGCGGGACAGCCCTTCCGCGAGCGCCCCTTCATCGTCACCGATCGCCGCATCGGTGCCATCATGCTCTCGCCCGATGCCGATCTCCTCATCGTCGAGAGCGTTGAACGCAAACCCCCAACTCCAACCGGCTTCGAATCTACCTCCGCTCCGTCTTACGCTTCACCGGTACCGGCGGCCAGCCAGGCTCCAGACCCGACTCCCGTTCTGATCAGCCTCTTTCGCGTCTCCATTCCCCCCGGTCCGGGCGACGAAGTAGGCGTGCATGCCGCCGGTATGGTTCGTTCCCGTACTCCAGGCAGAATCCCCGCCACGGCTGACGGCTACCTCGCGATCATCGACCAGGGCCGCCAGACCTGGGCCTTCGACTTCAACTCCTACACCGGCAAGACCAGGCAGCTCTCTCCCTTCGGCTCTACCTGCCGCCCCTCCCCTCTGTTCGTCAGTCGCAGCGAGTTCATCGCCTTCGGCTGTCACAGTGGTCATTCCATGCAGGTCATCGGAGCCTTCAACATGCGCGGCGAACAGATGTGGGAGCAGAGCTTCGTCGAGTCCTACACTGCCCCATCCTTCGTGTACGCCCCCTCCCGCGGGAGATTCGCTCTGAGCCGCATCCTTGGCCACTCTGATGTCAACGGCTTGGGGTCTCTGGTGCCCGAGCAGCTTAGCGGTCAAAGCGTCATCGTCTTCCAGACCGATAGCGGCAGGCAGATCCTCCGCGTCGACTGCAAGCCCATCCAGCGAGCAGGGCAGAACTTCGCGCTCTCCCCGGATGGCATGAGCCTCGCCATCGTCCACGCCGACGCCATCGAGGTCTACAGCCTTCCCCCCTTGACTCCAACCGAGCAGGCCGCCGTCAAGGAGGCGCAGGTTATGGCGCCAGAGGCGAACGACGCCCCCATCCGGCTCTCCACCACCTCAGCGGGCTCGTCCGCTACTACGGAATCGACCGACCAACCGGAGCAAACCCAGACTCCAGCTGCAACCGCGGCGCCCCAACCACCCGACAACACCGCTCCATCCGCTGCAACCGACAGCGCTTCACCTGCTCCGGCTAACTCCGGCACGCGCGAATCTTCGGGTAGCGTATCGGCCACTGCGCCAAACCCGCCTGCAGCCGAAGACGCCGCCCCACCGCCGGAGGAGCGCCGTAAACCTCCCACCCTCTACAACTCGCCCTCAGACCCTCCGCCCGCCACGACGACTCAACCCAAATAACCCACTCGCGCGTACAGCCACCGCAGTTCCACTACCTTTGCCCCTGCCCCTGCCCCTGTCCCTGCCCCTGCTGTTGCCCTTGCTGTTGTTGTTGTCGTTGCTGGTTTTTGCGTCGTCATCCTGAGCGCAGCGAAGGATCCCGAAGGTCTTTGCCCACCGCAACTTTCCCACCTTTTAGCCACCCACTCCCATTCTCCCTTGACTGAGAAGTCTGAAGAAAAATCGTTGGAGCGTAGTCCTCAGCGTAGTCCTCTTGGATAACGGGTTGGATATCAGGGAACAAGAAGACTACGCCCGGTTTGGCCCCCAAAAACCTGTCAAGCCCCCAAACGCCCTAACTGTAACCTTATCAAAGAGATCCACGTGGCATACTAGTTTCTCTCCGTCCGTTATAATCAATACAGAGTCAAAGAAAGCCCCGGCCAAAGGCCGGGGCTTTTCCCATCAAGAGCCGTAACTTCAACCATGAGACGAATTTAGCTGTAAACCATTTAGAATGACGATTTTACAAGCACGTATATCCGTAACCTATTGAATGCAGATGCTTTAGGAGCAGGTACCCGGGGGGGGGGGTACCCCTCAATGAAAGGAGAGCAAAGCACATGAAAAAGGGCCGGCTTCGGTCCCCCGAAACGCCGGCCCTGCTCTCAACTTCGGTTTTGAAGCCGCTGAACTAAGCGACCTTCTTTACAGCAACGGCCTTTACACGTGCATTCAAGCGGCTCTTGTAGCGGCTCGCGGTGTTCTTGTGCAGAACGCCCTTCTGAACGCTCTTGTCGAGCACGGAGACAGTCGCGCTGTATGCCGCGCCGAGCGTCTTTGCGTCGCCCTTGACGATCGCCTCACGCAGCGTGCGCAGCGTGCCGCGCAGCTTGCTCTTGTTGGCGCGGTTTACCGCGGTCTTGGTCTCGGTCTGACGTGCGCGCTTCAACGAGGAAACATGATTTGCCATAAACTCTCTTCTCTAAACCCGCATCAATGTGTCGGGGGAAATGGGATGCAGGCTACAGGCCAGCCAAGTCACAGCCTGCCGCTCTCCCTGCAATGTCTAAGTCTACGGAACTCCAGCCCTCAGGTCAACAATCGTCTGCTCGCCGGAAGATTCCATCGTCTGGCCACGATCCCGCAAGGATTCCCGCCGCTTAATCAATTCATCATTTGCCCCTTGACGAGGGCCTTCTCAAGTTCTAGTCTGTGCCCAAGATTGGCCACTTCAGCCATCTCGGATCTAGTCCTAGAGCGCATCCCAGGCGCTGTCCGCCATCTTCAGCCCAAGAATCCCTTTCGTCCTCTCCCGTGTCTAATAGAACAGCGGTTAACCCAGCTTCCCCTGACGGAGGTCAGCACACTACTTGATCAAAAAATCCCTGGATATCACCCCCGGTATTGAGCCCCTGTACGGGACCCACGACGAAAACCTCCGCCTCCTCGAAGACGGACTCCACGTCACGATCGATCTCCGCTCCGATGCCATTCAGGTCACCGGAGACTCCGATAGCGTAGCCCGTGTAGAACGAGTCTTCACCGACTTCGACTACCTCCGAAAATCCGGCGTAAACCTGAACAACGGCGAACTCAACGGTATGTTGAAGCTCGTCGTCGCCGACCCGGCTGTAAGCCTGCGCTCCCTCATCGAGTCCGGCAAGCAGCGATCCGCAGGCGTGAAGCGCATGGTCCAGCCCCGCTCTCCCAACCAGCGCAAGTACGTCGAAGCCATCGAGCAGGCCGACATGGTCTTCGGCCTCGGCCCTGCCGGAACCGGCAAAACCTACCTCGCGGTAGCCATGGCCGTCTCCGCACTGATGGCCAAGAAGGTCAGCCGTATCATCCTCGTTCGCCCCGCAGTAGAAGCTGGCGAACGCCTTGGCTTCCTCCCCGGCTCCTTGCAGGAGAAGGTCGATCCCTACCTCCGCCCCCTGTACGACGCCCTCTACGATCTGCTGGATCCGCAGAAGGTCGACAAGATGCTCGAGAGCAACGTCATCGAGGTAGCTCCGCTCGCCTTCATGCGCGGCCGCACCCTCTCCGACGCCTTCATCATCATGGACGAGGCCCAGAACACCACCACCGAGCAGATGAAGATGTTCGTCACCCGCCTCGGCAATAACTCAAAGGCCGTCATCACCGGCGACCTCACCCAGACCGATCTTCCCAATCCGAAGAAGTCCGGCCTGCTTGAGGCCCTCCACGTCCTCGACGGAGTCGAAGGAATCCGTTTCTGCCACTTCGAAGATGTCGACGTCGTCCGTCATCACCTGGTCCAGCGGATCGTTCGTGCCTACGACAGCTACGGTCGCGCGCAGCAGCAACTCCCGCTCACGCTCGGGGATACTACCCTGCCTGACCCTGCCATCGCTCCGGCAGCACGCGTCAAAACGATTGCAAAACCCCAGTAGTTCAGCCACATGCGATACCATCGTCAACAGAGGGCGCTTCCAGCCCTCTGTTGACGTTTTTATAGCTCTCCTTCGACGATGATCACCATCGAACCCCCAAGTAGTCCCTTCGCCTCCGCGCTCTCAAAGTCCGGCCTGACGCGCTTCCTCAACCGTGCCCGCAACGCAGTTGGCCTCGAAGGCGAAGTCGATGTCCTCCTTGCCGACGACGCCACGCTGCGCCGATTGAACCGGACCTTCCGAGGCAAGAACAAAGCCACAGACGTCCTCAGCTTCCCAACTCCCGCAGAGATCGCTCACGAACACGCAGGCGATCTAGCCATCTCCCTCGAAACCGCTACCCATCAGGCAGCAACCTACGGCCACACCCTGCGCGACGAGGTCCGCATCCTTCTCCTTCACGGTCTCCTCCACCTCTCAGGCCTCGACCACGAGACCGACGCCGGCGAGATGGCCATGCGAGAGGCTGAACTCCGCCACGACCTGGGCTTGCCCGTCACACTCATCGAGCGCGTCACCGCAACAAAACGTAGGCGGACAGCATGAGCCCTGCCTATTTCTTTACCCTCGTCGTTCTCCTCGCCATTCTGGCGTTGGCCGCGTATGTGGATCGCGTGTACTCGGAGATGGGAAAGTTCCTGGCGCGAGAGTATCAGGACAACATCGACTCCTGGGAAGAGGTGGTCGAACCCAGGCTTCGTCTCGGTCGCGAATCCATTGCACTCTCTGCCTCGGTTCTCCGTCAGCTCACCCTTGCGGCTATTGCTCTCTTCTTCGGGTTGCACCTCTATCCCCACACTGGTCTGCTCCCATTATTGGCCCGCACTCCCAGCACCTCGGAGATTATCCGCGCTGCCTGTGAGCTCATTCTCCTCATCCTCATCTTTGATCGTCTGCTGCCGCAGATTTTATTTACGCGTACGCGCGGCCTATGGATCGCCCGTATCCGACCGCTCATCCAGGTGCTCTTCTACCTGATCTTGCCTATCACGATGCTTCTTCAACTCCTGCTTTCCATCGCCGCGCTGGCTGAGCCCGAGGACACAGAGGAGGAGGAGCATCCCTCTGAGGCCATGGAGGCACTGCTCGAAGCAGGGGAGGAAGAGGGCATCCTGGAGGAGTCAGATCGAGATTTGGTACGGTCGGTAGTGGAGTTTGGCGACAAGGTGGTTCGCGAGGTGATGACGCCGCGTCCGGAGATATTCGCTGTTCCAGGTACATTGAGTCTTCGCGAATTTACTGCCCAGATCAACAAACATGCCTTCTCGCGAGTGCCTGTGTACTCTACGTCACTGGATCAGATCACCGGCATCGCCTTCGCGCACGATTTGCTGCAAGTTCTTGATTCAGATGCAAATACGCGGACAGTGGCGCAGATACAGCGTCCTGCTGCCTTTGTGCCCGAGATAAAAAAGGTGGCTGAGTTGCTTCGCGAGATGCAGCGCGAAAAGCAGCATATGCGCATTGTTATTGACGAATATGGCAGTGTGGCTGGTCTTGTCACGATTGAGGATCTGCTTGAAGCAATTGTGGGCAATATCGCCGATGAGCATGAAGATGCTGAGGCGGATGATGCTCCGATTCGGGAGGCGGATGGGTCTTATGTCGTTTCGGGCAGCTTTGAAATTTCACGCCTGCGCGAGCTGTTTGCCGAGCAGCTTGAGGCTTCCAGCCGTCGTGCGGTTGAGGAGGGGGAGTCGCATCCTGCGGATTCGCCTGAGGAGTATGACATCCGCGATTCCCGGGATGAGCCGCCAGTTTTTCGAATCTCGGAAAAGTATGAATCTACGACACTTGGAGGGCTGGTGTCAGAGATTGCGGGGCATATTCCCCTGCCGGGCGAGGTGGTTGAGGAGGATGGTCTGCGCCTGGAGGTTCTGGCCAGTACAGACCGCCGTATCGATCGCATCCGGGTGAGCCTTGCACATTCGAATGTTGCTTAATTTGTCAATTTTAAATTGGGTGGTGGGCAGGCGAAAAGATCAGAAAATAGGGGTTTTTTGAGGAAAGTAGTGCGTAATCGTGGTGTTTTTATGGTCAGGATGTGGTGAAGGGTGTGGCAAACATGGATTGCTGACTTCCTTGTTTCAGGGAGTAAAAGTATGCCACGAATTTCAACTATATTTTGAGGTCTTCTTTAGGGCTTCCTTTGGGATTAAAGGCCAAGGCCCCGCGGTGGCGGGGCCTCGGCTCTAACCAAAAGTAGAACCAAAACTAATCGATCGAGATCTTCCGCAGCAGCTTGAAGTCGGAGAGCATCTTTCCGGTTCCGAGCACTACGCTGGCCAGCGGGTCGTCTGCGATCGAGACGGGTAGGCCCGTCTCCTCGCGAATCCGCTTGTCGAGATTTTTGATGAGGGCGCCGCCGCCGGTAAGGACGATGCCGCGGTCGGAGATGTCGGCGGAGAGCTCGGGCGGGGTGCGCTCGAGGGCTACGCGGATCGCGTTGATGATGGTTGCGATGCACTCCGAGAGGGCTTCGCGGATCTCCGAGTCTTCAATCGTGATGGTCTTGGGAACGCCCTCGATCAGGTTGCGCCCCTTGACCTCCATCTCGATGGGCTTGTCGAGCGGGTAGGCCGAACCGAGCGAGATCTTGATCTGCTCGGCTGTGCGCTCGCCGATCAGCAGGTTGTACTTCCGCTTGAGGTAGGTCATGACGGCTTCGTCCATCTGGTTACCGGCCATGCGGACGGAGCGCGAGTAGACGATGCCGGCGAGCGAGATGACGGCGATGTCGGTGGTGCCCCCGCCGATGTCGACGACCATGTTGCCGCCGGGCTCGGTGATGGGCAAGCCCGCGCCGATGGCGGCGACCATGGCCTGTTCTACGAGATGGACCTCAGATGCCTTGGCCCTGTAAGCGGAGTCCATGACGGCGCGCTTCTCGACCTGGGTGATCTCAGAGGGGACGCCGATGACGATGCGGGGGTGGACCATCATCTTGCGGTTGTGCGCCTTCTGGATGAAGTAGTTCAACATCTTCTCGGTGTGGCGGAAGTCGGCGATGACGCCGTCCTTCATGGGCTTGATGGCGACGATATTGCCCGGCGTGCGCCCGAGCATCTCCTTGGCCTCTCTGCCGACGGCTTCGACCTCGTTGGTGATCTTGTTCACCGCGATGATGGATGGCTCATTGACGATGATGCCCTTGCCATGTGCGAAGACGAGGGTGTTCGCCGTGCCCAGATCGATCGCCAGGTCGCTGGAGAACAAGCTGAAGAGTGACCGCATGTTGTGAATGCGGGAGTAACGCATCTGAAAATTGTTTGACGACATTCGGCGGGTTCGTTCCTAAATGCGAGGATGAGCCTATTGTACGGCCAAGTGACTTTCTCCGGAAATATGGGAAGGGAGTCAATTTCAGCCGCTTACTCTCACTCTATCGGCATACTACTTGAGAGCTTCACAGAATCCTTTCGACGAAAGGAGACCGACTCCGCAACTAAAGTTGTAGATAAAACCGGGCACTTGCGGCACGGCCGAAGAGAGTGCTGAAACATTTGATCGCGGTTCGTAAAGGAAGGCCCGCGGCAAAAGTGCCCTCAGATTCTCAGAAAGATGTTCGAAGGGCTAAAGCTCCAGGCCAATCCGAAGGCAGTAACGTCTGGCCGCCGGTCACCTGGGAAGAGCAAACGCCACGTAAACGCCACCTATGGGACCCCGAGGGTTCATGCTGCTGCCTCCTGCGGCAATGACGACATATTGCCGGCCATCGACCTCGTAGGTAGCAGGGGTAGCATTTCCCGCAAAAGGAAGGGTGGCCTCCCAGAGGAGCTTGCCAGTCGTCTTGTCGAAGGCGCGAATCTTCTTATCGAAGTTGGTCGCTGCGATGAAGATCAGGCCCCCAGAGGTGACGATCGGACCGCCATAGTTCTCGCTGCCGGTGTCGGGCATGCCCTTCGCGACCAGCTCCGGATACTGTCCCAAGGAATGCTGCCAGAGATATTTGCCGGTCTTGAGATCGAGGGCATTCAGGCTTCCCCAGGGGGTAGCGGTGGCGGGGTAGCCGTCGGGATCCACGAACCGCCGATAGCCAGTCATGGTGTACTGCGCGGCAGCATCCTGAGGAGGCATCGCGCTGGTCGCTTGCGCTCCAGACGTCTTTCCATTGGTAGCTGTCTGATCCTCACTCACGGCGATATTGCCGGGGGAGAGGTCCTTATCGGTGCCGAGATAGTCGAGCAGGTCAATCAACGATCTTCCCTCAATTGGCATAGCTGGCATGCGCCCCTTGCCGTCGTGAATCGTCGAGATAATCTGCTCGGTCGTGAGCCTGTGGGTGATGTCGAGGAGAGAGGGGAACTCCGGAGCAGAGCCGGCGCGACGCTCACCGTGACAGACGCTGCACTGGCTCAGGTAGGTCTTCCGGCCGGGGGAGTCGCCGGTATTAACCGCAAGCGCCCCCATCGACGCATAGTTGTTGGCGTTGACGTAGAGGATGCCGGTCTCCGGATCCACGGCCGGGCCGCCCCATTCGGCTCCTCCTTCGAAGCTGGGAGAGACGAGAGTATCTTTGCCGACGCTGAGCGGAACGAACTGACCGTCGTGTCGCATCTCGCGAAGGCGCTTTAACGCCCACTGATGCGCCTCTGGCGTCCGGTTGGTGAGGGTATCTTCCGTCACGGTCTGCGGAGCGAAGGGCTCCGGCTTGAGGGGGTAAGGCTGGGTCGCGGAGGCCTTCTCTCCCGGCGTGGTACTGGCCGGATATGGCCGATTCTCGATAGAAAAGAGGCTGTCGCCTGTGATGCGGTTGAGGGCATACAGGTATCCCTGCTTCGTCGTTTGGGCGACTGCAGGAATCAGTTTCCCATGCTGCATGACGGAGACGAGAATAGGAGGAGCGGGAAAATCCCGGTCCCAGATGTCGTGATGAACTCCCTGAAAGTGCCAGATCCGCTGACCGGTTTCGGCATTGAGCGCGACGAGCGTATCCGCGTAGAGATTGTCGCCGACTCTCGTGGCTCCATAGAAGTCGGGCGCCGCAGATCCGATAGGGACAAAGACGATGCCCCGCTCGAGGTCGACTGCCATACCAGCCCAGTTGTTTGCCGCGCCGCTTGTCTTCCACGCCTCTCTGGGCCAGGTGTCGTAGCCGAACTCTCCAGGGTGGGGGATGGTGTGAAAAGACCAGCGAAGCGCACCGGTCCGAACATCGTATGCGCGGATATCGCCCGGCGGGGCAGGAAGAGTCTCAGGAGTTCGACCGCCGACGATTATCAGGTTTTTATAAATGACCCCAGGGCTCGTCAGAGCGATGGACTGCAGGAGCGGATCGCGCCCCAGATCCTCGCGAAGGTCGATCCTTCCATCTTTTCCGAAGCTGGGAATGACGTTGCCCGTCGCTGGATCAAACGCATAGAGGAAGTTCATCACGCCGGCCAGGAGGCGCTTGTCCTTACCGTCAGTCCAGTAGGTCAGCCCGCGGTCAGGGCCGGTGCCCTTGATCCCGGAGTCGAACTTCCATAGAAGTTTTCCCGTTGCCGCGTTGAGTGCGATGACCTTCTGTGATGGGGTGAAGGCATAGAGGACACCGTCAATGACGATCGGTGTTGTCTCGAGTCCGCCAGACTCACCGGTCTCAAAGGTCCACGCCACCTTCAGCTTGGACACATTGGAGCGGTTAATCTGCTTGAGGCTTGAGTAATGCGAGTTCCCGGGATTTCCCCCGATCATCGGCCAATTAGTCGTGGAGTGTGTGGAGTCCTGACCAAGCCCGGGGATGCCGAGGCTAAGCGCAAAGAGTCCGATCGAGGCTGCACTTTTGTAGGAACTCTTCATCGATAGTGTGGGTTGTGGCTATCAGTCATTTTTTTGAGAGCGACATGAATCCATTATGGCCATGCCATTGTTGATGGTGCAGAATTGCGATCAGTGTAATCCCTCCGCGCGAATGCAATGGATACAATCAACAACAGCTTAGTTGGAGGAAGAATGATCATTGGTGTGCCCAAAGAGGTAAAAGACCACGAGAGCCGAGTAGGTGTAACCCCCGCAGGCGTCAAGGCGCTTGTCGAAGCTGGCCACAAGGTTCTGGTGGAACAGAAGGCGGGAGCGCTCTCCGCGATGCCGGACGATGAGTACCAGGCTGCCGGCGCGGAGATTGTCGGCTCTGCCCACGACGTGTGGCGGCTCTCCGAGATGATCGTCAAGGTGAAGGAGCCGGTCGAAAAGGAGTATAAGTACTTCCGCGAAGGGCTGGTTTTATTTACCTACCTGCACCTTGCTCCACTCACGGAGCTTACCGACGCTTTGCTAGTCAATAAAGTTACGGGTATCGCCTACGAGACGGTTCGAGATCGCACCGGAGCGCTGCCGCTGCTGACGCCTATGAGCGAGGTGGCCGGACGCATGAGCGTGCAGGTTGGCGCAGCGTATCTGGAGAAGGAGCATGGCGGGCGCGGTGTCCTGCTGGGCGGGGTTCCAGGCGTGCCTCCAGGGAATGTCTGCATCATCGGTGGCGGAATTGTGGGAACGAATGCAGCTAAGATCGCGCTCGGCATGGGGGCCAAGGTCACGCTGGTGGACCTGAACCTGAACCGGTTGCGCGAGCTGGACGATATCTTCAACGGGCGCGTGTTCACTGTCGCCTCGAATAGCTACAACATCGAACGCGCCGTTTGCGAGGCGGACCTTGTGATCGGTGGCGTGCTGATTCCGGGAGCAGCGGCACCGAAGATCGTCACGAAGGCCATGGTCGAGAAGATGAAGAAGGGCGCGGTGATTGTGGACGTCGCGATCGACCAGGGCGGCTGCATCGAGACGGCGCATCCGACGACGCATAGCAATCCCTCTTACGAGGTGAACGGCGTGGTGCACTACTGTGTGACGAATATGCCGGCGGCTGTTCCCAATACGTCGACGCTTGCCCTGACGAATGCGACCTTCCCCTATGTGCTGAAGCTGGCGCGACTGGGTGCCAAGGCCGCCATCAGCGAGGACAACGGGATCGCCGAGGGCGTCAACACGTACAACGGCGTCCTGACCTATGAGGCCGTGGCTGCGGCGCAGAAGCGTGAGTGGAAGAGCGTCACGGAGCTCGTGTAGACACGCAAAACAGCATAGAGAGCAAGCAGCCGCGCCTATAATCAGGTCACTGAGGAGGGCGCGGCATGGCCGTAAGTACGAACCGGCGGAAGCTACTGAGCATAACGTTTGGCACATGCCTGCTGGTGCTGCTGATTGCACTGATTGCGCTCAATGCCTTCAACCAGGAGGTGAGCTTCCTGACTCCGGCAACTACGGAGCAGACCTTTGTCTTCACGGGGCTCTCGGTTGTAGCGTTTCTCCTCTTCGTCGTTGTCCTGCTGATGCTGGTTCGCAATGTTCTGAAGCTCTACGCCGATCAGCGCAGTCGCGTGATGGGCACACGGCTGCGGACGCGGATGCTGTGGGGCGCGGTGCTGGTGAGCTTTCTGCCCATAGCCTTTATGGTCGCTTTCAGCTATGGGCTGATGAATCGCGCTGTGGACCGGTGGTTTTCACAACCGGTCACAGAGATGCGCGACGACAGCAATCGCATGGCCATGGAGCTGGCGCGCTACACGACCGCCAATGCGCGGGCAGAGGCGAACGCCATTGCATTGAGTCTGCCGGAGCCAGTAGAGCCTGCCTCCGCGGAAAGTCGACCCATAGCTGCACCTACGCCGGGTTCGAAGCATCGGCCAGGCCGTACCCCCGCACGTCTCCCTGAGCACAAGCTCACACGTGGCAATACCGTTGCCACAGGCCTTTGGAATAGGGAAGCGCTCTACAATGTGCTTCGCCAGCGCGAGACTACGCTGCAGAATGGCTTTGCCATCGTCTACCGCAACAAGCGGCCAGTCGCCTCTTTCCAGATGCCAAAGCCCAATGGCGCAACAGCGCAGGTGAAGACGTGGTTTCCGGAGCAAAGCTCGGGGGGCAACGGCGACAGCAGCCGTACAGGCAACGGGAGTTCGCTCAACGAGTCCACCGATGCGGCCATTCTCGCCGCCGCCCAGCGCAACGATGAGCCGGTCTTCAGCCTTGGCGAGATGGACTATGCGCTTGGCACGGCCACCTTGAAGCAGGGAGGAACCATCGTCGTGGGCCTGCCGATGCCCTACGGCATGGCCGCAGCGATGATTCGCCTGCGCGCGGCGGCCGATGCGTACTGGAAGCTGTATAGCGAGCGGCGACAGATAAGGAATCTCTACACGCTGTTGCTGCTGATGATGACCAGCCTCGCACTGTTCTCCTCAAGCTGGCTGGCGCTCCATCTCTCGAAGCAGGTGACCAAGCCGGTAGAGGCGCTCGCGGATGCGATGGAGGCCATCGCGGCAGGAGACTACGCCCATCGCGTGAAGGAGAGTGCCACGGAAGAGCTGGGTGAACTGGTTCGCAGCTTCAACCATATGGCTGCCGATCTGGAGGGAAGCCGTCGCGCGGTGGGGGAGTCGACGATTCAACTCAGCGCGGCCAACGCTGCGTTGGAGGCCCGCCGCGGCGAGTTGGAGACGATGCTCGAGACCATTCCGAACGGCGTCGCGACGCTCGACACAGATCGCCGGATCGTGCTGACCAACAGGGCGTTGAGCGAGATGATGGACCCCGGTGGACAGCGACCGTTCCTGGGCCGGGTGATGGAAGAGGTGTTTCCACCCGAGGTCGCGGAGGTGATCGACCGCCTGATCAATCGCAGTCACCGGATGGGTTCCGCGTCGAGTGAGATCGAGGTGACGTTGGCTGCGAACGACAGGTTCGGCGGGACGATGAACCTGCTGGCGACGGTGGCTCTGTTGGAGACGGCTAATGCGGCCCGTCGCGAACACCGGGGCTATGTGGTGGTACTGGAAAACGCCACGGAGCTGCTGCGCGCGCAGAAACAGTCGGCATGGAAGGAGGTCGCGCGCCGGGTCGCCCACGAGATCAAGAATCCGCTGACGCCGATCAGCCTCAGCGCGGAGCAGATTCATCGCCACATCAACCGGCTGGCGGACACGCTGACGGCGCATGCGATTGAGTCTCCGTCGCCTGCGGTCATTCGCCGTTGCAGCGAGGTCATTACCGGATCGGTCGAGAGTATGCGTGGCCTGGTGGACCAGTTTGCGGCGCTGGCGGAGTTTCCCACGGCGCTTCCCAAGCCCGCCGATCTGAATACGATCGTGGAAAACTCACTCGCTCTCTTCGCAGGGCGGATGCAGAACATTCGTATCGTAAAGAAGATGAGTGGCAGCCTTCCGCTGGTGATGGCCGACCCGGAGGCTCTGAAGCGTGCGCTGGGCAATCTGATCGACAACGCCGCCGAGGCCATGCAGCAGAGCCTGCTGCGCGAGCTCCGCATCGGCACGGCGCTGCTGGAGAACGGGATGGTCGAGCTTACGATCGCCGACACCGGCTCGGGGCTGACCGATGAGATGCGAGAGCGGCTCTTTTTGCCATACTTCTCAACCAAGCAGCGAGGCACGGGACTGGGGCTTGCGATTGCAGCGAAGATTATTCAGGAGCACCAGGGCACCATTCGCGCGGAGAAGAATGAGCCTGCCGGAGCGAAGTTCACGATTGAACTAAAAGCCGCAATCAGCCTCGACGGCGATACCGATGCAGGTGTGCTGGCTACCGGCAGCAATGGAAATGGAGATGCAGCTTGAATCATGTGTTGATCGTCGACGACGAAGCCGAGATCCGCGAATCGCTGGAGGGCATCCTGTGCGAGGAGGGTTATCTGGTGACCACGGCAGCCACCGCGACGGAGGCGCTGGAGCTGCTCCGCGATGCCGCCTACGACGTGGTTCTGCTGGACATATGGCTGCCTGACCGTGACGGTTTGGAGACCCTCGCCGCGATTCGCGAGCTGGACAGCACCAACGGCCCGGAGGTCGTCATCATCAGCGGGCATGGGACGATCGAGGCAGCGGTGCGGGCAACCAAGCTGGGCGCATACGACTTTCTCGAAAAACCTCTTTCGCTCGATCGCACGTTGATCGTGTTGAAGAACGCGATGAAGGCGCGGCAGATGCGCGAGGACAATCAGGAGTTCTCGCGACAGCTTGCGGTGAAGGGAACGGTGACGGGCAACAGCGTTCCGATGAAGGCGCTGCGTCAACAGATCAAGCTGATGGCTCCGACGAATGGGCGGGTGCTGATCTTCGGCGAGAGCGGCACAGGCAAGGAGCTGATTGGCCGCGCGATGCACGCTGAGAGCCTGCGGAAGGATCGACCGTTCGTTGAGCTGAACTGCGCCGCTATTCCGGAGGACTACATCGAGAGCGAGTTGTTCGGCTACCGCCATGGAGCCTCGCCGGCTGCGACCGGTAGCCCGGGGGCGCCGCTCGAGAAGCGAGGGACGTTCGAGCGGGCGGATGGCGGGACGCTGTTCCTCGACGAGGTTGGCGACATGAGCCTGAAGACACAGGCGAAGGTGTTGCGTACGCTCGATGAGCAGCGGTTTCTGCCGGTGGGCGCGTCGAATCCGGTTCACGTCGATGTACGCGTGATTGCGGCTACGAACAAGGATCTGGAGGAGGAGATTGCGCGCGGCAACTTTCGCGAGGATCTCTTCTACCGATTGAATGTCATTCCGTTCTTCGTTCCGCCGCTGCGGGACCGCAAGGAGGATATTCCTCTACTGGTGAAGGAGTTTCTGCAGCAGTTCGGCCAGCAGTACGGCCGGCCTCATGTGGAGATGACGGAGGATGCCCTAACCACGTTGAAGCAGTATCACTGGCCGGGCAACGTTCGCGAGCTGCGCAATCTGGTGGAGCGGGTGATCATTCTCAACCCCAAGACGCAGCGTGTGGAACGCAAGCATCTGCCGATGCTGGTCTATCGCGGGCCAGGGAAGCTGACGGAGTCGGGGCGTATCAATCCCCGTGGCGAGGAGTTCTCGAGTCTGCTGGAGGCACGGGAGGCGTACGAGCGCGACTACATCCTGAAGAAGCTCGACGAGTTCCATGGGAATGTGAGCCGTGCCGCTGAGGGTTTGGGGCTGGAGCGGAGTCATCTCTACCGCAAGATGAAGGCACTGGGCGTTAGCGTCAAGGAGTAGCTTGTTCGAAGCGGAGCCTACCTTACTTCTCTTCGGCCGATTGCTTCTCCGCGATCTGCTCCAGCTGCCGCCGCCAGTCGAGGTCTTCGACGAAGCCGCGTGAGCTGCGCCACTCCTCTTGCACCTTGACGAAGAGCTCGAGGAAGACGCGGGTCCCCAGTAGCGACTCGATATCCTTGCGGGCAGCTGTGCCGATGCGTTTGAGCATCTCTCCCTGTTTGCCGATGAGGATGGCCTTCTGACCAGTGCGCTCGCAGTAGATGGCCGCGGCGATCTTCGTCACTGGAAGCTTGCCGTCCTTCATCTTCTTCAAGGAGGCGGGCTCTTCGTACCGCTCGATAACGACGGCGGTGGCGTAGGGGACCTCCTCGCCGGTCAGCAGCAGAATCTTTTCGCGAATGAGTTCGGCGACGAGAAATCGCTCCGGTTGGTCCGTAAGTTGATGCTTCGGGAAGTATCGCTGCCCCTCCTTTAGCTGGCCTACGATCTTCTCCAGCAGCAGACCGAGCCCTTCTTTCTTTCGCGCCGAGATCGGAATGACGTCGGCAAACGGATGCAGGGCGCTCCAGTGTGCGATCAGAGGCAGCAACTCCTCTTTCCGTACCGCATCCATCTTGTTCAGCACCAGGATCACCGGGCACTCGAGCTTTTTGATCAGGGAAAGAGCAAAGTCATCTTCCGCCGCCGACATCGCCCGCCGGTTCGCGGTGAATGCCTTGCCGGCAGCCTTCTCCCCATCTGCAGCCTTCTCCAGGCGGGGCAGGCGATGGGTTACGTCCACGATGAACAGCACGGCATCGCGTGACTCCAGCGCATCATGCACCTCCTGCATCATGCGGCGGTCGAGCTGCGTATCCGGCTTGTGCACGCCGGGCGTATCGACCAGCACCACCTGGGCCGCAGGGTGTCCTGGCTCTCCCTTGGCCTTCTTTTTCAGGGGAACCTCAAGCACGCCATGGATGCGAGTCCGCGTGGTCTGCGGCTTATGCGTGACGATGGCCAGCTTCTGCCCCAGCAGGGCATTCAAGAGAGTGGACTTACCGGCGTTGGGCCGGCCAATGATGGAGACGAAACCAGAGCGAAAGGCCATTCCCTTTATTATGCGCCGTCTATCGAAGCGGC
Source organism: Edaphobacter sp. (assembly GCA_025462645.1). Classification (GTDB taxonomy): domain Bacteria; phylum Acidobacteriota; class Terriglobia; order Terriglobales; family Acidobacteriaceae; genus Edaphobacter. The sequence continues at coordinate 110,949 of JAOAPB010000007.1, read as the reverse complement.
GTTCTCTCATCGGCTACACTGGCGCGTATATGAAATTCACCTGCGCGCGTATCGTCCTGAAACTTACGCTCCTCTTTGCCCCCGCCCTTCTCGCAGCTCAGACCGAAGCTCCCTTTCATTCGACTGAGGTTCACCCCGACCGCACGGTTACGTTCCAGTACAAGGACGCCGCGGCAACCAAGGTCTCTGTCGCGCTCAATGGTGTTCCCAACCCGATTCCAATGGAGAAAGACGCCGCCGGCATTTGGAGTGTGACGACCCAACCGCTGGTACCGGAGATCTACGGCTATCATTTTGAGGCTGATGGTGACAAGCGGCTGGACCCCGCCAACCCGCGCGTCACCAGGAACCTCGTTGACATCTCCAATATGTTCACCGTGCCGGGCGAGACGCCTCAGCCCTGGGAGGTTACGAATGTTCCGCATGGCAACCTGAACATCCATCTCTACACGAGCGCCACTGTACTGGGCTTGCCAAATAACCAGAGCGAGTACATCGTCTATACGCCGCCGGGCTACGATGCCAAGTCGAAGAAGCCTTATCCCGTGCTCTATCTGCTGCACGGCTGGAGCGATGACGCCTCGGGCTGGACCGCGGTAGGCCAGGCCAATCTGATCTTCGATAACTTGCTGGCGCAGGGCAAGATCAAACCGATGGTCGTGGTAATGCCTCTCGGCTATGGCGATATGTCCTTTGTCCGCGAGCACGGTGTCTGGAACCAGGCCGCTACGGTCGATCACAACACCAGCCTGTTCACGCAGGCGCTGCTCACCGAGGTGCTGCCTCAGGTCGAGTCGGCGTACCACGTCTCGCAGAAGCGTGAGGACCGTGCCATTGTGGGTCTCTCGATGGGAGGCCTTGAATCCCTGACCGCCGGCCTCACACATGCCGACAAGTTTGCCTGGGTTGGCGGCTTCAGCTCTGCGGTACACAACCTCGACTTCGAGAAGCAACTCGGCAGCCTCGACCCGAAAGCAGCTAATCTTCGCCTGCTCTGGATCGCCTGCGGAACGGAGGACCATCTCATCGATCCCAATCGCAAGCTGATCGACTTCCTGAAGAGCAGGAATATGCCCGTCACCCAGATTGAGACTCCCGGCATGCACACCTGGATGGTCTGGCGCGACAACCTCACCCACTTTGCGCCGTTACTCTTTCAGGGCAAATAACTACCTCCGCTATCCTGAGTCGTTCAGGGTAGCGGAGCAGCTTCAATTAGACTGGCCCGCATGAAGCTCGCCACTCGCATTGTCCGCGTAAGCTCTCTTTTTCTTTTGTTCGCGGTGTCGACCCCGGCTATCCTCTCGGCCCAGCAGGCTCCTGCTTTCAAATCCACCGAGGTTCATGCGGACGGAAGCGTCACCTTCCGCTACGACGATCCCAGCGCCGCCAGGGTAGAGCTCATCCTCGAAGATAGGCCTGGCAAACTGTCCATGCGGAGGGGCAGCTCGGGCATCTGGAGCGTTACGACGCCTCCGCTGAAACCGGAGATCTACGGGTACCGTTTCTCTGTGGACGGGCAGCCGAAGACGCATCACGATCCGCAGAACCCCGCCGTGCGTTATGCCAACAACCTCATCACAGTGTCGGGTAACCCGCCGCAACCCTGGGAGGTCGGCGGCGTCTCCCACGGGAACATCACCCGCCACACCTACACGACGAAGATCGTCCTCGGCCTGCCGGAGAACCAGAGCGAATACGTCGTCTATACCCCCCCAGGATACAAAGCCAAGGCGGCGAAGCCCTATCCCGTCCTCTACCTGCTGCACTGCTGGGGCGACCGGCCGGATAGCTGGAATCGCTTCGGTCAGGCGAACATCATCTTCGACAACCTGATCGCACAGGGCAGGGCAAAGCCGATGGTGGTGGTGATGCCTCTGGGTTATGGAGATATGAAATTCGCCGCCGACTATGCCGTCTGGGACGATCCGGCGACCGTAGACCACAACCTGAGGCTCTTCAGCCAGGCTCTGCTTACGGAGGTGCTGCCTCAGGTCGAACATCTTTACAACGTCTCGAAGAATCGCAGCGACCGGGCTATCATCGGCGCCTCCATGGGTGGACTTGAGAGCCTCGCCATTGGCTTGAACCACACCAGCCAGTTCGCGTGGATCGGCGGCGTCAGCTCTGCCCTTGATGGGCTCAACTATACCAGTCAGCTCGCCACGTTTGACCCGAAGACCGCAGATCTCAGCCTGATCTGGATCACCTGCGGAGCCGGTGACGACCTGATTGGCGGTAATCGCAAGCTCACCGGCTGGCTCAGGTCGAAGGGACTCTCCGTTACGACGGAAGAGCGTCCCGGATTGCATAGCTATATCGTCTGGAGGGAGAGCCTCGTGCGCTTTGCCTCACTGATCTTTCAGTCCAGATAAGAAGCCCGGCTGTATCTCCACAGGCTTGGTTATTTGGTCTTAGGCACACTCGGCGTAGCTATTTCATGCAGATAGGCTGCGCTGACGGTACCCTTCTTCTTAGCCAGTTCAAACAGCGTCGGATAAAACTGGACAAAGGTCGTATCCACAGCCGCGTGTTCCTCATGGCACGAGTAACACGCCGCCGGCCGTTTTATCAGCTTCGCGCTCTCCGGATTGTCAAACCCGAAGAACCCCCATCCCCCTTCAAGCGATGCATCTTTAACGTGAACCTCAAACCCCATCATTTCGGCAGACTGGGTCTTTCCCCGCTTGTTAATCGAAATGTCATTCTCTGCACCGCGATTCTCCAAAACCAGCATCGTCTTATCCGGCCACGTCCCAGTCTCTTGAAATGATCTGTAGGCCGATGGATTCACGAAGACGTTGTCAAACATGGAGTGCGAGGCCGCAGTCGCCTTCGGGTTGTAGCTCATATCGATGCCTGAAGTGAGAAAAACCCACTCCCGGTACTTTTTCGGGAACTTCAGCTGACCATCCGCTGTATAGCTCGGGGCATCGTCGGACGGAGCTACAGGGGCCGGTGGCGCGGCACTCGGTCGTGGTAGAACCAGCATCAGCAGCAGAAGCGTCGGACGCAGCATCGCGGTACCTCACTTGATTTGGCTTCAGGGTCCCATGTCTATACGGCTTCCAGGCAAAATTGTTCCTCGCCTTACCGCCGTGCTCTGCGCGGCGATGAGCTGGCAACTTACGCCCCGCATCTATACTGTCACCCCTGCCCTCCCACATATGCGACATCTCGCGGATAATCATCTCTAGCGCATGGAATCCTTCTTTACACGTTTCAAGAATGTCCTTGTCCTGGTCGCGGTTCTTCTCGCGCAGACAATAGCCCTGGCCATCCAGGTTCGCCGGCCTGTCGAGTCCGGCGCTCCGGACGGCACCAAGGTCACGCTTATCCGGTATTGGGTGGTCGCCACAGTGACTCCGCTGGAGCGCTTCTTCCTTGGCATTGGCCACAACATCCGCGGCGGGTGGGCCAACTATATCGACCTGCGCCATACCCGGCAGCAGAATCACGACCTGCAGCAGGAGATCGCACGGCTTCGCCTTGAACAGGCTGCATTGGCCGAAGACGCGATTCAGGGCCACCGCCTTCAGGCGCTGCTCGATTTTCAGCAACACTATGTCGCCACCACGGTCGCCGCGCAAGTGATCGGAACCAGCGGCAGCGATCTCTCTCATGTGCTGTATATCGATAAGGGCTCCAAGGACGGGCTCAAGCCGGATCAGGCTGTCATTACCCCGGACGGCATCGTCGGCAAGCTTCGCGACGTCTTCCCGCACACCTCACAGGTCCTGCTTATCAACGACCAGACCTCTGGAGCCGGTGTTCTGCTGGCCACGACTCGCATCCGCGCTATCCTTCGCGGCAGCGTCACCGGCCATATCCAGATCACCAACCTCACGCCGGACTCGCGGATCAAGCCCGGCGAGACCGTGCTGACCTCGGGGGGAGACCAGGTCTATCCGCACGGACTGAATGTCGGGACCATCGAATCCATCGCCCCGGACCCCGATCATCAGCCCTATACGATCATTCAGCTCCGCCCCGCGACGAACCTCTTCCAGCTTGAGGAGGTGTTGGTCATCACCGGCACACAGTCCGAGCTGCCTGTGCAGGCCAGGAAGGATCTGGCTGCGGGAGCCGTTACCGCCGAAGCCCAGGCTGAGGCTGCCAGAGTCGCCGCTGCCGAGGCGGCCGCAGAGGCTGCTGCGAAGTCTGCGGCGCAGATCGTAGCCGACCGCCTTCCTAGCCTCCATGATCCCAACAATCCTGAGCCTGACGCCAAAACCGCGCCGGGCGCTACGCCAGCTGCCAAAATAGGCGGAATCGTCCCGCGGCCCCTTCCCACCCTCCATCCGGACCGCTACACCCCGGGCTCAGCCCCGCCTGCATCCTCTCTCAAGCCGGGAGCCGAGAACGGCGGCGGAGCCAATCCGGAGGTCAATACCGATAACCCGCCAGCTTCAACTACGAACCCGCCATCTACGAACCCGCCGGTGGTCCGTAGAAAAGCACCGACTCCCACCCCTCCGCAACCTGAGAGCCAGCCCAACTAAATGGCCATCCACAGCTACACCTCACGTCGAGAACTTGAGCAGCACAGCTTTCCCCCTGCCGTGGCGCTGCTCGTGCCGATAGCGGCCATTGTGCTGCAAGCCCTTCTTCCCAAGCCATTTCCGCGTCTCGCTATCCTCGATCTTCCCCTGATCGTCACCATCTTCTTCGCCGTCTCCCGCCGTAACCCCGTCGCGGGAACGCTCACGGGGGCCGCCATCGGACTGCTTCAGGACGCCCTGACCAACCAGCCTATCGGCGTAAACGGCATGGCCAAATCCGTCATCGGCTATATCGCCGCCAGCATCGGCATTCAGGTCGACGTCGAGAATCTCTCGACTCGTCTCGTCATCAACTTCGGCTTCTCGATCCTCAACAGTCTCCTGCTCTTTCTCATCAACCATCGCCTGCTCGGTCTCCCCGGACTTCATATCTTCTGGGTACACGAGCTTATCCGCGCCGCCATTAACACGGTTGTCGCCATCCCCATATTTCTTCTGCTGGATCACAGCAAGAGAGCCGACTAAGCTTCGAAGCAACCGTCTAAACTAAAAAAGCATGGAACTAGCGTCATATTCCGACCGGCCCATTGGCCCCAACGGTAGAGCTGAGAAGCTGCCCGCGGGAAAACTGCACTCCGCGCAGTACCTGATCGCGATCGTCCTTGTCATCCTGGCCGTCGGGCTCTGGCGGCTTGAGGTTCTCGGTGCCGACAACTTCCGTGCGCTCGCCGAAGCCAACCGCATCCGCAAGATTCCCGTGCTTGCTCCCCGGGGACGCCTGTTCGATCGCGAAGGCCGCCTCCTCGTCGATAACTATCCGTCGGTCTCCTGCTACCTCTTGCGCGAACAGATCAAGGATCTCGATGCCGATCTTCCCTTCATTGCGAAGGGGCTTCACATCCCGGTCGAGCAGATCCATGCCACCCTGCGTCGCTTTCAGACGGCTCCCAAGTACCAGCCTATCCCGCTCAAGCAGGACATCACTCCAGACGAGCAGGCGTTCATCGAGGCCCATCGCAACGAGCTGCCCGAGCTTGAGACCCTCGACGAGCAGCGCCGTCTCTATCCGCGCGACGGCTTTGCCGCCCATATGATCGGCTATGTCGGCGAGATATCGGAGGAAGATCTCAACAAATCCAAATATGCCTTCTATCAGCCGGGTGACGTCGTGGGGAAGTCCGGCGTCGAGGCAACCTACGACGCGCTGCTTCGCGGTGAAGACGGCAGCCGCGACGTCATCGTGAACAGCCACGGCAAAGAGATCGGCCACCTTGGACAGACCCTGGCCAAGCCCGGTCAGGACCTGAAGCTGACGATTGACCTCGATGTCCAGATGGCTGCTGAAAAGGCCCTGGAGGGCAAGGTTGGGGCCATCGTGGCAATAGACCCTCATACCGGAGAGATCCTCGCCCTGGCCTCGCGTCCGACCTTCGACCCAAACCAGTTCTCCGTCCGACTCAGCAAGAGTTACTGGAACGAGATCCTCACCAACCCGGATCATCCTCTGCTCAACAAGGCCACCCAGGCTCAGCTTGCACCGGGCTCCACCTTCAAGATCATCATGTCCGTAGCCGGCCTCCAGGAGAACGAGGCCCAGACCATGCGCGTCATGTGCAGCGGCGGAGCCTCGTTCTACGGCCATTTTTTCGCCTGCGATAAGCGCCACGGCATGGTCGACATCAATACTGCCATCCCCTGGTCGTGCGACACCTTCTACTACACTCTTGCCAACAAGCTGGGCATCGACACCATCGCCCGCTATGCCACCTCGCTCGGCTTCGCCCAGCGCACCGGGATCGACCTTCCGGACGAGGTCGCCGGAACCATGCCCTCCACCGCATGGAAGATGAGGAACTTCCATGAGAAGTGGTACGCCGGCGAGGTTATCTCGGTTGGTATCGGGCAGGGAGCTGTTACGGCCACGCCACTCCAGCTGGCCCGCGCCCTGGGCGGCATAGCCTCAGGCGGAGTCCTTCACCGCCCCCATGTAGTTTTCCCGGACGAGGTGCCGGCACAGGAGCTCACCGCGATTCACGAGACCTTCCCCGGCTCCGGCGACGCCACAATCCCGCTTGCTCCGGAGAACTGGCAGATCATTACCGACGCGATGGCTGCGGCCACCACCACCGGCACTGCGGCCGCGTCGCACCTTGAAGGTATCGACTTCGCCGGCAAGACAGGTACCGCCCAGGTGATGAGCCATGACGCGCTCGCCCGCAGCGGAGGCGGCCACAGGACCGTCCCCAACGCCTGGTTCGTCGGCATGGCCCCAAGACGCAACCCCGACATCGTCGTTGCAGTCCTGTGGGAGAACGGTGACTGGGGTGCCAACTCAGCCAAGCTGGGAGCCCAGGTCATCGACGCCTTCGTGAACAAGCAGCGCAAGCGCGAGAACAACGTCCGCATCGCCGAGGCCCCCAAGCCCATCGCCCCGTCTTTATCCCCGACGGCCTCGCCCGGTACCGCCGCCACCGCGGTTATCCCTCCCGCACAGTAAGCTGGACTAGCACCCATGCCTCGTCTCTCCTCCTACTATCGCGACTTCGACTGGATACTGCTGGGCTTCGTCCTCCTGCTCTCGCTCATCAGCGTCCTCGAGATCAAGTCGGCCACGCTCCACACGAAGTTCCACGGCTTCGACCAGAAGCAGATCGGCTTCCTCGTCGTAGGCGTGATCCTGATGTTCCTGATCTCGCTGATCGACTACCATCGCCTGCTGGACGTCGTTCACTACGCCTATGGCATCAGCATTCTCTCGCTCATTGCTGTCCTGGCCGTCGGGACCAAGGTTCTCGGCGCCCGTCGCTGGATCAAGGTCCCTGGCGGCCACTTCCAGCCCTCCGAGTGGATCAAGCTGGTCCTGATCGTGGCCGTAGCCCGTTACTTCTGGGGCCTCGCCGGCAGGGAGCTGACGTGGACCGACATAGGCAAGGCCTTCGCACTGGTCTGCGTTCCGATGCTCATGGTGCTCAAGCAGCCGGATCTCGGGACATCGCTCACCTACCTGCCCATCCTCATCTGCAGCCTGTTCCTCGGCGGTATCCGCTTCAAACAGGCAGCCATCATCCTGCTCGGGGTAGCCCTGCTGGGCGGTGCGGCCTGGAAGACCGGCAAACTCCTCAAGCCGTACCAGAAGGCCCGGCTCACCAGCTTCATGAATCCCGATGACGACCCTCGCGGCTCCGGCTACCAGATCCGCCAGTCCCTGATCGCCGTCGGCTCCGGAGGAATCTGGGGTAAAGGCGCCAACAAGGGAACCCAGACCCAGGGCGACTTCCTCCCCATTCCCTACACCGACTTCATCTTCGCCGCCTTCTGCGAGGAGCACGGCTTCATCGGTGCCCTGGGGATTCTCCTGCTGTACTTCCTTATCCTGATGCGTCTGATCCAGAACGCTCAGACCGCCTCCGACCTGCCCGGATCCTTTATTATCATGGGGGTTGTCGGGGTCATGCTCTTTCAGATAGCCGTCAATATAGGCATGGTCGTCGGCCTGATGCCTGTCACGGGAATTCCTCTCCCCCTGATGAGCTATGGTGGGTCGTCGATCCTCTTCAGCTTCCTCGCTCTCGGCATCGTCATGAATATTCGGATGCGCCGGTTCGTAAACTAGACGATCTTCTCTAACTGACTCATATAAAGAGATTTTTTGTTCTTGCTGGCCCATGCAGCATATTTAGTGCAATACTAGAGGCATCACGGGACGGCTGTAGATGCTGTTCAGTGTTTTATCCCGCTACGCCAAGGCGCAAGGTCGCCAGTAAGCGGAACAACGACTTTTTAGAAGAAAAGGCCGGCCAGCCAGAGACTATCGATTCCGTTGGCCGGACAGGTTTTAGGGAATGATTGCATCCGGATGGCGAACGGCCCCGCCTCAGAGTTCTAATTTTGACTCTGACGCTGTTTGGGCCACAAACTCCCGATGTCTCCTGCCGCTTGAAGCACCCCCTCGTGTTCCCGATCTCCATTGTGTCGCCCTGCCCACGCTCTTCAGGAGCGCGGCCACGGCAAATCTCGCACCGGTCATCGCTCACGCAGCTTCCGCATCCCGCATCCCTGTCCGCACCCACGGTGAGCCACACCTAGCCTTCCGCTAGGCAAACTCCCGGTTGTCTCTGTCTCGTCTGCAGCTCGCACCTCAACCAGGTCGGGCAGAAAGAGCAGAGCAATGTCAAAAGAAATATATATATCCAGCACGCCCCATGAGACGCGTCTGGCCATCGTCGAAAACGACGCCTTAGCCGAGATCTACTACGAGCGAGAGAACGAATACACACTCGCCGGCTCGATCTACAACGGAAAAGTAACCCGTGTCCTTCCAGGCATGCAGTCCTCGTTCGTGGACATCGGCCTCGAGCGCGACGCCTTTCTCTACATCACCGACTTCATGGAAGAGGCCGGGGACTCCGCCGACTTCGACACCACGAGCAACGGCGACCGTGCCCCCCGCCGGGACAGCCGCGACCACGGCAACCGCGAAGCTCCCACCCTCGAAGGCACAACCGTCGCCTCCCCGGAAGACACCGGCAGCCGCTCCTCAGAACGAAACGACCGTGGTGATCGCGGACGCGACCGGGGTGGCCGGGGCCGCCGCGACCGCCGTGGAAACCGTGAGCGTCAGCCCAGTGTCGACGGCACTCAGCCTTCGGACATACCAGAGGCCAGCCTTGCTGACTTTGACCGTCCCGTCTCCTCCGATTCGGAAGAGGCTCCCACGCTGAGCACCGATGGCTCTGACATCGGCGAAGGCGCTCCCGGTGCGGATGGCAGCCGCCGCTGGCGTGGCCGTCGTGGCCGCCGCCGTGGTCGTGGTCAGCGCGACGAGTCCGCGCAGCTCTCCCGCCCGGACTCCCAGTCTGACTCCGTTCCGAACGATGCTTCGGACTACAGCCAGGACGACACCATTGACATCGAGGGAGCAGCGGAACGCCCAATCGCGAACGAGACCGCTCCTATCCCCTCTGCTTATCCCGCCCCAGGCCTTACGCAGGACAACGCAGGGCGTCGTGACCGCGGTGATCATGATGGTCGCGATGACCGGAACCGCAGAGATCGTGGTGGCCGTGACCGCGGTCGCGATCGTGACGGCCGCGCTCCTCGAGTCCCCCGTGGCTTCGCCCCCAAGACCTCCCTCTACGGCGTAGACAACACCCCTTACAGCGAGGGCTCCGAGTCCAACGGCCCAGCGCCAGAGCCGATCGTGCTGCCGGGCGAGTCCCTCTCGAAGTATCGCAAACCTGGCGAAGAGGTCGCATCATCGGCACCCGCCAAACCAGTGGATGCGGCCATCATTATCCCGCAGGTAGCAAGCTACGCCATCCCCGAAGGCTGGGACGGCGGAGCCACCCTGCCTGGTGAGTCACTCTCGCGTCACCGCCGCGCCGAGCCTCGTCAGGAGTTCCGCAACAGGCCCGAGCCCCAGCAGCCCCAGGCACAGGTGATCGAGGCCCAGGTGATCCAGGCCCAGGTGATCCAGGAGCCTGATGGTGTCAGCGTGGTCCCAATCCCGGAGGATCAGCCCGAAGTTGTTGAGGCCTTGCATCCCGAGACAGCTTCCACCCATCAGGAGGAGCCGAAGCCTGCAACTCCGGTAGAGTACGAGCCTACCGAAGCCTCCGCCTCCTACCGCGTAGACCCTGTGGCTCCCAGCGAGTTCCGTCAGAGCGCTCCTACGGTCGAGCCTCCGGTGGAAGCGTCGCCCGAGTCCCCCGTCGAGTCACCCATAGAGGCCCACGTTGAGCCTCAGGCACCCTCCGTCACCTCGTATGAAAAGTTTGACTGGCAGACGGAGGAGGCTCCTCCTGCATCTGTGGATGCCGCTCCCGCTCCACACGAGCTAACGACTCTCCACGCTACCGGCGAGATGTCCTCTGAGGTCTCCGTCCCTGCTGTCACCCCGCAGGAGACCGCGGAGCAGACCGCTCCCATCCAGCATGAGACGGCGATCTTCAATCCAGCTGAGAATGCCATCGAAGATACGGGCCGTGCCTTCCATCAGGACTTCGTTCCTGGTCCAGGCGAACTCGAGGAGGAGACTCTCGACGAAGAGGACTTGCCGCCCACGCTCCATGCCAGCGCTATCGAAGAGCTCGACGATCTCGACGAAGAGGAGACCCTCGAAGGTGCTGCCGATCTCGGCACCATGCTCCGCGAGATGTCCATCGACCAGATCACACGCTCCGGTATTAATCCCGAGGAGGAAGAGGACGAACTCGAAGAGGAAGACTCCATCGACGACCGCAGTCTCGACGATCTTGAGGACGAGGGAGACGATCTCGACGAGACTGAATCCGAAGAATCCGAAGAATCCGATGATCAGTTTACCCATCACGAGTTTGCCGATGGCGCTGAACTGACCACGACCAGTGGATTCGACGAAAGCCACGGCACAGCGCCGTCGCAGGATCGTTCCACTGAGGGTGACCGTTCCCGCGGTCGGCGTGATGGCCGTCGTGACGGTCGTCGCGGAGATCGCAGCGGTCGTGGAGACCGTGCCCGTCACACCGGTGGCGCAGGGGACCGCGAGCGTAGCGGAGGCCGCGACCGTCGCGGTGGCCGCAGCTCTATGCAGTCGACCAATTTGCCCGCCATCAGCGAACTCCTCAAGCCAGGTCAGGAGATTCTCGTCCAGATCGCCAAGGAGCCTATCGCCAAGAAGGGCGCGCGCATCACATCGCACATCGCTCTCCCGGGCCGCTTCCTTGTCTTCATGCCCACGGTCAACCACACCGGGGTCTCGCGCAAGATCGAGTCCGACGGTGAGCGCCGCCGCCTCAAGGAGATCCTGCTCAGCGAGAAGGGCGAGGCCTCAGGCGGCTTCATCGTCCGCACCGCAGCCTCGGGTGCCAGCGAAGAGGAGCTCCGCAGCGACCTCCGCTTCCTGCTGAACCTCTGGGCAGACATCAAGCAGCGCTCCGAGTCCAGTAAGTCGCCGGCGCTGATCTATCACGATCTCAACCTCGTCGAGCGTATCCTCCGCGATCAGGTCACCGATACCTTCTCGGCAATCTGGGTCGATACCGAGACCGAGTACGAGCGCGTCCTGCGCTTCCTGCAGCGCTTCCAGCCGTCGCTCATCCGCCGCGTCAAGCTCTACACCAAGGAGACCCCGCTCTTCGAGCAGTTCGGTATCACCGAAGAGATCAACAAGGCCCTCCGCAGCAAGGTGTGGCTCAAGTCCGGCGGCTCCATCGTCATCAACCAGACCGAGGCTCTCGTCGCGATCGACATCAACACCGGCAAATTCGTCGGCAAGACCGCTCGCCTCGAAGACACCATCGTCAAGACCAACCTCGATGCCATCCCCGAGATCGTCCGCCAGATTCGTCTGCGCGACCTCGGCGGCATCATCATCATCGACTTCATCGACATGGATGAGCGCAAGAACCGCAACCGCGTCATGGCCGCGCTTGAAGAAGAGCTCAAGACCGACCGTGCCCCATCGAAGGTTCTTCAGTTCAACGACTTCGGTCTCGTCGCCATCACCCGCAAGCGCGTCAAGCAGTCGCTCGAGCGTACGCTCTCGACTACCTGCAACGTCTGCGTTGGCACCGGCATGGTCAAGTCGCCGGTCACCGTCTGCAACGACATCTACATCGAGATGCGCAAGATGCAGAAGCACCTCGACCGCGGCGACGTCATGCTCCGCGTCAACCCCGAGGTTGTCAAGCAGCTCAAGGCTCCCGGTACGAAGTGGCTTCAGGAGATGGAGGAGATGGTCGGCAAGACGATCCTCGTCAAGTCTGACCCCGCCCTTCACCCCGAGCAGTTCGACATTCACTAGACCGATAATCGAATCCACATACGGGCATCCCGCGTTCGCAGGATGCCCGTAAACTATTGTGTGTTCAATAAAAAGTGACAACCCACTGTTATCCAAAACCGGGTTTTCAGCGTCCTACACAACAACAGTATTTCTTCAGGGTTGAAGCGATAGAAGAACCTCGCAACACAAGGGAGCCACAAGGATGCAAACAACGATCAGTAAGAATCGCCTTTCCACCATCACTCGTATCACCGCCACTGTTTTTTTTGCTGCTGCAAGCACATTTAGCCTGCAGGCTCAACAATCGGCGGGTACCAGCACCTCTCTTCCTTCGGTCAATCTGAAGACAAGTCTGAATCTGTCTGTACCGGACGATCTCAAATACAGTAGCAGCGTCGGTGCACCCGAGCTGGCAACTGCGGAGCGGTTCAACTTCAGTGGTAGTGAAGAGAATCAGCCGCCTCCCCGCCGCCGCTATGGTCGTCGCACAACCTACAACGACAGCACCCACAACTCAGATGGCTCCAATAAGTACGCCTTTGCGGTAGGCGCCGGCTTTACACTTCCGACCGGTGGTACGCATAACTACTACACGACAAGCTGGAACATCCAGGCGGGAGCTGGGCGCAACTTCAACAAGAACTTCGGTGTGATGCTCGACTTCAGCTGGGCGAACTTCGGCATTCAGGGAAAAACATTGAACAACCTGCTCTCTCTGTACAACACCCTGGGTGCGTCGGATCAGAACGGTAATCCGCTCTCTCAGCTTGGCGGCTATGGGCATATCTGGTCTTTTGCGATTGACCCCATCTACAACTTCGCGCAGGGAGAGAGGTCGAGTGCTTATGTGACAGGAGGTGTGGGCTTCTACCACAAGTACACGGCCTTCACGATCCCGACGATTGGCATAGCCTGCTATTACTACTGCTACCAATACCAGGCGAACCAGCCGATCGACTGGTATACCAGCAACGCCTTCGGAGTGAATGGCGGCGTCGGTTATACCTATAAGTTCTCCCGCTTCGCCAATGAGCGCTTCTTCGTCGAGGCACGGTACGTATACACCGCGAACAAGCGGCGTCCTTACTACGACACGACTGGGACCAACCCAACCTCGAACCCTAACTATTTCAATGTCTTCACACAGAATAGTGCTCCAACCACCTTTATTCCGATCACCTTTGGCGTTCGATTCTGACCAAGCGGAGCCGCCGAGGGCAAGGCATCCGCCGAGCCCTCGTCTTTACCTCCGCATGGCCGCCTCTACATCCGCAGCCTCATGGGGCAGGTCTGCGATCAGATCTACTAGCTTGCCCTTCTCATCCACGTAAAACACATCTTCGATTCGCACGCCGATCCCCTCTTCTGGGAGATAGATTCCCGGCTCGATCGTGAACACCATCCCCTTATCCAGCGGCTTCGTGTAGTCCCAGGGATCGTGAACATCGATCCCAACCTGGTGTCCCAGCCCATGGACCATATACTGTCCCAGCGGCTGCCCGTGCAGATCCTTGCCATGTGAGTTCACATAGGCAAACGCGACCTGATCCAGCGAATCGGGATCCTTGTGCATCGGATCGTTGATCTTCGACTTGCCCGCAACAAACGCCGCCGCCGCAGCCCTCTGCGCCCCCAGCACGATGTCGTAGATCTCCCGCTGCCGCGACGTAAACTTGCCATTCACCGGCAGCGTCCGCGTAATGTCCGAGGCATACATGCTGTACTCCCCGGCGGCGTCGATGACCACAACGTCGCCAGCCTTCATCGTGGCCGAGTTCTCGCTGTAGTGGAGCGTCGTCGAGTTCGCCCCCGACCCAACGATCGGCGCATACGACACCCGCTCGCACCCCTCCTCCATCAGCCTCTCGACGATCACGCCCGTAACCTTGCGCTCCGATACCCCCGGCCTCACCGCCTTCATCTCCGCCATCTGCGCCGCAATCGAGGCATTCGCCGCCTTCTTCAACAGCGCAACCTCGGCAGCCGACTTCACCGCTCGCAGCGGTATCACCAACTGCGCCGCATCGCCCGCCGGGGCAATCTCCGCGACTCCCAGCGTAGTGGCCGTAAATCCCAACGCCGCCTGAGCCTGCGACGACCCCTTCTCCACCCACACATTGCGCATCCGAGCGCGGTCCGCCACGGCGAGCTTGCTCAGCACCGCAGGCATCTCCGTCATCGGCAGCACCTCGTCAAACCCTGTAGCCCCAGCTACTCCTGACGTTGCCGCATCCATCTTCACGCCGGTATATTTCTCCGTCCGTGCGTTGCGAGTAGGCAGAAACAGAATCTCCCGATAGGCCTGCGCCGGCCTTCCACCCAGGCCCGTCCCCGGAGCCTCTGCCTCCGCAGGAGCAGCCGCGATCAGCACCATCGCCGCTCCCGGCTCGTTCCACCCTGTCAGGTAGTAGAAGTCCTCATCCTGCCGATAGGGCATAAAGTCCAGCACCGGCTCCGTCGCGGCAAATAACACCGCCACCCCACCCGGTATCTCCCCGGCCAGCGCAACTCTCCGCGAGTGATACTCACCCTTCGGAACAGACTCCAGGGCATGTGCCACGGAAAGAAACGACGCAACAACAGGAAGGAGCAGCAAAGAGAGTCTCTTCATTGGAACCTCGGCAAGTCAGTAAAGAGTATCTACGAACGACGACGGAGCGCCTAGATCCCCATCGGATAGGGCTTCTCATGCAGATCCTGCCCAGCCGTCCCAGTCCGCTCAAAGCGTCCCTGCAACAGGCTCAGGAGCCCGGTATACCAGTACCCCAGCACGAACAGCAGCAGAAACGGCACGGTAAAGAAGTTCTCCGTCGACACCGCATACCACACCGTCAGGGCGAAGTAGCAGCCGATCGCCAGCTCGATCCACGGTATGATTCCCAACCGTTTCCTGTACTTCTTCGCCTGGCTCTTCTCGCCCTTCTTGTTCACGGCATACTTCGGTGTGCGGGCAAACGCGCTCTTCACTCCGAACAGCGCCTCCATCACGGCCTTGGTATTGGTAATCGTCAACCCAACCCCCAGCGCCATCAGAAACGGTAGATAAAGAAAGGTCCTGCCCCAGCTCTTCGGAAACAGCTCCTTCTGGCTCACCAGATAGAACGACGACACCGACATCGTGCTCGCCATGAACAGCGGCAGGTCGATCAGCAGCATCTGCAACAACCCCTGCCAGCTTCGAATCACCATCGCGGGCATCAGCAGCACGCTCAGGATGATCATCAGCGGATAGCTGATGTTCGCCGTCAGGTGATACCAGGCCTCCAGCTTCGTATGCCAGGGCATATCGCTCTTCATCACCCGCGGCAGGATCTTCTTGCCCGTCTGGATCAGGCCCTTCGCCCAGCGCGCCTGCTGCGTTTTGAAGGCCGTCATCTCAATCGGAAGCTCCGCCGGGCACTCCACATCTTGCAGATACTTGAACTTCCACCCCACCATCTGCGCCCGATAGCTGAGGTCGGTGTCCTCGGTCAGCGTGTCATGCTGCCAGCCGCCGGCCTCGCCAATCGTCTGTCGCCGCCACATCCCGGCTGTGCCGTTGAAGTTGAAGAACACTCCCGCCCGGCTGCGCCCGCCATGCTCCAGCACAAAGTGCCCATCCAGCAGGATGGCCTCCACCTGCGTCAGAAAGCTGTAGTCGCGATTCAGATGGGTCCATCGCGTCTGCACCATGCCGATCTCGGGTTCGGCAAAGTGATCCACCACCTGCATCACCCACTGCGCCGGAGGCACAAAGTCCGCGTCGAAGATAGCGACAAACTCTCCCCGCGCCACATCCAGCCCCTTATCCAGCGCACCCGCCTTATACCCATACCGGTTCGTGCGATGCAGATAGACGATAGGCTGCGGCTCCATCCCCGCGAACCCGCGCGCATACCGCTCCACAATCTGCTGCGCCACCATCGTCGTCTCGTCGGTCGAGTCGTCGAGTACCTGAATCTCAAACCGGTCTCGCGGATACTCCAGCCTGCAGCACGCATCGATCAGCCGGTCGATCACGAACTGCTCATTGAAGATCGGCAGTTGAATCGTCACAAACGGCAGTTCGCCCTCGGCAAACCGCGCCGGAGGCTCATCCCACTTCGGTGCATTCTTCCTGTTCTTGTAGTACAGCCAGACCAGTTGATAGCGATGCACCCCATAGAACGCCAGGATCAGCATCACGATGAAGTAGGGAATCAGTAGCCACGTGTCGAACGCATTCCACCGGTACAAGCCCCTGAAGGTCTGATCCAGATAGTGCGACTTCCAGTAGTGCCCAAGACCCTTCGGCGCCAGCAGCAGCCCAAGAGTGGCCATCAATGATTGAGGATAAGGGGACAGGTTGCAGCTCCGGCAAGGGTTTTACTATATCGACCGATTCTACCTAATTCAAAAACATAGTCCGATAGAGCGTATCCCGCTGCACCGGCTTGAAGCCCGCATCCCGAATGATCCTACGCAGCTCCTCTTCCGTTGTGCAGTTCGAGGTCCCCGCCGCCTTCACGACGTTCTCCTCCAGCATCACCGAACCGACATCGTTGCCGCCGAACCGAAGCCCCATCTGCAGCACCTTCAGCCCCTGCGTCACCCAGCTCGACTGCACATTCTCGATGTTGTCCAGGTACATCCGAGAGATCGCCAGCGTCTTCAGGTACTCGACCGAAGTAGCCTCATCCCACCCACGCCCGCCCAGCGCCGTATTCTGCGGCTGGAAGCTCCACGGAATGAATGCGGTAAATCCGCCCGTCTCCTCCTGCAACTGCCGGACCACCTCAAAGTGGTTCACCCGATGCTCGAACGTCTCGCCCACGCCGAACATCATCGTCGCGGTCGTCCGCATCCCCAGCTCATGAGCAGTTCTGTGGACATCCACCCAGTCCTGCGTCTTGCACTTCAACCGCGCGATCCGGTGCCGAACCTCATCATCCAGTATCTCCGCGCCGCCGCCCGGAATCGACTGCAACCCGGCATCCCGCAGCCGCATGATCGTATCCCGCAGACTCAGCTCCGAGTACTCCGCAATCGCCAGAATCTCGCTGGCGCTCAGGCAATGTAGCCAGATGTTAGGGAATCGTTCCCTGATCCCGCGAAACAGCCCCTCGAACCAGTCGATCTTCAGATCGGGATGCAGCCCGCCCTGCATCAAAACGCCGGTGCCGCCCATCTCCTCGGTCTCGCGGATCTTGTCGTAGATCGTCTCGAAGTCGAGGATGTACCCCTCTGCCGCCATCTTGCCCTTCAGCGGCCGGTAAAACGCGCAGAACGTGCAGTACTCCGTGCAGAAGTTCGTATAGTTGATGTTCCGGTCGATGATGTAGCTCACCACGCCCTCGGGATGCAGCCGGCGCCGCACCGCATCGGCCTCCATGCCAATCCCGATCAGATCATCGCTGTTGAAGCAATCCAGAGCTTGTTCGCGGCTGATTCCCATAGTGTGATTCTACGCCGCTTTTTCGCACATTGGTCAGGCGAAGCGAGGCCTCTCAGCCCACATGGCTCAACTTCAAATAGATCAGGACCAGGAGGATCATAACCCCAGCCATCAGCGTCATCCCGATGATCGAAGTCAGCCGTTGCGTCGCCATCGTTCGCTCCAGCGCGATAAGCCGGGCTTCGATGGACTCCACTCCCAGCCGCGCCCCTCTCGCCTCTTCCTTGACCTCGACGATCAGCGCACTCTGCTCCTGCAGCTGCCGATAGAGCCCCGCATGGGCCTGAGTCACCTGGCCCAGGTCTCCGCGAACCCCCTCGGCCATCGCCACCATCGCCGCTTCGGTCGCACGATCAGTCGAAGCACGCAAGGTAAGAAACCGGTCCGCCATCGGCACCAGACGGGTCACATGCGGAAGCAACTCAAACAGCTGGGCAATTACCTTGGGCCACATAGTCTCTTTACCTTCCTGCTTCCACTAACCGTTGCGAAGTACGCCACCGCATCACAAGCGCCGCAATCGTTACCACCAGGATCGTCGTCACAATCCCTTGCGACCACAAACAGTAGATGCACCACTTCTCCAATACGTATGCTTCGAGATAGCTCAAAAACGCTGCGAACAGAAACCCCACCTGGGCCGCCTCGAACACCAGCCACCACCGCCCCATCAGAGCCAGTGCGGCGATCAGAGCATAGCCCACGACTCCCAGCGTAGCTACGGGAATATGATGTCCGCCCTTAGGGTCTTCATCGAACGTCCGTGGCGGAAACACCGCAAACCGGCTATGGTTCACAGCTCCGCAGTCGAACTTCTCCGTCACCGCGCAAGGCGGAGCCAGCGCAGGGTCCATATAGTGAACTCGCAACGCCATCACCGACACCACGATCCCCACAACTGCGAGCAGAGCCACCAGATATCTCATCCTTCGATTCTACGTCCCTTCATCTTCGTGCCACTGCACGGGACTATCATGATCGCGTGAACTCTACCACGCGCAGGCAATTCCTCACCCTCCTCGGAGCCACCGGCCTCTCCGCTGCCATCACCCCCTCTGTCTTCGCCGCGCCGCCCGCTGAGCCCTTCACCTTCCTCTTCCTCACCGACGCCCACATCCAGCCCGAACTCAACGCCGCCATCGGCACCGACATGGCGTTCAAGAGGGCCCGCACCATCAAAGCCGACTTCGCCATCAACGGCGGAGACCACGTCTTCGACTCCCTCGCCGTCCCCAAACAGCGCGCCCTCGCGCTCTTCGACCTCTACGGCAAGACCGAGCAGGACCTCGGCCTCAAGGTCCACCACACCATCGGCAATCACGACGTCGTAGGCATCTACCCCGCCAGCGGTGTCACTCCTGCCGATCCCATCTACGGCAAGAAGCTCTTCGAAGATCGCTTAGGCAAGCTCTTCTACTCCTTCGATCACAAGGGCCACCACTTCATCGTCCTCGACTCCATCGGCATCACCGAAGATCGCGCCTACGAAGGCCGCATCGACGCCGATCAGCTCAAATGGCTCGCCGCCGACCTCGCCGCCCTGCCTGCGAAGACCCCGATCATCGTCTCCGTCCACATCCCACTCGTCACCGCCTTCAACTCCTACGTCCCCGTACCCAGCACCCCTGTACCCCACCACGGTCTCAGCGTCATCAACTCGGACGAGGTCATCCGCCTCTTCGAGGGCCGCAACGTCCTCGGTGTCCTCCAGGGCCACACCCACATCAACGAGACCGTCCTCTGGAAAGGCGTCCCCTACATCACCAGCGGAGCCGTCAGCGGCAACTGGTGGCGCGGCACTCGCCTGGGCACACCCGGGGGCTTCACCGTCGTTACCGTAGCCAACAACAAGCTGACCACCCGCTACGAGACCTACGGCTTCAAAACCATCGATCCCAACAACACCTAGATCAACAACACCTAAACCAATAGGCTCGCAGCTAAGCTCTTTTGACGCTCCCGGAGGGTGACGCATCCACCAGCCGGGGGCTGTACCTTTCAAGCCGTTTCTTCATCACCTCCACCGCCTCTGCGCTCTCATCCACCATCACGAACTGCCTCCCATGCTTTGCCGCAGCCTCGCCCGTAGTCCCACTCCCCGCAAAGAAATCCAGTACCGTCTCTCCCGCGTTCGAGTGAACCCGCACAATCCGCTCCAGCACGCCCAATGGCTTCTGCGTCGCGTATCCAGTCTTCTCCTTGCCGGTGGGAGAGACGATTGTGTGCCACCACACATCCGTCGGCGTCTTCCCCCGAGCCGCCTTCACCGCGCCTACCAAGCCCGGAGCCATATAGGGAATCCGATCTGTGTCGTTCAGATGGAACGTGTAGCGCATCGGGTCCTTCGTGTACCAGAGGATGTTGTCATGCTTGGCCGGCCATCGCTTCGTCGCCCGCGCCCCATAGTCGTATGCCCAGATAATCTCGTTCTGAAAACACTCTCGCCCCGAGACCTTGCCCTCCACGGTAAAGATCTCGTCCAGCATCACCTTGCAGTAGTGGACCTCCCTGTAGTCGATGTGGAAGAACAGCGAGCCCGTCTCGCTCAGCACCCGGTAGGCCTCCACCATCCGTGGCCGCAGAAACCCGATGAAGTCGTCAAACCGATCTCCATACCCCGCCCCGGTCCCCTCCACCAGCTCCGTACGGTATCGCCGCCCACCAAAGCCCACCCGGTCCCCGGCCTCGTCTCGCACCGTCTTCATCTGCGTCCTGGCCTGCCGTCTGCCCGTATTGAATGGCGGATCGACATAGATCAGTTCCATCGATCCAACCTTCATCCCACGCAGCACGTCGAGGTTATTCCCCCGCACGATGGTGTTCCCAATCTGGTTCATCCCTTCTCCTTCATCCCTCCTAACACTAACGTAGCCTTGGTCTGCGCCGTCCCAGCGTGTATTGTTTTCTGCGGGCTGTTGTTTGTCCAGGTCTCAAATTTGGCTGCCAATCATCTCATCTACGCCATGCTCTCCGACCGCGGCAAGGTTCGCCGCGGCAACGAAGATGTCTGCGCCGCCGCTCCCTCCGACGGCGCCTTCGTCGTCTGCGACGGCATGGGAGGAGCCGCCGGTGGCGAAGTCGCCAGCCATCTCGCCGCCGATACCTTCCTCGCGCACCTGGCTCCACCCTCATCCAACGGCTCGCAGCCACCTCGGCCACAGATCCGTCTCACCGCCGCCATCCAGGCCGCTAACCAGGCCGTCTATCAGCAGGCTCGCCAGTCCCCACAGCTCTCCGGCATGGGGACGACTCTCGTCGCGCTCCTCCACACCCCCATCAATGCAGCCGCCAACGGCTCCGCCCGCACCTCCGTCAACCACCCCAACTCCCGCGCCTCCGATCCCGCCACTCTCTGGCTCGCCCACGTCGGTGACAGCCGCTGCTACCGCCGCCGAGGCGGCCATCTCGCGCAGCTCACGGAAGACCACTCCCTGGTCGAGGAGCAGCTCCGCGCCGGTCAGATCACCCCCGCCCAGGCCGAACAATCTCCCATGCGCAACCTCATCACCCGCGCCGTCGGCACCCGGCCCACGGTCGAGACAGACATCCACGGCCATCACCCCCTGCCCGGAGACCTCTATCTCCTCGCCTCCGACGGCCTCACCCGCGAGCTGAGCGATGAAAGCATCGATGAGATCCTCAGCCAGATCCCCTACATGGCCACCCAATCGAGCCTCGACGCCACCTGCAAAGCTCTCATCGACGCGGCCAACGCCCACGGCGGCAACGACAACATCACCGTCCTGCTGATCGCCTTCGCTTAGTCTCGGCATCAGTGTCCCAACGTGAGCAGACCTCCACCCAGCGCCGAATAGTAGTGAAATGACTCGGGCTGGGTGAAGGCGCTGCATTCCAGACTTACGATTTGAGAGGAATCCATATCTCGAAGCCGCCATCTCCGGTTGCCGAATCGAAGTTCTCGTCATACCGTTCGAGCTCTGCCCCCTCGGCAACCTTCCTTCCCGACTCGTGCAGCCACTTGTTCCAGATCGTGTTCCAGACCCTCTTTATCGAAGAGATGTGGCCATCGTGCGAAAACACGGCATACCTCTGCTCCGGGATGCGAATGCGGCTCCATTCTTTCGGGACCTTCGTGAAGTCTGCCACCTCGACGCCGGAGATGTACTCCATCTCTCCCGTGTCGTCCGTATTGCCGATCACGCCGTACGCCGTCCGGCCAACCTGCCCTGGAATGTGCCCCAGGTAAGGCGTAAACCGCTGCCACTGCGCCGGTATCGCCGCGCTCGACTCCGAGTTGTACCGCTCCCCGATGCCTGCAATCAGCATCGTCTTGCCATCCACGAATCGCGGAGGCGCCAGGTTCGTAAGAAATGTCTCGTCCATTCTGATCGGCTCCTTCAGTTGCATGGTGTTCACATGGCCCTGTGCGCGAACCGCCTCAGGCGTCAGCCCGAACTGCTCGCGAAAGGCCCGCGTGAATGCCTCGTGAGATCCATACCCCGCCTCCAGCGCCTCCGAGAGGATATCCGGAGCGCCGCAGGCCAGCCTGCGTGCCGCCTCCGTCAGCCTCCGTGCGCGGACGTACTGCATCACCGAGGCGCCCGTCGCCAGACCGAACGCCCTCGACATGTGGTACTTCGATACCCCGGCGACATCGGCGATGTCATCCAGCGTAATCTCCTGGGCAAAGTGGCTCTCGATAAACCAGAGTGCTCTTGTTACGGGATTCATGGACTCTCCTTCCAGCACGAAGCCAGACTATCGACGGAACTCACGGCTCATTTGATAGGGATTGCGGTCGCTTACAAAAAAATATCTCCGAAGCGCCGGAGAGCGAAGAGCGAAGAAGCTTGCTAAACTTCGAAGTCGCACCAACACAATCTATGTCCGACATCAAAACCATCGCAGTCCTCGGAGCCGGAACCATGGGCAACGGCATCGCCCACGTCTGCGCCCGCGCAGGCTTCAACGTCCTCCTCTGCGACCTCCAGCAACCCTTCCTCGACCGGGGCCTCGCCACCATCGAGAAGAATCTAGCCCGCGAAGCAGCCAAAGAAAAGCTCACGCAGGATCAAGCCACGCAAGTCCTCGCCCGCATCACCCCCATCCTCGACCGCGAAGCGCTCAACATCTGTGACCTCGCCATCGAAGCCGCCAACGAACAGTTCGAGATAAAATCCGAGCTCTTCAAAGATCTCGACCACATCCTCCCCCCGCAAGCCATCCTCGCCTCCAACACCAGCTCCATCTCCATCACGAAACTCGCCGCGCAGACCAGCCGCCCGGACCAGGTCATCGGCATGCACTTCTTCAACCCCGTGCCTGTCATGCAACTGGTCGAGGTCATCCGCGGCCTGCAAACCTCGCAGCAGACCTTCGACACCGTCCACGCCCTCTCGCAGCAGCTAGGCAAGACCCCGGTCGAAGTCAACGATGCCCCAGGCTTCGTCTCCAACCGTGTTCTCATGCCACTCATCAACGAGGCCATCTACGCCGTCATGGAAGGCGTAGCCACCCCTGCGGCCATCGACCAGGTCTTCAAACTCGGCATGGCCCACCCAATGGGGCCTCTCACGCTTGCTGACTTCATCGGCCTCGACGTCTGCCTCGACATCATGCGCGTCCTCGTCACCGGTCTCGGCGACTCGAAGTATCGCCCCTGCCCACTCCTCATCCGCATGGTCGACGCCGGCTGGCTCGGCCGCAAATCCGGCCGAGGCTTTTACACTTATCCTGCGTGACTCTTACAGACCCACCCAACACGCGGAGATAGATTCCTATGATTCATACGATAGGGTGGCTGGCGTTTGCCCTGTTCGCCCTCGTCTTCGTCATCAATGCGGCGTTCATGCTCATATCCCCAACCGCCTATCTCAGGCTTCCCATCTGGCTGGCTCCCCGGCACAGGCGCATGACGGAAAAGGGATTCGGAAGCGGTTGGGGAGCTGTGTTCCTTCGCCTCCGTGGAGCGTTCTTTCTCACAGCAATCTCATGGATCGTCTACGATGCATTCTTTCGTCACCGGTAATCGGCCAATCCACTCGCGGACTATAGCCTTCTCTCATCCAATGGCCAGTCCTGTCGTTCATCCCGTAAACTCGTAGCCACTAGGAGACACAATGCCGCAAGAGCTTTACTTCGAAGACTTCTACGTAGGCCAGAAGATGAACTCCATTGGAAGCGCGAAGGTCACCGCCGAGGAGATCAAGGAGTTCGGCCAGAAGTACGACCCCCAGCCCTTCCACCTCGACGAAGCCGCCGGGGAAGGCTCCTTCTTCAAAGGCCTCGCCGCCTCCGGCTGGCTCACCGCAGCCATCGTCATGCGCCTCCGCGTCCAGTCCATCACGGTAGTCGGTGGCATGATCGGCGCCGGCGTCGAGGAGATGCGCTGGACCCAGCCCGTCCGCCCCGGCGACTCCATCCGCACCGAGATCGAGGTCGTCGGCGTTCGCCAGTCCAACTCCCGCAAGGACTACGGTGTCGTCCGCACCCGCACCCTCGCCCTCAACCAGCGTAACGAGGTCGTCATGCGCAGCACCGTCAACTTCCTGGCTCCACTCCGTGACGCTGTGCAATGACCGAAGCCGAACTGACGTTCCTTAAGTCCCAGATCGACAAGGTGGTCGTCCTCGAAACCATCCAGGGCGACCGCCTCCTCGCGCAGATCCTCATCGTCTTCGATGAGGGCGAGACTCCCGATCTCTTCTGCCTCGAAGTCGAACCCGGCCCCGAGGGCACCTACATCCAGAAGGGAAGCAACGGCCACTCTCTGCTCCTCTCCGACATCCTCACCGCACAGCTCCCACCATCAGCCTGAACCAAACCAGTTACTCCCCCCGAATACCCACAACCAACAGGCGTATCGTAGACAAATGATGCGAATGACAGTGCTAGCCTCCGGATCAAAAGGCAACAGCACCGTCATCGCCTCCTCCCGCACCCGAATCCTCGTCGACGCTGGCCTCTCCTGCCGCGAGCTACTCAAGCGCATGGCCCTCGCCGGCGAAGACCCCTCGCAGCTCAGCGCCATCCTCATCACCCACGAGCACCAGGATCACGTAGCCGGCCTGGCTGTCCTCGCCCGCCGCCTCCGCATCCCCGTCTTCTTCACCGAGCCCACCCACCGCGCCTGGGTCCGCATGTTGACCCCCCGAACCACCATGACCTACGCCAAGTGGCTCGATCACATCCAGCGCGAAAAAGAGACCCGCGCCGCCGCCGTTGCATCCAGCGCCCCTACCTACGACATCGCAGCCGAAGCCGCCTCCATCGCCCATGTCTCCGCAGAGGCAGCCAACCTCGACTCCAGCCTCAGCCTCACTCGCGGCATCTACGCCGGAGCCGACCCCGAAGCGGTCGATCCCGACGCTGAAGCCCTCTGCGACCCCCAGACCACCCCAGTCAAAGCCGACCCAACCTACCTCCCCGCGGTCGAGTACTTCCACGCCGGAGCCAACTTCTCCATCGGCGACATCGACATCACCCCCTTCACCATCCCCCACGACGCCGCCGACCCCTGCGGCTTCGTCTTCGAGTCCGAGGGCGTCCGCATGGCCCTCGCCACCGACCTCGGCTACATGCCCCCCAACGTCAAGTCCGCCCTCAAGCGCGTCGACGTCCTCCTCCTCGAGTCCAACCACGACCTCGAGATGCTCCGCGACGGCCCCTACCCCTGGTCCGTCAAGCAGCGCGTCCTCTCCCGCGTAGGCCACCTCTCCAACCACGCAACGGCGGAGTTCCTCCAGAACGACTACGACGGAGGCGCCGCCTGGATCGTTCTCGGCCACCTCTCCGAGTCCAACAACGCCCCCGAGCTCGCCCGCATCGCCGCCGAGCAGGCCCTCGTCAACCACCCCACACTGCTCGGTAATCGCATTCTCCTGGCCGAACAGGGAACTCCTCTACATCCGATCTCCATTTGATCCGGCGCAGTAACCCATTTCCTTTCCTAGTCTTGCTCCAATCCCCCGTAACTGCATGTGCAACGTAAGTTAATCCCTTGTGAATCTTTATTCCCTCTCTGGCTATCAAAGAAAGGTAGAATGAAGTCATATAAACCGATGAGTAAAATAGCGTTAGCCTTTCCCGCCAATCGCCGCAACCGCACATCGTCCTGCATCGATCAGGTCGTCGGCGACATCCTCTCCGGCTGGCGTTATGACATCTCGGGCCTCTCTCCTGCCATGCGCACGGACTACGACCAGCATCTCGCCGACTGCGCTCACTGCCGCCGCCGTCAGCATATAGCCCGCACCATCGATATCCTCCTCATCAGTGTCAGCACCCTCTCGATCGCCGCCTTTCTGCTGGCCGCCGTCATCATCCACCGGCTGGAGCTCGTCACCCACATCGGCACCGTACGCGTCCATCTCAATCAGGCCCACGTCATCGCGATCTCGCTCGAAGCTGTCGCCGTAGTCGGCCTGGTCTTCTCGACCCTTCTCTGGGTTCTCGTCGCCGTCGCCACACCGCTCCCCGGCGTCATCGGCGGCTTCGTCCAGCAGCACATCCCCGCCGACCTCCGCAACCGCTTTACCAAGAACGAAAACGTCGCCTGAGCCTGCCGCTCGGCCGTTGCCCGTTTTCTCGAACAATCTCAAAAGCACTCTCGAACCAACCTCAAACGTATAGGTGCCCCATCCTTCGCGCACTCTGCGAAGGGTGGGATCGACACACTTCCCCAGCCAGTTCTTGCCGTTGCCTGTTCTCCCTCATTCCACCCCAAAGAGCGTCGAGAGCCGGCATTTCGTCGTTGCCGCTGTCTGTTTTGAATCCGCGTCTCTCGCGAGAATCCGTAGTCGATTTGCCACCCACCTCCCGCCGCGATAGCGTAGAGGAGATATCTTTATGCCACCCTCCCCCCAACCTGAAGGCGAGATCATTCCGCCGCAATACAGTGAAGGCTCGGCGCATCCCATGCCCGACTACGCCCAGGAGCAGATCCCCCCGCGCAACCGCGGCAGAAACTTCTTCAGTGCTCCCGGCACCTACTTCCTGCTCGCCATCAACTGCGCCGTCTTCCTCTGGATGATCCTCCACGGCGTCTCTGCCAGTTCACCCTCGCCGGGACAGCTGGTCCACTTCGGCGCCAACGTGCCTGCTCTGGTCCTCCATGGCCAGTGGTACCGTCTCCTCACCGCAACCTTCGTCCACGTCGGCCTCATCCACCTCGCCACCAACATGTGGTGCCTCTGGAACCTCGGCCTCCTGGGCGAGCCGCTCCTCGGCCCCCTAGGCCTGACCGCCGTCTACATCCTCACCGGCATCGCCGGCAACCTCCTCAGCCTGGGCTTCAACGTCATCCTGCGCGACTACGTCTCCGTCGGCGCGGGAGCCTCGGGAGCCGTCTTCGGCATCGCCGGCATCCTCATCGTCCTGCTCTCCAATCACAAGCTCCCCATCCCGATCTTCGAGCTCAAGCGCCTCCGCCGCTCCGTCATCCAGTTCGCCGCGCTCAACCTCGTCATCGGCCTCAGCACTGCGGTCGTGCCCGTCGGCATCCGCATCGACAACAGCGCCCACCTCGGCGGCTTCCTCAGCGGCCTCGCCCTTGGAGTCCCTCTCGTCCCCCGCATGACCTCCGGGCGCGCCCGCTATCTCCAGCGCCAGAAGCTCACCTTCGCTGGTGCCGCCTTCTTCCTCTCCCTCTTCGCGTACTGGATCGCCAATCTCAAGTAAGCAAGAGGAGTCGTAGCTCCCTATCCCCTCGCAGATCAAGCGCTTCACTTTCATGCAAAGAGTGTGGTTCACTGCTGCATGGCCAAAAATCAAACTCGCCGCAACTTCTTCCTGTCGGCACCTCTCGCCGCTGCTGCCGGTCTCTCTCTCTCGGAACAACTGCTCTTTGCCTCCACGGCCTCTGCCGCCGCACCCCAGACCGGTGCTACAACTCCCAGGCCGGTCGAGTCCTTCTCGGCCGAAGCGATCGCCGATCTGGTGAAGACTCTCCAGGCCACCTCTGCCTCGAAGATCCTCACCGGCAGCAAGGAGACCCCCTTCTCCCTCACCGTCGGCGCCGAGACCAGCAAGAGCGCGAAGGAGTTTGAGTACCACGAGCACCGCGACCACATCTTCCAGGTCCTCGACGGATCGACGCAGTACGAACTGGGTGGAACCCCACAGACGCCCCACAGCACCGGGCCCGGAGAGTGGCTCGCCCCCAACGCAACAGGAAGCAAGTCGTACACCCTTCACAAGGGCGACATGATCGTCATCCCCCGGGGCACGCCGCACAAGCGCATCACGACAGGCAGCGTCAGCTTTACGCTGATCTCGGTCCAGACCCCAACTCACTCCTAAGGAGCGGCCCGCGTCCAGTACGCGCCCAAAATCAAAAAAGGGAGCCGCCAAGGCTCCCTTGTTTCGACACGATTTTTCTAGCTCAAAGTCGTCTGGGCAAACTTCCTCACCATCGCCAGCAGCAATCTCCGGTCGCTCTCGCTCAAATGCGCCGAGTACCGCTGCACCTGCGTCAGAAACCGGATCTCATCCTCACCCAGGTTCAGCGACGACATCTCCTTGCCGATGATCTCCTCGGCGAAGAACTCCGACAGCTGAAGGTCCAGCGCCCGCGCGATCTTCTGCAGCGTCTCCAGCGACGGTACGGTATGCCCGTTCTCCACCCGTGACAGGTAGCACCGCAGCAGCCCTGTTCGCTTCTCGATATCGCCTTGAGACATCCCCTTCTGCAGCCGGTAGCCACGGATCGTAGTGCCGATGTTCATTGAAATTGAAAGAGCCTCGATCGGCTCGCGCTCCACGCCTGAAGGAATTGTTTGCATATCAACCATTAGCCACAAAGTAAACACACGCAAGTACTTGGTCAATCCCTATCTTTAACTTCCAATCTCCCCGTACCTGCCCAGGTTCACCCAGAGTCAGTTACCCCCGAAAACCTGAACCCTTACTTGAACCTCGTGGCTATCACGAACAACCTATGTCATTACCAGAACCATTACTAATCCCAAAGTAAACACTCTCCGTCGTTGCTGTTCTTTACTCAATTCGCGTCGAAAGAACCTTTCCTGCCGCGGAATACAGAATCCGCGGAGACTTTATTGCGAAGACTTTAATTCTGTCCGAAATCGGCCAGGAATGTTCGCAGGCGAACACGACGAGAGCTTCAAGCTGGCACGTCGCACTGAAGTGAAAGGGGATAGTAGCCCACAGTTTTGGTATGGCGCGTGCCTTTATATACCTTTGATAACGTTGCCGGAGGAATCGAGATGCAGACATTGCTGGGGAACATTCGTTACGGGTTGCGTCAGCTTAGAAATGCTCCCACGTTTACGGTAGTGGCGGTCCTGACCCTGGCGCTCGGGGTAGGCGCGAACACGGCGATCTTCAGCGTGGTTCAAGCGGTGCTACTGCATCCGGCGGGAATCGCCGAGCCGGATCGGGTCGCCTCCTTCCATGTCCGCTATACGCAGTTGAATATGCCCAGCATCGGTATCTCCGCGCCCGACTTCAAGGACGCCCAGTCGCTGACCGCGCTGGTGGATTCGGCGGCGATCAATAAGCCGGGAAGCTTCAACACCAGCACCAATGGCGGAACGGAGCATCTGCAAGCGGCATTAGTCAGTCGCGACTGGTTCCGTGTCTTCGGCGCGCAGCCTATCCTCGGCCGCACCTTCTCGCCCGAGGAGGACCAGAAGGGCGCGAACTATGTGACGGTCCTCAGCTATGCGGCGTGGCAGCGAATCTTCGGAGGACAGCCAGACGCAATCGGCAGATCGATGGTCATGGATGGGCAGGCCTATCGGGTTGTTGGCGTTATGCGAAGCGACTTCGACTGGCCCCGGGGACAGGACCTGTGGGTCCCGCTAGGACTGGAACCCGATGCCTATGCGGCGAACAGACGCTTCAACGAGATGTACTCGAGCGGCGTCCGCTTGAGGCCGGGAGTGAGCGTGGAGCAGTTTAACGCTGCGCTCGGACAGAAGCGGATGGAAGAGGTGCGGCGCGAGGGAAGCAATGGGTTCGCAGAGAGCGCAGGCTGGGGTATGTTTGCACAGCCCTGGACCCAGGATGCCGCCGGCGATCTCCGCAAACCCCTGTTTGCCTTGTTTGCCGTGGTGGCGGCGATCCTGCTGATCGCCTGCGCCAACGTGGCCGGGCTGCTGCTGGCACGGACCGCGGGACGAATGCGAGAGTTGGCGATTCGAACTGCATTGGGAGCATCGGCGTTTCAGATCACGTCGCAGTTTCTGGTCGAAACACTCTTGCTTGCAGGAGGAGCGGCGATCATCGCCGTGCTCACCGGGCCGCTGATTGGACGGTCGTTGCTGTTGTTGATCCCGGGTCATCTGGCGGATGGGTTTGTGATTCAGAGCAATCCCCGTCTGGTGGCGGTGACGATTGGATTTAGTCTGCTGGCAGCATTTCTGGCTGGTATCGCCCCCGCGGTTCAGGTCGCGAGGATGCAGCGTATCGGGGAGTTTGGCAAAAGCGTGACGACCAGCTCGTCGAGGCAGCGCCTGCGCACCGTGCTGGTCAGTACGCAGATTGCCCTGGCATTTGTGTTGCTGACCGGGACCGGGATGTTTCTTGCAAGTCTGCGCCAACTACAGCAGGTCGATCCCGGCTTTCGCCCAGAGGGCGTTCTCACCGGCTCGGTAATGCTCACCGGAGCCGACTATCGCGACAACAAGCCGAAACAGGCTGCCTTTGTCAGAGACGTGCTCTCGCGTATCCAGCAACAGCCCGGTGTGATCTCCGCCTCTGCGACATCGTTCGTGCCGTTCTCCAACGTAGGTGGCGGCTCTGGCAGCTTCCTTATCCAGGAGAAGCCAACCCCGGAAGGCCAGCCCGGTCCGCATGCCAACATTCAGGAAGCGGCGGCTGACTATCTGGCGGTGATGCAGATTCCACTCATGCGCGGCCGCTGGTTTACCGAAGCAGACCGTGCGGGGACCATGCCGGTGGCGGTCATCGACGATGTGCTGGCGAAGGCGTACTGGCCCGGACAGGACCCGATCGGAGCCCATCTGAAGCAGGGGCCGAAGACTCCGGCAATGGAGGTTGTGGGAGTCGTCGGTCACGTGAGGCTCAACTCGCTGGAGGTGGATCAGAACAAGGGTGTCATCTACATGCCGTTCGAGCAGTATCCGACGGCGATGACAAACTTTATCGTCCGCACAAAGAGCAATCCACAGGCGATGGGGGCTTCGCTGGTCAATGCGGTACGCTCTGTCGATGCAACCGAGGCCGTCTACGATGTGCACACCTTGAGCAGTCTCGTCGAGCAGTCGCTCGGAGCGCGCCAGTTGTTGGTGTGGTTGCTGTCGCTCTTTGGCGGACTTGCCCTGTTGCTGGCTGCAATCGGCATCTATGGACTACTCAGCTATACGACCTCGCAGCGGTCGGCGGAGATTGGAATCCGCATGGCCCTCGGCGCCCAGCGATGGCAGATTGCCAGACTTGTCGTCAATGACACGCTGACCATGGTGGGAGCCGGGTTGGGAGTTGGCGTGATAGCGGTGCTGGCGATGCAGCGGCTGCTGTCGCATGCGTTTGCCGGGGTGGGCGGAGGAGTTATCTCTTCGCTGGCGGTGGCGGCAACTGGACTGTTAGTGGCGGCCGGGTTAGCGGTAGCTCTGCCGGCGCGAAGGTCTGCAAGCGTGGATCCTTCGGTAGTACTGCGAGCGGAGTGACACAGAAGATCATCTTGCCGCCGCTCATTCTTGAGGTTCTTGCCGTTGCTTGTTCTTGAGGCTCTTGCCGTTGCTTGTTCTTGAGGTTCTTGCCGTTGCTTGTTCTTGAGGTTCTTGCCGTTGCTTGTTCTTGAGGCTCTTGCCATTGCTTGTTCTTGCTCATAGCAGCCCAAAAACGCTCGGGTGCCCCATCCATCGCAGTCTCATCGCGATGGGTGGGACCGCATCCCTCTCCCAGCCAGTCTAGTCGTTGCTCTTGCTCTTGCCGTATCTTGCTTGCCGTATAAGTCCTTGCTGTCATCCTGAGCGTAGCGAAGGACCCCGAAGGTCTTCACTCACCACACCCGCCCGCCCCTTTTCAACAACGAATCCACCGTCCTTGCAGGTGCCTTTGTCCACTTAGCAGTGCGTCCGGAGGCCGGAGAGCACGCATTCGTGCCTGCCGAATCAAGCCGCGAAAGGCGCCATCCCCGAAGGCTTGTCTCTTCGTCTTCTGCCTTTCGTTATCTGTTTTGCTGGCATTCTCAGCGCAGCGAAGAACCCCAGCATTACGAGGGGGGAGGAACAGCGACCGAGCGCCTTTCCATCAAAAACCCTTGTCAAGCCCCTAAACCACCTAAGCCCATAAAAACAAAGCAAATAGCGTTGGCATACTAGTTTCTCTCCATCCGTTACAATCAATACAGAGTCAAAGAAAGCCCCGGCGTCAACGCTGGGGCTTTCCCATTTGTACCCGTAACTTCAATCAGGAGACGACTTTAGCCATAACCCCTTTATATGGACGAATTTAGCGACATTATTTCGCTTATGCCATTGCAAACAGGACACTTACGCCCCAAGTACCCCCGGGGGGGAGGGGATCACCCCATATGCATGCCGCCATTCACATCCAGCGTATGACCGGTAATGTAGCCAGCCTCCTCCGAGGCAAGAAACGCGACCGCATGAGCCACCTCGACATCTGTCCCAACTCGTCCCAGCGGAATGTACTGTGCATTGGCAGCCTTCTGCTCGTCCGTCAGGACAGAGGTCATCGCCGTCTCGATGAAGCCTGGCGCAACCGCGTTCACGGTAATCGTCCGGCTGGCCAGCTCTCGGGCCAGCGACTTGGTCAGCCCGATCAGGCCGGCCTTCGAGGCCGCATAGTTCGCCTGCCCCGCCTGCCCCATCTGCCCGACGACAGAGGTGATATTGATGATCCGGCCCCAGCGGCCCTTCACCATCGAGGACATCACAGCCTGCGTCATCAAAAACGCTCCCGTAAGGTTGGTCGTCAGTACGTCGTCCCAATCCTTCCGCTTCATCCGCAACGCCAGCATGTCGCGAGTAATTCCAGCATTGTTCACAAGAATCTCGACCTTGCCGAACTGCTCCAGCACAGCTTTGGCACAGGACTTGATCGACTCTTCGCTCGAAACATCCAAAGCGAACGCCTGAGCCGTTCCGCCGGCGGCAGCGATCTCCGCCGCAACCTCACCCAGCTTGTCCAGGTTCCTCGCAGCCAGCGCTACCGACGCCCCAGCCCTTGCCAACTCCAGCGCGCATGCGCGCCCAATGCCCTGTGATGCTCCACTCACCAGTGCAACACGACCCTTAAGAATGCTCATGAACCTCCATAAACCCTGCTTCCGCATTATACGAATCGAGACCCCCAAACATCCTCAGGCGCATAACGTATCCTGAGTTCCAAATGTCCGAGTCCGAGAAGAAGCCAGCCGAAACCGATGTCTACGCGATCCACGGAGCAGACCCCGAAGTCCTCGCCTACGCGATGGCCAAGTACTCCCGATCTTCCCTTACCATGAAGGAGTCGCTCGCCGAGATCAGCGCCCAGCGAGCCGAGCAGTTCCTCAACACCTTCTACTTCCAGTACGGTCATCGCTCCATCGCCGACCTCGCCCACATCCCCTTCGCCATCGAGCGCCTCAGCCTCCTCGCCGCCATCGAACTGGTCGACGAGCAGCGCTGGGACGGACAGGAGCGTTCGACACGCTACCAGAACTTCCGCACCTCAGGCTGGTTCACGCCCGATCTAGGCCCGCAGACTTCCACCTTCACCGCCGCAGTCGAGGCCATGTTCCTCGCCTACGACCGCATCGGAGCCGGAATGCTCGAGTCCCTGAAGGCCGCGATCCCACGACCCGAGGCGATGAAGCCCGAAGCCTACGAGCGAACCCTGAAGGCCAGAGCCTTCGACGTCGCCCGCTATCTCCTCCCACTCGCGACCAACACCTCTCTCGGCCAGATCGTCAACGCCCGCACGCTCGAGACCCAGGTCTCGCGTCTGCTCACCAGCCAGTTCGCCGAGGTCAGGCAGATAGGCGAGAAGCTCCGCATCGCCGCCACCGAACCCGCCTGGAACGTCCAGCACGCCACAGCCCAGGTCCTCTGCGAGGAGATAGGCTCTGTCGATACGCTCTGCGGCAAGCGCGCAGTCGAGGCCCTTCTACGCCCCGTGAAGACCGCCCCAACGCTGGTCAAGTACGCCGTAGAGAGCGACTACCTCTCCACTAGCCGTAGAGAACTCACCGCCGCCGCAGCCGAGCTGATGGCCGGACAGCCGATCGCCACCGCTCCCGTAGTCGACCTCCTCGACGACGATGAGCCTCTGGAGGTCGAGCTGGCCACATCGCTCCTCTACCCTCACTGCCACTTCTCCTACCGCCAGCTCCGCAGCCACGTAGCAGCCCTGAGCGACGCTCGCCGCTCCGAGCTGATCGGACTCGGCACGAAGCACCGCGGACGCCACGACGAGCTCCTAAGAGCCTTCAGCGCCGGCCACGGCTTCCGGTTCGACATCCTGATGGATATCGGCGGCTTCCGCGACATGCATCGCCATCGCCGCTGCATCCAGCTCCTCCAGCCCTACACCGACGCTCACGGCTACGAAGAGCCCATCTGCCCAGGTCAACCTACCCTCGCCGAAGCTGGCCTCGAAGCCCTGTACGCCAGTGCAATGGACGCAGCCTTCACCACCTACCGCCAGCTACGCGACAGCGGAACCCCCGAGGCAGCCGAGTCCGCCCAGTACTGCCTTCCCTTAGGAACCCGGTGCCGCTCCATGTTCAAGATGGACTTCGCCGAAGCCCTCTACATCTCGGAGCTGCGGTCAGGGGTGGCTGGCCACTTCAGCTATCGCCGCGTAGCCTGGGAGATGTATCGGGCGGTTGAGGCTAAACATCCTACCTTGGCAAAACACTTCAGAATTGACGACGTGAATGAGCCGGTTGATTTACTACGACGTTAGTTGTATTCGCCTTTTATTTGCTTTTTCTGTTTTTGATGCTAGAATCCGCTTTGACTTGAAACTGAGGAGAGACACACGTGGCAGATGATCGTTCCAAGGCAATAGAGCTGGCCCTCTCAGGGTTGGAGAAGCAGTTTGGCAAGGGTTCGATCATGCGGTTGGGGTCGAAGGACGTTGTTCCGATTTCGGTTATTTCCACGGGATCGATTTCGTTTGATGCTGCCCTTGGGGTGGGTGGGGTGCCGCGTGGGCGGGTGATTGAGATCTTTGGGCCGGAGTCTTCGGGC
Source organism: Edaphobacter sp. (assembly GCA_025462645.1). Classification (GTDB taxonomy): domain Bacteria; phylum Acidobacteriota; class Terriglobia; order Terriglobales; family Acidobacteriaceae; genus Edaphobacter. The sequence goes on along the minus strand of JAOAPB010000007.1, from coordinate 76,122 downwards.
AAGACCACCATTACGCTACAGATCATCGCCGAGGCGCAGAAGTCAGGTGGACTGGCGGCGTTTGTAGATGCTGAGCATGCGCTTGATCCTGCTTACGCCGCCAAGTTGGGGGTGGACATCGACAACCTGCTGGTGAGCCAGCCGGATTACGGCGAGCAGGCGCTGGAGATCGTCGAGGCGCTGGTTCGGTCGAATGCCATCGACGTGCTCGTGGTCGACTCCGTTGCTGCGCTGGTGCCGAAGGCCGAACTCGACGGCGAGATGGGCGATTCGCACATGGGCTTGCAGGCGAGGCTGATGAGCCAGGCACTGCGCAAGCTGACGGGAACGGTCTCGAAGTCACGGACCTGCCTGATCTTCATCAACCAGATCCGCGAGAAGATCGGCGTGATGTTCGGCAATCCGGAGACGACGACGGGCGGTAAGGCGCTGAAGTTCTACTCGTCGGTTCGTATCGACATTCGCCGGATTGGCGCGGTGAAGGATGGCGATTCGGTGGTGGGTTCGCGGACCAAGGTGAAGATCGTGAAGAACAAGGTCGCGGCTCCTTTCCGTGATGCCGAGTTCGACATCCTGTACGGCGAGGGCATCTCGCGCGAAGGGGATGTGCTCGATCTCGCGGTGCTGCACAACATCGTGGACAAGAGCGGTGCGTGGTACAGCTATCAGGGCGAGCGCATCGGTCAGGGCCGTGAGAACGTCCGGAGCTTCCTGAAGGAGAACAAGGACGTGTTCGGTCGCGTCGATAGCGAGCTGCGGAAGAAGCTCGGAATTGCCGGGGCGAGTTCCGCTGTGGATGTTCCGCCGGTTCCTGCCAATGGCGAGGCTCAGGCGAAGGAAGTTGTGCGCGCGGGCAAGAAGTAAGTTCGCAAATCGGATTTGGAAGCGCCGGAAGCTTATGCTTCCGGCGCTTCTGTTTTTAGCTGTGAATGATGGGCCGGCCGAGGGAGATGACCTCGCGGCCTGCGGTTGCGTTGAGGACCTCGACGAAGGCTACGAAGAGGGCATCGAGGCCGGTGATCAGGCCGAAGTAGCCTCCGATGACTCCGCAGCGCCAGGGGCCGATCATGTAGCCGAAGTCACCCCAGGCGAGAAAGAAGAAGGTGATCCAGAGCAGGAGGAAGATGCTCCAGACGGCTTTGCTCGAGCGGAAGGTGACGATCCAGAGGAGGAAGGTGAAGACTCCCCACATCAGAAGGGTGACCGCCATGCCGGAGGCGGATGGCGTGGCCAGCCAGCCGGCGCCTACGGTCCACTTGAGGAAGGCGAACCACCACCAGAAGAGGCCGAAGGAGGTGAAGGCGACCATGCCGAAGGTGTTGCCGGTCTTGAACTCGAGGACACCGGCGATGAGCTGGGCGACTCCGCCATAGGCGAAGGCGAGGGGAACGACGGCTGGGACTGCCTCGGCAGGGAGGAGACCGGCGTTGATGCAGCTGAGGACGACAGTGGTGAGGCCGAAGCCGGCGAGGCCGAGGGGGGCGGGGTTGGCGACTTTGGGTGCTGTAAGCGGCAGGGCTAAAGGGTTTGCCGGGGTTGCCATCGTGTTTGAATCGCTCCTGTTGGTGTGCCTGGGATGGCACCCATCGTAGACTATTTCTCTTGCAACCAAGAGGGTCGTGTTTTGGTCGGGGGGTACCCCCCGGGGGGTACCTAGGCCTAAAGGACGTATATTCAATGGTTTATCGATTTTGTTGTTTGTAAATTCGTCATTCTAAATAAGTTACGGCCAAATTCGTCTCCTAATTGAAGTTACGGGCGTTAATTGAGAAAACCCCGGCGTTTTGGCCGGGGCTTTTCTGACTCTGTATTAATTATAGCGAATTGGGGTAAACTAGTATGCCACTCGGATGTCATTTGTTTGCATGATTTTAGGTGGTTTTGGGGCTTGACAGGGATTTTGGTGAAGACAAGCTCGAGGTTTCCTTGAAGAGTGGGTGTCTGTCCGACGAGAAGGCAATATGTGTCGTTGCGCTCTTCGGGCTTCACTTTGGCCTTCGGCAGAGTGGAGGCCGCTTCGCTGGGGGCTTGATGACTAGGCTAAGCCCTGGGTTTCAAGCCCGAACCACAAGAACAACAGCAACGGTGTAGGTTGACACAGAGATCTGGATATTAGGAATAGAGCGCATGTTGCGATACAAATCGCGAGGATTTGTGACACAAAACCTGGGATAAACCTACCGTTTGACACAAATGTGGGATACCACGCGCCCCGGTTGCTCTAGGTGGTCCCACAACAGGAAAATTCACAGAATCCTGTTTGCCGACCATCCGGGAGTTTTCGTGCGATAAGCGCGTTTACGAAAACTAATCAGATGCAAGCGTTCGTGCGATCGCGCACAGACAGCTGCGCCGCGTCGCCACCATATTGATTCGAATCTGTTTATTCGCGGCGTTTGCGATCGTGGGCTCTGGGGAAAGTTTGCCGCGTCGGCTATTTAGACGAAATACCCATCTACCCATATCGATCGGAGGCTTCTATGCGCCGTCTCTCAGTACCTTTCGCTCTGAATCTCTTCTGCGCGCTGCTCGCAGTTCAAGCAGCAACCGCTCAGCGGTACACAATCGCTGATCTCGGCACCCTGCCCGGAGATATTGCCAGCTACGGCCGTGGCATCGACCGCTCCGGCCAAGTGACAGGTTATTCCTATTCAGGGATCGGCAATTTTGTACATGCTTTCTTGTATAGCGAAGGCGAGATGTTGGACCTGGGCACACTGCCTGGGGGGAACATTAGCGCTGGATATGGCATCAGCGGGGGTGGAGGGCGTGTCAAGGTGACAGGTTACTCGAACACGGCAGACGGTTCGAACCACGCTTTCCTATATACCAACGGCACCATGTACGATTTGGGGACCCTGCCTGGCGGAATCTATAGCGGTGGGTTTGCCGTCAACAGCTATGGCCAAGTGACAGGTTCATCAAACTTTGGGGTTGACTACCATCAGTCCCATGCCTTTCTGTACAGCGATGGCCAGATGGTAGATCTGGGCACCCTGCCTGGCGACCAGGGCAGCACTGGATATGCCATCAACAACCGTGGCGAGGTGACAGGCGCTGGGGCGCGCCATGCCTTTCTGTATAGCAATGGCACAATGTCCGATCTGGGCACCCTGCCTGGCGGAACCTACAGCGTTGGCAATGCCATCAACAACCATGGTGAGGTGACAGGCGCCGCCAATTCCGCCGAGACCACCGGAAGTGACCTCCATGCCTTCCTGTACAGCCATGGCAGAATGCGGGATTTGGGCACGGTGCCCGGAGCAACCGCGAGTGTCGGCTTAGGGATCAATCTGTCCGGGAAGGTAGTGGGATACACTTTTTCCGGGCAGAACAGAGATTTCCGAGCTTTTCTGTACAGCAAGCGCACCATGGAAGATTTGAACAACTTGATCCCGACGAATTCAGGGTGGGTTCTTTCGTATGCTTACGCGATCAATAATCGCGGACAAATTACAGGGTATGGTAGCTTCAACGGAGCAACTCGCGCGTATCTGCTCACTCCAGCGTGCTCAGGCCATGAGAGAGAACATGGCAATGACGACGCGGAATGCGACGTGGAAGATTCGCAGGACTGAATTCTCGCGCCGAAATCAAGTATCGATGAACTATGTAATGTAGCCAGTAGTTGAATTATTTGTGCCTATATTTCGCAGTTCCTTGCGAATTTTTAATATGCTTTCTACACTCAGTAGGTTTATCTCACCTTCCCTGTCCAAAAATCCCACGTTCTGTGTCCAGAATCCCAGGTTCTCTGTCCACCTACAACGGCAAGGGCGGGAGGGTTGGTTGTTGAAAAGGGTCTGGGAGTCGTGGCCAGGAAATTTCTTCGGGTCCTTCGCCGCGCTCAGGATGACAAGCCAAAGCAAGAGTTGGCTGGGGAGAGGGATACCTTCCCATCCATCGCGGTGGAACTGCGATGGATGGGGCACCCGAGCGGCTTGGGCTGGTTGGAAGGACAGCAACTGCAAGGGCAGAGACAACTGCAACGACAGAGACAACTGCAATGGCGGAGACAGCTGCAATGGCAACAGCAGTGGGAGTTGGCTAAAAGTCTACGTCGTCGTCGATGGGGCCAGGCTGGAGTTCGAGGCTTTCGGGAGAAGGAGGCAAGGGAAGAGCACCATTCGGGCCGATGGGACCGGTTTGGAACTCAAAGTTTCCGAGCGGGGGAGGCATGACGAGCCTGCTCTCCGGACCCATGGGGCCGCGATGGACACCAAAGGCTCCGGGACCCTCGGGGCCTCCAGGCTTCGACTGGAACTTGAACATCATGTTGCGATGATCGCGCTGCTCCGCCTGGAGCTTGGTCCACTGGTCTGGCGTGAGGACGGTGCGGATGCCGAGGAGCATCTTTGCGTTTCCCTTTTCCAGTTCGGCGCGGGCCTGCGCGGTCTTGTCGATCTGGGCGAGGATCTTATTGGTGTCGGGAGGGTTGGCGTCGAGCATGGGCTCGAGCATGACCTCCTGCTTTTCGACCGCCGCCTTGAGGTCGATGAGCTGGAGGCGGCTTTGCTGGAAGATGTCATCCATGCGCTTCTGCTGGTCGGGCGTGATGGTCAGCTTCTGGACGAGATCGGGGTTCTTCCACCAGATTCCCGGAGGCCCCATGCGGAGTCTAGAGTGCATTCCGTCGGTCGTGATGACGCGCTCGAAGACCATCTTGCGGTGATCTTCCGGCTTCCGGATGGTCACGCGGGTTGAAGGAGCCGGGGGTGCAGGCGGCGCCGGAGTGGGGTCGGGCTGCTGCTGGGCGAAGGCGGGCGGGACGAGGAATGGGACGAGGAGAAGGGCAGTGAGGAGGAGTGGGGTGCGGGTCATGTCAGTTGTTCCTTTTCGGTGAGGTGGACTGGTTTGCAGCGGAGTTGTCGGTGGGGTCGGCTAGTGGCTGCATGGGTGAGGGAATGGGCGAGGAGAGCGTCTGGTTGATGTCTTCGAGGAGCGCTTCGTCCGACTCCGTGGTGTGGGCCGGAGTAGCGACAGCCGGGGGAGACGATGGCGACTGAGGGTGCTGGTGGAACCTGAGCGGGAGTGCGGCGACGACGAGGATGGCAGCAGCGGCGGCGGCAGCCCAGTAGCCGGGATGAAGGACGGTGCGGTGCAAAGGCCGGATGGACCTGCTGCGGAGGCTGTTCGGGGTGCTCTGGTGGATCAGCTGCTGATGGGCGAGGGCGGTGGAGGCCTCGCGAAAGAGGGAGAGGGACTCGGTGAGATTTGCCAGCTCCGCAGCGCAGGCCGGGCAGGCGCGGAGATGGTCCTGAAGGGTGGCGAAGTCGCTGCTCAAGGGATGTGGGGAGCGGGCGAGGACGACGTCGCAGAGCTGTTCGTGGGAGAGGTGAGGAGTCAGCGGAGTCATAGGGAGTCCTTGGGCAGGTTGTTGTGGCGAGCCCGGATGGTGGCGAGAGCGCGATAGAGATGGCTCTTGACGGTGCTGACGGGCAGGCCGGTGACGATAGAGATCTCCGAGAGCTCGAGCTCCTCGACGAAGCGGAGGAGGAAGATGCTTCGCTGCCGCTGGGAGAGTTGGGCGACTACCTCCCAGACCAGAGTCAGCTGGTCTTTGGCGATGAGGCGGGCTTCGGCAGAGCTGTCGCGGTGGGGAAGGTGTTCGGAGATCTCGGAGATGTCGATGGAGCTGGTTGCGGCGCGCCTCCAGAAGCGGAAGCGGTCGGTGCGGGTGTGGTCGCGAAGGAGGTTGAGGGCGATTCGCATGAGCCAGGTGGCGATGGAGCAGTCTTCGCGGAAGTTGGCGCGGGCGGTCCAGGCACGGAGGAAGGTCTCCTGGGTGAGGGTCTGGGCTACGTCGCGATCGCGGATGGAGGCGAGGAGGAAGCGGAAGATGCGCTGCTCGTAGAGGGCGACGATGGTGGCCAGGTCGTCGAAGGGAGTCGCCGGAGCCTGGTCTGCGGTGACGAAATCTTCCGGGATGAGGGCGTGAGCTGGCATGGATTTGGCAACGACCGGGCTTCCGTGATCATGTTCCATCTGCTATCAGGACAGACGTGAGGGTTTGGCGGGGAGACTACAGAGGAGCGGATTTATTTTTTCTGGGGGAAGGGAGGTATGCTTCTGGATGACATGCATACCGTAAAGGCGATTTATCCGGGAACGTTCGATCCTCTGACCAATGGGCACCTTGACCTGATAGCACGCGGCGCGAAGATCGTCGATGAGCTGGTGGTTGCGATTTTGCGCAACTCGGAGAAGGGTACGCCGTTGTTCACGGTTCCGGAGCGCGAGGAGATGATTCGAGAGGCGACGCAGGGCTTCAGGAATGTGTCGGTTACGACCTTCGATGGACTGCTGGTGGACTTTGCCAGGCAGAGGGGGGCCAAGGCGGTGCTGAGGGGGATCAGGGCTATCAGCGACTATGAGTACGAGTTCCAGATGGCGATGATGAACCGGAAGCTCGATCCAGAGCTGGAGACGCTGTTCATGATGCCGGCGGAGAAGTACACGTATGTGAGCTCGCGGCTGATCAAGGGGGTGTTTCAGCTGGGTGGGGATGTGTCGGCACTGGTTCCTCCGCTGGTAGTGGAGCGGCTGAAGGCCAAGGTTCCGAATCGGGTACAGGAGTGACGCGGTAGCGGTGTCATTCGCTTACTGGAGTGTGGTTGGCTGATGAAGCCCGGGAGGAACTTTCATGCTGAAGTGGCTGGTTGCTGTTTGTGGGTTCTTTATCTTCTCCGGGATTGTTGTGGCGCAGGGAGTGGCACCGATGCATTGGTTTCATGAGCCCAAGCAATGGGTGGCGAAGGACGGCGTACTGACGGCGACGGTGGATCCGGGGACGGACTTCTGGCGCGTGACGCACTATGGGTTCATCCGCGACAATGGCCCGTTCTACTTTCAGGAGCAGGATGGGGACTTCGAGGCGCAGGTTCATGTGACCGGTCACTATCGCGAGCTGTTTCATCAGGCAGGGCTGATGGTGCGGCTGGATGAGAAGAACTGGATCAAGACCGGTATCGAGTATGTGGATGGAGTGCAGAACGTGAGCGCCGTGGTGACCCGCGAGGTCTCGGACTGGTCGGTGGTGCCGCGGACGGATAGTCCCGAGTCGGTTTGGCTGCGGCTGAGGCGGAAGGGCGATTTCGTGCAGATCGAATACTCCTTCGACGGGAAGACGTATCACATGCTTCGGCTGGCCTACTTTCCTCCGAAGGTGAGGGTCCAGATCGGCATGGTGGCGGCGGCGCCGGGGAAGGAGAGCTTCTCCGTGACCTTTGACCACTTCTCGGTCACTCCGTTAAAAGAGAGATAAACGCGCAAGAATTTACGGCAGATTTGCGAAGCGCTTTATCTCGGTGGACAAATCTGACACACTAGAGGTATGAGCGCAACGGCAACGGCTACCAAAGTATTTGCGGACAGGATTGGCCGCATTGAAGTTTCGGCAACGATGGCGATAACGGCTGCGGCCCTGAAGTTGAAGTCCGAGGGTGTGAACCTGGCGGACTTTGGCGCGGGAGAGCCGCACTTCGCGACTCCGCGACATATCAAGGACGCGGCGATCGAGGCGATTGAGAAGAACTTCACGCGGTATACGAACGTCGCTGGTATTCCTGAGGTGCGGAAGGCGATAGTGGATCGCCATGCGGCTGACTTCGGCTCGAACTACACGCCGGAGGAGTGCGTGTTCACGACGGGTGGCAAGCTGGCGCTGTTCAACGCGATCCAGGTGCTGGTCGATCACGGCGATGAGGTGATTCTGCCGGTGCCGTTCTGGGTGTCGTTCAAGGACATCATCCAGTATGCGGGCGGCAAGGTGGTGCTGGTCGAGAGCAATGAGGCGGAGAACTTCCGCGTGACCGCGAAGATGATCGAGGATGCGATTACTCCGAAGACGAAGGCGATTGTCTTGAATACGCCGTCGAACCCTTCGGGGGCGGTGGTTTCGCCTGAGGATCTGGAGGCGATCGTTCGGCTGGCGCACAAGCATGGGATCTATGTGCTGCTGGATGAGTGCTACGTGTACCTGAACTTTACGGGCGAGATCGTCAGCGGCGGGACGTTTACGGATTGCAAGGACCATGTGGTGGTGCTGGGGTCGCTGTCGAAGACGTATGCGATGACGGGCTGGAGAGCTGGATTTGCGCTGGGGCCGAAGGCGATTATCGCGGCGATGAGCAAGCTGCAGTCGCAGAGCACATCGAATACGGCGAGCATGGTGCAGCGGGCGTCGATTGCAGCGGTGAGCGGGTCGCAGGAGTGCGTGACCGAGATGCGGGCGGACTACATCAAGCTGCGCGACCGCGTGCTGGCCGGATTCAAGACGATTCCCGGGCTGACGTGCACGGTGCCACAAGGCGCGTTCTATGTGTATCCGAATGTGAAGAACTTCATCGGCAAGGGTGGGGTGAAATCGGCTTCAGACCTGGCGGCGAAGCTGCTGAGCGAGGCGCACGTGGTGGTGGTGCCGGGCGAGGCGTTTGGAACGAATGAGCACATTCGACTTTCGTATGCAGTTTCACACGACGTCGTCGACGAGGGTGTGAAACGGATGCGGGAGTACTTTGCAACGCTTGGCTAACGAACTGATTTGAGACGAGGGGCCGCGCTGGGTTACCGGCGCGGTCTCTTTTGTCGAGATGGAGATGTATGCCGAATGAAGGCAGCAGGTCGGGGCTGAAGTTTGCTCCGGTGATTCTTGCGGGCGGCAGTGGGACACGGTTCTGGCCTCGAAGCCGGAGGTCGCGGGCGAAGCAGGTGCTGGCTCTGGATGGGGAGCGCACGATGATTCAGCAGACGCTGGATCGATTGCGGCCCGTGGCCGATGTTGGCGATGTCTGGGTGATTACGAATAAATTGCTGGATGACTTGATCGCGGAGCAACTGCCGGAGCTTCCGCGGGCGCATATTCTGTGTGAGCCGGTGGCGAGGAATACGGCTCCTGCTTGTGCTCTGGCGGCCTTTCTGCTGGAGAAGAGTGAGCCGGAGACGGTGATCGGGATCTTTCCTTCGGACCATGTGGTGAAGGACAGCGAGCAGTTTGCGAAGGTGATTCGTGCGGGAGTCGGGTTGGCGGCTGCGGGCGACAATATTGTGGTGCTGGGCGTGACACCGACTCAACCTGAGACCGGGTATGGGTATATTGAGCTGGGCGCAGCGATTGCCGATGGCAAGGGTGATCTGCAGGCTCGTCTGGTTCGGCGGTTTACGGAGAAGCCGCAGAAGGAACGGGCGGAGGAGTTTCTGGCGTCGGGGAACTATGCATGGAACAGCGGGATCTTCCTGTGGTCTGCGCGGACGCTGACGGGTGCGATTCGCGAGCACTGCCCGGCTATGGCTCCTTTGCTTGAGAGGATTGCGGCTGCCTACGGCACTCCTGAGTTTGAGCGGGTCTTTGCGGAGGTGTATCCGCAGTGCGAGAACATCAGTGTGGACTATGCGATTCTGGAGCCGCGGTCGAAGAAGGGTGAGGGTGCGTCGAGGATCTTCAGCCTGCCTGCGGACTTTGGCTGGAACGATCTGGGCTCCTGGTCTGCGCTGCACGAGCACCATATGACACTGCCTGAGTACTGCAATCACAAAGATGCGAATGTGGTGCAGGGAGCCAGTAGCGTCGTCATCGACTCCAAGGGGAACTATGTCTTTGCGCCGGGAATGGCTGTGGCGTTGGTGGGGGTCGAGAACCTGGTGGTTGTGCAGACCGAAGATGCCTTGCTGATCACGACCAGGGCGCAGTGCCAGGATGTGGGTAAGGTGGTCGCGGAGTTGAAGAGCGTGGGGCGCGAAGACCTGGTCTAGTGGCCAAGGGAGTATGGAACAGGATATGGCGGAGACGAAGACGGTTGTAAAGTTCGGGACCGATGGGTGGCGCGGCATTATCGCCGACGACTTCACCTATGCGAATGTTCGCGTGGCGGCGGCTGCGATTGCGAACTATGTGCTGGCCCATGAGGATGCGACGGCAGGGGTTTGTATCGCCTACGACACCCGGTTCGGGTCGCGGTCGTTTGCGAAGGCGGTGGCGGAGGTGCTGGCCGGGGCGGGGATTCCGGTGGCGCTGGCCGTAGAGATTACTCCGACACCGGCGCTCTCGTATGCGGTGCGCGAGAGGAAGGCCGCGGGCGGCGTGATGATTACGTCGAGCCATAATCCTGCAGAGTGGAATGGCGTGAAGTACAAGGCGAGCTATGGCGGGTCGGGGAAGCCGTCCATCATGACTGCCATCGAGAGCTATCTGGAGACGCCGCTGGCGGCTGCTGCTGTGAAGGCTCCGATTGAAGAGGTGAACTTCAATCCGGAGTATAACGCTGCGATTGCGAGGTTCGTGGACCTGAAGGCGATCAAGGCTTCGGGATACAAGTTTCTGGTTGATGTGATGTATGGCGCGGGGCGTGGGGTGCTCGCGGAGATTTTTACGCAGGCGGGGATTCCGTTTGTGGAGATACGGAACGAGATCAATCCGCTGTTTCCCGGGATTAACCCGGAGCCGATTCTGCCACATATCAAGGCGACGCAGGCGGCTGTTGTTGCCGAGAGGTGCGATGCCGGATTGATTACCGATGGCGATGCGGATCGCATCGGCGCGGTGGACGAGCATGGCAATGTTGTCGATGCACACAAGATTCTTGCCGTGCTGGCGAAGTGGCTGCTGGAGCGGAAGAGGTGGCCGGGGGATGTGACGCGCGCCTTCAATACGACGAAGATGCTGGATCGCATCGCCGCCAAGTATGGGCGACGGCTGCATGAACATGGCATCGGCTTCAAGTATGTCGTCGACCTGATGCTGGAGCAGGAGATTCTGATTGGCGGCGAGGAGTCAGGCGGCGTTGGGATCAGCCGGCATCTGCCGGAGCGCGACGGTCTGCTGAACTCGCTGCTGCTGGCGAATGTGATGGCCGATGAGAAGAAGACCCTGGGCCAATTGGTTGCCGCGTTGCAGGAGGAGTTTGGCGAGCATCAGTATGGGCGCATCGACATGCACATCGATGAGGAGTTGAAGCAGTCTGCGATTACGCGGGCGAAGGATGGGGTAGCCGACTTCGCGGGGTTGAAGGTGCTGCGGATGGAGACGCTTGATGGCATCAAGTTCTTTCTGGAGAATCCAGATTGTGCAAGCAAGCCGAATGCGGCTGAGACCTGGCTGCTGCTGAGAGCGTCGGGCACGGAGCCGCTGCTGCGGGTGTACTGCGAGAGCTGCTCCACGGCATCGGTGGAGCGCGTGCTCGAGGCGGCGCGGAGATTTGTACTGCAAGGGAGCGCTGTTTGAGCGAGTCGATCTGCATTGAGGCGAAGGGAATTTTGTTTGACATGGATGGAGTGCTCGTCAGCTCCATCGGGTCTGTGGTTCGTTGCTGGCGTCGGTGGGCGGAGATGTACGACGTGCCGAATGCGGAGATCTACGAGGTGCCGCATGGGATGCGGGCTACCGAGATCATAAAGACGCTACGGCCTGACATCGACATGGAGGAAGGGATCCGCGTGATCGAAGACATGGAGATGGCGGACCTGGCGGACCTTACCGTTCTGTCAGGGGTGAAGGCGCTGCTGGAGAGCCTTCCGCAGGAGCGTTGGGCGATTGTGACGTCGGCGACGCGAAGGCTTCTGCTGGGTCGGTTGAATGCGGCGGGGCTGCCGGTGCCGGAGCGGATTATCAGCGGCGATATGGTCGTGCGGGGTAAGCCTGATCCGGAGCCGTACAGGCGCGGGGCTGAGCTGCTGGGTTTTCGTCCGGAGGAGTGCGTTGTGGTGGAAGATGCGCCGTCGGGTGTGGGCGCCGGGAAGGCGGCTGGATGCCGTGTGCTGGGCGTGCTGGGGACGCACTCTCTTGAGGAGCTTGCTGAGGCCGATTGGGTGGTTAGTTCGCTGGAAGGGCTGGTTGTGGCCACGGATGCGAGTGGGTTGGAGTTGCGGTTTGTGCCGGTGGGGTGAGGCATGGTTTCTTTTTTGGTGGGAGACCTGATGCTTGGAAGTTATGCATCGCTAAGGTTCTTGGGGGGGATGTAAGAACAGGCAACAGCAAGAGGATGAAATTAGTTGTTGAAAGGGACGGCGGTTGGGGTGAGTAAAGACCTTCGGGGTCCTTCGCTCCGTTCAGGATGACAGCAAGGACTTACAACGGCAAGAGCAACCGCAACTATTGCTACTCCAGCAGGAGGGTTTCGACGTGTTTCAGGTCTTCTTCGGTGTCGACTCCGATGGTGTCGAAGACGGTGGGTTCGACGTAAACACTGATGCCGTTCTCGATGAAACGTAGTTGCTCCAGGCGCTCCGTTTGTTCCAGGGTGCTAGTGGGGAGCGTGGGGAAGCGGTCCAGAGTGGCTTTGCGGTAGGCGTAGAGGCCGATGTGCTTCCAGTACTGTGGCCCTGCTCCGTCGCGGTCGTAGGGGATGGTGGCGCGGGAGAAATAGAGGGCTCGTCCGTCGGCAGCGGTGACCACTTTGACCGCGTTTGGATTGTTGATGTTGGCGGCGGTACAGAGAACTTTGAGGGTGGAGACTTCGGCTTGTGGGTGGGAGAACGGGCGGAGGAGAGCGGTGAGGTGCTCGGGTTTCAGGAGTGGTTCGTCGCCCTGGATATTGACGTAGATATCCGCCTGGATCTGCTGGGCCACGGCGTGAACGCGGTCGGTGCCGCTGGGCAGGTCGGGCGAGGTGAGCTGGAAGGGCCAGCCGCTGCGCTCGCAGAGCTCGGCAACCTCTTCGGAGTCGGTGGCGATAAGCAGATTGTCGAGCTGAGGGCAGGCCTTTGCGGCGTCGAAGACCCAGGCGAGCATCGGTCTTCCGGCGATGGTGCGAAGGACTTTACGGGCGAGCCGCGTGGAGGCGAGGCGGGCAGGAATGACGCCGAGAACTGTGGGCAACTGCTTTTCGCGCTGCCCGGAATCAAGTATTATTGAGTCTGACTGTGCCGCGGCGATTTTCTTTCTCCTGTCGCGATGTTCAACTGGCACAGGCAATACACACATCGGCGGTGTAGCTCAGATGGTTAGAGCGACGGACTCATAACCCGTAGGTCGGCAGTTCGATTCTGCCCACCGCCACCAATGTTGTGTAGCGCCCGGTATCGCGCAATCTTCGTACGAGAGTATCATTTCAGCAACGGGGTGCGTCTAACCCCTGTTGGCGAATCTGCCTAAGCTGTTTGTGGAGATTGTTCGAACCTATGCCCAAGATTACAAAGATCCTGCTGCTCGTCATATCCGTCGTTCTAGTGCTGACCGTATTCCTTGGGGTGAACTCGAGCGGCGTGAGTGCGGCGTCGGAGCCACAGGATGGCGCGTACCGCCAGATCAACGTCTATAGCGAGGTGTTGCGGCATATCCAGACGGACTACGTCGAGGAGCCGAACATCGGCACCGTGACCAATGGCGCGCTTCGCGGGCTCCTGGAGTCGCTCGATGCGGACTCCAGCTACCTCACGCCGGAAGACTATAAGGCTTACAAGGCGGACAAGGGCGGTAAGGCGCAGGTAGGCATCAATGTCTCGAAGCGTTATGGCTACGCCACAGTGGTGTCCGTGGTGCCGGGCAGCCCGGCGGACAAGGCGAATCTGAACGATGGCGACATCATTGAAGCTATTGGAGCGCAGGATACACGTGATCTGTCGCTGGCCATGATTCAGCTTCTGCTTGAAGGGCAGCCGGGGAGCCAGTTGACGGTCTCGATCGTTCGACCGCGGAAGGCGACGCCTGAGAAGGTCTCGATGACGCGGGTTGCGGCGACGGTGCCCCCGGTTACAGAGACGATGTATGAGAATTCGTCGATTCTGTATCTGAAGCCTGGAGTGCTTGACCACGATCATGTACAGCAGGTGGAGGCCAAGCTGAAGGCGATGCAGAAGGTTGGAAACAAGAAGGTTCTGCTCGACCTCCGCGATGTTGCTGCCGGGGATATGGCGGAGGCCACACGGCTGGCGAACTTCCTGCTGAAGTCCGGGACGATCGCGATGCTGGAGGGCCAGAAGGTGCAGAAGCAGACCTTCGTTGCGGATGCGTCGAAGGCTATCAACGCGACAGCGCCCTTGGTTGTGCTGGTGAATCGCGGGACTGCCGGGCCGGGCGAGTTGGTCGCTGCTGCTCTGCTGGACAACAAGCGTGCAGACCTGGTGGGTGAGAAGACCTTCGGTGAAGGCGCACAGCAGAAGACCTTTGAGTTGCCGGACGGTGCGGCGCTGATTCTTTCGATTGCGAAGTATGAGTCGCCCTCTGGGAAGAAGTTGCAGGATGAGGGTGTGACTCCCGGAGTGCTGGTGGCTTCGAATGTCGATGATGGATCGGCTGTAGATGATGAAGCTACGCCGCCAGCAGACAACCAACCTCCAGCGAGGAAGCCCGGAGTGGCTGTGGATGAGCAGCTCACCAAGGCACTTGACCTGTTGAAGAGCAAGGCTGCCTAGGGTCGGTTAACGGTGGCGGCTCCTGCTATGCTGAAGGGGTCGTGCCTAGCTTATTCCACCGCGAGACCAGGTTGCCAGAGCTCGAAGAGGAGCCGCGGTGGCGGCAGATTTTTCGTCTCGTTACGCTTAATGGACCGGACTATCCCAGTCGCCGGATAGCCAGACGGATTACCTTCTATACGCTGCTGGGACTCTCCGCCGTCTTCGGGGCGATGTGCGGTTTGATGGTGGTCTATTCCATCGATTTGCCGCAGATGGAAGACCTTGCGCGGTATCGCCCTAACACCACAACCGAGCTGCTGGACGTTCACGGGAGGGTCTTCGGCTCGTTTGCGCTGGAGCGTCGTGTGGTTGTGCCGTATTCGGATTTTCCGCTAGTGCTACGGCAGGCGATTATCTCGATCGAAGACAAGAGCTTCGAGCGGAACTGGGGAGTGAACCTGGTGCGGGCCATGGGGGCGGCCTATCGCGACTTGCACGCGCAGGGCCGGGCACAGGGAGCATCGACGCTGACCATGCAGCTGGCGCGCAATCTCTTTCTCTCTTCGGAGAAGACATATGGGCGCAAGATTCAGGAAGTCTTTCTATCGATGCAGATCGAGCGGCGGTTCACGAAGCAGCAGATCTTTGCGCTGTATGCGAATCAGATCTACCTGGGGCGTGGTACGTACGGTTTCGAGGCTGGTTCGGAGTACTACTTCAGCAAGCACGTGCGCGACCTGACGCTTCCGGAGGCGGCTCTGCTGGCTGCGTTGCCGAAGGGGCCGGAGTACTACTCGCCGGTGAGGTACCCGGAGCGAGCGCTGAAGCGGCGCAACCTGGTGCTGACCGAGATGATGGACGATCGCAAGATCACGCGGCAGCAGGCAGAGGCAGCTAAGGCTGCGCCGCTGGGGCTGCATATCGAAGCGGCTCCCAACAGCGTGGCTCCTTACTTTGTGGAGGAGGTGCGGCGGCAGTTGGAGAAGGAATATGGCGTCGAGGAGGTCCATGGTGCGGGACTTCGGATTTTTACGACGCTCGATCTCGATCTGCAGATGGTTGCGAACAAGGCTGTGCTGGAGGGTACCGCAACCTATGAGCGACGCCGTGGATGGAAGGGTGGGTTACCGAATATCGTACTGTCCGGCCTGGAGGTGGAGAGCTACAAGCATCCGGACTGGTCGCAGCCAGTGGAGAAGGGGAGTTATGTCCACGGGGTGGTGACGGCGGTTTTGCCGAAGAGAGTCGAGGTGAAGTTGGGGGCGCGGCAGGCTGTTCTGACGCCGGAGGATTGGAAGTGGACGCAGAATGAGGATGGTGACAGCTTCCTACGCAACGGTGATGTCGTTTACGTGAGGTTGGAGGGAGGCTCTCCGGACGGCACGCTGCATGCTTCGCTTGAGCAGGACTCCGGGGCGCAGGCCTCGATGATGGCAGTGAACAATGCGGACGGCGAGGTGGTGGCGATGGTGGGTGGGCGGGACTTTGCGCTCTCGCAGTTCAACCGGGCGACACAGGCCCAGCGCCAGGTGGGATCGTCGTTCAAGCCGTATGTATATACGACGGCGATTGAGGCTGGTGCGAAGCCGACCGACATCGTCGTTGATGGGCCGACGACCTTTCCGACTCCGAATGGACCTTACACCCCGCATAACTATGAGGCCGGCTACAAGGGAGCGATGACTTTGCTGAGTGCATTTGCGGAGTCGCGGAATATTCCTGCGCTGAAGCTGGCGAATCATCTGGGAATTCGCAAGGTGATCGAGACGGCGCACCGGTTTGGCATCACGAGCGAGATTCCGGCGTTTTTGCCTGTGGCGTTGGGGTCCGCGGATATCACTCTGTATGAGCAGGTGGGTGCTTACAGCGTCTTTCCCAATGATGGGATCCGCATCGAGCCACACTATATCCGCAAGGTGACTCAGGCGGACGGGTTGCCGTTCGACGATAAGAAGCCAGAGGTGACGGAGGTTATTTCCGTCGAGACGGCACGCACGATGATGCAACTGCTGCAGGCGGTGGTTCGAATGGGGACGGGGGGGGCGGCGTCGCAATTGAAGCATCCGCTGGGAGGGAAGACCGGCACGACCAACGACTATACGGATGCGTGGTTCATCGGGTTTTCGCCGTCGATCACCTGCGGTACATGGATTGGGTATGACGATCGGCAGTCATTGGGCGAAAAGGAGACGGGTGCTCGTGCCGCGCTGCCTATGTGGATGAACTTCATGCGGGCGGCGATTGCGAACAAGCCCGATGAGACCTTTGCAAGCGCAGGCGCGCCGAAGAAGACCCTGGATCTACCCATGAACAAGTTGGGAGAGGGCGTCAGGCCACCGAAACAGTCTCCACGCGCTCCAGAAGATAATGAGCCGGATGCTGCTCCTGCGCCGAGCGCAGCGGCGTCGAAGCCAGCTAATTCGAATGCTGCGCCTGCGGATACAGCTGCACCTGCTCTCGATAAGGTGAAGATTCCTGGCGCAGCGCATTCCGTAGCTCCGGCAAAAGGGGTTACGGTGCCAGCAAAGCCGGATGCGAGCCACCGATCTGGGGTTTCGAAGCCAGCACCCGGCACAAACTGAAGTAGCGTTGCGCCTGACGGACATCGCGGCCGATCTGTTCGCGGAGTGCTTCTGGGTTGGGCCAGCGCATCTCGGCGCGGAGCCTATGCAGGAAGGTCAGCGTCAGGGGGGTCTGCTCGTTCAATTCAATCGGATGGAAGTTGAGCAGATGGGACTCTACCGCGAAGGAGTCGGCGCCGAAGGTGGGACGGTTGCCGATGTTGGTCACGGCGTCGAAGGTCTCGCTGGTTGTTCCTGTCCCAACCGTCAGCGATGTGATGTAGACGCCGTTTGCCGGGAGCAGCTCGGCGTATGGCGCGAGGTTGATGGTAGGGACTGTATAGCGTGTGCCGTAGCCACGTCCCGAGGCGGGTGTGGAGGCGATGGAAAAGGGTCGTCCGAGAAGAGCGCGGGCACGGCTGAGGTTGGCCTCGGTAATGAGTTTTCGGATTTGGCTGGAGGATATGGCCTGCCCACGCAAGCTACGCGGCGCATAGACGCGGACGCTGAAGCCCAGCTCCAAGCCGAGTTTTTCGAGGGTTTCGATGTTGGCCTCAGCCTGATAGCCGAAGCGGAAGTTCTCCCCTTCGTGCAATTCGGTCACATGGAGCCTCTGTTGCAGGACATCCGTGGCGAAGGCGCGTGCGGTCATATGTGAGAGATCACTGGTGAAGGGAAGAACCAGTAAGGCGTCGATTCCCGTGGCTTCGAGGAGCGCAAGCTTTTGTGCTAATGGGGTGATGAGGGGGCAGCTTGCGTCAGGGCGAATGACACGCGCTGGATGCGGATCGAAGGTGATGGCGATGGAGACGATGCCCAGGGTGCGGGCGCGGGCGACCACTTCGGCGATGACCCACTGATGGCCGCGATGGACACCGTCAAAGTTGCCGATGGTGGCGACGGAAGGGCCGAAGTCGGCTGGGATATCGGCGAGCTGGCGATAGATCTTCATCGGGCTATCTCAAATCTGATCTGCAGGCCGTCGTGGGCCAAACGAATATGGGGTGGGAGCGTGGCCTCGGTTGCCGCGTGGTCGAGCTCGTGGCTCATGTGGGTGAAGAAGGCTCGGCGGGGCTTGAGCTGCTCGACGAAGGCGACGGATTTGTCGAGGTGCGAGTGGCTGGGGTGCGGATCGCGTCGCAGCGCATCGAGGATGAGGACGTCCAGATCTTGAAGCAGGGAGAGGCTCTCCTCGGGGATATCGCTCATGTCCGTGAGGTAGGCGGCACTGCCGAAGCGATAGCCGGTGATCTGCTGACGGCCGTGCAGGACGGGGATGCGGCGAAAGCAGGCTCCAAAGAGATCGAATCCGGCTCCGGGCGCAGGGTCGATGCGATGGATCTGGACGCGAGCGCTGGTCGGGTAACGGTCCTCGGTGCGGAAGGTGTAGTCGAAGATGCGCTCGATGGAGTTAGCCGTGTGGTCGTCGGCGTAGATGGGCAGATTGCCCTTGGCGTAAAAGCTCAGGGGGCGGAGGTCGTCAAAGCCCATTACGTGATCTGCGTGGCCGTGGGTATAGAGCACTGCATCGACGCGCCGAATGCCTTCGCGGAGTGCCTGCGCGTGGAAGTCCGGACCCGTATCGATCAATACGGTGCGGCGGTCGTAGGCCAGCCGAATGGAGGGCCGTGTACGACGGTTGCGCGGATCGCCATCGGGAGAGAGGGCGGAGGAACAGACGGCGCAGTCGCAGCCGAGAGTCGGCACACCCATTGAGGTGCCGCTACCGAGAAAGGTGAGAGTCGCCTCCATCGATCAGCGGACGATGCTTGGCCCCACCGGGCCTGGGCGGCCGGTAGCAGGAGCCTTGGCTGCGGCAGATCGGGCTAGTGCCTGGGTGATTTCGAGAAAAGCCATATGCAACTCGAAGAGGGCACTATCGAGCAGTCGCGTTTCGTCTGGCGTGAGATTGCCCTTCGTCTTTTCGGCGAGGACCCCCAGCATATCGACACTCTGGCGAGCGCCCATGATGTCTACCTGGGGCTGCTGGCCTTCCGGTGTGGCGCCACCGAGTTGCATTATGGCCGTCATGTAGACGGACTGTATGAGCTGTTCGAGGTTCATGGCCGGTGGATGATCCATACCGGGATTTGCGGCACGGATGGCGGTGTCGAGACGGTCGGCCGTCATCTCGTAGGCCTGGCGGGCTTGATCGGTCTGTTCTGGCGTAGGCGGGGGCGGGAAGTCGTGCACCTGGGCCGATTCCTGCGATGTTGCGGCTGGAGGCTCGCTCTTTACTGCCGGTTCCACGGCGACGGGCTCGGGCTCCTCTCTCTCCGGCGATGGATCGGCGTCGGGCCTGAGCTCGCCATCCAGGGTGAACTTGCGGCGGTCGGTAACGACGAAGGGTTTGTTTTGTTCGGACATTGATCACACTCTTTCAGAAGATTCAGATGCAGCCTGTAGTCCGGCGGCTTCAGCTGTCGAATAGGGTAGGGAGACTGGTACTGCGACTCCGCCGGTATAGAGGAGTGGAACAGCACGGTCCAGGGCTTCGCGGCGAATGTATCCCAGTGCAAGCTGCACGGTTTTACTGGCGTCTTTTGAGAGTGGGATTGCTGCGACGCTGGTTAGCTCGCCGACTTGTTTCCCGTCTACGTCCAAGGTTGAGCCTGCGTCGGGAAGTCTTCCTTCAAGCCGGAAGGCGGTGAAGGTGCGATGGACGTTTCCGCGCGAACGGATGCGCTCTACGATCTCCTGACCGAGATAGCAGCCCTTGGCGAAGTGCAGCGCGCGAGTCTGTGCGGTCTCCTGCGGGAGTTCGCGATCGCGTATGTCTCTGCCGTAGAGCGGCGTTCCCTCAAGCATGCGGAGCCACTCCCGGCTTTGCGGCTCGCAGAGGATGGCACCGGCGGATAGGAGCGCTGTCGAGAGATCTGCGGCGGTCGTGGAATCTGTCCAGATCTCGAAGTGGGGTACGAGAGGGCTGTAAGCGCGTATGACTGAGACGCTGGTTGCGTTCCAGGCTATCGTCCGCATCTCGAGTTCGCCGAGTTGTTCAAGTTGTTCGAAGGGGAGGCCAATACCCTTCAGCAACGACGCTGCCTGTGGGCCTGAGATTAGCAGGCCAGTTCGGGCGCTCGAAACGTCTGCCAACTCGACGTCGTCCATGATGATGAAGCGGTCCAGCAGAGCCATCAGGCCGGGAACCTGGGTAGAAGCCGTCTCAATCAGGAGGGCGTCAGGCTCGGCAAAGATGTAGGCGTCTCCCTGGATTCGGCCCTGCACGCTCAGCACGAAGTTGTAGCAGCCGTGGCCTGGCTTCAGATCCTGAACCGAATTGGTCACCATGCCGTTCAGCCAGCGGACGCGATCCTGGCCAGTCGCACGGATCCACCCGGTGTTGTCGAGGGGGGATATCCCGGCTCCGTTGAGGAGGGCGGTAAGCTGAGATGCCGAGCTCGTTACCGTGGGGGCGTTGATGTCGGAATGGGTTGCGGGAGTCATAGCGGACGGCAGGGAAAACTCTGCGTACACTTGATTATAACGATGGATTGAGAGGTTGATGTTGCGGCTAAGACTTTGCGGTTCGAGCGGGATTCTGAGGGTGTGGATGACGGCGGTTGCTCTAGGGGCCACTACTTGCATGGTCTGTGCGGGGCAGGTAGCGGCGCAAAATGGGGGACAGGCTCCCGCGCCGTCTGCAAGCCAGGCTCCCATGACGAAGGAACAGGCGAAGGAGCTCTTTCGCTCTGTGGATGAGATTTTAAGTTTTGTCAGCAGTGACACGAAGCTGCCGATCGAACACGCTGTTAAGCGCAGACTGATATCGCGCGATGAAGTGACTCGCTATCTGAAGGTGAAGTTCGACGAAGACGAGAGCGCGAAGCGGATGGAGCGCTCCGAGATTGTGCTGAAGAAGTTCGGGCTGCTGGACCGCGACTTTCACCTGCGTCCCTTTCTTGTCACTCTGCTGACGGAGCAGATTGCCGGCTTCTACGACAACAAGACGAAGGCAGTGAATCTGCTGGACTGGATTCAGCCGGAGGAGCAGAAGCCGGTGCTGGCTCATGAGCTGACGCA
The DNA here is from genome assembly GCA_025462645.1 of Edaphobacter sp. Taxonomy (GTDB): domain Bacteria; phylum Acidobacteriota; class Terriglobia; order Terriglobales; family Acidobacteriaceae; genus Edaphobacter. The sequence continues at coordinate 55,210 of JAOAPB010000007.1, read as the reverse complement.
TGCGCTGCAGGACCAGAAGGTGGGCTTAACCAAGTGGTCGGATATGAGCGTCAACGGCACAGCTCGTAACGTGGAGGAAGACAATCATCACCTTCAGCTAGATGAGGCTGAGACGGCTCGTAGCGCGGTTGCCGAGGGGCAGGCGATGGCCGTCTTCATCGACTACACGTTGCGATCGACTGGGAAGACGCTTGCCGATGCTCCCGCGCTAGGAGGCAAGTTGAAGGATATGGTCGGCGATACGAGCGGCTCGCCTGTTTTGGCTCGGGCTCCACTGCTGCTGCAGCAGTCGCTGCTGTTTCCTTACAGCGAGGGGCTCAGCTTTGAGCAGGCGATTCTGGTGAAGGGCGGCAAGCAGGCGGCGTTTGCCGATGTGCTCGCGAATCCACCTTCGTCTAGCTTCGAGATTATGCACCCTGAGGCTTACATGGCGCATGCGCCGGTGCCCGTGCTTCGGCTTCCGGATATTCATCCTCTGCTGGATGCGGAGTACACGCCCTATGACCTGGGCGTGATGGGTGAGCTGGATGTGCGCATCCTGAGCGAACTGTTTGGCGGCGGGGAGATGGCAGACGCGCTGGCGCCGGCGTGGAACGGGGGCGTGTACTATGCCGCGCAACGCAAGTCCGCCGTGACGGCTGCGGAGAAGGAGTCTACGGCCTCGCTCGGCTTGCTCTACTACTCCCAGTGGAAGAATGCGGACTCGGCACGGTCCTTTCTGAATATCTACGCTGCGCAGATACCACGGAAGTACTCGAAAGTGGTGCGGCGACCCAAGGACGAGACCGGCGAGAGCGAACAGGTTTACTCCACCAGTGAGGGGGATGTTCTTCTCTCCATCTCTGGAACGGGCGTCTTCATCGGTGAAGGATTCAGTCTTCCGCTGGCGCGCAGGCTGCGGGACAGCATCGCGAGTGTGCAGTCGAGCGGCCCGCTGCATATTGCCGGAGTGGAGCCTCAAGAGCCTACCCTGGCAATGTCGAGGGTTCTATCGTCCTTCGGGGTAATCAATGCGAGCAGCCTGAAACGATATACTTCTATGGGGCATCCGTAGACGGTCAGCCGGACAACATCCAATAGAGGAGCAAGACATTTGAAGAAGGCAGAGATTGGAATCATCGGAGGCAGTGGTCTGTATGCCATGCCGGGGCTTACGAATGTGCGTGAAGAGCGGGTGACGACACCGTTTGGAGATCCATCAGACGCCTTCATCTTGGGGGAGTTGGAAGGTCGCCAGGTCGCATTTCTGGCACGTCACGGACGCGGGCACCGGCTGCTTCCAAGCGAGTTGAACTTTCGTGCCAATATCTTTGCCATGAAGATGCTGGGCGTCGATCGCATCCTCTCCGTGTCTGCCGTCGGTTCGCTCAAAGAAGAGCATAAGCCGACCGATTTCGTGATTCCGGACCAGTTCATCGATCGAACGTTTGCGCGTGTGTCGACCTTCTTCGGCGAGGGCATCGTAGCGCATGTGGCCTTCGGCGATCCGGTTTGTCCGACCGTGGCGGCTGTCTTCGAACAGGCCTGTGCCAAGGTTGATGTTGTGGGCAAAAAAGGTGGGACGTATGTGTGCATGGAGGGGCCGCAGTTCTCGACACGCGCGGAATCGAACCTCTATCGAAGCTGGGGCGCGGATGTTATCGGGATGACCAATCTGCAGGAGGCGAAGCTGGCCCGCGAGGCGGAGATCTGCTACGCCACGATGGCCATGGTGACAGACTACGACTGCTGGCGCGAGGGACACGACGACGTCACGGTCGACCAGATTGTAGCCGTGCTGCACCAGAACGCCGATAATGCTGCGAAGGTCGTGAAGGCCGCCATCGCGGCTATGCCGAATGAGAAGTCCTGCGCCTGTGCCGATGCGTTGAAGTACGCCATCCTAACAGATCGCAAGGTAATTCCCGCGGAAGCCCGACAGCGGTTGTCTGTTCTGCTGGATAAATATCTGTAAGTAAGCAACAGGTGGAAGCCAGTTCTGCGGCGTCCAATTCTCATAAGTTGAAACCGAAGTTGTTTCAGGAAAGAGTCTATGTCAATTCTCGTAGTAGGATCGGTAGCCTTCGATAGCATTGAGACCCCGCATGGGGCGGTGGATCACTGCCTCGGCGGCGCTGCGACGCACTTCGCTCTTGCGGCCAGCTATTTCACACAAGTTCGCGTCATTGCTGTTGTGGGAGAGGACTTTACCCCAGAGCATGAGGTGGTGTTGACGCGGCGCGGGATCGATACGCGCGGCATCGAGCGAGCAAAGGGGCTTACCTTTCACTGGACCGGTTCTTATGCGGGCAGCCTGGACGAGGCGAAGACGCTGGGCACGGACTTGAATGTCTTTGAAACTTTTGCGCCGAAAATTCCGGATGCCTATATGGATAGCGAGTATCTTTTCCTGGCGAACATCGACCCTGTGCTTCAGGCTCGCGTCCGCAGTCAGATGCCCCATGTCCGTATGGTCTGCGGCGACACGATGAACTACTGGATTGCGGACCATGCAGCGAATCTGGCCAAGGTCCTGCGCGAGCTGGATGTGCTGCTGATCAATGATGGCGAGGCTCGGATGCTGGCGGGAGAGCGGAATCTTGTGCTTGCTGCCGAGAAGGTACTAGCGATGGGGCCGAAGACGCTTGTCGTGAAGCATGGGGAGTATGGCGCCACCTCGTTCTTCAGCGCCCGGTCGTTTGACGGCGGCGTAAAGATGTCGCATCCCTTCCGCGCGCCGGCACTGCCGCTGTCGGAGGTGGTCGATCCTACGGGAGCAGGGGACTCTTTTGCGGGAGGATTCTATGGGTACCTGGCATCGCAGTCAGAGATGACGCCTGCTGTCTTTCGCAAGGCGATGTTCTACGGTGGCGTGATGGGATCGTTCGCTGTTGAACGATTCGGAACGGAACGTCTGCAAGCGGTGACGCGACAGGAGATCGACGAACGGTTCAAGCTCTTCATGGAGATATCGCATCTTGAATATGCGGGGGGGTAGATCTCGCGGGCGGATTGCACCGGTTACGCTGACCGGCGCCAGACCTGCATCTCCTGCCGATGCGGAGGAGGAGGTGCGGCCGGCTACTCGAGAGGAGACCTTTCCTGTTGCCTTAGCAGCCGTGGTGCTGGCTTTCATCGCACTGCTTGTTTGCACTGCGCGTGGATATATGTTGCTGTATGGGGATGCGGTGGCGCATCTTGGCATCGCGCGCCGCATTCTGGACTCGCGCAATCCCGGGCTGTCTCAGCTCGGGGGAGTCTGGCTGCCTCTGCCGCATCTGCTGATACTACCCTTCGTCCAGAAGATGGAGTGGTGGCAGAACGGTCTGGCGGGGGCGTGGCCTTCACTGCTTTGCTACATAGCCGGTGTTGTCGGTCTGTATCGGCTTGCGCGACGTATGATGACGCCTCGCTGGGCGTTCGCGGCTACCGCCTTCTATGCGCTGAATCCGAACCTGCTTTACCTCGCGACGACCGCCATGACGGAGCCGCTGTTTCTCGCGGAACTTATCTGGATCACGCTGCTCACCATGGAGTGCGTTGATGCCATCCGTGCTGGACAGCATGCTCCTGTCGCACGTCGGCTGATCTTCATCGCGCTGCTTATTGTTGCAGCCGTCTTCACACGGTATGACGGATGGATACTTGGCGCGGTCGTGTGGTGCATGCTGACCTGGGAGCTTCGGTGCAATAGCAAAGTTTTACGCAGTGTTGCGCCAGCTTTCCTCGTTTTTACGATTTTGATTGTTGCCGGCCCTCTAAGCTGGCTGGCTTATAACCAACACTTCTTCCATGATCCACTCGACTTTATGCGGGGCCCATACTCGGCGGCGGCCATAGAGAAGAAGACGACTGCTCCGGGATCGCAGCATTATCGCGGGTGGCACAATCCGGTTTTGGCGTTCCTCTACTACACCCGTGCTGCGCAGTTGGATATGGCGGCATGGGAGCTGGGTTTCGGCGTGATGGCTGCGGCTCTGGGGGGCTTGTTTCTGGCTGTTCGCCGCAGGGTTGCGCTTTCAGCGTCTCTTCTCTGGCTCCCATTGCCGTTTTACGTTTATTCGATTGCTTACGGGGCGGTACCGATCTTCATCCCTCCGCTGTGGCCGCACTCGTACTACAACTCGCGCTATGGCATGGAGATGCTTCCGGCCCTCGCAGTCTATTCCTGCTTCGCCGCAGCATGGCTGCATCGTCGATGGAGCCGCTCGGAGCCTCTCAAGGCGAGATTGCTTCATCCCGTCGCGCTCTCTCTGATTGCCATCAACACGGTCGTCATGATGTACAGGGTGCCACTCGTCCTGAAGGAGGCTATCGTGAACTCGACGACACGAGTCGCCTTCGAGGCGGCCCTCGCGCGTGAGTTGAAGTCCTTTCCTGCGGGTGTTCCTATCCTGATGTACAACTCCGATCATGTCGGGGCGCTGCAGCAAGCAGGCATACCCCTTCGTCAGACGCTGAACGAGGGGGACCGTGACAGCTTTCTGGCGGCACTGGCACGACCCGCGGGGAGTGCAGCCTATGTGGTCGCCATCGCCGGCGATCAGGTAGCCAAAGCTGTGGCCGAACATCCAGAGGGGCTCACAGAGCTGACCGTGCTCTGTACTACGGGACAGCCCTGCGCACGTACGTATCGATCCGAACGGTACACTCCTTCTTCGGCAACACCGCAGCACTAGATACAGTCTAGAGAGGGCGTCATCCGGTGCTACCATCGCAGCCAGACTTATGCTGATTCCTTCGACGTTTCATTTCAGCCAGATCGACCAGGAGTTGCTCTCCACGGGCACGGCGGCACGGCTGCTGACAGCTTGTCTGCTGGGTGGCGTTATCGGCCTTGAACGGGAGCTGCGAAATAAACCTTCAGGACTGAGAACCAATATCCTGCTGTGTCTCGGGTGTGCTTTCTTTACCTTGCTTTCTTCGGTTCTAGCCGGGGAGAATAATCCGGATAAAGGCCGAGTCGCTTCCAATATCGTGCAGGGAATCGGCTTTCTCGGTGCGGGCATTATTCTGCATACGCGTGATCGTGTCGTCGGCCTGACCAGCGCGGCTACCGTCTTCGTGACTGCATCCATTGGCATGGCGTGTGGCGCCGGACTGTACCTCGAGGCCGTTCTCGCTACGGCAATTGTTGTGTTCGCACTGACTTGTGTCGGTTATCTGGAGTCTCGCAGCGCATGGAAGCGCTACCCGATGCTGTATGAAGTGCGAGGTCGCGATCAGAACAGGATTTACGTAGCAGTTCTGAGCGTCCTGGATCGGGCCGGCGAGCGTTTGACGCTCGTTGAGCGCGACAGCATCGCGATGCTGGAACGGATTACCTTTGAAGTGAAGGCGAATCGTGATGGACATAAACGTCTCCTCGCTGAATTGAGGGCCAGTGACGCAACTGACCAGGTCGTCGCTTTTCGCGATGCTGAGGCAGAATAAGAACATCATGATTCCATTTGTAAAAGCACATGCCTGTGGGAATGACTTTCTCCTTATCGAAGAACACCTGGCGCAGCGTCGTCACGCTGCACTGGCTCGCAAGCTATGCGCCCGCAATACCAGCGTTGGTGCGGACGGCATTGAATTTCTTGAGCGCAAGCCGAATGGCGAATTTTTTTTGCGACTGTTCAACGCCGACGGCAGTGAGGCTGAGCTCTCCGGCAATGGCACTCGTTGCGTAGCCGCGTGGCTTGCGAGCAGCGAGGGCAGGCAGCAGGTGGCTTTGGGGACGCATGGGGGGATACGCACCTGCCAGGTCGTTGAGGCGGCTGATCCGTTCTACCTTATCGAGAGCGAGATGGGGGTGCCGCGCGTCATGCAGCGGACGATTGAGGTGCCCGGTATAGGCAATGTGGCTGGGGCTATGGTCAATGTGGGCAATCCTCACTTCGTCCTCTTCGTCGATACGGAGGACTTCAGTGCGCATGGGCTTGCCTGGCAGGAGCTGGGCGGCCGCATCAGTACCAGTCCGCTGTTTCCGCATGGGACAAACGTGGAGTTCGTGCGGATTGTGTCGGAGGCGGAGATAGCCTTCCGCATCTATGAGCGTGGTTGCGGACCGACTACGTCCTCTGGGACGGGGACGTGTGCGTCCTCGGCAGCGGCCATGGCATTGCGGGGTGTTGGGCGCGAGTTGACTGCCAATGCGGAGGGTGGACCACAGCGGACTGTCTGGCCAACTGCGGATGCGGTTATGCTGCTGACTGGACCTGCCGAGATCGTCTGCCATGGCGAGGTGTACGAGCTGTGAGGCTGCTCACTCCACCGGTCAAGCCGGCACCGTTGCGCGCCGGCGCTACGCTGGCTGTACTGTCTCCGGCCAGTACTCCGAAGCGAGAGCTTGTGGAGAGAGGTACGCGGCGGCTTGAGACACTTGGATACCGCGTGGTGCTTAGTCCGCATGCGCTCGATAGTGGTCCTCTCTACTATGCGGGTACGTTGGAGCATCGTCTGGCAGACCTGCATGCTGCCTTTGCCGATCCGTCCATTGATGGGATTGTCTGTACTCGCGGCGGATGGGGCTCGGCGGAGCTGTTGCCGCATCTGGATGCGGCGCTGGTGCGGGCTCATCCCAAGGCGTTCATCGGGTATAGCGACCACAGCTCGTTGCATAGCTGGTTCCGGAACGAGGCCAATCTCGTTACCTTCTATGCTCCGATGGTTGCGGCCGACTTCGCTCGCGATGGCGGCGTCGATATGGCGAGCTGGAACCATGCCTTCCATGGCGACAGCGGCTGGTCTGTGGGTATTTCGGATGGGCTTCGCGTGCTTCGTTCGGGTGTTGCTGAGGGGAAGTTGCTGGGTGGTTGTATCTCGATTCTGGCGCAGAGCCTGGGGACGCCTTATGCTGCTGAGCTGGCGGATAGTGTCCTGTTTCTGGAGGACATCGGGACGAAGCCTTATCAGTGGGATCGGATGCTGCTGCATCTGCGCTACTCGGGAAGGCTCGAGAGTGCTCGTGGCATCGTCTTCGGCAATATGGACCAGTGTGTTCCGGCTGCGGAGCAGGAGTATCTGGAGCGAGCGATCCTGCATTCGCTTCGGGACTTCGAGGGACCGATTGCGATTGGATTGCGCTGCGGGCATGTGAATGGAGCCAATATCACGCTTCCGCTGGGTATTCCTGTTAAGCTTGATCTGACAGATGTGGCTAGTCCGCAGATGCAATTCCTTGAGGCTGCGGTAACGGTTTAGCCTCTTCGCTAGCGAGCCAGACAGATACAAGCAATGCAAAATTCCAAACACATTCATCTCATCGGCATCTGCGGCACGGCTATGGCTTCACTTGCGGGGATGCTGCAGTTGCAGGGGCACCGTATTACCGGATCGGATGCGGCTGCCTACCCTCCTATGAGCGATCTGCTCGCTGGCTTGAACATCCCTATTCACGAGCCTTACTCCGAGAGCAATCTGGAGCCCCGGCCGGATCTGGTTGTGGTTGGCAATGCCATCTCGCGGGGGAACGTGGAGCTGGAGCATGTGCTCGATACGCGGATTCCTTTCTGCTCGATGGCTTCGATTCTGCACGACGAGTTTCTGCCTGGCCGTGAGTCGCTGGTGGTTGCCGGGACGCATGGGAAGACGACGACGACCAGTATGCTGGCGTGGATCTATGAGGTTGCCTCGCGGCGTAACCCCGAGCTTGCTCCTTCGTTCCTGATTGGAGGAGTCGCCGAGAACTTCGGTACGAGCTTCATGGTTCGGTCTACAAGGCCCTTTCTGCTGGAGGGCGATGAGTACGATACGGCGTTCTTCGACAAGGGACCGAAGTTCCTGCACTACTTTCCGGATGCGGCGATTCTTACGTATGTGGAGTTCGACCATGCGGACATCTACACGGACCTCGATGCGGTCAAGACGGCGTTCAAACGGTTCGTCAACCTCGTTCCCCGGCGTGGGCGCATTGTGGCGTTCGATGGGAGCGAGAACGTCAGTGAGTGCGTCTCCAAGGCTTTTTGTGCGGTGGAGCGGTATGGCTTCGCTGCCGACTCGTACTGGCGTGTCTCCGAGCTGCGTCATGATGGGCCGCTGACGCGTTGGACGGTGACTCGGGGTGGCGCTCCGTTCGCGGAGCTGAGCCTGCCGATGGCGGGTGAGCATAATGCCCTGAACGCTACGGCTGCGGCGGCGCTGGCTGCGGGGCAGGGTGTGCCGGTGGAGGCCATCCAGGAGGCGCTGGCGACGTTCAAGAGTGTGAAGCGCAGGCTTGAGGTGAAGGCCGTTGTCGGGGGCGTGACCATCATCGACGACTTCGCGCACCATCCCACGGCCATCCGCGAGACGCTGCGGGCGCTGCGGGAGCGGTATCCGGGGCAGAGGCTGGTGGCGGTGCTGGAGCCTCGCTCGAATACGCTGCGGCGGAACGTCTTCGAGGATGCGCTGGTCGAGAGTCTGGCGCTGGCCGACCTGGTGGTGCTGGCGGCGGTCTTCAAGTCGGAGAGCATTCCTGTGAGCGAGCGGCTGGTTCCGGAGAACGTTGTTGCGGCTCTGAAGGCTCGTGGGGTTCCTGCGAGTGTTGCTCCGGATGCGGATGCCATTGTCGCTGCGCTTTCTCCTCAGCTGAGGGATGGGGATGTGGTGGCCATTCTGTCGAATGGGGGCTTTGGGGGGATCTATCAGAAGCTCCCCGGGGCTATCTCGGCTATCTGCTCCCCCTCCCCTCCCCCCTTGGGGGGGATTTTGGAGGTAAGTTGATGTGGAACAATGGGTTACGAGGAGTTTGTTCTCCTAAAATATAGATTCTAAATGGGTTGCGTCCAAAATATAGAAGATAAAAGGGTTATAGGTGACCGAATGGGGAAGCCCCGGCATTTGGCCCGGGCTTTCTTTAACTCTGTATCCAGTGTAACGGCTGGAGGGAAACTAGTATGCCACTTGGATGTCATTTGTTTTTATGGAGTTAGATGGTTTGGGGGCTTGACAGGGTTTTCAGGGTTATTGGGAGTAGGGACTCGGGTGCTGCGCGGTCCCTTTGGGGGCGACGACTGGCTTTCACGATGAGACTGTCAGGCCCTCCGGTTGAGAATGACGGGCCCTTTTAGGTGATGGGCGAGGCAAGGCCGGGAGTGGGAGAGTTGGTGTTGAAAAGGGTCTGACGGTTGCGGCGAAGGAAGACCTTCGGGATCCTTCGCTGCGCTCAGGATGACAGCAAGAACTTACAACAGCAAGAACAACTGCAAAGGCAGCAGCAAGAACTAAAAGCAACGGCAACGGCAACGGCAGCGGCAACGGCAGCACCTGCAACTGTGTGCAAAAGCTGAGTGAGAGTATTAGCCGCTGCGAAGGTGGTAAGGGGGTGCGGTATTCTGGAGAGCGGTATGCTTGCAACCCTGAAACTGCTCTTTGTCTACACCGCGCTTGGTCCTGTGGCCGGCTTGATCGGTATCCCGTACACGCTTCTGGTGGGAGATATCAGCCTGCTTTACCGAGTCGCGATGTGGATCGCGAATGCCGGCGTTCGGGCGGCTGGGATTCGCACGGAGATCTCGGGGCTGGAGCATGTTCCTGCCGACCGCAGGTGCATCTTCATGTGCAATCACGTGTCGAACCTCGATCCTCCGGTGGTGTTGCCCCTGTTGCCTGGGAGGAGCTCGGTGCTGCTGAAGAAGGAGTTGATGAACATTCCTATTCTTGGGCGGGCGATGCGGATGGGAGGGTTCGTTCCGGTGGAGCGGGGTGGTCGCCGGGATGCCGCACAGGCGAGCGTGATCGCGGCGGGCGAGGCACTGAAGTCCGGGCTGAATATCCTGGTGTTTCCCGAGGGGACCCGGTCGGTGGATGGGAGACTGTCATCGTTCAAGAAAGGGCCGTTCTTTCTGGCGATGGAGACGCAGGCGCCGATTGTCCCGATCGCGCTCTCGGGAACGCAGACGATGATGCATAAGGGAAGCGTGGCGATCAGGCCGGGCGTGGCGAGGATCCAGCTGCTGCCGGTGATCGAGCCGTCGCAGTATGCCAATCGCGAGGAGATCCTGCGGGCTGTTCGTGCCGCGATTGCGGAGGCGCTGCCGCCGGAGATGAAGCCGGCGGAGGGTACGGTGGAATAGAGTGCGGAAGAGTTGATTCGTGGAGATTGAAAGGCCCGGGGCTAAGCCCCCTGTATTTGCCGGAATCTTTCGCAGAGCTGAAGGCTTGCGCTAGTCCCTGAAGCAACGGCAGAGCCGTATCCCTAATGAGAGACGAATATTTGGAGGACTACTTGACGATGGCGTTGTAGCCGTCGCTGAGGAGCCTCTGGCGCATTGCGTCCGCGTCCTTTTTGGTCGCGAAGGGGCCGATCTGGACGTGCAGCAGCTTATCCTGCGGCTCGTGATGGATGGCTACGGTGTAGCCTCGTCTCTTCAGCGCGACCAGAAGGACATCCGCATCTTCCTGATGAGAGACGGCTGCTACCTGGACAATCGCTGTGCCGGTTGCTGCTGTTGCAGGGATGGGTGTGACGGCGGATCGAGTGAGAGCCGCTGCGTTCCATGCCGGTTTGATGGACGGAGCTGATGGTGAGCCTGCGCCGCTGTTCAGGGCGACGGTCTTTGTTGTGGGTGTGGTCGTGGGAGTGGTCGCGGGAGCGGGAAGATCTGCCTGCTGATCTGTCGCGGTGTCGGCTGTATCGGCAGTCTGTTTGCCTGAAGTGGGCAATCCGGGCGATGGCTTGGGGACGTTTGAGGAGACGGGCGTAGCCTCGGGTGCAGCGGGTGGAGGAGGCGTCGACTTTCGGCCGAGCGAGTAGCCGAAGGCGAAGAAGATGGCGCAGAGCAGCGCCAGAGCAAGGAAGATGCCCAGGATGGTCGCGGTACCGAGGGAGATCTCGCGATCACGTCCAGGGGACGAGTGGAGGTCATGGAGGTCAGTGTCGTCGTTATATCGATGTCGGCCGTTCACGATCAATCCTTCTTAGGCTCTGCGAGTGTTTTGTTCAGCAGATTCAGCATCTCTATGGGGAGGGGGAAGACGATGGTGGTGTTCTTTTCGACCCCGATCTCGGTGAGGGTCTGGAGGTAGCGTAGCTGTAAGGTCATAGGCTGGGTGGCCATGAGCGCGGCTGCCTCGACGAGCTTGGCGGCGGCATTGAACTCGCCCTCGGCGTGGATGATCTTGGCGCGGCGCTCGCGCTCGGCCTCGGCCTGCTTGGCCATGGCGCGGAGCATGGACTCGGGCATGTCGACCTGCTTGACCTCGACGGAGACGACCTTGACGCCGAAGGGGGCGGTGTGGCCGTCGATGATGGTCTGGATGCGTTGATTGAGGGCTTCGCGATGGGCGAGCAGGCCGTCGAGGTCGACCTCGCCGAGGACGGAGCGGAGGGTGGTCTGGGAGAACTGCGAGGTCTGATAGATGTAGTTGGCGACCTCGATGACGGCCTTGGTGGGATCGACGACGCGGAGGGTGATGACGGCGTTGACCTTGAGGGTGACGTTGTCGCGGGTGATGACGTCCTGCGGGGGGACCTCCATGGCCTCCTGGCGGAGGCTGACGCGGACGATCTGGTCGAGGGGGCGGAAGACGAGGATGACGCCGGGGCCCTTGGCGGACTCTCTCACGCGGCCGAGGCGGAAGACGACGGCTCGTTCGTACTCCTTCAAGATCTTGATGGAATTCAGCAGGTAAAGGATAACGATGGCGACAGCAAAGAGCATGGGGATGGACATGTTGGGTACTACCTCAGACGGGTCGTACAAGGTGCCGTCGCTGCGATTGTAAAGCAGCCATGCGTGAATTGAAGCGGTTCGAGCGAGAGAGGGTGATGATATTGCCAACATGCGGTGGTATCGAAATGGCGGGGTTCGGGGAGAAGGAAGAACAGGCAACGGCAAGGACGGTGGAGTTGGTTGTTGAAAAGGGTCGGACGGTTGCGGTGAGTGAAGACCTTCGGGGTTCTTCGCTGCGCTCAGAATGACTACAAGAACAACGGCAGGCAACGGCAAAGGCAGGCAACGGCAAAGGCAGGCTGGGAGAGGTTTACGTTCCCACCCTTCGCAAAGGCGCGAAGGAGGGGGCACCCGGGCGCTTGAGGTTGTGACTGGTTCAAGGAGAACGACGGCTATAGCTTCAGTGCTTCTGGAACTGGCTATAGCTTCAGTGCTCCTCTAGAACTTCAGGTAGAAGCCGATGCCGGGTTCGAAGGTCGAGGTGTGCTTCTGGATGGTCAGGAAGTTCTGGTAGAAGTCTGGAGCCATGAAGAAGACGTCTCGAACCTGTGCGCGAATTCCGAAGTGCTCGGAGAAGACGGACTTCTCCAAGCCGGCGGCGCCGTAGTAGGCGGCTACGGCCTGGTTCTGCAGGCCCTGACCTCCGCCTGGGGTGGGCCGGAAGACGAGGGCTCCGATTCCACCGGCGACGAAGGGCTGAGCGCCGAGGAGGAGATGGGGCGGGTGGATGACGTAGCCGAAGGTGTACTCGGAGGCGTTGGTCTGGGCTCCGCCGACGATGTACTGCGAGAAGTTCTGGGTGTAGCGGGCGTAGCCGTAGTTGATTTCAGCGCCGATATAGGGCGATTTGGTGTAGCGGATGGTGACGAGAGCACCGAGGGTGTTACTCATGTTCTGCGTCACGGGCTGGCCGAGGTAGTTGTTTCCACTGACGTCACGGGTGAAGATGCCGACGCCGCTGACGCCGAGGTCGACTCGCGACAGATATTTCTCGAGTGTCGTAGGCGTCTGGCCCTTGGCGGTTGATCCTGCGAGAGCTCCGAGCAGGCAAAGCAAAACGGTGCAGACACAGGACGGACGAGACGAATTCAACATCAAGACAAGACTCCCTTGTACGGAAACTACTGCTCTCTCCAGTCTACCCCGGGAGAGGGTGGTCAGGGGTTTTTCGGCTCGACGACGAGGGTGAGACCGTCGATGCTTCGGACGAGGACGGATGTTCCCGCGGGTAGAGTGGCTGGTCCATCGAGGCGGGCCTGCCAGAGTTCGCCGCGGATCTCGACCTGACCGGTGGGGGAGAGCGGGGTGGAGGTTATGGCGGTCGCGCCGATCATGGCCTGAGGGCCGGTGAGGACCTTGCCGCGGCGGGCGCGGAGGGCGATCCAGGCGAGACCGAAGGAGATGGATCCGAAGCCGATGCCGGCTCCTATTGCGGTGGCGAGGTGGACGCGCAGCTCGGGGATGGGGGCGTCGACGAGGGTGGCGAGGCCGAAGACGAGAGCGGCGACGCCAGCGATGGCAAGGGCTCCGTGGCTCGCGAACTTCGCTTCGAGGACGATCAGGACGAGGGCGGCGACGAGGAGAACGACGGCGGTGTGGCGGACGGGGAGCAGGTTCAGGCCGAAGAGGCCGAGGAGGACGAAGAGGGTTCCGAGGGAGCCGGGGACTACGGTTCCGGGGACGTTGAACTCGAGGTAGATGAGGAGGCCGCCGAGGACGAGGAGGAGGACGGCGACGTCGGGGTTGGCGAGTTTGCCGAGGAGGCGCTCGCGCAGGGAGGGCAGGGTGGTGACGATGGACGCGTCGCGCAGGTGAAGGGTCTCGGTGGTGCCGTTGAAGCGGCGGATCTCGCGGTTGTCGAGGGCGGCGAGGAGGGAGGCGTCGTCCGGAGCGATGAGGTCGATCAACTTGAGCTTGAGGGCTTCTTCGTCGCTGTAGGACTTGGAGTTGCGTATGGCGTCCTCGGCGGCTTCGACATTGCGGCCGCGGCGGGTGGTGAAGGAGCGAAGGAAGGCTGCGGCATCGTTCTCGATCTTTTGCTTGAGGACGGGGTCGAGTTGGCGGCCCGCGACGATGGGGTGGGCGGCACCGGCGTTGGTGCCGGGGGCCATGGCGGCTATGTCGGCGGCTTCGAGGAGGAAGAAGCCGGCTGAGCCGGCTCGGCTGCCGGAGGGGGAGATGAAGATGATGACGGGGACCGGGGAGTTTTCGATGGCTTGCACCATCGCGCGGGTGGATTCGAGCAGGCCGCCGGGGGTGCCAAGGGAGATGAGGACGGCGGAGGCGTGCTGGCGTGCGGCGTCGTCGAGGCCGCGCTGGAGGTAGTCGGCGGTGATGGGCTGGATGGTGTCGTGGATGGTGAGTCGGATGACTTTAGGAGAAGCGGCAAGAGAGGAGAGGGGGTGCAGGCAGAGGAGGGCGCTGAGGAGCGTGAAGAGGAGCCTGGTGGCTGATCTGATGAGTGGGGACTTCATGGCAGGCTTTGGCCGCGGGCCTGCAGGGCTTGCTTCATGCCCTGGGCGGCTGTGTTGGCTGGCTCCAACTTCAAGGCATTGCCGACTGCCGCAGCGGAGGAGGCGGTTTGATTGGCCTGGAGCTCGATACGAGCCAGGACGAGGTAGGCGGCGACGTTGGGATGAAGCTTGAGCGAGGTCTGGGCTTCGGTGCGCGCTTCGGCGGTGTTGCCGCTGCGCTCGCGCACCTGGGCGAGACCGGCGTGGGCGGCTGCGCTGGAGGAGTCGGAGGCGAGGGCGGCCTGGAACTCCTGTTCGGCTTCTGTGATCAGGCCCTGGGCGAGGTAGTCCTGGCCTAATTGGGTGTATTGGGTTGCGCGTTCGGCGGGGGGGAGGGAGGCCATGCGCATGGCTCGCATCTGATCGAGCTGGAAGGCGGCCTGACGGAAGGAGGCCTCGGAGTAGGTGCGGCGGATGCGTTCCAGCGGCTCGAAGCTGGAGGTTGTGGTTGGGGGCGTGGTGGCTGCCTTTGGCGTGGCGGTGATTGGGCTGCCGGAGGCGATTCGAGTTTTGAGCTGTGCGGCGTCGCCGTCGGTGGGCTTCAGCTTCAGGGTTTGATCGATCTCGTGTTGGGCTCCGGCGGTGTCTCCGCGGCGGAGGAGGGCGACGGCGAGGTTGTAGTGGTAGTCGGGATCGTTGGGGTCTGCGGCTGTGGCGCGCTGGAAGAGGGGGACGGCGTCGTGGCCCTGGCGGCTGGAAGCTACGGCCTCATTGTTGACGACCTCGGGGAGAGGTAAGCGAGTGGCGACGAACTTGAAGGCGGACTCTGCTTCGGAGTATCTCGCTGTGTTGAAGCGGGCGAGGCCTAGATAGAACTCGGCTTCGAGGGCGCGGCGGTCGGTGGGCGGCACCTTGGCGAAGGTTGCGGCGGCGTGGTCGTAGTCTCGTTCGGCGAATTGGGCTTTGCCGAGGGCGAGGAGCGCGGCTGGGTAGTTGGGGGTGTCCTGTATGGCGAGCTGGAGGCGTCTGATGCGCTCCTGCTGGCTCGGAGCGGAGGTGCCGCGGATGTAGTTCTCAAAGGCGCTGAGCCTGACCGCACCGGAGGAGACGAGGAAGGTCGGCTGGGCGACGTTGAACTGGGGATCGATCTGGCGGGCGACCTTCCAGGCGAGGGCGTTTTCGACGTCGAAGAGGCGGGCGAGCTCGCTCGAATCCGCAAGAGGCTTCGACATGCTGAGGTTGTGGACGTCGAGGACCTGGGCCTGGACGGAGATGCGGGATTGGTTGATGGTGTAGTTGCCGACGACGACGAAGTCCGCGTCGAGGGTCTGGGCGATGCGGATGGTGGTGGCGCGTGAGGGCTTGAAGTCCGCCGGCAGGCCGAGGTGTTCGAGGGCGTAGTGCCGGTCGTCATTGGTGATGGTGAGGAAGCCGGAGGAGGAGAGGCGCTGGTTCAGGGTGTCGGGGAAGGAGTCGCCGATCCAGGCGAGGGGGGCCTGGCCTGAGCGGTTGTCGAAGGGTAGGACGAGGACTACGCGGCCGGTTCTTTCGGGGGTTTGCGCGGCGGTGGCGGTCTTCGGCTGGGCCAAGAATGCGCTGATTGTCAGTGCTATCCAGACGCAATGTTTTTGAAGGATGCGGACTTTAACTAGGCTCGGCACAGGTACGAGTATAGAGCGTCCGGGATGAGGGGAGGGGGCTGGAAAGTTTGGGGACAAGGGAACGTATGACGGAGGAGAACAGGCAACGGCAGGAGCATTTGTGCCGGGATGACAACCAAGACGGCAACGGTGGTGGACTATGGCGTTGGTTGTAGAAAAGGGTTGGACGGTTGTGGCAGGTAGAGACCCTCGGGGTCCTTCGCTGCGCTCAGGATGACAGCAAGAACTTACAACAGCAACAGCAACAGCAAAGACAAAGACAAAGACAAAGGCAACGGCAACGGCAGGCAGAGGCAGAGACAGAGATAGAAGAGATCCTCTTGGGATCACAAGCGAATGGGAGTGGCGTGGCTTTTCTTCAGGGGGTTAGGGAGGCGTTGACGATGCGGGGGAAGCGGAGGACCGCGGCCCACTCGCCTTTGCTACGGGATTGCCAGACGACCTCGCCGTGGAGCATGGCTGCGGCTTCGGCGGGGAGGAGGTCGTGGTGGAAGTCGAAGTACTTTGCGTCGGTGGATTGGCTGTGGCGGCCAAGGTTGAGCTGGTTGACGGGGGGCTCCCACTTGGTGGAGAAGATGAGGGCGGTGTCGTAGGCTCCGGGGTCGGCGGCGGCCTGCTGGATCTGGTCGATGGCGAAGTTCTGGAGGGGGACCGTTTTGATGGGAATGCGGGTGTAGCCGAGTTCGGGGCGGGAGAGCTCGGAGGTGGCAGGCCAGGCAGTGAGGACGGTGGCCTGGGGGTATTTTTGCTCGATGAGGTGAATGGCTTGCTGGTGCAGGACGATCATGTCGCGGTAGGTGAGGTTGTCCTCGGGGGCGAAGGCGTAAGGCGGGTTGATCCAGATTCCGCTGAGGAAGGCTGCGGCGGATAGCACGGCGATAGGCCACCAGCGACGGAGATGGCGGCGCCATGTCGAGACACAGACGATCAGGATGAAGGGGTACATCGGAAGGAGGTACCGGGTGAGCAACGCTCCACCGAGGACGGAGAAGGCGATCCAGTTGGCCAACAGGATGACGGCAATGGCTTTGAGGGCGGGCTTGCGAATGAGTGGGGGACTGGCAGGATCGACCGGGATGAAGAGGACGGCAAGGGTGCAGGCTACGGGCACGAACATGTTCATGTGGGTCGTGAGGTGGAGGAGACGGTGCCACAGGCCGAGGGCGATACGGTGCCCGTCCATGTTGGCCGTGGCGTTGTAGCGGAGGAACTCGGGGTTTCCGAAGACGAAGCCGGTGTTGTGATAGTGGAAGGCGTACCAGGCTACCAGTGGGATGAATGGGGCCAGGAGGGCGGCTATCCAGCCTAGATGGGTGCGGCGGGCAAGGGGGATGTTGGGATTGTTGGGTTCGTCGGCTTTGTCGCGGTTGCGGAGCCAGAGGATTGCTTCCCAGAGGGCGAGAGCAGCCGGGGTGACGATCGCGGTCTCCTTGGAGAGGACGGAGAGGGAGAACATGACTGCCGCGAGGTTCTGATTCGTGGCCCTGCTTTGAAGCTCGCCGGGCTGATCGAAGTAGAAGGCCAGGCCCCAGAGGGTGAAGGCGGCGGCGAAGATGTCGGCGTGGGCGAGGGTGCTCTGGGCGAACCAGACTGGGTAGATGGCGGTAAGAAAGAGCGTTGCCACTGCGACTGTCGTGTCGGTGAGGGACTTTGCGAGCTTGTAGAGGCCGAGGAGGGCGAGGGCACTGAACATGCAGACGAGGGTGCGGGTTCCGCTGATGACGTAGCCGGAGAGATGCCACCAGGAGGCGAGGAGTAAGGAGGGGAGAGGGGGGTGGGCGTTGGTGATGGTGGTGTGGGGGATGAGGGTGCCGGTGCGGAAGAAGTCCCAGGCGGCAGGGATGTAGTAGCCCGCCTCGTCCCAGAAGTAGGGAAGGCGGAGGAGGGTGTAGTGGGAGAGATATATGGCTACGAAGAAGAGCGGGTAGAGCATCCACAGAGGGATGTCACTACCGGGACGATTGCCGGGTGTGCCGAGGAGTCGCACGCTCTTAGTGGACGGGACCGTCCGGCTGGGGGAACTGCTGCTCGAGGGAGAGAGCACCGAAGGTCTGCTCGTACTGGGCGAGATTGCTGCCGAGGACGTTCCAGAGGGCCTTGGCCTGCTGGGGGCTGAGATAGATGCCCTGGAAGTTTTTGACGGTGAGCTCCTCGGGGTTCTCCTGCGACATGGTACCGAAGACCAGGAAGAAGTCCCATACGCTCATGCGAACCTGAACGCTGTTGGCGTAGCCGTCGCGATAGTCCTCGGTGTTGGTGAGCTTGAAGGTGGGCTGGTTTGCTGGCTGGTTCTGCTGGCTCATCGTCGAGTTACTTTCCGTTGCTCTCTATAGAGAGAAAGATATTGGTGCGAAAGGGGGGACTTGAACCCCCACGGATTGCTCCGCCAGATCCTAAGTCTGGTGCGTCTGCCAATTTCGCCACTTTCGCTTGGTGGTGATGGTCGTACAGGCTGCTGTGGCGATTGTAGCGCAGGGGAAGGGTCGAATTAAAGCTTTGGGAGTTTGAAGGCGATCTTTGATTTTGTAAGAACGCGGACGGTTGGATGAAGAGTATCTCTTATGGGGCTGCGTCTTTCAAAGCAAGGGGTGTTCGGATAGTCTTGGTTGGCAAAGATTCCGGGCCTAAACCATCTTCTGTTCATGTGTTGGCTGGACTGCGGTTGCAAAAGCTCCCTTATTAAGAAAACGCATCGTTAGTCGATCGTGTCGACGTCCATGATAGTGAGGCCGAATGTCAGATTCTCAGGTGCTGCGTTCCAAGATTCTTGTGTTCTCACTTATTTTTATTGTGTCAACTGTGACGGCGAAGGCTGAGATTGGCGCGCCGGCTGCTGAACCCTCGAAGCCTACCGAGATCACTATCGTTCGGAAGAGCGGCCAAGAGGGTGGGGTGGCCCAGATGGTGGAGAAGGGCAAGGTGCGCAAGATAACCTCTCATGCGGTCCAGGTGTGGCCGGTGAGAGGTGGGCAGGGCGCTCTGATCCTTGTGGTGGAGGCGAAGGGTTCGGGGCCGAAGAAGTATCTGCTGCGTTACTACGATCTGGATACGGGACGGCGGAGGGTGTTGGGTGATGTCCCAATGAAGACGGGGACGGTGCAGGAGTTAAAAGGGGCGGATGAGGGATGGGCGTTTGCGTTAAGCGGGAATGAGATGGCGAGCGGAGCGCCGTTGACGCTGGTGGGCGATATCGACGCGATCACTGGAGTGATCCCTGGCGCGACCTCACCCGTGTTCCAGGGAGATAGTTTGACGTATACGGCTATGCCAGGCGGGGAGAAGCAGACAGTGCAGGCGGCAACGTTGCTTGGCACAGGGATGCATGACATCTATTCGACACCTCAGAGCACGCCGGCATCGCCGGAGTATCTCCAGGTATTTCCGGACGGAACCGTGATGACATTTTTTGCGAATGGGACGATTCACCGCGGGAGATGGCATACGGATGGGAAGACGGTTGAGATGGCGGCGGAAGGAGAGAGATTTTCGATCCCACAGACTTCGCTCTCGGTGGTGAAGGGAGTTCCCGCGAGAACACGGTTTTCGGTGCGTCTGATTCAACCGCTGTCGTCGCGGACGGCCAAAGAGAAGATGGTCGTGAAGGCAGTGTCGATTACGCCGATTGTGATCGATGGCAACATCCTAATTCCTTCCGGATCTTCGTATGAGGGGACCGTGGTGCAGGCGAACAGCGTGGGCTGGGGGTTCAAGCATGAGACGGCCTCGCTGACGATCGACTGGAATCGAGTGACGCTGGCGGATGGGCGGTCGCTGGATATTTCGGCGCGGGTGTTTCAGGTGGAGAACTCGCAGGAGAGCGTGAACGCCAAAGGGAAGATCCAGGGGATTCGCTCGACTGCGACGCCGGGACACTCCGCCGAGAATGGCGTACTTGCTTTTGCGGGGATCGATCCTATCGCGTATATCTTCGCGTCGGCCTCGGGGAGCGCGGTGCTTGGGTTCGCGGAGCCGGAGATCCTTTACAACGCTGGGACGGAGCTGATTCTGGAGTATGCGAGACCTGTGATTACGGCACAGGCCTATCCTCCTTCGATACTGCCTTCCGCAGACACGACGACGGAGCATGAGCAGTTGCAGGATTTTGTGAAGGCGATTCCTTTTCGCACGCGGACGAAGGGATCCAACAAGGCGTCGGACCTTACGAACCTTGTGTTTATCGGGACACCGGCTGCGCTGCAACGGGCGTTTACGGCAGCGGGGTGGGTGCCCAGCGACGAACTGAATGCGGGCTCTACCTTTCGGACGCTGAAGACGTTGAGCGGGAACCAGACCTATACGCAGGCGCCGATGTCGGTGTTGTTGCTGGATGAGCGGGATCCGCTGTTTACGTTGAGCAAGACGACGAATACGTTTTCGGCGCGCCATCATATCCGCGTCTTTCCGACGGATGCGAAGTGGAATGGGCAGACGACCATGACGGCATCGTCGACGCAGGATATTGGAATTGCGTTTTCAAGGAAGCACAAGACCTTTATTCATGTGATCGACCAGCATATCGATAACGAGCGATCGAAGGTGATCAACGATCTTGCGTTTACGAGATGCGTTGACAGCATCGATATGATTCCGCGGCCGTGGTTGCCTAACGATGCGTATAACTCGACCGGGGATCGCCTGCTGACTGATAGAGAGGTCGCGGTGCTCCATATCAACTCCTGCGATAACCCGAGGACAACTCCTGAGACCGTGCCGCCTGCTCCGCACCGGCTTGAGCGGACTACCCGAAATACGTCGCTTACGATTCGCAATGGCTTATACAGGGGCAACCTTGTCTACCAGGGGATCTCGGGAGGCTTCAAGGTCCATGACTATCTAAAAAAGAACAGCGAGCTGCAGGAGGATTACGGCACGTGGCGGATGACGGATGCTTCGGGTGCGAAGTACAGGACATTTGGGAGCAGTCCACAACTGCATCGACGTATTAGCTCGCCTACTCTGGACGCCGCGCCTGAGGATCTGGCACAGATCGAACAGACCAAGAAGAGCCATAAGTGGGACCCTCCACGCTACGAGTTTGCAATTCAGGGAGGGTACCTGCGCTTTCGCCACAACGAGCTGAGTCTCGTCGACGTTATCTTGCAGTCTAGCGACCCGACGCTGCCCTTTTATGAACTGGACCTGTACGACCATGTGAACGATGGATGGGCTTTTGGCGGCTCGGTTACGGTCAATAGCTGGAGGCATTTTTCCAATGAGTTCTCTTACTTTCGGCAACAGGGCAAGTATCTGTTGGAGACTGGAACGTATCAGTACAGACCAACCAGTGACGATGAGAGTGAAGAATTTGACGCGCAACGGGTTGGAATTGCAACGAGGCAGTTTGAATACAACCTGCTGATCCATCCTCTTCCTCCGACGTCACGATGGAGACCCTATGTGGCCGTTGGGCCTGTCTTTCAGATGATTGCGCTCGCCGACTCTCCGCTTAAGAAGCCTGCCGGTCCCTTCCGGCTAGGGCTGAAGAACGTTGGCTTGATCAAGGCGGCGTTCGAGTTCGGCAATGTAGCCCCGCTGGATGGGGGAGGGATCTTTCAGTTCGGGCTGCAGTATGGGGCTGGGATCAAGTACCGTGTGACGCCGCATATGATTGTGCGGGCTGACTATCGGGAGACGTGGAGCAAGAATCCAGACATGATCAAAGATAGCTATGTCGGGTATGAGCCGCCTGAGATCGATGAGAGCTACAACACAGATGTCCTGCGGCTCGCTCCTCCAGCGAAGTTCTTCCAGGACCGGTTCACGCTGGGCGTTGCATTTGCTTTCTAAATCGCTTCTACAAAAAAATCAATAAGCCGGACCTCAGATTGTGTGTCCAGAGTGTGAATTTTGCGGTACAGTGAAAACACCATTTCTAAAAACAAGTAATTCCTGCCCGTAATTTCAATGGCACGCGGTCTCCCGTGGTGCCTTTCGGGCGAATTTCCATCCACTTAGCGCATCAAAGCTCTCCATTTTTTGTAGTGGCAACGGGATCTGATCTTCATCTTTTGAATTTCATCGGGAAGAGGTGTTTGTTCATGGGGATTTCGAGGCGCGATTTTCTGATGCGTGTTGGGCAGGCTGGCGGGTACAGCGCTGCGTTCGCAACCATGCAGTCGTTAGGACTGATGCCGATGAAGGGTGCGCTGGCAGAGCCGATTCAGGCGGCAGCGGGCTCGGGCAAGGGGGTGAAGGTCGTAGTGCTGGGCGGCGGGATCGGCGGGCTGGTTTCAGCCTATGAGCTGAAGAAGCTGGGTTATGATGTGACACTGCTTGAGGCCAGGGAGCGGCCGGGAGGACGCAACTGGACGGGGCGGAATGGGACGAAGGTGAACTTCGTCGATGGGACTACGCAGACGATTAACTGGGAGGAAGGGAACTACCAGAACCTGGGGCCAGCGCGGCTGCCGAGTACGCATTGGACGATGCTTGGGTACTGTCGCGAGCTGGGTGTACCGCTGGAGGTGGAGATCAATACGTCGCGCTCCACGCTGCTGCAGAACGATAAGGCGAATGGCGGAGCGGCGGTGCCGCAGCGGAAGGCGATCAACGACACGAGAGGGCATGTGTCGGAGCTGCTTTCGAAGTGTATTGCTCAGGGCGCCCTCGATCAGGATCTATCGAAAGAAGATCGCGATCGGATGACGGCGTTCCTGAAGATCTACGGACCTCTGGATAAGACGGGCGCGTATGTGGGGTCGGACCGGGCTGGGTATAAGACGCCTCCGGGCGCAGGGACACAGGTTCCGGTGGTGGAAGTTCCGATGGATATGCACATGCTGCTGGATGAGGGATTCTGGGGCGGCATGTTGTATGAAGAGGCCTGGGATTGGCAGGCGACGATGATACAGCCGGTGGGTGGGATGGATCGGATTCCTTATGCGTTCGCCAAGGCCCTGGGGCCGATTGTGCAGTTCAGTTCGCCGGTGACCGCGATCAAGAAGACGGCCAATGGCGTTCAGGTGAGCTATAAGCAGAAGGGAGCGGAGATGCAGATCGAGGCGGCGCACTGCATTATTGCGATGCCTTTCGAGATGCTGAAGAAGATTCCTCATGACCTGTCGCCGGAGTTCGCCAAGGTGGTGGATCAGAGTACGCCAGCAGGCAGCTACAAGGTGGCGTGGGAGAGCCGACGGTTCTGGGAGCAGGACTACAACATCTACGGCGGATTGTCGTTTGTGGCACAAGGGCCCAGCCCCGTGTGGTATCCGTCGAGCCGGCTGATGCATCCGACGGGCATTGTCGTGGCGGGCTATACAGAGGAGCAGGGAACTCCGTTCTTCGACATGACACTGGAGCAGAAGTTTGCGGCCTCTCGCGGGACGATTGAAAAGCTGCACCCGGGTCATGGGAAGGAGTTGAAGAATCCTGTGTTCTGCGGATGGAGACGTGTGATGTGGAATGAGGGCTCGTGGATTCGAAACTATGGCGGCGGACCGAGTGGCTACAACACCATCATCGAGGCGGATGGGCCGATCTGTTTTGCCGGCGATACGGCGAGCCACGTAGTGGGCTGGCAGGAGGGTGCAGCGCTGAGTGCGCGCCGTGCCGTGGGGATCATCGCCGACAAGGTGAAGATGTCTAAAGCTTAGAAGCACAGGACTCAGGCAGGGAATAGAAGACTGGAGACGTGTGATGAAGATCAAGGCTTTAGTGATGGCGGGGGTGATGATTGCCTCTGCGTGCGCGGCGCAGACTCAGGTTGTGGTGAAGCATCTGCAGCCGAATGAGAAGTCTCCGATTGCGAATGGGGTTTGGGCTGGGGATACTCTTTATCTGAGTGGACAATTGGCTTCGCCAGTAACGCCTGCGGATGCAACGAAGGGAACGCCCGCGGTTTATGGAGATACGAAGACGCAGGCTTTGAGCGCATTGCAGAAGATTCAGGCTCTGCTGAAAGAGCAGGGACTCGATATGAAGGATGTGGTGAAGATGACGGTGTTTCTGGCAGGCGATCCGGCGCAGGGCGGGAAGCTGGACTTTGCCGGGCTGCAGGCCTCCTATACTCAATTCTTCGGAACCAAGGAGCAGCCGAATAAACCGGCACGGAGCGCCATGCAGGTTGCGGCTCTGGCTGCTCCATGGGCACTGGTGGAGATCGAAGTTATCGCAGTGAGAGGTAAGTAGCAGAGTAAGTTTAGTTAGCGGTAGACCTGCCCTCTGGGACTAGAGTAGTCTGAGGGTAGGTCGTGCTCTGTGACGCCAGAACTAATTACAGGAATGACAAGCAAATCCAGAAGTTAATTCTTTGTCCATCCCACAATTTATTCATACCCAGAAATAGACATATATAGGGATTTCACTAGGGAGCAACTGAAATGGCGACTAGGCTTTAAAGGCGCACCTTTGCGCCCCAAGGAGCCTTACCCAAGTGAAGAAATCCATTCGTACCCTCGTGCTCTCCTCTGTCGTCGTCCTCTCTGCAGCTCCTATGTTTGCCAACCCCATGGGAACGAATCCTCATCCGCAGGCTAGCTCTTCTCTTTCTTTCGGCGACTGCTTGAATATCTTTCTCTCTGTCACCGGCTACTGAAATCGTTCAAAATAATCCTGCGAGGCAGGCATGAATTTAACGATGCTGGACAATATCTTCTGGGCGGCGGGCTTTGTCGGCCACGCCGCCCTCGTTATCGTTCTGCTCGTACGCCGCCGCTGGCGGGAGTTCCCGATCTTTACATGCCTCATCGGCTATGAGGCGCTTGTCACCATCACGCTGTTCTTTATCTCACGCCATGGCAGTAGAGATAACTATGCGACGGCTTATTACATTTCCGTGGTGGGAGATTTTGTCTTTCAACTGGCGCTCATCTTCGAGATTGCGCGAGTTGTTCTGCGGCCCACCGGAACCTGGGTGCGCGACGCGCGTACATCGTTCCTTCTCGCCGGGGCCATCGGGGCTGTCATTGCTCTGGCACTTTGCCTGACGGTGAAGCCACTGATGCCCTCTGTGCTAAGCATATGGGAGATCAGGGGAGATCTGTTTACGGCATTGCTGGCCTGCGAGCTCTTTATGGCCATGCTTTATGCATCGAACCGGCTTGGGCTGGAGTGGCGCAATCATGTAATGGGCCTCGCGCAGGGCCTGACAGTATGGGCATTCGGAGCGGTGGCGAGCGATTTGGCGCACATCGTCTTTGGGTGGGGGCGCGAATTTGTGATTCTTGACCGTCTTTTAATGGTTCTTTATCTCGGTGCGCTGGTATATTGGATCGTCACCTTCTGGCTTCCTGAGCGGAGTCGTGCGCCTGTATCAGAAGAGATGCACGAATATCTTGTTGCTCTCCACCGGCGAGTGCAATACGATTTGGACAGGGTCACTGGGTCGCGCAAGTCTTCCTAAATTACTTATGGTCTCTCTGCTCATCCTCGGGATTTTTCTGTGTGTTCTTGGCTATGGACTCGTGCGGTCCTATATTGCCGCGAACGAGCTCGCGCGATGCACCTGGGATGAGTTGCTGGCACAGGTGCAGCCCGTGCAGGCGGATGGTGTGATGGCGGTGGCACTAAACCACCTTGTCCCAACCAAAGATCAGCTCCAACTCGAGCCAGAGGCCATGTGGGAGATGCTGGGTGGTCTCGAAGGCCTGCTGCGGATGCGAGAGAATGGTCGAATTCTGATCGCGCTGGCATCCTATGTGGAACGGTGGAACTTCGACGAGGGAGTGATCATCGCCGAGCGGATGCGTCGCGATGGCCTTCAGCTAAGGCGCGCTGTGTTCCATGTCATGGTGGCGACGTTTCTCGGACGACGTGCAATCCGTATCCCTTTTTATCTGCTCGAAGCTGCGTCCTCTTATTACCTGATGAAGCAGCGGCTTCTGGCTCTATACGAGATGAACCATGTGGGGCTCTATCCTCGCCTGGCTGAAGCTCTGTAGGGCAGGTTTGACTTTCGTCCTGTCAGTTTAAAATTGGAAAATTAGCGCCCCGGATCGGGTGCTGTCTTTTATTTATCGATCTGCGTGGTCAGGGCTGTGGTGGACTTCAGCTCTCGTGCGCGCTGTTCTACGACTCGCATGACGCGGAGGAGATTTTCGCCGTAGATCTTTTTGATGTCGGGGGCGCTGTATCCTTTTTCCAGCAAAGCTCGGGTAAGGGCGGGAAACTTATTGTACGAGTCGAGATCCGGAGGAACGCAGCCTACGCCGTCGAAGTCGGTGCCTATGCCCACATGGTCGATGCCACCTACCTTTACGGCGTGATCGATCTGGGCTACTACGTTGGCCAGGGTGGCAGACGGGACCTTGGCGTTGAAGTCTGCTTTGATTTTTTCTATGGCTGCTGTTTTGGCCGTGGGATCCTCTAGTCTCATGGCGGCCATGTATTGCTCGCGCATCGAAGCCTGCAGAGGCTTGGACTCGTTGAAGTAGCGCTGGCTGAGGAACTCGCAGCCGAAGTTGATCTGCATGACACCACCTTTGGCGGCGAGGGCGCGGATCATGTCATCCGTCATGTTGCGGGTGTAGCTGGAGACGGCTCGGCAGCCAGAGTGTGAGGCGATGATGGGAGCGGTGCTGGTTTCGAGGGCGGCGTAAAAGGTCTTATCGGCAGTGTGGGAGATATCGACCATCATGCCGAGTCGGTTCATCTCGCGTACTACATCCTTACCGAAGGAGGTCAGGCCGTCGTGGTGCACGATCTTTGGGTTGTCGACGTCGCCCTGGGAGTCGGCCCAGTTGTTGGTATTGAAGTGAGTGAGGGTCATGTAGCGGACGCCGAGGGCGTAGTAGTCGCGGAGAAGGCGGAGTGAGTCCTCGATGGCATGGCCGCCCTCTATGCCCATGAGAGCGGCGATTTTGTGGCTGTTGTGGGCGCGGACGATGTCGTCAGCGGTAGTGGCGAAGACGAAGTCGTTGGGGTGGGCAGCGATGACGTCGGTGCGGACGGTGTCGATCATCTGAAGGGTGCGGTCGGCGGAGCGATTGTCCTTGACGTACTCTGCTCCAACGTAGACGGCGAAGAACTCGGCTCCGAGGAAGCCCTTCATGCGGGAGAGGTCGGTTTGGCCGGTTTTGTTGGGTGTGGCGATGTCGTAGCCGGCGACGGTGCGGGAGGTTATGTCGTTGTGGGTATCGATGAGGATAGCTTCGCGAGTGATGCGATCAACCTCTTCCTGAGTGACTCTGTGAGCTTGCTGGGCTGCGAGGGGAAGGGCAAGGGTGGCAATAGCGGCTAGCAGCGTGTAGATGCGTTGCGTGGTGAGCAAACCAGAAGCCTTTCTTTCCGAAGCACGGGTGGCTGAGAGAATATCGACACGACAAAGGTATAGAAAGGCCCCGGCAGATGCCAGGGCCTTTTCGCGGTGCGAATCTGGTTAGGAGAGTTGTGGGAAGGCTACGTCTGCGAAGGGATCTGCGGTGTTATGAAGTGAGGCGGCCTTGGGCGCTGCTTCCATGACTTCCTTGAAGGCTACTTTGAACTTCGCCATCTCGGCGGGAGTGCCTACGCTGACACGGACGACATTGGGCCAGATGGGCCAGGTGCGGCCGATGTAGACGTTCTTCGCTCGCATGGCTGCGATGACCTCCTGGCCGTTACGGCCGGTGTCGATCATGAAGCAGTTGGACTGCGAGGGAATGAACTTGTAGTTGTTCGCCTTGAGAAAGGCGAAGGTATCGTTGCGGGTGTCGGCGATGATCTTCTTGCGGGTGGGGACAAGGCTGGAGTCGAGAAGGCTGACGTTGGCCGCGGCGGAGCCGGTGATAGGCATGGCATTCTGGCCAAAGGGCTGGAGCCTGGCGAGCAGGTCGGGGCGACCGAGAGCGAAGCCGCAACGGATGCCAGCCATTCCATAGATCTTCGAGAAAGTACGGAGGATGATGATGTCCTTGTCGGCAGCGACCATGTCTACGACGTTGTCGGCGTCGGAGAGGTGGATGTAGGCCTCGTCGACGAGGAGGATGGAGCCCTTGGGCTTATTCTCGAGGGCCCAGACGATATCGGCTTTGGAGGTGATAGTACCGGTGGGATTGTTGGGGTTGCAGATGTAGAGAACGCCGGCGTTGGGATCGGCGGCGACCATGGCTTTGACATCGTGGGAGTAGTCGGCCTTGAGGGGGACCTTGGAGATCCTGGCCTTGGCGATGGAAGCGGCTCGCATGCCGGCCTCGTAGGAGGGGTCTGCGGTGACAAAGCCTTTGGTGGGCGAGGTGAAGGCGAGCACGGAGTAGTGGAGAGGTTCGGAGGAGCCTGCGTAGACAGCGATGTAGTTTTCTTTGAGGCCGCTCTGTGAGGCGAAGGTCCTGGTCAGTTTTTCGGTCTCGCCGTCGATGTCGTAGCGGCCGCCTTTGGGTGCGATGGATGCGATGGCTTCGCAGGCCGCTTTACAAGGTCCGAGCGGATTCTCATTGGCGTTGATGAGGACGGCGTCTGCGGGCATCGCCTGACGTACGCGGCGTGCTGGGGCCGCGGTTGCAGCGCTGGGGGACTGCTGGGCTGCCCAGGCGAAGTGAGCTTCAGTGAGGATGGGCATCGAAGCGACGACGCCAGCCAGACGCATGAACGAGCGGCGAGAGACGGAGGATGAGGCCTTCGGCAAAGTCATGGATAACTCCTTCTAATAAGAAGAACTTCTGGGATTGTGGATGAGGCTTTGCTTATATCTAGCGATGAATGAGGATATTTTTTGCGGGAACGTGAACATACTGTAACTCAGTTTTTATTACTGGCAAGAGGAATTAACTCATTTATTTAGTAATTAGGAAATTGAATTACGAACCCCAAAATGCTTGAGAGATGAGGTAGATGATGAGGCAGATAATCAAGCTGAGAGAGATAATTTTAAAGATTTCTGTTGACACGTTGTTCACACTTAGCTAGTCTCGGTTCCATCATCAAAAAGGCTACTTCTCACGTCAGTGAGGCTGGAGAACTTCCACGGCCTCTTAACCAGAAGTGTATTTAGCTCCCATCGTAGCGGGTTTAAGCAGTATGGGCAGAGATGGCGCTCGCCTGATCTGTACTAGCGTATCTCGTAAGTTCAATTTGCCTGGCGTACTGACCTTTGGCCCAGCGGCTTTTTGCCGGAGAGCAGATCGCTGAGATTCAGCAGCTATAAAGCGGCTATAACCAACTGTTTTTATAAGTTTGAGAAAAGGCGGCGGTGGAGTGTATCTACTGGCCGACAAGGATGCTACTTCTAGCGACCTAGCTGGAAGTGTATCTACATTTAGTCCCTGACCTTTCCTTGTCAATCAATTACTTCCACATCCTAGATCTGGAGACAGACTGCTACGTAGAGCTGTCTCTGAAGCATTCACACAATTACCCGCTGGAGGTCTTCAATGTCTTTATTTAATAAGCTTTCCAAATTGCTCTTTCTAGTGGCAATAGCTATGGTGGCAGCGACGGGGGTGAAGGCGCAGTCGAACTATGGAGCTCTGCGCGGCATGGTGACGGATTCTCAAGGCGCGAGCATCACGAATGCGACAGTCGTGATGACATCGGAGTCGACAAAGATTGCCCGTACTACGACGAGCAATGGATCTGGAGAGTATGCCTTCAGCGCGGTTGCGCCGGGTACTTACACGGTGACGGTGACGACGGACGGGTTTAAGAAGGCAGAGACGGCGGGAATCAGGATCGATGCGGGAAATACGATTCCGTTCGATGTGAAATTGCAGCTTGGTTCTACGAGCCAGAGTGTGGAGGTGATGGCCTCGGAGCCGATTGTCAATAACGGCACGTCGTATAACGGGCAATCGATCGATTCGCAGAAGCTGCAAAATCTGCCGAACCCAGGACGCAACCCATTTCTATTTTCGAAGCTGGATAACAATGTGACGGCGGTAGGTGACCCGCGATTTGTGCGCTTCCAGGATCAGAGCGGATCGTCAACGATTTCGATTGCGGGCGCTCCTTTGAGCTCGAACAACTATGCGATCGACGGTATTCCGATTACAGACTTCAGCAATCGTGCGGTCATTATTCCCTCGATTGAATCGGTCGAAGAGGTCAAGGTTCAAGCGAATACATACGATGCCGAGATCGGGCGGACGAGTGGAGGAATGTTCAATACCACGCTGCATTCGGGGTCAAGCGCACTGCACGGTGTTTTGCAGGGAGAGACGCGACAGACGAATTGGGGCGCGAATCTATTTTTCAATAACCGGACGCCTTACAAAGATCCTGTTACAGGGGTAGTTTCACCGACCACGCCCAGGGGTGCGGCTGAGTTCTATAGCTATGTGGGGTCTTTGGGTGGCCCGATTCCGCTGCCGAAGTTCCTGGGTGGCAAGGACAGGACCTTCTTCAGAATAACGGAGGAGGGCTATCGGCAGCGTTCGCCGCTTACCGCTGCTAATTCCTTTGCCGTTCCCTCGCCGCTACAGTTGGCTGGGGACTTCTCCGAGATTGGGACAAAGCTTCCGGATGGTAGCTGCGGTCCCGGTTCGCTTACACCCGCTGGATCACCAGGGCGATGCATCTATGACCCGCTGACGAATCCAAGAACAATTTTTAACGGCAATAAGATTCCCACTAACCGTATCAACGCAATCGGCCAGACAATCCTCAATACCTATCCAAAGCAGAATGCTGCCTACACCGGGTACGGTTCGTTCAACTTCAATGGAGGAGACACGCTGGGTGATCGCGCGGATGAGTTTATCGGCAAGCTCGATCATCAGTTCGGGACACGCTGGAACGCGGATTTCTACTACATGCACTATGGTTCGAAGGAGCCTGGTGGCAATGCGCTGCAGAACTTTGCCGGCAGCTCGTCCTCGTATCTGCTCTTTCGTAAGGTCGATGCCATGGGTATCCAGAACACGATCACGATCAATCCGACGACAGTTGCGACAGTGGGATTCGGTTTCAATCGTTTTCCAAACGATACGCAGGACATTAGCAAGGGCTTCAATCAGGCGACGCTCGGATTTCCCAGTAACTACCTCGCCGCTCTTTCGAAGACAGGCTTCCCGGCAATCACGGGCGACTCCGGCCTTTCCAATGAAGGAACTTCCAACTCGGGTCCGGCGGTTTACTTCTCGCGTAACTTCGTCGCGGGTGTTGCCAAGAGCCTTGGCAAGCACAACGTGAAGGTGGGTTACGTTTTTCGCGCCATCAGTCTCACATTCACCAGCTTGAGCAATACGAGTGGCGCTTTCACCTTCGACAGCACGCTGACAAGTTCGGGCGTTAGCGCTCCGACAGGCACTCCGGCATCGACACCCGGGTACACCAATAGTACGGGTGCTACGGCGGCATCTCTTCTGCTGGGATATCCGCTGACTGGTTCTTTGATCGTACCGACAAAGCTGGCGATTACGACTACTTACAATGCGCTGTATCTGCAGGACGACTGGCGTGCGACCTCGAAGCTAACACTGAACCTGGGTATTCGCTATGAGCATGAGCCGGGCGTGCATGAGCGGAACAATCATTACTCGGTAGGGTTTGATCGCACTGCCTCTTACACGGTGGCAGGGTCTTCTGTCCCGGCTGTGGGAGGTGTAGAGTTTGCTGGGCAAAACGGTTACTCCACTACGACCGGACAGACTCCAAACAAGATTTCGCCGCGCGCCGGATTCGCCTACGCGATCACTCCAAAGACGGTAGTGCGAGGAGGATATGGGCTCTTCTACCAACCGCTGGTGTATAGCGGATCGGCTTCCTATGCGCCTGGTTATGTGTTGACCAACACCATTCCTTCGCAGAGTGGAGTCCCGACGATCACCTTGTCTAACCCTTTCCCTACTCTGAGCACGACGCCGACGGGTAATGCGCTGGGTTTGAGCACAAGCGTAGGGAGTTCATTGACAGTAATAGACCAGGGCCGCAAGGCACCTCTCTATCAGTCCTACTCGGCCGATGTACAGCAAGAGTTGCCATATGGTTTTGCCTTGAAGATCGGGTATGTGGGAGGTCATTCGCGGAACCAGCCAAACAGCCTGAACATCAACCAGTTGCCGAACAACTACTATTCACTGGGCAATACGGCGCTCACCAACAAAGTTCCGTTCAAGTATGCCGGCACGGGTGCGTGGAGCGGCTCGACTCAGGCTTTCAATCAGACGCTTCGTCCCTTCCCGCAATTTACCTCCATCACAGAGTCTGTGAGCACTGGATACTCCAACTACAACGCACTGGACGTGAAGGTGCAGAAGGCGTTCTCCAGGGGTTTGACGGTGCTGGCAGCCTTCACCTGGTCTTCGAACTGGGACAACCTTTGGGGCGCGGGCAGCACACTCAATCCACTGAACGGAGGCAATCCAGGCAGTAGTGGAGGAGCGCAGGATATTTACAACTTGTCGAACGAGTATGCACGTTCCATAAACGATATCCCTAAGCGCACTTCGTTGGCGGTGACGTATGAGCTACCCTTCGGCCGCGGCAAGCAGTTCCTCAGCGGAGCGAATCGCTGGCTAGATCTCGCTGTCGGTGGATGGAAGTTCAACGACATCATGATCATTCAGGATGGTGCTCCTCTGCCGATCTCACAGAGCACGAACAGCAACTCTGCATTCGGCAATTCGATGACGCGTCCGACCTTGGTAGCTGGAGCCAATCCATGTTATTCGGGAAGCCCGCAGGGACGGTTGAATCAGTACTACAATCCGGCGGCGTTCACGGTAACTCCAGCAGGAAGCTATGGGAATTCACCTCGTACCGTGAATTGTTATGGACCGGGGTATCTGAACTCCGATCTGTCGCTGAACAAGAATTTCTCGCTTACTGAGCGGGTGAATGCTGAGTTCCGCGCGGAGGCCCTGAATGCCTTCAACACACCGCAGTTCAATGGTCCGAATCTATCTTCAGATAGTTCGGCTGCTGGAAAGATCACGGGAACACTTGGCTTTCCACGATTGGTGCAACTGGGAGCGCGGCTCTTCTTTTAGGTGAGAGCGTAGACAACGATGGGCGCCGTGCATCCAGCACGGCGCCCATTTCTTTAGCGGAAGAGTTTTGCAGGGTCCTTACCTATCTTAACGTTTGCTTCGTATGATAGAAAAGGCTCTCGTGGCTGGACCGTTTTTCAATCTGGATCGGCGGCGGTAATGAACATTTCTGCGATCCCACTGGGACGCAATGGAGACTGAGATGGCTGAAGCAACTTGTGATATTGGATTGATTGGGTTGGCCGTGATGGGTCAAAACCTGGTGTTGAACATGAACGACCATGGGTACAGGGTGGCGGTGTTTAATCGAACGGTCTCTAAGGTAGACGAGTTCATCAACAATGAGGCAAAGGGGACGCAGGTAGTTGGCGCACATTCGGCGGAGGAGTTGTGCGGGCTGCTGAAGTCGCCACGGCGTGTGATGCTGATGGTGAAGGCAGGAGATGTCGTCGATCAGACGATTGAGCATGTGCTGCCGTATCTGGAGAAGGGCGACATCCTTATCGATGGGGGGAACTCCTTGTTCACGGACACGAACCGAAGAACGAAGGAGTTGGCGGAGAAGGGGATTTTGTTTATCGGTACAGGAGTCTCGGGTGGAGAAGAGGGCGCACGATTCGGCCCATCGATTATGCCCGGAGGGAATCCTGCGGCGTGGCCTCATGTGAAGGAGATCTTTCAGGCGATTGCGGCGAAGGTGGAGGATGGAACTCCGTGCTGCGACTGGGTGGGTCAGGACGGTGCGGGCCACTACGTGAAGATGGTGCATAACGGAATCGAGTATGGCGATATCCAGTTGATCTGCGAGGCCTATCAGCTGTTGAAGGACGGCCTGGGACTGACGGCGGATGAGTTCCATGATGTGTTTACGGAGTGGAACAAGGGCGAGTTGGACAGCTATCTGATTGAGATCTCGGCTGAGATCTTTGCAAAGAAGGATGATGACGGGCAGCCGATGATCGACAAGATTCTCGACACAGCAGGACAGAAGGGGACGGGTAAGTGGACGGCGATCTCCGCACTTGATCTTGGCCAGCCGGTGACGTTGATTGGCGAGAGCGTGTTTGCGCGGTGCTTGTCTGCGTTGAAGGACGAGCGAGTCGCTGCTTCTAAGGTATTGCAAGGACCGAAGAAAGTTCTGACGATCTCAGAGAAGAAAGAGTTCATCGAGGATGTTCGGCGGGCGCTGTACTGCTCGAAGATGATCAGCTACGCGCAGGGCTATATGTTGTTGCGCGCGGTGGAAAAAGATCAGAACTGGGAGCTGAATATGGGTGGCATCGCGCTGATGTGGCGTGGCGGCTGCATTATTCGGAGCGTGTTTCTGGGGAATATCAAGGCGGCGTTCGATAAAAATCCGAAGCTGCAGAATCTGTTACTGGATGACTTCTTCTCGAGTGCCTTGAATAAGTACGGATGGTCGTGGCGTAAGGCTGTGATCCATGCAATTGAGATCGGAGTGCCGATGCCGGCGTTCTCTACAGCTCTTTCATTCTATGACGGGTACAGGACGGAGCGGTTGCCGGCGAATCTATTACAGGCGCAGAGGGACTTCTTCGGCGCGCATACGTACGAGCGCGTGGATAAGCCTCGAGGCGAGTTCTTCCATACGAACTGGACTGGGCGCGGAGGACGGGTCTCTTCGTCAACATATAACGCTTAACTTTTGGTGAGGCAGTAGAGCCGGAGGCGAGATGCCTCCGGCTCTTTCTGCCTCTATATGGAAGTGAGGGAAGGAACGACGTGAGAGCATGTGAGCGGCAGTTGGCGCGACGGGCCTACGGCATTTCCGCTGGCCTTGGGATGTATGGGATATCGAGAATCATTTAATAAGCCACGTTATGACGGACAGCCGGTTTTGCTTGAGAGGGCAAAGCCGGCCGTTCGAGAGTGACCTGGATTTACTTCAGATGTTGCCAAGCGTCGTAGGTGAAGATGCCGACGATACCAGCGGTCATGGCTGCCGCAGCGACGCCGAAGAGTCGGACTAATGGCTCTATCTTTTTTACTTTGCGAACGATCTCACTCTGTTCGCGTTGTTCGTTGGACTCAGTTT
Organism: Edaphobacter sp.; assembly: GCA_025462645.1. Lineage (GTDB taxonomy): Bacteria > Acidobacteriota > Terriglobia > Terriglobales > Acidobacteriaceae > Edaphobacter. Next base: position 20,584 of record JAOAPB010000007.1, on the reverse strand, counting down.
CATTTAGGAAGAGTTGATCCTCTTCGTAGCGGGTCAGTTGTCCGCGGTAGGCGAGCAGCGCCAGAAAACAGGCCGCCACCGCACCCCAGACAATGAGCATCACGGGTATAGCGCTCATAGTTTGTTCCTCCGCCCTGTAGCAGGGTCCGAACGATGTAGGGCGGTCCTTTGATACCTGACGGGTCCGGCTGTGGGCTCGAGGTACGAGGCCGTCCGGTGGCATCATACGCTTGTCAAGGAGTAATGAACCAGCCCTTTTCGTTGGAGTGATGGGTTAGTGACGGGCCATCAAGAGTTAGTGACGGGCGAACCAATGCAGGGCAAAGCCGGCGACTGTGGCGACTGTCGCGATCACTGCAAGGAGCATGATAGCGATGAACAAGGCGGCACGGTTCGCAGCCTGGGGTGTGGGCTGGGTGATGCCGAAGGTATTGATGAAAGCGTTTGCGAGATAGCGAAGCAGTTTCATGGGCTTAGATGGCAGGTGCGCGTAAATGACAGAAAGGAATGGTTGTTCGGGTGAGCGGTAAAATGGCTGCATCCGTCGTGCCAAGACTGCATCTACTACTAGAGTATGCCTGTTGTGTTTTCAAATGGGCGCTTGCTGCTGCGGTGGTAGGCGACTACACTATTTAAGTAGATATACAAGGAGAATTGCCCGATGGCTACTGCAACCGTTACCCCTACCGCTGAAGTTGTTACTGGTGCCCCGGTTTCGACGACGCCGGTGACCCTGACTCCGTCCGCAATCAATAAGGTGCGGGAGATTATGGCGTCGCAGAATCCTATCCCTGCTGGTCTGCGGATTGGTGTGGTCGGCGGCGGATGTTCGGGGTTCCAGTATTCGATGTCGTTCGAGAACCAGAGCGGCATGATGGACAAGGTCTATAAGTTCGAGGATCTAAAGGTGTTTGTGGACGCTACCTCGGCCATGTATCTGAGCAACTGCACGGTGGACTACGTGGAGACCCTGGAGGCTGCGGGCTTCAAGTTCGAGAATGCTGCGGTGAAGAGCACCTGTGGATGCGGGTCTTCTTTCAGCGTTTAGTTCTGAATTTTTTTGTGAGGGCCTCGGCGTTAGCCGGGGCCTTTTTTGCGTTTAGTGGGCGTTTTTTAGGGGTGTTTTGCGAGAGGTGAGTGCTGGCGGGTGGTTTTTCGGGTGCAAGTTGTGGTGAGATGTGCGGCAAACGTGGATCGTGGACGGACGCCTGGCAGGGTGGAAAACATGCCAGATATTTCAGATTTATTTTTTGGAGTGAAGAGGCTTCGGAATAGCCTTGCTGCGGAGAGAAGAATCGGAGTTTAAGGGGATGGCCTGAGTGGGCCATCCCCTCGGTGTTTGTCGATTGGGTCTCTCTTCCTAGAAGAGGGCTCGGACCGAGAGTTGAATCTGCCGGTTCGCCCCGATGCCGACCTGATTGCCTACGGTTGAGGTGAGTTGACCGAAGGAGCCTGCGTTGGAGAGGGTGAAGGGCGTTCCGGGCTGTGGGGCGGTTCCCGTAGGTGTCACACGCACTGTTCCGGGGTTGGCGTAGTTGGGATGATTGAGGACGTTATAAGCGTCGGCATGGAAGTCGAAGGAGAGTCTCTCCGCGACACGGAATGCCTTGCTGAGGGTGAGATCCAGCTGGGTCAGATTCGGACCGCTGTAGTCGTTGCGGCGCGAGTTGCCGAAGGTTCCGGGCACCGGTGTGGAGAAGGCTGCCGGGTTCAGGAACTGCCTTCCTGTCTTCAGGTAGGGACTGACACCCGGCACGACGTTGGGGCGCCGAATGTTGCGGGAGTTGCCGCCTCCCGGAACGTTGACTACCGCGGTCGTCTGAACCACTCCGGCGGTTACCACCGGCGAAGCGGAGACTTGCCCGGCAATAGGGGTACCGGGGTTGCCGACGTATGCGACATCTGACCGCGTGATCAGCACATCGATGGGTACGCCGCTGCGGAAGTTGACGATTCCGCCGACCTGCCAACCTCCGGCGATCAGATCCATCGGCCCCGAAAGAGAGTAGGCCTTTCCGTGACCGAAGGGGAGATCGTAGAGGACGGTTGCGTTGAGGCTGTGACGGATGTCAAAGGTGCCACGACCGTACTCGGTTTTGAAGTTGTACGGGTTCTGAGCCGTAGTCGCTTCATTGGATCCGCTGGAGGTTCCCAGCTCCTTCGCCCAGGTGTACTGCGCACCCATGGACAGGCCCCGTGCAAAGCGACGCTGGAGCGTGGACTGCAGGGCGTTGTACATGTCGGTTCCGCCGGAGGTCTTGTAGTCGACCTCGGCGAAGCGACCGCCGAACTGGCGAATCGCATTACCAACACCCGTCGTTGGATTCGTCGTTACACCGGTGATCAGATTTGTGATCGACCGGAGAAAGAGGTTTCGGCCCATCGATCCCACGTACCCGACCATGAACTGCATCTGTCCGGGGAGCTGCTGCTGGATCGAGGCAGTGTAGGTCGTGACACGCTCCGGAATCTTGTAGTTCGGAGCATATGCGCGTGGCTGATAGCCGAGATTCGGATCGTTGATGTTGTAGTTGGCGTAGATGTCGGTCTGCGGGTTGATCGGATAGACCTTTGAATAACCGGTGCCGGTGTTCTGGGTGAAGGTGCGCTGGGTACGGTCGTTGGCCTCGGGCTGGATCTGGTCTTCTGTCTGTCCGGGACCGTAAAAGACGCCTCCACCGATACGGAAGACAGTCTGTCCGTTAGAGAAACCGGGGGACCAGGTGAGTGCGAGGCGCGGACCGAAGTTGGCCTTCGAGCTGGCGTACCAATCACCGGAGAACCTGGGGGTGATGGTGCCAGTGGCCATGTTGAAGACGACGTTCTTGTTGCGAGCCTCGTGAAGCGGTGAGTAGTACTCGTAGCGCAGGCCGTAGCTGAGGGTGAGGTTGGGTTTGACCTTCCACTCGTCCTGCGCGTAGCCAATGTAGTAAGTCTGCTTGACCTGGGCGTTGCCGCTGAGACCAGTGAAGGGGCTGAGGTCACTGAGGTCGCCGTAAAAGGCGATCTGCGACGGCCGGTTATTGGTGAAGTCAGAGACGCTGTTGTAGGTGTAAGTGGTTCCGCCGATCTGGTTGTTGTAGAGCGAGAGCGGCCGCACCTCAACACCGAACTTCATACTGTGGTTACCCTTCAGCAGAGAGAAGTTGTCGATATAGGAGAAGCTCTGACCAGTGTAGGGAGCGCCTACTCCGTTGAAGTTGCTGGAAAGGCTGATGAGCGAACCGATGTTGGTCAGACCTGCGATGGCGATACGTGCGCGGCTGAGATCAGCGTTCGGGCTGGCGCCGGGGAGGCCAAGTACGCGCATCTTGATTCCGTTGTAGCCAAACTTAGTCTCATTGAAGATGTGGGATGACCATATCTGGTTGAATGCAAGCACACCGTTCTGCGGAACCTCGACCTGACCGAACTTGCTCAGGGAAGCATCCTGAATCTGGCTGGAGGTACCCTGGTCGCGGTTGTAGCGGGCATAGGCGCTGAAACGGTTGTTGATGCGGTAGTCGAAGCGGATGGCTCCGAAGTCCTCATTGATGCTGTTGGCGCCAACCGTAGTCACGATCTGCTGGGAAACGCCGGCTACTGCAGGAAAGGGATCGGCAGGAAATGCGGCGAGCAGCGGATAGATGGCGCTGCTAGTGGGAATCTGCGACCTGGCAAAGTTACTTAGCGTTGCCGCGCGCTGGGGGGATGCCCATATCTGGCGGAGACCTTCATAGTTCGCAAACCCGAACAGCTTGTCCTTCAGAATAGGCCCGCCGATCGATCCGCCGAACTGGTTCAGACGGAACTTCGGATTGCCAGCGGGTGTGGCACCGACAGCCCTGGGGTTGAAGGTATTTCTTGCGTCGAAGAAGTCGTTGCGGAGGTACTCGAAGACGGAGCCGTGGATGTGATTGGTGCCTGACTTGGTGATGAAGCTGATCTGGCCACCCGTTCCGGTTCCCATCTCGGCGGGGTAGCTGGACGAGTCGATGCGGAACTCCTGGACGGCCTCGAGGGACTGCTGGAGGCGGAAGAGGGAGGTGATCTCGCCGTTGAGGTTACCCGGAGAGGTGTCGATGATGGAGGTAGCCTCGATGCCATCGAGGCGGATGATGTTCTGTTCGACCGCGCGGCCGGAGAAGCGGATGTTATCGAAGGTTCCAGAGCCGGCATTCGTGGCTCCTGGAACGAGGAGATAGAGCTGCGAGATCTGGCGGCCGTTGATGGGGAGATTTTCGATCTCCCGGCTGGCGACATTGGCGCCGATCTTTGCGGACGCGGTATCAAGCGATAGGGTGGAACCCGCGTCGACAGAGACCTGAGTCTCGGTTCCCGCCAGTGCGACAGCAAAGTCGTGATTTACCTCCTGGCCGACGGCCAGCGAAACATGCTTTATCTCTGTTGCCGTGAATCCAGGGGCAACTACGCGAATGTCGTACTCTGAGGGCGGCAGCGAAACGATGATGTACAGTCCGTCGCCATTCGTGCGAACGGTCCGCTGAGCTCCGGTCCGTTCATTCGTTATGGTGACCTCAGCGTTTTGCACCACACTGCCCGAGGGGTCCTTTACGATGCCAGCCATGCGGGCCGTCGTAACCTGCGCGTGAGCAGACGTTAAAAACACGCCTGCGAGAATAAAGTTTTTGAAGAAATTAAGGTATTTCATCCTCCTAGTTTGCTCGGCCGAAACTTGAGAAAGATGAAGGATGAATTAATTGAGGTGACAATTTGTTAAAATCACGCGAATTCAAATTAATGATCGAAACTTTTTAATATGAAGGGTAATGGGCTTTTTTTGCTGATTGCAACAGATTAGGAGGTCGTCCTGAGGCGTTCAGGGAGCTGCCCAGAGCGAATTGACAGCGGAAACGTCTAAGATGGACAGAGTGGCCGCAGTTGCCACTTAAGACCTTACTATGACTGAATTTGTAGTGAAGCTGGCGGATGAGCGGGGACGGGTGCAGGAGCAGATTCATGCTGCGGCTACGGCGGGGGAGTTGCAGGCTCGGTTTACACAGGCAGGGTACTACGTCTACTCGGTGAAGGCGCGGGGGGTGCTGGGTAGCGGAGGCAAGAAGAAGGTCAAGCTTGAGATCTTCCTGATCTTCAACCAGCAGTTTTTGACCCTGATTCGAGCGGGATTGCCAATTCTGGGATCGCTGGAGCTGCTGGGACGGCGGCAGAAGGTGTTGCACTTCCGGTCTCAGCTTGAGGATGTGGCAGCGCGGGTTAAGACGGGCGAGTCGATCTCGCAGGCATTCGAGGCGCAGGGTGGGTTTCCCCTGGTCTATACGACGACACTACTGGCGGGGGAGCGGTCGGGGAATCTGGAGGAGGTGCTGCAGCGATTTCTGGACTTTCAGCGTGTGTCGCTGACGTTCCGGAAGAAGCTGAAGGCCAGCCTTATCTATCCGGCGCTGCTGATTACGATGGTGATCGCGCTGTTCATCTTCCTGATTACGTTTGTGGTGCCGCGATTTGCGCAGCTCTATGAGCAACTGGGAACACATCTTCCGGCGTTGACAACCTTTCTACTGGACCTGGGACGGTATGCGCAGCAGTACGGGATCTATGCGGCGCTGGTCCTTGGGGTGGTTGGGTATCTGGTGTACCGGTGGGCCAAGACCGAAGCTGGGGCTACGGCGCTGGACAAGATTCGCATTGGGTTGCCGGTGTTCGGAAATGTCTGGCTGAAGTATCAGGTGGGCTTGTTCTCGCGGACTCTTTCGACGCTGCTGACAGGTGGACTGCCTCTGGTGCCTTCCCTTGAGACGGCGGCTCGGTCGATTGATTCACGGCAGATTGGGAATGCGGTGTATCGGTCGGTCGAGACGGTGCGGGAGGGGAAGGGGCTTTCGGTCAGTCTGCAGCAGACGAAGGTGTTTCCGGAGCTTGCGATCGAGATGATCGAGGTGGGGGAGTCTACAGGTGCGCTGCCACAGATGTTGAACTCCGTGGCTGAGTTCTTCGAGGAGGATGTGCAGACGAATCTTACGGCAGCGATGAGTTTGATTGAGCCGATGATTCTGATTGTAATGGGCGTGGTGGTGGTTACGATTCTGATTGCGCTGTATCTGCCTATCTTCAGTTTGAGTGCGGGTGGGGTGAGTCAGTAAGGGGTTGTTTGTCTCTGATAGGCGAGCGAGGGTGATTTGCGGCCTAGCCTCTCCAAATAGGTAAAAGCTCTTGAGATGGCTTGCGGAGCGTCTGGAGCAGCTCATGGTGTGGGCTATAACTGCAGACAGGATCAATGGCATCGGCATCACCTGTCAACATGAACGCCTGGCAGCGGCAGCCACCGAAGTCGCGTTCTTTGCGAGGACACTCAAGACATGTCTCGGACATCCAGGCGTCTCCGCGAAAGCGTTGAAACGCCGGCGAAGACTGCCAGATCCAGGCGAGGTCGTGCTGGCGAACATTGTCGAAGGATAGGTTTGGGATGATCGCTGCCGAGTGGCAGGGGAGCGCCTGCCCGGCAGGGTCGATCAGCATCATCTGCCGTCCCCAGCCGCCAACGCAGGCCTTGGGGAAGCTTCCGAAGTAGTCGGGGAAGACACTCTCAAGATGGATCTTTCCCTTCAGGCGCTGCTTGGCGGCTTCGACAATAGGCAAGGAGCGATGGACCTGCTCTTCGGTCGGCATCAGGAGCGAGCGGTTCTTCAGGGCCCATCCGTAGTATTGGACGTGGGCGATCTCAAGGCGATCCGGGCCTAGATCCTCTGCCAGTGCAATGAAGTCCTCGAGGCGATCCAGGTTCATTCGATGCACGACTAGATTGACCGTAAATGCAAGGTGAAATCTCTTGAGCACAGGGACCAGGGCGAGCTTGATCGCGTGCGCTCGCGTACCGGCGATGTGATTGGCGGTGGTTTCATCCAGGTCTTGAAAGCTGAGCTGAAGATGCTCGAGGCCAGCATCGACGAGAGTGGAGAGGCGGTCCTCGGTAAGCCCGATACCGGACGTGATCATGTTGACGTAGAGTCCTGCATCGCGAGCCGAACGGATCAACTCAGGAAGGTCTTTGCGAGCGAGGGGCTCGCCTCCGGTGAGATGGAGGTGCAGAACTCCCAATTGCGCAGCCTGCTGGAATACCTGCTTCCAATCATCGGTAGAGAGTTCATCTTCGGCACGCTGCATCTCTATCGGATTAGAGCAATAGAGACAGTGCAGCGGACAGCGGTGTGTGAGCTCGGCGATGAGTGAGAGAGGCGAGGCAAGTGGCGGATTCGAGGTATCAGTTGGTGTCATCATCAGGTCCGAACGACGCCACGTTGCTCCAGGCGCTCTAGCAATGCGAGGACGTCGCTTCGCACTTCATCTTCATTGGCTCCTGCGTACCTCTGGAGCAGGTCGTCGACAATGGCGGTTACGTTCCTGCTTCCATCGATGCGCACGAGAACGTCACGCGTTGGTCCGCTTAGCTTTAAAGTCCCCTCCGGCACCAACAGCACATCCTGGGTTGGATGAAGCCGGCAACCTGGAGCGAGTCCCGGAATCGAGTCCATGTCCATGTCAAAAACCCTTCTACAGCATTAGTCACAATCAGGAACGAAACAGCCTGGCGGTATATTGCCGGGTGCAACATAGGCATAGTCAATGGCGTCCAGCTGCGCCCAGAGGATCGCGCATTTTTGTTCGAGAGCGTGGATTACCTGCTCCTGCTGCGCGCGGGTCACTGCGTGGGTCGATACATAGTCGAGCGCAAAGCCTGCGTCCTCTGGTGCCTGGGTCAGGCGTCCAACGAAGTAGGCCAACCCCGGCGTCAGGTAGGGATAATGCAACCTCATCTTATCCATTCGGAGAGAGATTAGGTCACGAGAGAAGAGCTCCGTCAGTGAAGAGGCTACGGCGATCAGCAAGGGACTGTCTCTGACGAGCGCAAGGTAGGCGTCGACAGCGTATCGGACACCCGGTAGCACTCCGGTGCAGGGTATGACCTGCTCCCGCGAGATGCCCGAGGCTTCAGCAAGCTGAATCCATTTCTCGACACCGCCGTATCCATCCTGGTCGCCGTCATGGTCGAGGATGCGCTTTCTCCAGGCACGACGAAAGGCTGGGTCCTCGCTCTTCGCGAGCAGTAAGGAGTCCTTAATAGGGATGCGGCTCTGGTAGTAGAAGCGATTGAGAGCCCATGCCTGTATCTGGCCGCGGCTCAACTCTCCGTTGTGCATGCGTAGATGGAAGGGATGCCGGTGATGGTAGCGGCTCTCTCCGACTGTAAGAAGTCGATCGCGTAACTCCTCCCGTGACAAAAGGTCGGATTCGTTACCTGTCGCTGTCGTCGTCACTGATTCAGTTGCCATCCGTCGTGCCCTATCTGCCACCCCGCGTCGAGGACCGCCTTGTACTCTTCACTGCGAGGGTCGAGCACAGGGTTGGTATTGTTGATGTGAACAAAGATCTTCCGTGGAAGATTGATGTCTGAGAGTAGAGCGATGGTGCCGTCGTCTCCGCTCATAGGAACATGGCCGATGGATCGGGCAAGTGGCGTTCCGGAGTGAGTCCGGCTTAGCTCTGCATCGTTCCAGAAGGTGCCATCGATCAGCATGGCGTCGCAAGAGCTATAAACAGTGCGTAGACTCTCGGTGACCTCTGGAACGGAGGGTGTGTAGGCCAGGCGTTGACCATCGGCTTCGAGCAATAGCCCCAGGCTGGACTGTCCCGGTTCACCGGTGCTCCGTTCGCGGGCATAGAAGGGAAGATCTCCGGCAAGCGGGATAGGAGTGCAGGTAACTCCGCTGTCGCCGAGTGCGAAGGCCTCACCCGGAATAATCTCAACCCATGTGAGCTGGTTTGGAACACGCTCCAGCATTCGGAAAAAACTGTTGGACTCAAGTACCTGACGCACCAGGGTGGTCGCGTAGATGATGAGCGGTTGAAACTCTCTGAGCAAGAGAAGTCCCATAGCCTGATCCAAGTCGGCGCTCGTCAGAACTATGCCTTTGATCGGAGTGTTGCGCTTGCCGTGCATGAGGGCGGGTTGAAGTTCTGGGTTTGCTTCAATTTGAAATCTGAGGTCGGGAGAGGCATTTAAGAGGAACCAGCCTCTATTATTGCCCGAGACTGCCGCCTGGAGTTGGAAGCGCGGCGTTACGATCTGCGGCTCTCTCCGGCAGAGTTCACAGAGTGTACAGCAGCAATTCCACTGGGGGATGCCACCACCGGCAGCAGTCCCCAGTAGTCTGAAGTTCAACATCCTTTAGATTTCCGCGGGAGCGTAGCAGTTGATCTCACATCCGAGGCTAACTTCTTCGAAATCAGGGCGGGTCCAGACTTTCGTTTGCATGTGGTGAATCTCCAGTACTTCAAAGATGACTGCTTTGTAGGCAAAAGCGTTCTCCGCTTTTCCTGCGAATATTATAGGGGCATTTTCCTATGGTTGTCGTCTTTGCCACGCAAATTGCATCGCGCCATGCCCTGTCAAAGATGGAAGGCGATGTGGTTGTTTTTGACAGATCGCCGCCGTCGATTGTGATTCTCTCGTTGTCGGCTCCCTTGAGCTGGAGGAAGGTCGTGGCCGGTGTGAGGACACGCGTTGCGGTGAAGAGGACATCCCTGGAGTCGATGAAGCGTACGACTGACTCCGCCGAGGTGTTGCCCTGTACGCTGAGGCCGTTGATGGCGACGTCTTCGACGTGGTCGAAGATAAGCCCAGTCAGATAAAAATTTCGCATGTGGAAATACAATACTGCTATTGAGAGATAGGGATTAACGCCGGTTTGTATCCGATAACACCGTAAGGACCAGACGTGTTGTCTCCAGCGCACAGCAGACGGTCGAGATGACCATTTCCCTGGTGGATTTTGTGACAAAGAGCAAACGGTGGAAGGGCCGGGAGAGATTTTACGATCCCACCCTTCGCGATGAGACTGCGAAGGATGGGGCACCCGATCTTTTGTGGTGGTCGAGCGAGAACAACGGCAACAGCAGGAACTGCGAGAGTCTTCGTCGTTAGACTAGGTGCAGCTCGATCGTCTTTGCGTCCGGATCGAGTTTGGAGATGCGGAAGCTACGGATCTGGCCTGCGCGGATGGCTTCGGGCTTGGATTCGGCGGCGGCACCGCTCTTCCAGCGGGCCTTCAGCATGGAGCTGAGGTCTGAGAGATCCAGCTTGGTGTCGGCAGATGCCTGCTCGGCTGGGGACTGTCTCGTGATCTCGCAGGTGGCGAGGATGCCTTCGCCGAGCTCTACCGTTGCGCTGCGGTCGTAGACCTCGATGAGGCGGCCGGTGACGATGTCGCCGGTCTTGTGCTCGGCGATGAACTCGTCGAGTCCGGTAGGGACCATCTGCTTGAGGCTGAGCTTGACCTGCCGCTTTTCCTTGTCGACTTCGAGAACCTTCGCCTTGACCTGCTCGCCCGCGCGGAGGACGTCCTGCGGGCGCTCGATGCGTTTTTCGGCGCTGATCTCGCTGACGTGAATCATGCCCTCGATGCCCTCCGCTATCTGGACGAAGGCTCCGAACTTGGTGAAGCTGGTGACGGGGCCTTCGACGACGGAGCCTACGATGAGCTTCTCGGAGATCTCGGCCCATGGGTCGCCCAATGCCTGCTTGAGACCGAGTGAGATGCGACGCTCGGCCAGGCTGATTCCGAGGATGATCGCGTCGACGGTATCGCCGGGTTTGAGGAGGTCGCCGGGCTTTCTGACCTTCTTAGCCCAGGACATCTCGCTGACGTGAATCATGCCCTCGACGCCTGGCTCCAACTCTACGAACGCACCGAAGTCTGTGACTCGCGTGACGGCGCCGCGGATGCGCTCGCCCTGGGTGTATTTGCCGGGCACGGCATCCCAGGGGTGAGGCTGAAGCTGCTTGAGGCCGAGAGCGATGCGGTGGCCCGTAGGATCGATCTTGAGGACCTTCGCCTCGATCTGCTGTCCCTGCGTCAGGACGTCCGTCGGCTTGTTAATGCGGTTCCAGGCGATGTCGCTGATATGCAGGAGGCCGTCGACTCCGCCGATGTCGACGAAGGCGCCATAGTCGGTGAGGCTGCGGATGGTTCCGGATACGATGTCGCCCTCTTTAATGGCGGCGTAGCGGAGCTCTTTCGTCGAGCGCTCTTCCTCTTCCATGACGGCGCGGCGGTCCACGACGATGTCTTCTTCTTCGATCGCGAGCTTGATGATGCGGCAGCGAATCTCCTGACCGACGAGCTTCTCCATCTCGGCTGCGTCGCGAGCTCCGCTGCGGGAGCCGGGCATGAAGGCACGGACGCCGACGTCCACGGTGAGGCCGCCTTTGACTACGCCGGTTACCGTCCCCGCGATGACGGACTTGTCTGCGAAGGCTCGTTCGAGAGATGACCAGTCTGTCGGTTGTGCGATCTTCAGGCGGGATAGCTCGTAGTAGCCCTCGGGGTTGCGGCCCTTCACCGAGACCAGGAGCTTGCTGCCAGGTTCTACGGATTCGCCGGCGCTCTGGAAGATGGCCAGCGGCAGAATGCCCTCGGTCTTGTAGCCAATATCGACGAAGACAGACTCGGCGGAGACGGCGACTACCGTTCCCTCGATCTGTTTGCCCCCCTCGCCCGCGGGACGCGAATGACTCTGCTCGTATTCGGCAAGGATCTTGTCGAAAGACTCGTTTGCTTCGAGGGACTCATTCGTTTCAGGGGCCTCGTTGGCTTTGGGGGAGTTCGGTTCGGGAGTGCTTGGGTTCGACATGAAGAGCTGCAGCCTCGATATTGGTGTGAGTTCGGTAGCATGGCGTCGCGTTCGATGAGGGGACGCCGGGAAGAGCGTCGGTCATCGCAGGTTAACGCAGTAGCCGATAACAGTTTACGGCTTCTGGCGTGTTGTGGGTTTCGGCAGCCTTAGCGGCCAGGGATGAGGGCTGGTGTTGCTATGTCGGGCTTTGAGGCTGCTCCAGTTACGGGGCCGTGCCAGACGCCTCCGCCGAAGGTGGTGATGTAGACCATGTGGGGATCGTCCGGGTCGGCCATGGCGCGGTGGCCCCATTTGAAGTTGTAGCCGGGGATGCGGGTCCAGTGCTCGCCGCGGTCGGTGGATCGCCATGCGGAGGACTCGAAGCCTGAGGCGTAGAGGACGTTGGAGTCGCGCGGGTCGATGGTGACGTCGTAGACGTGGCGGTCGCGGTCGAGGGCTGTCTTCCAGGTCTTGCCGCCGTCGATGGAGAGGAAGATGCCTCCGCCGTCGCCGTGCGTGCCTGCGGCTCGGGCCCAGGTTGCGAGGTAGAGGCGGTTGGGGGCGTGCGGGTCGATGGCCAGGCCGTTGGGAGCGTTTGCTCCGGTGGGGAGATTCATCGGAGACCATGACTCGGCTCCGTCGGTCGATTTGTAGAGAGCGCCGTCGCCTTCGGTGTGGATGCTGCCGTCTTCGCTGCGTCGGGCGATCAGGGCGTATAAGGTTCCGTTCTCTGCTCGCGCGAGACGCCATGCGAGAGGAGCTCTCTGGGTGATGCCGCGATTCTTCTGGGACCAGGTTTGGCCGCCGTCGGTGCTCTTGTATATGCCGCGACCCATGGCTGCGACCCATAGGGTTCGCTTGTCGGTTGGGCTTGAGGGGTCGAGCAGGATGTGGGTCGGTGCTGTCTCGGGCATTCCGGCGTTGGAGGGGGTCCAGGTGCGGCCTCCGTCGGTGCTGATGCAGACGCCTCCCTTGTATTGACTGACGTCGGTGCGTCGCCACATCTTGGGGCGGGGGAGATCGTGGGTGCCGCTCATCACGCCCCACATCCTGCCCTTGACGGCGGGATCGAAGGCGACCCAGTAGGTGGTGTTGCTCCATGGGCCGGGGATGCCTGTGGTCGACCGGGTCCAGGAGCGGCCCTTGTCTTCACTGCGGAAGAGGCCGATGTCGGTGAAGGGGATGAAGCGGCGGTTGGAGTCGAAGGGATCGACGAGATAGCCGTAGGCGGTCGTCACGTCGAGGCCGGTGCTGGTCCAGCTGGCTCCGGGGATCTTCTTCGCGTAGCGGGCGGTCCAGGTGGCTCCGCCATCCGTCGTGGCCATGGTGCGGCCGAGGTCTGTGGCGTAGGAGAGGTTTGGATCCTGATCGGCCACTGTGAGGGTCAGCGGGTTTTCGGGCCAGTCCACGCCCATCTGCTCGGAGATCCAGGCATCGTGCACGTTGGGGGCTGCGGTGCGGGAGTCCTTCCAGACCAGCGACCAGTTGCGACCGCCATCGGTTGTGCGAGCTACGCCCATCCATGTCTGCCAGTTGAGTGTCTTCCAGTTGAGCCGAAGATTCGAATAGGAGACGTAGGCGGTCTCGGGATGATTGAGGCTCGTCGCGATGGCGCGAACGTGTGTGCCAGAGCCGGGGAGGGAAGACGTGGTCCATGTCGTGCCGCCGTCTCTCGATTGGAGTATTCCTGCTTCGGAGGTGCTGTACAGGAAGGGGCCGCCGGAAGAGGCGAATCCGGCGCTGACGTCGTTGAGGACTACGCCGGCGGGGGTGGGCCGGTTCTGCCATTGGCCGTGGTATCGAACGGTGACTCCGTGGGGACCTGCGATGTAGAGGTCACGCTCGTTCTTTGCCGAGTGAGGATCGATCCAGATCCTTTTGGGCGCCTCTGGGAGTGTGGTTATTTCCTTCCAGGCGGTGCCGTCGTTGTTTGAAAGAAACAGGGAGGAATGGCCTTCTTTCGTGGCGGTCATGATGAGGGTATGGGAGTCGGCTGGATCGATTGCGAGGGCTTCGATCGTGCCTATGGGGGTGGGACTGGTGAGGATGGTCTCCTCTGCGTGGTCGGAGTTCATGAGGACTCCGCGGATGGTGGATGGCCTGGGCGAGAGCAGATTCCAGGAGCGGCCGTCGTCGGTACTACGCCAGAGCACGCTGGTTGCGGCATAGATCGTGTGCGGGAGGATGGGATCGAAGGCGAAGAACTTTATGCCGCCTCGGAGGTTGAAGATGCGCCAGGAGTGACCGCCGTCGTGGCTGATGTAGGCTCCGGTCATGTCGCACGAGACCAGCACCTCGTTGACGTCGTGCGGGCTGATGGTGGCGTTGTACATGGCACCGCCGCCTCCAGGCCCTACGACGCGGAAGTCTTCGGCTAAGGCAGCTCGTGGGGCTATAGAGATTGCAGAGATAGCCAAAGCGAGAGTCAGAGCGGCTATCGCTCGCCTACACACTGTTTGTTTTGCCATGCCTGCGCTTTCTGTTGCTACCGTTTCTCGTACTTCATTATGATCCCGTCAAGGCCATTCTTCATGTTTCAGAAGACACCCGGATGGACATCCTGATTTGAACCTTATTTTCCGAGGGGATTACTCTGCTATGCGCAAAATCGGCATCATCATGAACGGCGTCACTGGCCGTATGGGCACGAACCAACATCTTGGGCGGTCTATTGCGGCGATTCGTAAGCAGGGTGGGCTTCAGCTCAAGGATCAATCGCTGGTTATGCCCGATCCTGTGCTGGTGGGGCGCAATGCCGCGAAGCTGGAGGCGCTGGCCAAGGAGTGGAACGTCGATCGATGGAGCACCGATCTCGATGCCTGCCTTGCCGATGCGGATAATGTCATTTACTTCGATGCGCAGTCCACGCTATTGCGGGCCGCGAGCGTTCGTTCGGCGCTGGCTGCAGGCAAACACATCTATTGCGAGAAGCCGCTTGCCGGGACGCTTGAGGACAGCTTGGAGCTGGCGCGGGAGGCCGCGAAGGTCGGGGTGAAGAACGGGGTGGTTCAGGACAAGCTATTTCTGCCGGGTATTTTGAAGTTGAAGCAGGTGTTGCAGAGCGGATTTCTGGGGCGTGTGTTGTCGGTTCGCGGGGAGTTCGGATACTGGGTCTTCGAGGGGCCTCTTCCGGCTGGGCAGAGGCCTTCGTGGAACTATAGGAAAGAGGACGGGGGCGGGATCATCCTCGATATGTTTCCGCACTGGCAGTATGTGCTGGAGAATCTGTTTGGCCGCGTGACTTCGGTTAGCTGCATTGGCAGGACGACTATTCCAGAGCGTGTCGATGAGGCAGGCAAGACGTATGCGTGTACGGCGGACGACGCTGCCTATGCGACCTTTGAGTTAGAGGGCGGTGTTGTGGCGCACATCAACTCTTCGTGGGCTACGCGGGTCCATCGCGACGACCTGTTGATCCTGCAGGTTGACGGAACCAACGGCAGTGCGGTCGTCGGGCTTCGCGAGTGCAAGGTGCAGCCACGGGTTACGACGCCGAAGGCGGTATGGAATCCGGATATTCCGAACCCTATCGACTTTTTGGCGGGCTGGCAGACGGTTCCAACGACGACGAATGCCGACAACGCATTCAAGATACAGTGGGAGATGTTTTTGCGGCATGTTCTTGAAGACGCGCCGTTCCCTCACGATTTTCTGGAGGCGGCGAAGGGCGTGCAGTTAGCAGAGGCAGGGATGCGCTCGTGGGCCGAGCGCCGATGGCTGGAGATTCCGAGACTTACACTTAGCTAATCTATGAGGCCTATGCGGATTCGACTACCTCTCTCAAACGGATTGACCGACTACAGACTGAATGATCTTGGCCCTTTGCCGGTGATTGCGGGAGCCCCTCCGTCGTCGCGGGTTGCGTATGCGGCGGCGCATGTCGTGGTTGATCCGCTTGCTTCCACGCAGGTGATGGATGTGGAGGCGACGCTGGCGTTCCGGCGATATCTCTGGTCGCTAGGGTTTGGGGTGGCGGAGGTGATGGATACGGCGCAGCGGGGCATGGGATTGGACTGGGAGACAGCGAAGGAGCTTGTGCGGCGCTCCTCGGCTGAGGCGCGGGCCGTGGGTGGGGTGATTGCCTGCGGGGCGAATACGGATCAGCTGGATGCGAGTCGGCCTGCGAGTCTCGATGAGGTGATTGCAGCGTATGAGGAGCAGTGCGCGTTGATCGAGGGTGCGGGGGCGCGGGTGATTCTGATGGCCAGCCGAGCTCTGGTGCGGTGTGCGAAGGGGCCGGAGGACTATCAGCGGGTGTATGGGAGGCTGCTGTCGCAACTTTCGCGACCGGCGATTCTGCATTGGTTGGGGGAGGCGTTCGATCCTCAACTGAAGGGGTACTGGGGGGGCAGGAACGAGGATGAGGGAATGGCCACCTGCCTTGCGGTGATTCGCGATAACCAGGCTAAGGTGGATGGGATCAAGATCTCGTTGCTGGATATGGATCGCGAGATTGCGATGCGTCGGCTTTTGCCTGCGGGGGTTCGGATGTATACGGGAGATGACTTCAACTATCCGGAGCTGATTCGCGGGGATGCTGTGGGGCATAGCGATGCTCTGCTCGGAATCTTCGATGGCATTGCCCCGGCGGCGGCGCTGGCTTTGCGGGCTTTGGATGCGGGGGATCTTGAACGGTACGAGGAGTTGATGGGGCCCACGGTTGCGCTGTCGCGGCATATCTTTCAGGCGCCTACTTACAACTACAAGACGGGGCTGGTCTTTCTGGCTTATCTGAATGGGCACCAGAGGCACTTCCGCATGTTGCAGGGGGCGGAGAGTGCGCGGTCAGTCGTTCATTTAGCGGAGCTTTTTGTGTATGCGGATCAGGCTCGACTGCTGGCCGACCCGGAGCTTGCGGTGGCGCGGATGCGGCCGGTGCTCGAACTGGCGGGGGTAGGGAATGGTTGAGGAGTTTCGTGATCTTTCGCGTCTGAGCTTCAACCAGATGACTGCGGGGAAGAGGGGGCTGCGGGAGGTGGTGGACGCCTGTGTGTGTGGGGGTATCCCGTGGATCGGGCCGTGGCGGTATGCAGTTGGGGAGGCTCCGGCGGAGGCTGGGCGGTTGATACGGGAGGCTGGGTTGAGGGCCTCCAGCTTGTGCCGGGGCGGGATGTTTCCGGCGGCCACTGCGGAGGAGCGGCGGAAGAGGATTGACGATAATCTTCGGGCTATCGATGAGGCTGCTGCGGTTGGGACGGATCTGCTGGTGCTGGTGAATGGGCCGGCTCCGGATCGTGACATCGATGGCGCACGGCGGATGGTGGTGGATGGGATTGGGGAGATTGCTTCGTATGCCGCGGAGTGTGGGGTGAAGCTTGGTGTGGAGCCGCTGCATCCTATGTTCGCGGCAGACCGGTCGGTGGTGGTGACGCTGGGGCAGGCGACGGATATTGCGAGTCAGTTCGATTCGCGATGGGTCGGGGTAGTGGTGGATGTGTATCACGTGTGGTGGGACCCGAAGGTGTATGCGGAGATTGCGCGGGCGGGAGAGCGGATCTTTGCGTTTCATGTCTCGGACTGGATTGTCCCTACGCCCGACATGCTGATGGGGCGCGGGATGATGGGAGATGGGGTGATCGAGATTCGGAGGCTGCGAGCGGCGACGGAGGCGGCTGGGTATAGCGGTCCGATCGAGGTGGAGATCTTCAATGAGGCGCTTTGGGCGAGGCCGGTCGATGAGATCGTTGGGTTGGTTGCGAATAGCTATCTGAAGGTCGTCTAGCGGCACCGCTAAAACGGCGTGCCCTTGAATAGGAAAATCAGTTCGATGACCAGAATGATCACCACCGTCAACTCAAGAAAGAATGCACGGCTCTGGTTGAACTGATCGACCATGAAACGGTAGAGCTCCTCTGCCATCTTTACCTTTTGGGTTACGAGATCCCTGTAGTCCGGAACTCCCACCTTCGACGCCGCCAATTTATATAGCCGTGCCGAGAACATGTCGCTCAGAAATTTGATCGCGTTGTCTGCGTGCTCGGTCAGCTCCGCGACCTCGAGCAGTGTCGTATGCAACTGCGTAGCGGACCGCGCCAGTCGCCAACGCGCTAATGTGCCTGTGCCATCTTCCAGCTGGGTGTAGACCTGGTCCAACTCCCGCGTTAACAACCGATCGTAGTGCCGAAACTCCAGTAGCTGCGAATTCGTATATTCCAACAGCTGAATTGCTGTCTCCGCACCTGCCATCGTGTCATACAGGAACGCGGCGTTCCATCCGATCACTGCCAGATCCGTTGCGTAATATGAGATTCGCGATTGGAGTACTTCGGCAATCTCTGCCTCTGCGAGCGCCACAGTATCGCCTCGAACTACCTGCGCAATATGCCCGCTGTACTCCGAAACGATCTGTTTTGCCATTGGTGCTCCAGCTATCTCGCGCATATGGAAGATCAGGTAATCTTCGCTGAGCGACTCCGCATACGGTTTGGTCATTGCGGCGGCTGCAAGTTCCGTCTTTTGACGAACAATCCGTGCGGCTTGAGCGGCGAAATCTACGTCCCACACCCATCGGCTGGCCAATCCGATCAGCAGATCCCAATCCCCTGAAAACGGCAGGCGGAAGATTATGCTTAGTACGCCATAGTCGTAGTACTTGATCTCGCCGCTTAGCCGTTCACCGCTCTCGAGCACCAACTCCTCAATTGCCTCCACTACGGGAGGTCTTTCGTAATGCACATATCCCTGGGCCTGGTGCTTCGGGTGGGCCTGTGTCACCATCTTTAAGCCCAGGATAGTTCGCAACTGATCAAGACGGATCTCTTCGCACACGTCGAATTGCACTAGCACCAGCACGGTGCCTAACAGCATCGGTTCCGTTTGGGTACGACCGTATATCGGTTCCAAGACCATAAGCGAAAGAGGATTTATTGTTTCAGAAAATCGGTGACCCGGCGCAGGTCGCCGAGGAAGATTTTGGTATCGCGCTCCCGATCCTAATCGATGCTGGCACGTAAAATTGCGGAAGGATGGAGCGTCGCACTTGTAGCGCTTAGATGCTCGAACAACCTATCGCCGTTCAGGGCCTTCCCTGAAGCCGATACGGCGGTGAAGACGGCAAGAGAATTCTCTCGGAGGCTGCTGACGCGAACAGCCCATCATACTGACTGATGATGAAGGCGAGAGCCAAAACTCGGGTCAAGCGCCCTTCTTTCCATCCGACGCCAGGCTGACGACCGTCGTGTGTTGACGTCGTCCTCCGATGTAGAGAGCCACAGGGCAAACATCCAGAGCCGCAAAGGACATCCATCAAAGATGTGGGGGCTGTTTCCGGTTTCCGGAACAGATGGTCATTCGTAGTTTGGCGGTCCTGACAAACCTTTAGAATTGTTCCAAGAATGCTTGTTCTTGGGGACTAAAGATATCGGGACATCTTCATCAGTGGTAGGAATACGTGTGTTGACACTTTTGGGCCCCGCAATCGCACTTCTTTTTACTGGGGCGTTTCTAGGCGTTTGGAACCGTTGGAGAAGACTTCGCTACCTTCTTTGGCTCGCTTCGACTTTTTTTCTCTTCAGCACGGCAGCACTGTCGCAGATTCTGCTGATTCCGCGTGATTTTGGCTTGAATGCAGTGATCTCGTGCATCCTCTATACGGCGGCTGTACTCGTCTTCGCAGATGGCTTGCTGATGCGGATGGACCTTCGGTCGGACTACCTTCTTAACTTCACTGGAGCGCTCCTGGTTATTGGAGGCGTCTCTTATTTTTTCTATATCGATCGCAATCTTCACGCGAGAATCTATATTCTCAACTTCGGATTGGCGGCACTCTTACTTCGTACCGCGCTGAAGATTGGAAGAGCTGCGAACACCAGGATCGATCGCGCTTTGTCTTGGACGCTCCTTGTTTTTGCACTTCAGTTTTTTCCCAGAACAATCCTTTCGCTGGGGTATATAGGCAACCGCAGGGATCTCGCTGCTCTGACTCAGTCGCCATTCTGGATATGGCTGAACTTCTCCTTCATCATCTTTACGGTCGTATTGGGATTGATGCTCTTAGCCGTTGTTGTATCTGACATCGTCCGCACGCTACATCAGAACGCAAATACAGATCCGTTAACAGGCCTGTTGAACCGTCGTGGGTTCGAAGAATTCGTGGATCGTCAGGTTTTGAAAACAAGACCACGCGTCCTAAGCCTGATTATCTTCGACATTGACGATTTCAAGTCCATCAATGACTCGTATGGTCATCACGGAGGCGATGCGGTATTGACCCAGGTTGCCTCGCTCGTACAACGGAATATTCGAGCGTCTGACGCCGTTGCGCGACTCGGGGGAGAAGAGTTTATAGTACTTCTTTCCAATCTCGACAGAGGTGACGTTTATGCATTTGCCGAGAGATTGCGCAACGAGATCGCTCATACTCGATTTGGGAGCGACGGGCTCAGCAGTCACACAGTCACAGCGAGTTTCGGCGTCGTAGAGTTTCGGTCGGGAGAGGATCTGGACGAAGCAGTTCGGCGCGCGGACGAAATGTTGTACTCAGCAAAGAGAAGCGGGAAGAACAGGACATTAGCCAGCTAGCTCGACCCGGATTCGCCGCCTTAGGCGGAATGAAACCAAATGAAGCTATAAGTCCGCTCGGGGGAGGAACCGGCTGCTCGGAAAAGTGGTCCGGTAAAGAGGAAGTCCCATACTGCCACATAATTTGTCTTGACGAACCGTTAATCCCTCCACAGAGAAGGATTTAGGTATGGTGGAGGCGGCGGGAGTCGAACCCGCGTCCGAAAAAACTTCCAACAGAGAGCTTTCATGCTTTTTCCGTATCATTTTTGTCTCGTCATCGACGCTTAGAACGGACGAAGATGCGGCGACGACCAGTCTGATCAATCTCGTCCGACCCGCTCAGACGGAGCAGGGAAGACCAGCCTACTGTGCGACGATCGGTACAGGCCCGTAGGCGAAGCTTGAGCGATCGGCTACTTATTTAATTAAGCAGCAAGAGCGAACTGAGGTT
>JAOAPB010000116.1 GCA_025462645.1 Edaphobacter sp. | reverse complement strand
CGCACCGGCTGCAGCAGATCCAGTTGCTGATAGAACCGTTCGGCCCGGAGACGAACTCCGGGTTCCGGGATCTTGCCTAACCATTCTGCGCGATGCCGCGGTGCATAGACGCTGGTACCGCTGCAGGGAATGGCCCAGCTTCGGTAGAGTGCTTTGATTCGACTCATGACCCGGACGAGATCCTGCGTAATGGTCACGTAGCTGCGACCTAATTCCTTTAAGGTGCGCATCCCGTGCTCGCCGTGGTAAACCGACGTGAGCTGGTTGCCACGCAGCAGCTCCGCCAGCTTTCGCGCATCGATCCGGTCACTCTTGCTGCCGTCTTTCAATAGGGCGTTCTTGCGTGGACCGCAGACCACGAGACGGGTGACGTGAGGTTTCAGCAGGTCATGTAACCAGGCCGCAGAGGTCCCTTCTTCGAAGGTCACCGATAAACTTCCGTGCAGCCCCTGGAGGAACTCAAGGATCGTGGCCGCTTTCGTCTCCAGAATACTTTCCATGATCAACTTGCCCCGAGAATCCAAGACTGCAACTGAGATCGTTGCCTGGTGGACGTCCATGCCGATATATTTCTCTTGGCTCATAACGGCGCTCCTTTCCGTAGGTGGTGATACGAATAACCACAACCTACAGCAAAGTGGGCGCCTTTTATATTGCGTGACTCGGCGATTTGCCCTAAGCCGCTAGCGAGGCAGGGTATGGTTTTGTGGCGTTTGGATAGCGCTGGACACCCAAGGAGGTGTTCATGATTCACGTACGCCAACGCATGCAGGAGGATCTCCGGCTACGGAACTTCTCCGAGCGCACGATCCGCCACTACACCCACACCGTCTCTGAGTTTGCCAAGTACTTCCACAAGTCACCTGATCAACTCGGCGCGGAGCACGTCCGCACATTTCTGCTGTATCTGCTCAACGAACGGAAGCTGGCCTGGGGAACTATTCAGGGAGCCCGATCTGCTCTGAAGTTCCTCTACACGAGGACACTGAAGCAGACCTGGTTCGATCAGGAGATCATCAAGCCCAAGGTGCGGCGCAAGCTGCCTACCGTCTGGAGCCGTGAGGAAGTCTGTGCCTTGCTTGATGCAGAGATGAACATCAAGCATCGGGCACTGCTGGCCCTGTACTACAGCGCGGGCTTGCGCTGTCAGGAAGCGCTGGATCTGAAGGTCACCGACATCGACAGCAAGCGGATGATCATCCACATCCGCGAGGGCAAGGGCAAGTTCCCGCGAGACTACTCATCACAATCGACAGAATTGGTCCCTCTTTAGTCGAGTCCTTGCGTGAGTCTCGATGATGTTCGCTACTGCGGACTTTTGTGAGGATTTGAGCGAGTTGTGCGGGCGTTCGCAGTTGAACTCCCGCCGCCAGTGGCCTCAATCCGCTTCAAGAGAAGATCACTCCCTTCTTGAGGAGGAGGCATCCATACGCGCGCGGTTCGCTTGTGTAGACGATGGCATAAGCTTTACGCGCACGTTCATAGAACTGTTCGCGAGTCAGGCCCTCAAGCCCTACATGCTTTCCTTCGAAACTGTCGATAATTCTTTGGCATTCCTGCTGAACTTCAGGGATCTGTTCGGGGGCGTGGACCTGCATCATTCGAAGAGCAGGTTTGTCGACGAAGGTATCGAGTGGAAGGAGTTGCATACAGGCCTCCAATGCAGCCGGCAGGTGCGCTCCGTCGAGACGAACCAACCGCTGCGCCATTGAAACGGCCGGGAAATTGCGATCCACCAGAGCAATCTCATCGCCGTGGCCCATCGATGCTAGAACGTGCAGCAGATCAGGCGTATGCAAAACGTGCAAGGTTTTCAACATGCTCAGGCTCCTTATGTATAGAGCGGACTTGTCTACTCTATATGCCCTGTCTTAGCTTCCTTCACCTGAACTACTGTGCGTCCTTGACACAGCGGAATCCCAGAGCTCCCGAACGATCGTAACTGGGAGCCATGAGTAGCAGTTTGCCGTGTTGTTCGTTCTTGTATGCTTGAGGGAAGTACCAGATTGAGCCTTGCGGCTGATAGTGACTGCCTCCGCGCACAATGGCGGCGCGAGTATGGTCATCTACGTACTCGTCGGTCCACTGCCATACATTTCCGACCATGTCCATTACGCCGAATGGGCTCGCTCCATTTGGATGTGCATCCACATCGCTCGGGGGTAGCATTGTCCGTGCCTTGTCCGGAGTCGGTGCCGGAGCATCATTACCCGACGCGCAGCCAGTCGTCCCCCCGCCTCGTGATGAGAGCCAATCGCAGTTTCCCCAGGGGAAGCTGCGCTCATCTGTTCCCTGGGCAGCGTACTGCCACTCCCACTCGTGGGGAAGCCGTTTCCCGGCCCATTTCGCATACTCTCGGGCATCCTCAATCGATACCCAGGTGACCGGCTTGTTGGCCCATCCATCGGGGTAGGAGCCATTCTTCCAATCCTTGAGGAAGTTGAGACTGTCTTTGGGTTGATAGTGCGCGGTGTCAAGAAACTTCTTGAACTCAGCGTTGGTCACCGGATACTTATCGATGAAAAAGGGCTTGATCTGCATGGGGTGTTCATGAAACCGGCGAGCGCTGTCTTCCCAGGGATATTGAACATCGACGCCGACGTCGTTGGACCCCTCGATCTCTATACCTTGCACGCGGAACAGGTAATCGCCACCTTCTATATGAATCATTCTTTCGGGCGCTGACACGGCGGGCGCCGAAGGTGGGATCTCGACCGTTTGCTGTGTCGGGGCATGCCACTCGTTCGAGTAAGAGGACAAAGGTTTAGCCGTCATTCCCTTCATCTTTTCCATGAGCTCCCTTAGCTTTGGCTCCAGCTCGCCGGAAGAAGCGAAGATCGCTCCGTACCCGTGGCTTTCGGTCGAAAACGAAAGCACAGCCTGATCGCCCTTTATTTCCGGCTTGAGTTCGGTGCCGTGATAGAGATCGAAGTACCGCATGCCCTGCTTGTAGGGGGTCGTCATCTGATTCCCGTCGACGTCGTACTCATTGCGGTTCACGATCGTCCACACCGTCTGGTCGGCCAGCGGCCAGCGGCTTGAGAAGACACCGTATCTCGACATTGGGTAAAGCGGCTCCCATCCCTGGCTCGCGAAATAAGGAGCCACGGCGCGCTCGATGGTTGCCACACGGCGCGTTGCCTCTCCGTCGCGTGGAGTGACTCCGTTCCAAATGCCCCAGACGTTTTCCCAGCTTTCCCAACCTTCGCCGTTGAAGAAGGCGTATTGCAGAGCATTGGTTTTATCGCGATCCCAGCGGCCCTGAATATTGACCTGGTGACGCGGTTCGAGCCAGCGATACCTGTCCACCCCTGGAGCGAACGTGTATTGATACTGGCCCCAGGTAAGCACATTCCACGCGAGAGCCTCATCGCTGGGGCCACCCTCGGGCTCGAACGCGAGTGGATGGCCGACCTTTTCAGCGGCGAGGGAGAAGGCCAACGGCACGCCATCCTGTGTGTCGCCATTGACTCCGTCGGCATCGATCTGTTTCATAAATTCCGCGAAGTCAGTAGGCCAGTCTTTTTTCGGGTCTCTCGTTCCCTGATCCCACATCATCATGGGAAACAGAACCTTCACGCCGCGGCGATGAAAATCCGCCACCATCTGTTTCACTCCCTCCACACCGCCGGGCATGGAGCGTCCCATATCATTCTGATTTCGATCGTCCATGCCTGCGTTGGGATAAACCGGCCAAATGAGGACGGCATCAATGCCACCGTAACGCTTCTCCAGGTCATCGAGATAGCGGTCGACGGTGTATTTGCCCGCGACTGGATCGTAGAAGTAGCGGTCGTGCACCATCATCTGGGGCTGCATAAAGCTGTGTTGCGCCCATTGAAGCTGAGGCAAATTGTAGCGGGACCCATCGTAGCCGATGCGGATGAGGCGCTCAGTCCGCCAATGCGTTGTTTCGGCCAGCCAGTCACGATGAGTCGATGGTGTACAAGCAGGAGCTCCGGGCCGCACGATGGGGCCCATCGCTGAGCATGGCGGCGCAAGAATGAGTTGCCCTGTGGGATTTCCGAACTGTGCCTTGGCCTGCGAAGTGAACATTGCCGCGAGAAGAGTCAGGGCTGCGGCGCACCACATAATTCGGAATTCAGCTTTCATTTGATTGATCCTTTCGAGCATATGGGTTGTGTCCTTCACGAGCACCGCGAAATATGCGATGGTCCTGTCCGACGAAGTCAAAAGCAAACTAACGTTGCGCACCTTCGCTCACAACTTGGAGTGATTCGTTTTTATGAACTCCTCAACCTCGGCCATATTGGGCATGGAAGGCTGAGCGCCCGTACGTGTTACTGAAATGGCGGCAACGGCGGCGGCAAACACCGCGCTATCCAAGGGTGACTTTCCGAGCATGAGTCCGGTAGCGAATCCCGCATTGAACGCATCACCGGCAGCCGTCGTATCGATCGCTTCGACGGAGAACGCGGGAACCAAGCTGCCACTACCGCCTTGTGGTCCCAGATAAGTTCCATCCGCACCCATCTTCAGCACAACCCCGCTGCACCCCATGGACTGGAGAGTCATTGCCATTTCGGCGGGTGGGTGGGGACTTGATCCATTTCGATTGTGGCCGAGATAGAAGGCTGCTTCGGTCTGGTTCGGCGTGAACCACGCGATGTCTTTGAAGATGCCCGAGGGAAGTTCCATAGCGGGAGCGGGGTCGAGAATCAGAGGCACACCTTCCCGCGCGCAGACCTGAGCCAGGTATTCGACAGTTTCTAAGGGAATCTCAAGCTGCGCCAGAACAAGGCCGGCGGTTCTCAGGATTGAAATATTTGCATCTATATCCTCGGGGGTGACTTTAGCATTGGCCCCGGGAGCCAGGACGATACTGTTTTCTCCACGCGCCGAGACCACGATCACGGCTACGCCGGAGGCACCGTCGCTGGTTGAAACTCCGGTTATGTCCACCCCTGAATTCTCCAGGTAGGTACGGAGCTCCGCGCCGAACGTATCATTCCCCAGGCGGCCGATGAGGTGCACGGGATAGCCCAGCCGAGCAATCGCCATGGCTTGATTCGCACCTTTACCGCCAGGGTGAATCTGGAAATCGGATCCAATGACGGTCTCGCCTACGGCCGGGAGCCTCTTAGTGACCGCTACCAAGTCTGTATTGATGCTACCGACGACGATAATTGGCTTTTGCGCAGACAATGCGTTTCTCCTCAAAATAACGTTGAAGGGTTGCTATAAAAAGATCGGGGCACAGGCGATCGCAGTCAAGCCACCGAGAAAGAAGACAAACATCCATTTCAAACTGTTTTTTGAGCGCGACGGAGCCGCATTGAATTCGTGCCAGACGAACACTCCCCAGCAAGCTGAAATCAGAGTCGCACCTTGCCCGATGGAATAAGAAACGGCGGGTCCTACGATGTGAGCCTGCGAAGCCACGAAATTCGTCATCGCTCCCGTACCCCAGACCGCCCCACCCACGACACCCCACAGGTGCCAGCTACCGGGCGCCTTCCAATAGCCTCGCATCGCGGCGGGTTTATCGCCATCGAGCGGGAAGCGCATGAAGAGATAATTTACCGGAACAGCGCAAATAGCCACGCCGATGGCGAAGAACAGTAGGACGGCGTAAGGTCCGGGCGCACCTTCCCCCGTCATTGCTTTCGAAACGAACGGATAAAACGTGCCCATTAAAAGGCCCGCAATTAGACTGATGACTATTCCCCGACGACTCATCGCCGTGCGTTCTGTTTCGCGCAGTCTGTATGCGATGGCATCGAAAATGATAGCCGCCACAACGAGTGCGATGCCCCCAAAGAGAAGAATGGGATTTCCTTTGGGCGAGATGATGTAACTGCCGATTGCTCCGACAACGAGCGCCAGGCCGATGCCAATTGGAAACGCGACAGCCAGTCCGGCTATCTCGATTGCGGCGACGAGCAGAAGATTGGCAATGTTGAAGATGGCGCCGCCAGCAAGTGCGAAGAGAATCGGAGTCGCTCCGGAGTGTGCGACGTCTGCATAGAAAGATCGGCCCACCGTGCCAAGGCTTCCGAGAGTTGAGCCCCACAGAATTGCACCGGCGATCAGTCCGATGACGTAATCCCAGTAAAAGAGTTGAAACCTGTAGCCGGGGCAAAGCTTCATGGAGTTTGCCCACGATCCCCAGCACAGCATGCTGAGGATCATGAACAGGAGTGCAAGGCCGTACGTTTCAGGCTGATACATTCATCGCTTCCTTTTCAGAGGCAGTTGGCAATCAAAAGATAATTCTGGCACCGAGTTGGATGATCCGATCCTCTCAGCGAATCGGGTAATCTGATCGATCGATCACCGATTCGCTGAGAAATAAGTCATCATTTGCGACCGAATTGAAACCTTTCAGAGGAGCAGTACAACAGTACCTGCAATTTTGGGATATCCGTCAAGTCAGCTTCAACTGTTGATCCTCGCGGCATTCCGGTTAGAAAGTCAGCCGCAACGCGAGCTGAATCTGTCTGGCTGGTCCAGCGGAAGTGATTTTGCCAAAGAACGACGACGACAATGAGGTTGTTGGGTTGTTGAAAGGCGCTCTGTTGAAGAGATTGAAGATATCGGCGCGCAATTGGACCTTGGAGTTTTCGCGCGGCAGGAGAGGAAAGTTCTTCACGAAGCTTACGTCGGAATTGAAGAAAGAAGGACCGACGATGCTATTGCGCCCGCTGTTGCCGTAAGTCCCTAATGTTGTAAGCGGCGTGGCGTAGCCTGCATTGTTGAAATATCCTGTCGTCCCATGCGACGTCCACGACAACCGGCTACCACAACCGGCGCAGGGAGCCGTGCCCGTCACATTCAGGCGCAGATTTCCCATATCCCTGCCCCCTCCGAGCCACGGTGCCGAAGAGCCGGTAGTCACCGAGAAGGGCGTACCGGAGCTGTAGGCAATGATTCCCGAAAGTTCCCATCCACCCACGGCATAGTGCATCAGGCCCAGGTTTTTGAACTGCGGCAAATCCCATACCCCATTGAGGCGAAGGAGGTGCTTCTGGTTGAAGTCGGACAGAGCATATTCGCCCACAATCGGACTGATCGGATTTTGTGCGCTAGCTCCGTCCGCATCGGCAGTGGAGCCAGGATCGAGGGACTTCGAGAAGGTGTACGCCAATTGCATGGTGTAACCCGCGGAAAGGCGCTTGCGCGCGGTAACCTGCAGTGAGTTGTAGTTGGAGAAACCAATATTCGCGATTCTTGTGATGCCGGCGTAATACGCAGGCAGGAAAGGGCGGTTCGCCTGCGCAAATTTCGAGGCGAGTGCAGCGGTGGTTTCAGTCGTTGGGTTGAACACACCTGCGTTCGCCTGGTTCCCATTCCACAACCGGTTTCCATGGCTTCCCACATAGCCGACCTGCACCATGAAGTCTTTCGGAAATTCACGCTGCACGTTGAAATTGTATTGTTGTGTGAACGCATTCTTGATATTCGGATCCGGCGAGTAGAACTGCGCCGGAAACGGCCAAAGCGGATTCTTTCCTGGATTCAAGTACGGGTATGGGAAGGGATTCGTGACTCCGGTTCCCTGGTAGGGATTGGTGAAGGTGTTGGGGGTGAAAATCAGTTGCGTCTCAAAGGGGGGTGCCTCAATTGCGTTGGCCATCGTGATGGCCCCGGGCGCATTATAGAATATCCCATATCCGCCGCGAACTGCCGTCTTTCCATCGCCGAAGACATCGTAGGCAAATCCAAGCCGCGGCGCCAAGTTGCCTTTGTCCCAGAAGATGGTTCCAGGCGGAATTCCCGGATCTCCTGGGAACGCGAGGCCCGGAGGGGCGGTTGGGAATCGAGTGGACTGAAAACCGGGATTGAAATTAACAACGGGAGAGGAGTGGTTAAACTCCACCCAGGGCTGAAGGAGATCCCACCGTATGCCCAGATTCAGTGTCAACCGAGACGATACCTTATAAGTATCCTGAGCAAAGAGTCCCAATTGAACTGAATGCTCATCACCGAAATAGGGGGTGTACTGTCCGAAGGTAATCGGCTTCCCAACGAGATAATCCGCCCAATTGTTTCCCGTCACCGCGCCGCTAAAGGTTGGATTTCCGGAGGAGTTAGTGTGGGTCCATAGGATTTTCTCGGCTTCGCGAAGGGCGGTAGCACCGAACTGCCATAGGTGCTGTCCCTTGACCCACGACAGCTTTGCGTCGGCTTGTTTCAAAGCCGTATTCTCATACCACGGACTACCTGAACCAAAGCTTGTGACGCCAGATACTGTCACCAGCGGAGATACGTTGGCTCCGGATGTGGCATACTGTGCGCCCATTTGCGCCGCCGTCACGATTGTTCCGAAGGGCGTGCCGGTGGTCGTGATATTCGTGTCCGAGAATCCGAAGTCGCCAATCAGATTGGGTGAGAAGGTGTGCGTGTCCCGAACGGTAGTGCCCCAGTTGGTTTGCGCGAAGTTATCGCCGTACTTCGAGGAAAGGAGGGCGGAATATGGAGGACCGGTTACAGCCGAGTCAACCATATGGAAGAAACGGATGTAGGTCTGATCGTGTTGTGTTGTGCGGTAATCACCTCTGATCGTGTATTGGTTGGCCGTGGTAGGAGTTGGCACTTGGTCCGTATTCAGCCCCGTGGTCGCATTTGGAACGGGTATGTAGGTGTTCATGAAAGCTACCGACATTGGATCCCATTCGCTCTGCGGTATTTGGTTTCTGCCTGCATATCCATTGGCGACAGTGTAATTACAGGGCAAGTTACCAGTGCCCGGGTTATTGCCACTCACGCTACCGGCAGGACCGGAGCAGGTTGCTTTATAGGGGTCATAGAGTTGCGCCGCAGTGGTGCTAAAGTCGCCCGTGCGCTGGGCCGGCGTAATGGTGGCGAGACTCTCAAGAGTCACCTGGTGAAGTCGCAGTCCCTGGTAAGTGGCGTAGAAGAAAGCCTTGTCCTTGAGGATGGGCCCGCCCCCAGCGACGCCGAATTGATGTTGTTTATATATCGGGTTCGGCGCTGGCGCATTAACAAACCAGTTTCTGGCGTTGAGGGCGTCATTGCGAAGAAACTCCCATGCCGAGCCATGGAAAGAGTTCGTTCCCGATTTGCTGACTGCGACGAAGGCGCCTCCGGACGCGTGACCATACTCAGCGCCGAAGCTATTCGTCAGGAGCGAGAACTCTCCAATCGAGTCAGGATTCGGAAGGTTCGCTGGGCGGTTATAGAGTCCCGTTACAAGGATAGCGCCGTCGAGTGAAAGTTGACTGCCATTTGCGCGGCTTCCATTTACGGTGAGCAGCGGGCCGCTGCGCTGGTTGATCACCACGTTGGGCAGACTGCTGGTGCCTGCACCCGCCGCCGAGGCATTTCCAACGCCGGGCACCAGAGTCACGAGTTGCAGCGAGTTGCGCGTATTGAGGGGCAACTCTTGAATCTGCCTGGCATCGACCTCCGTGCGGAGAGCGGCCGAGCTGGTATCGACTTGCGCCGCCGCCGCCGAGACCTCAACAGTTTCACTTGCGCTTCCGACTTGCAGAATGACATCCACGCGGGCAGTTTGCCCGCCCTCAAGAACGATCCCGGATTGAGTGTATGTTTTGAACCCCGCCGCTACAGCGCTCAGCTTGTACGTGCCGACCGGAATGGAGGGAATTGCGTATTCCCCGGTCGAGGAGCAAGAGACTTTGCGGACTAGACCGGTTCCTGTGTTTTGGATATTAATTGTTGCGCTGGGAATTACAGCTCCGGTTTGGTCGACAACTTTACCGGACATCTGGGCATTCGTCGCTTGGGCGTTTGCAAGTCTGGCCGGTCCTACTGCGCTTAACGTCAAGAACAATATCATCAGGGCTAGTGGAAACCGCACCAGCCGATGCTGTAACTCGTTAGCATCGCCGGGCAATTCGCACCAGCTTTTGACAACTGAGGGATTTCTCATTTGGACAATCTCCTTTGAAACCTTTCAAAATTTCGAGCACAAAGCTATATACAATTTGGCACCGCTGTCAAGATTTTTATTAGGAGCTAACTTTGGGCGGATTTCCTGCGAAATATCAGCTGGTGGTTGACTAGAGAAGGTTCCCGGAGCAACGAGAGGCCCATTGAAATATTTCAAAATAGCGCGTAATCTTTGGTGATTGATCTTGGGTTCTCGCAACCAAACTCTTAGAGCCTCACGGAGAAGGGTGCCATGGCCAACATGCAGGAGATCGCCAGGATCGCAGGCGTCTCACTGGGCACGGTCTCGCATGTGCTCAACAACACTGCCAAAGTTAGCGAGCCCAAGCGCGCACGCGTGCTTGAGGCCGTGCAGGCGGCTGGATATCAGCCTAGCCAACTTGCGCGCGGCCTGCGACGCGACACGACCAATATGATCGGGATGGTTATCCCCGATATCACGAATCCCTTCTTTCCTGCAGTCGTTCGCGGCGCGGAAGATGTGGCATTCTCAAATGGATATCGTCTGATCCTCTGCAACACGGACAACGATCACTCCAAAGAAATAATGCACCTGAATGAGCTACGGACCTACCTGCCAGCCGGCCTCATTGTCATTCCATCGAATTTCAGCGACCTCACAACCCAGGCGGAGTCTTACCGGCGAGCGGGCAGCGGGGTCGTGTGCATCGACCGGCTCCCCAGGAACTGGAGCGGCGACAGCGTGACAGCGGATAACGAGGCAGGAGCGTACGATGCAACGCGCCATCTGATTCAATTGGGACATACCAAACTGGCAACGATCACAGGGCCTCTGCACCTCACCAATGCGATGGACCGGCTTGGAGGCTTCAAACGCGCGGTGAAGGAGGCCAAGCTTCACCTGTTTCCGGAGTACGTCCAGGAGACGACATTCGACAAGCAAGGCGGGCACGCCAAGACTCTTATTTTGCTGCGTCTGATTCCAAGGCCAACTGCGATCTTCGCGGGCAATGACATGATTGCATTAGGGGCTTTGTTGGCCGTCCGCGAGGCAGGCCTTCGTTGTCCAGAGGAGATCTCCATCATGGGCTTCGATGATCTGGACTTGGCCGAAACCACCAACCCCTCCCTTTCATCGGTTGCCCAGCCAGGCTACCAACTTGGTACGACAGCAGCACAGATTTTGCTTGACCGTAGGGACGGCGACACGAGTCCCGCAAAGCACATCGTTCTGGAGACATTGTTGCACCTGAGGAATTCGGTTGCACCTCCGTCGGAGGAGACAAATGGCAATTCGTCGGCAAAGAGCCGCCGCGGCAGTAAACAAAAGTGACCCAGGTACTCATCCTCCGTAGACCTACCGGGGAGAGGATATATTGAGGCGTAACTTGTCAGCAGCGATCCATAATGTGTTTCACGCTCCGGACGTGTTTCTTAATCTCTGAATCTCCGCCTCTTGGAACAAAGCAGCACATCAAGCGCGCTCGTTTGTTCTCAGGAAATTGCAGTACCTGGAAGGGTCTGCCTTTTGGAGCACTACGTCCGTTACCGAGAACAGCCCAACGCACTCATCCACTCAGGTTTGGGGCCGCAAATTCGGTCGAAATGTGGATCAGTACCGAAAGACGGGCTTCTGAACAAGATCATGTCACGACAACGTGATGCTCGGAAACAACTTTGCTCCCTCATACATCACGCCGCTTCGAAATATTTCGTAGATGGCGTGGAGCAACTTCCTCGCAACAGCAATGAGTGCTTGTAGACGGGCCTTGTTTCGAGCCAAGAGGCTGTCGAAGAAAGCTTTTGCGTAAGGATCGCACCGGGATGCGACGAGCGCAGGCATGTAAAGCGCTCTTCTCAGGTGACGATTTCCGGCACGGCTGATCCGAGACGCCTTCCTCACCGAACTTCCTGATATTTCGTGAGCAGGATCAAGGCCGCTGTGGGCGACCCATTCTCTTACGGTAAGGTCTGACGGGAGAGTGGACAGTTCCGCGAGCAATTGCATCGCACTCACCTGTGCAATGCCTGGAATGCTGATCAACAGCTCGTATCGCTTGCGAGCGCGCCAAGGAAGATTGAGCTACTGACCCATATGCCGCGACAATCCAATCCCGACTCGTCGAGCCTCAGCCGCTTCAGGCGATGACTTCATACGGCCGCATCATGTCATTCGCCTCATGTTCAAGGATGTGGCAGTGCCACACATAACGACCCGTGAAACCCTGGAACGGAATAATGATACGCGTGATCGTGTATGGCGGACACTGAACACATCTTTCCAACCGCGTTCATGCGTCGCCGTGGGGATGCGCTCGACCGTCGGCAGATCTTATCGGTGCGAGATATTCATAATCTGCAAAGCTTTGCCTGTCACTCAGATCGAAATCCATGTTTGAACGGCCGGTGAGGGGTTGGGCCGGAATTGAATCCCGCGATTCCGGCCCAACTCGACATCCCGGGCTTTGCCGCCAACGGCACCCTAGAAGTCTACTCGCAGCGCCACCTGGCCCGTCCGGTTTCCTGCATTCTCCGCGGTCTGTGGCCCGATCAGCGCACCAAAAGTAGACGGACTGTCGACCACCGTTGCCGGAGGAGCGAAGTTCGTATGGTTAAGGATATTGGTAAAGGTCGACTCAAACCGTGCGTGGATCTGCTCGGCGACAACGAACGACTTAGCCACGCCGAGACTCACCGCCGCGGTTCCCGGCCCCTGCAGAATGCCGACGCCGGCGTTGCCGAAGCGACCCGCTCCTACTGGTGTCGTCGAGAAGGCTTTCAGGTTGAAGTATTGCGAGCGCGACTGCCCGGCATAGAAGTTATTCGAGACGACGTCGGGACGGATGATCGCGCCGCGGTTGGCCACGTTTGTGTTGGACTGGTCATTCGTCTGCGGCTGACCATTTACTAGGGTAGGGCAGGAACCGTCGGGATTCGGTGCTACCTGGCATCCGCCTGCGCTGATGCTCGGTGTCTGCCACGGCCCCGTCTCAAGCATAGTGATGTTGGTCAGGTCCCAGCCGCCCAGCAACTCATCCTTCCATCCGCCTCCAGCCATGAAGGTGCGGCCCTTGCCAAAGGGGAGCTGATAGACGCCCGTCAACAACATACGGTGGCGGCGCGTGCCCTGGACGTTGCCATAGTCCTGCGTGACATGAAAACGGTCCGCAATCGGAAGCCCATAGTTCACCTCACCGGCAAAGGCGCTCGGAGCATCGCCCTGGTTGTCGGCCTGGTTCTTCGCAAGCGTGTAGTTCGCATTGAAGTACAGACCATGCGCCATGTTGTGCGAAGCCTCCAGCTCGAACGCGCTGTAGTTCGCCTTGCCTGCGTTGAACGTGCTGTACAGCGTTGTCCAGTTGGGATGGGGAAGTGCGGTCGGCGTATAAGGCGTCGTGCTCGCCGCGACCTGGTTCAGGTCCTCCGTTACGCTCAGCCGGTAGGTATGCATCCCCACATAGCTGGCGCGCAGCGAAGTGGCATTGTTGATCTGATGCTCCACCGTAACGCTCCACTGGTTCGACTGCGGATCGCGGTAGTTCGGATCGACGCCCTGGTCCAGCCCGCCGCCTCCGTACTGCACGCCAACCGTAGGCGGAGCCGTCTGCGGAAACTGGATCAGCGGATGCGTCCCCGTTGCATCCGTTACGTTGCTGTTGGAGTACGTGTGCAGAACCGAAGTGGGATTACCGCTGTTGTTGAACGAGAGCGGCCCCAGGTTCGTCATCGTATAGATGCCGAAGCCCGCACGCACCACCGTCTTCGTGTCGTTGAACGGCCGGTACGCCACGGAGAACCGCGGCTGGAAGTTACCTTTGTATGTATTCCGCAGCCCCTGCGGCAGGCCATCCTGGCTCGCCGTCACATACTTGGTGCACGGCATTGTGGTGTTGTTCAGATTGCACGCATTGAACGACTGCTGAAACGCCAGGTTCGAGTTCTGCAGGTTATTCGCCGCCAAATATGCCGCCAACTGATCGGGAACCACAATCGAGTTGTTTCGCTGATCGAAGTTCGCCGCGTTGCCGCCATCCAGGTTGAAGCCCGGCAGTATCTCCCAGCGCAGGCCATAGCTTAGGGTCAACTTGCTGTTCACCTGATACGTATCCTGTGCAAACAGGCTGTACTGTGTCGCCAAACCCGAGACATCCGGGCTCGACACCGCGAAGAACAGCGTCGTCGGCGAGCCTTCCAGGAAGTCGCCGAAGGCATTGCCGGTGAACGTCGGCTGGAAGGTGAAGGACCCAAAGTCATCCGACGGCAGGAACAGCTCTGTATCGGTGTACCGTAGCCTGCGAACGTCGATGCCGCCCTTCAGCGTGTGCTTGCCCTTCGTGAATGTCACGTTGTCGCTGAACTGCAGCGTATTTGACTTCGTCACACCCGTCTTGTCTCGCCCAATTGGCATCAGGCCGGTGCCCGCGCTGAAGTTGAACGTTGGAAAGGCATTTGTCGTCGGATGCTGGCTGATATTCACGCCCTGCAGATTCAACTGCTGCAACGCACTCGCTCCAGAGATCGGAAAGCCGACACTCGTGGTCACGCTCGTAAAGCCAAAGCGGAACTCGTTCAGCAGCCTTGGCGTGATTGTGTAGGTATCGGAGACCAGCAGACTCCGGTTATGGATGGTGTCCACGTCGTTCGGAAGAAATGGGTTGGCAAACTGCGAGGTAATGTTCTTTCGGCTGAATCGCGCGTACGCCGAGTTCTTGGCCCCGACGGTCTGGTCGATACGGAGATCGGCACCATCGGTCTTAGCCGGTGTCGATTGGAAGTTCTCGTAGTTGAACCCGCTCTGCCCAGCGACGTTCGGCAGCGGATAGTAGTTCAGCAAAGCCTTCGCCGTTGCACTGATGCTCGCCTGCGGAATCACCACGTTCGTGCCGAGGCCCCTCAGGTCGCCGTCCCGCTCTTGCTGTGTTGGCACAAGAAACTGCTGTGCCACCGCCGTTGTGCGCCGGTTCCCTTCGTAGTCGAGGAAGAAGAACGTCTTGTCCCGGCCATTATAGAGATGGGGCAAGGTCACCGGCCCACTCAACGATCCGCCAAACGTGTTGAACTTCTTCGGTGCCTTGCTGGAGAACCCATAAGGGGTCGCATCCAGGGCCTGGTTCTGTAGATACTCGAAGACACTTCCGTGGATCTTGTTCGTCCCGTTCTTCGTGGTGAACGTCACGTCGCCAACCTGGGAGAACTCCGCGCTATTGTTGAACGCCGTTACCTTCACCGCCGAGATTCCCTCCTGCGAGGGATAGGCATCCTGCAGCGCACCGTTCTGCCGCACATTCGCCGTGGAGATTCCGTCCACCGAGAAGTTCACCATCGAGGAGCTCGCGCCACCCAGAGCGATATTACCCTGGCTATCCGTCTGCACATTGGGTGACAGCCCTAGTGCGCCCAGCGGACTCGTCGTCGTTGCCCGGTTATTCAGGGGCAACTGCGTCATCTGGATATTGTCCTTCGAGTCGCCAAGAGTGGCATTCTCACTGTTGATCAACTGGTCGCTCCCGGCGCTTACATCCACCGTCGATGTCTGTGCCGCGACCGTCATTACCACAGTCAGCCGGACATCTTGCCGCGCCGCCACCGTCACGCCGTTGATCACCTTCGCGGCAAAGCCGTCGATGTCCGCCTGCAGGCTGTAGTTGCCGGCCTTCACGTTCTCAAACGTAAAGTTGCCGTCGGTATCGGACTTCACCTTTCGGTCCGTATTTTCATCCAGGCTGTGCAGCGTCACCTGCGTTTCCGGCAGGACGGCTCCGGAGCTGTCCTGAGCGATCCCACGAACACTGCCAAAGGTTGACTGAGCAACTGCTGGCACGACACTCAGAACCAAACAAAAGGCAAAGATCGGAAGCATCTGCAGACAGACGCGCGGCCACACCGTCAAGCTCTTTTGAGGTATCGAAACGTTCCTGGATTTGTTCTGCTCGTCGCCATGAATTCTTGCGTTGCTCTCTTCGCAACATATCCCTGGCTTAGCAATGACCATTGAATCAGATTTACAAAGGCCTCTCATGTACTTCATTTGAATCACCTCATGTCCGTAAATTTGCGGATACATCCAGTGAATCGTGAAATCCATCAATTTCGCATAAGTTAGTTTCTTATGAGTTTTTAACGGGTTCGAGGCTAGAATCTAACTGTCTTCTCGGTCGCGAAAGAATGCTTAAGAGAACAATTCGCGATGTCGCTATTAGGATCGTCCTTGGGATCGCGGCAACGCTGCTTATCACCTGGGTCGCTTATCGATTTCATTTCAATCTGTCCTCTGCGACGTCTGTTCATCTCTTTCTCGTAACCGCTATTGCGTTGCGATGGGGCCTTCTTGAGGCGAGCATCGTGTCTTTGCTGTCCGTGGCTTGCCTCGATTACTTCTTCACCCAACCGTTGTTCAAGTTTTATATGACGGACTCCCATGACTGGATCGCTTTGATCACCTTCGAAAGCGTCGCCTTGCTAGTGAGCCGTCTGTCAAATCAGGTCAGCCGTCATGCTCGTGAATCCGAGATGCATCGATCCCACTTGCAGAAGCTGTATGAACTGAGCCAGAACATCCTTCTTCTCGACCGGCAGAAACCTGTCGATCAGCAGCTCGCAAGCCTTATTCAGGCCACACTTCAGGTGAAGGGAGTCGCAATATGGAACGCTTATGACCTGCATCTATGCATAAGCGGCGCCTGTGAGATCACAGACGATGAAGTTCGTTCCACTTACTTTACAGAACGCGACGAAGATGACTCCGTTACAGCCACCTCCCGGCGCGTCCTACGCTCAGGCACGCGACCCATTGGTTCGCTGGTCATCTGCGGCCATTCGCTCGATGATGCTTCGATCAATGCAACCGCTTCGCTCACGGCTGTTGCAATTGAGAGGGCACGCTCCTTCTCCGCGGAAAGCAGCGCTGAAGCAGCCCGGCAAAGCGAGCAACTTCGTTCCGCCGTGCTGGATGGTCTCGCGCACGCTTTTAAAACTCCGCTGACGACGATCAGAAGCTCAAGTTCCGGCCTGCTTGAAATGGATACCTTGTCCGGCACCGAAAAAAGGCTCGTCGCCCTGATCGATCAACATGCCGACCAGCTCAACGAGCTCACCACACGCCTGCTCCGCACGGCGAGAATTGACAATGCCGACCTCAAGCTGAAACGGGAACAAATAGATCTCGCGCAACTCATACAAAACAGTATTGAAGCATCTTCGCAGGAACTCGGCATACATCCCGTCTATCTTCAGTCCAAGATGCAACGTGGCACGGTCTGGGCTGACAGGCAACTCCTGGATATGGCGCTTTTTCAACTGTTAGATAATGCCGCCAAATACGGCAGCCCTGACTCCATGATCACGATCGACGTTCAGGAAGAGCAGGCAGAGATCCTCATCAGCATCAGGAACGAAGGTTCCTTCATTCCGCCTGACGAAAGAGAGAAGATCTTCAAGCGCTTCTATCGCAGCCCAGGTTCGGATCGCAGGGCATCAGGCACAGGTATCGGTCTATCTGTAGTCAAGCGGATAACGGAAGCACATCAGGGACGTGCATGGGTGAATAGCGGCGAGCATACGGGGACTACTTTTTTCCTTACATTACCTCGAACGGCAAAGGATAAGTAAAGCATGGACCAACGAAGTAATGTGCTCATCGTAGAGGATGATGCAGGAATTCGGCAGAGCTTGTTTGAGACTTTGACTGCGTTAAGATTCGTAATCGGGGAGGCTGGCAAGGGAGAAGAAGCACTGACGCGTCTGCGGATGATCGACTACGACGCGGTACTGCTTGACATCAATATGCCCGGAATGGGAGGGATTGAAACATGTCGCAGAATCCACCATAGTTATCCCCATATTCCGATCATTATGCTTACGGTACGAGACGAAGAGGATGACAAAGTGGAGGCACTTGATGCAGGCGCCGACGACTATGTGACCAAGCCCTTTCAGATTCGGGAACTGACTGCGAGGTTGCGCTCGGCAATCCGTCGCTCTAAAACATCGGCAGTTCCGTCCGATTCTACTGTCGTGATTGGCTCTCTAATGCTTGACCCCGATCGTCATCGTCTCGAAAAGATGGGACAGGAGATTCGCCTCACTCCGAAAGAGTTTGAGATGCTGCGTTATCTGATGGAGCACGCAGGTCGTCCTGTACCTCACAATCGCCTGCTAACCTCGGTTTGGGGATCGGAGTATGGTAACGAACGCGAATATTTGCGCGTCCTTATCAACCAGCTTCGAAAAAAAATCGAAGATGATCCTGCACGCCCCGCTTACATCTTGACGGAGAGCCATATTGGCTATCGCTTTCGCGAGGCTTAGCGTGAACTGTCCGCTGTGTCCTTCTTGTCCTAATGCAAGATCATATGCGACGCCTAGGTGGTTCACCCTCAGTGCACTCCCCTATAACCGGCCGTACGAGTAAGTCCCACCGGCAACACAGATCTATGACCCACGTTCTTCGGCGTGCCGTGTGTTACTTTTGGCCAAGCCCGGCGTTATCCTCCCTTCTTAGCTCATAAGCACACAACAGCGGGACTGTTTTTAGCATTCTTTACCGTTACCCCAACACCGTCTCTCTGTCTCATTACGTCTATGTCGAGTGAAGAGTCGCCGGCTTGCAAGTTGATAATGCTGACCTCGTTCAGAAAATCGGGTAATGTAGGCCGTACAAGCGTTACCTGTTTTCTTATCCCATCCACCTGAATTCCCAGGCACGCCTGGAAAAGCAGGAACATTGAAGCAGCTGACCAGGCCTGTGGCGCACAGGCAACCGGGTAGAGCACCGGGCCTTCCCCAGCTTCTTTCGAGAGCCCGCAAAAGAGCTCGGGCATGCGGTGCAGATCGAAATACATCGCTGCTTCGAACATACCGCTAAAAACCCGGTTGGCCTGCTGCGTCAGCCCGTATTTGGCCATGCCATATGCGATGATAGCGTTGTCGTGCGGCCACACACTCCCATTGTGATAAGCCATCGGATTGAATCGCGACTCTGCACTTGAGATCGTCCTGATGCCCCAGCCCGAATAGGATTCGGCCGCAAGCAATGTTTGAGCGACACGTTCCGCACGCTCCTGGGAGGCGATCCCGGCGAAGAGACAGTGTCCTGCATTCGAGCTGACGACACGGCAGCGCCGCTTTTCTCCATCGAGTCCCATCGCGTAAGTTGAGAGCTCGTCACACCAGAACACCTCATTGAAGGTCGAGCGCAGGGTCTCAGCCTGTCCCATCAATCGGACGGCCTCGGTGCTATGTCCGAGAACTTCTGCCAGCATGCCGGCAGCCTTGTAGGCAGCATAGGCATACGCTTGTACCTCGCACATCGCAATCGCGCCCTGCACCGGAGTACCGTCGTGATGGAAGATCGCATCGTCCGAATCCTTCCAGCCTTGGTGAACCAGCCCGGCGGCGCATCGGCGCTCGTACTCCAGAAATCCGTCGCCGTCTTTATCGCCGAATGTCGTCATCCACTCCAGGGCAGCAAGGATATTGGGCCACAGAGTCTCAATAAAAGCGGCGTCGCCCGTACGTTCGTAGTAAGCACCTGCGAAGGCCACGAACAGAGGTGTCGCATCGACGCTGCCGTAGTAACGACCGAAGGGCATCTCTTTGAGCGCCGCCATCTCTCCACTGCGCGTCTCATGGAGTATCTTTCCCGGCTCCGCGTCTTGCTCTGGAATAAGGTCCACCGCCTGAGTGGCGGCGAGATAGGCAAGAACTCCTTTTGCAACATCAGGTCGCATCCAGAGACATTCCCATGCGGTAATGATCCCGTCCCTGCCAAAAGGGGTGTTGAACCACGGCACGCCGGCGTAGGGATATGGCCCTGTCGGAAGTGGAGTGATCATCATATGGATATCGGACAGGGAACGATTGACCCAAGCGTTGAACTGTCCATTCGACGATTGCAGGCTGCAAGAGCTGGCCTTATTCTGTTCAACCTCCGTCGATACCCGTGCGCGGGCCTGATTGAGTTCAAGCGGTGGAGAGTAACTACGAAGAGCCCGCTTGCAGGCTACGGTGACTTGGATTGCCTGGGTTTCGCGTGAGCTTAGGGAGACGCGAAACGTCGCGTGAGATTCGTCTATCTCGGCTGGATGCGGAGTGAACGTAATTGCCGTCGTTCGGCGTTCGACATCAAGCCCCACGTAACTCAGAGAGACTTTGTTCTTTGTAACGCATGGCGTCATGTACTTTCCACGAGCTTTTCTGGACATGCCACGTACTTCGTATATGTCCATGTAGTCTGCGGCAAAGTGGATTGTAAGACCCGTATCTATGGATTGAAACGAATAATTCTCAAGGTGGATCTCCAGGTAGCACACCGAATCAAGCAGAAACGTCCTCCTGGAGATGTGAAGCGAATTTGCTGCAAGTCGCAGTTGACCATCGACGAACCAATCCGGGTTCGTGAGCGTAACGAGAAGTTGATCGTTGTCGTCGCGCACTGTCGACCCAAGGAGCAACGGCCGCAATCCATCCAGATCACACATCAGGGAGGAAAGGAAGCGAGTCCCGTCGTAGTACAGGCCTTCCTCTCCGGTGTGAATCGGTCGAATATCTCCGTAGTGGTCGAACACGGCGAAGATGTCACCATGTTTAAGGGAGCGAACACGATCGGCAGTTCGCTCCGCGTTTACAACGATATGCCGAGCGTAGTTGGCTTGCTCCTGCTTATTATTTGCTGGATGATTTCGCAGTTCATCACTGCCACAACCAATCAACACCTTCATTGCTTCGCCCCTATTGCGTCAGGATGCATCCTGAGACTGTCAGCCGTATTCTGAATAAGTCTCTGGTAGATACGCACATAATCGGTCGCCATTCTCTCCGCTCGGAAATGAGCTTCGAAGACCCTTCTGCAATCTTGCCGGCGGATCATTTCGAGCTGGGGCACGCACCGGACAGCAGCTTCGATATCGTCAACAACGAACCCAGTCAGTCCATCTCTCACTATCTCCGGTACCGCACCCTTTCTCCATGCGATCAGTGGCGTTCCGCAGGCCATTGCCTCGATCATGACCAGCCCGAAGGGCTCGGGCCAATCTACTGGAAATAGCAATGCCTTAGCTTCTCCAAGGAAAGCATCCTTCTCAATTCCGCCAACCTCTCCAACAAACTCCACGAAGGACACACTCCTGTGGAGCAGCGGTTGGATGACCTGTTCGAAGTAGTTACGATCTTCGTCGTAGATCTTTGCTGCCACTTTCAATGGGATTCCAGTGCGTCTCGCGACCTCGATGGCACGTTCAAGTCCTTTTTCCGGAGATATGCGGCCGAGGAAGGCAAAATATTCGTCCGGCTGTGGCCGGAACGTATGAAGGGTCGCCGGTAGGCCGTGATAGACGTTTCCCTGCCAGTTTGCTTCTGGAATCCCAACTCGCTGACTATTCGAGATGGAGACGAGTGGCACGTCAATGTAATCCATTAACAATCGACGCAGGTCATGGCCGTGGACGAAGCCATGCAGCGTAGTCACAGTTGGGCAGACGTAGTGCCTGACCAATGGAAGATGAATGTAGTCACAGTGGAAATGAATGATGTCGAACCGGGATACATTCCGAAAGATAAGCTCCATCATGCGCACATGATGCGGTAACGTTTCGCGGCACTCCTTGTCTCGCCAAAGAGCCTTCTGACATACAGGTACGAGGTTCGCCCTCGTCTCCGAATCGCCGCTGGCGAATAAGGTTACCTCATGGCCTTGTTCGACCAGTTCTTCAGTGAGCCATGAGACGACCCGTTCGGTTCCGCCATAGAGCTTGGGCGGCACGCTTTCAAAAAGTGGCGCTACTTGTGCAATCCGCATGAAGTCCTCAACGTGACGCGCGACCCAGGTGAAGCATAGGGAGGCCATTTCGAATCTTTTGGAAATAGCAGATCTCCACCAGTGTTGGCCATAGTTCGATCGACGCTTTGATGACCGCAATCGCATCGTCGACGATGCGTAAAAGATTGTGCTGAAAAAAGTCCGGC
The DNA here is from genome assembly GCA_025462645.1 of Edaphobacter sp. Lineage (GTDB taxonomy): Bacteria > Acidobacteriota > Terriglobia > Terriglobales > Acidobacteriaceae > Edaphobacter. The sequence continues at coordinate 5,148 of JAOAPB010000116.1, read as the reverse complement.
TCGAATCCATAGAACGCTTTTTCAAGATTGGCTGCGAAGAGACCGAGAGCGTCGATGCGGTCCTGGCTCTTCGCTGCCTCCGCCGCATGGAGCGCGCGGCGATGAAGGCTGGTCATTTTCTCCAGTATCTCTTCCGCATCCGCGGCAGTTACTTCTCCTGTGTAATCGAAGCTGATGCCAAGGTCATCCACATTCGAGAGGGATGCTTTGATCTTTCTCTTGAGCAGATTGGCTATCTCTTCGTTGAGCACCTCGGAGGCTGGCGGGTTGCGCATGTAATTGCTCTTCGTGTGGTGCTGCGCGGCGTCGACATGGGCCGCCACGATACCCTCCTGCTGTATCCAAAGCCGATAGATGTAGTCTTCAAAACGGAGTCGCGTGGGAAAGAAGGGAGGCAATCCAAAGGTGTTGTCGTAGCCGGCTACCCCGCAATCCATGCGCCAGTTCTTGTTCGTCACAGCCGGGCGAAAGTTTACCAGGACATACAAGTCTCTTAGATCATCGATGTTGACCTGGTGTTCATCATTCAGGAACATGTCGACAAAGTCGATAGCATCGATATCGTTCGTGCCTGAACGAAACGTCTGTGCAATTTTAACGACCGCATCCTCCGGAACCTTCCCTCGCTGAAGGACCATGGTGTTGTTGTCTGCAAGTCCCTTGGTGGCATTTGTTTCCAGATCCATGGCGGTATCGATCAGGAGTTCGCCGCGCTCGTAGTTTTCAGGAACCTCCGAGACCGGCTTCCCCAGTACATCGAAGAAAGCCGACATCATATCGAACGATTTTCTTACGTAGCCGTTTGTGCCGAGCTTGTGAAGCCGCCCCCGGCTGATCTCGTTATTCTCAAGGGATTCCGGGCTGTCTTCCATCAGGGAGTAAGGTCGCATGTCATCGTCGGAGCTCACCATCAGCCCGCCCAGGGAATACATCAGAGTGTAGTTTCGATTACCACCATAGCTGGGACGGAACAGGTTTTTGACTAGTGGCTCTAGTCTCTTATTTCGCAGGCGGGAGTTCACATAGGTGAGAAACTCTTCTTTTTGGCGCGGTCCAACGTAGAAAAGATCTGATCTGGTTTTTATCTGATCGAGATGTATGAAGTATTTCTCAACGTTCGTGGGGGTGGAATCATCGAACACGATCATTTGAGGGGAGTGGCCATTTCGCCAGAAGTGCTCGTCATACTCATGGATTGTTTCACTCACATCGCGCAATCGATGCGTCGGAACGACAAAGTAAGTCTCTGGATCATTCATATGGGGTAGAGGATTTCTCGAGAGATGTGGTCGAGCGGGATTGCCCATCTGCATTTACCCTGGTGGGTTTGAGCATTCATCGAGAAGTGTTGCGAGCAGCCACTCATGACTCCTTGATCCTAGAACTCGGCTCATAAAGTTGGCATAAAGATTCACTAGAGATTCTGCTAATACCGAAAAACGGTTACGACCGACTAGGCGCTTGCCCACCAGTCTGGACAACTTACCAACTTCACTCAAATCGGCGGACAGATCGGGATGGACGATAAGACAACGAGAAAATATATCGGCATTCTTGAGCAGCTGTTTCTCGTGCATCGTGTCTCCCCATGGTTCCGTAATGAACTGAAGCGACTAATCAAGACCCCAAAACTCCATTTCGTCGACTCAGGGTTGCTCGCAGCCTTGCTGGCGATGACTGCGGAGCAAATAGCAAAGAACCGGTCAACATTTGGTGCTGTGCTTGAAACATTTGTATTTGCCGAAGTCATCAAGCAAACCACATGGTCCGATGCCGGATATCACTATCGAGATAAGGATCAGGATGAGCAGGGCGCACTGGTCGGTATTGGAGTCAAAGCAAGCGCAACCGTCCATGCGAGCGACTTCAAGGGGATGCGGAAGGAAGCTGTTGGACATCTGTGGTGACGATCTGAGACTCGGGCTCGTGCTGTATGACGGAACGAAGGTCGTCCCCTTCGGGGACCGCCTTTTCGCTGCTCCTATGTCTTGCCTATGGACTTGACCTTCTCCACGCCATGGAGTGAGTCCTTAGGCAAATTATAGACGGTAAATGGCTTATAAACCGGCAGAGTCGGCAAAACCGACCCAATCGGCGGTATTTGCGACAAAGATGCGACAAACTTTTGCCAAGCGGAGCAACGGGCTGAACCGTGGGGGATCAGCCCGATTTTGCAAACGCGCCCTTTCGATCAGAAAGGGCTTGGAAACCACATAGTCACGCATTTTGCGTATTTCGAATATTTCGAGTATGTGGTAGCCTCATAAACACTATGAGTATTGTCACGCAGGAACCGATCACACTTCCGCTCTTGGAGCAACAACAAGTTCAAGATTTGGAGCGGATGCTCCATCTCGGAATACCTGCGCTCGTCAGCCCTTCCGGTGAGCGCCTCAACTTGCCGAACACAGTGTATGAAGTTTTCACAAAGGTTGTAGAACTAATGGCGCACGGTCAGTCCATTACTCTCGTCTCGGATAAGCAAGTGGTTACGACACAAAGGGCTGCCGATCTCCTGGGAATGTCACGTCCGTTCTTTATCAAGCTTCTAGAGACCGGCGTGATGGCCCATCACCGAGTTGGGAACCAGCGGCGAGTCTATCTCCGGGATGTTCTCGAGTTTGCAAGAAAAAGGGATGAGGAGCGTCAAACAGCTCTTGATCGGCTATCCCGAGATGCATTTAACGCGGGTCTGTATGAGAGCACCGCAATTCCTGAAGGTGGCTCCGACGAGTGAAAGGTTACTTTCCGGTTCTCCTCGACGCTTGCGTTCTGATCCCGATGCCACTCGCAGATACCTTGCTCCGTCTGGCATCGGCTCCGCGTCTTTATTCTCCGAAGTGGACCGATCAGATCATGGCGGAAGTGAGTCGCAATCTTCAGGAGAACCTCGGACTCACTCCAGAGCAAGCACAGTATCGGGAGAGTGAGATTCGACGATATTTCCCCGAAGCCTGGGTGGATGGGTACGAAGAGCTGGTTCCGGTCATGACGAATCAGGAGAAAGACCGGCACGTACTGGCTGCTGCAGTGCGCGCTCGATCCGAGCTCATAGTCACATACAACCTAAAGGATTTCCCACGCTCGTCTTTGGCTCCCTATTCGATCGTCGCTCAAGGACCGTCTACGTTTCTCAAGAATCTCTATGAACTTGATCCGGCGCGTGTGATGCGAACACTGGAACGACAGGCGGCTGTGATCGGGCAGACGTTGCCGTTCTTGTCCTCCAAATTACGTGTCAATGTCCCTGGTTTTGTCGCGATGCTCGAGCAAGCGATGGATGAATCTCCGGATAAAGTTGACTCCTCGGGACAGTGAAAGGCCGGCTCGTTATGCCACAATCTCGTGATGATTCTACTATCGGAGAACCCCGGATCATTTGGCTCAGGAAAGACGTCGATCCTAAATCTCCTTCGCGAGCATCTTTCAGATAGGGCCATCGTCGTTTCATTCAGCACTTGGCTTCCGGGTTCACAAGAGACTCTGACTTCGGACCTCTTGGCTGACATAGCGAACGAATGCCAGAAACAATATGTGGTTCCCGGCCTCCAAAAGAGTACACGTCGCCTGGCAGATGCGTTATCGCAGACAGTCCCCATCCTTAAGGGAGCGCTCGAGTTTTTTCCGGTCGCGACCCAGCGGGACGACATAGCGAACTTAAGACAAGCGCTCGCTCGTCTACCTAAACGTGTCGTGCTCTTACTCGACGAACTCGATCGAATGGAACGTGATGAGTTGCTCACGCTTCTCAAAGTAATCCGGGGTATATCGGCCCTGCCGAATCTAAGTTTCGTTTGCGCAGCAGATCGGAAGAGAATTACAGAAATCGCTCAGGGTAAGCGGATGATCAAAGCAATCTCTTCTTCGAGAAGTTTTCCCCATCCTCTGTCCAGGTGCCGAGACTCGACGCAGCGGCGTTACAGCACGCTGGCATCGAACGATTAGTAGTGTCGTTCAGACGTAGATCGTGGTTCGCAAGTAAGGATGAAGAGGACGATCTTCGCAAGAAGATTGAAACCATTTGGCCTGATAGGATCGCGCCGTTCTGCCGTAACCTGCGTGCGATAGGGTTTATTGGCGAAGATGTTGGCGTAGCGGCGGCGCCGTTGCGTAGAGAGGTCGATCCCATCGATCTCACATTGATAGAGCTTTTGAGACGGTTCAAACCGGATGTATATGAGATCGTAGCGCGGAATTCCGTCGTCTTGACTGGAGGCGAGAGCTGGCTCAGAGGTGGGGGTTACCACTATGAGGAGGAGCGAAAGACTCTCCTGAAGCATCTAGGGGATGATCTCGTCAAGGCGGCAGAAGATGAAGCTCAGCTCGCACATATCAGGGCCATTCTTGGCGAACTATTTCCTCGGTTTGCAAAAGGGGAGAACTTTACCTGGAGCGCTTGCCCAAAGAGGAAGGAAAACGTAGAGGACGACAATCGCATATCGGATTCAGGCATGTTCCCTGCATATTTCCGCTACGAGCTACCATCCGCAATCTTCAGTACCGTAGAGTTGGAGACTTTCATTCAGAAAGGGATGCAGGCAGCTAGCGAAATGGAGCGGCACGATCTCTTTCTCGACGAACTGCACTCGATGGAAAAGGTTCTCTGAAACGCGATGATTTCCTCCGGAAGCTCTCCGAGGCAACTAGAACAGCCGATCGGGAACTCTCTCGGAGCTGGGTCCGTCCTCGCGAATACTCTACAGGACGCAAGCAAAAGCTCCTAGGCATCAGCAAGCGCGGTAATACTCATAGGTCATCTTTCTAGAAAAATTTATTGTGTTCGAAACCTTTCATCAATGTTAGACGGTAGAAATGGCTGCATGAACCAAGATCTTTCTGTCACGACCACCGGAACCCTTCATCGTCGCTCCGGGAATGGTCCAGGGACAGCTTCTACCGTGTATCCGGGGGAACTTGAAACAGTTTTGGGTTCGGCTCGTCGGTGACAATTTTCGTTAGGGAACGTACCCGAGGCTGGTATCGTTGATCGCTGAGTTATAAACCTGCGTCACCTTTGGCCTCTGATACAGGCTCCGGGTGAATCCAAATCGTGCGATGTTCACCATCGATGAGTTGATCGTCCGCGTGTACTCCATGCTCACACCCTGGCGATGGGTCAAAGTCGAATTGAGCTCGTTCTTGAAGGAG
>JAOAPB010000041.1 GCA_025462645.1 Edaphobacter sp. | reverse complement strand
CCTCACAACCGAGCCCTACGCCCCCAACGTCGTCCGCTCCGCCCAATCCACCCCGGACGGCCTCCACCTCGCCGAACCAGGAGCCACCCTCGAAATCTCAGACCAAGAAGAAGAGCAGGAAGAAGAGTGCGAGGAACAGGAGCAAGAGGACTGAGCCCAGCCCAGCGCAATGGGCAAGGCCGCCTTGCCCATCCCACCACCCTGCACTACTCTAGGAAGACAGCCATGTATGAAGACTTCACAGTAACCGACCGCTGGACCAACGAGCCCCTCCGCTGCCTCTGGAAGGGAACCATCGTGGCTATCGCCACCCGCCACGCCGACGCCACCGACATCCGCTTTGCCGTCAACGGAAAGCCCGTCTGGATCGCCATGCCCAACCTCGCCTGGGTCGAGCAGAAGCGCCGCACCGGCCACGTCATCACCGACTACCTCGCCGCCCAGACCGCCGGCCGGTATCTGCAGCACGCCATCAAGTCCGGCTACGACAACGGTCGCGAGATGTACACCATGACCGTCGAAGAGGTCCTCGAGCACGCCGACGCCGTCGTCCGCGAGGCAGGCAGCACCGACAAGCTCCCCAGCCTCCCCGTCATCAACGAAGACATCAGGCCGGAAGACGAACTGGGCATCCACCTTCCAGGCGAACCGGCAGCCTAAACTCGGGAGGTACTGTCTTCATGTTCACGCGCCGCAGATTCTTTGTTCTCCTCCCGGCCTTCGCCGTCTCGACCTACGACGCGGCAGCGCAGTTTCCCTTCCGGAGGAAGAAGCCGGCGCCGCTACCCCCGCCCGTCTTCGTCTACTTTGGAACCGATACAGCCAAAGGTCCCAGCAAGGGAATTTACCAGTCCCGCTTCGACTCCAGGACAGGCCAACTCACTCCTCCAGTCCTGGCCGCAACGACAGCGCGACCATCCTTCCTCGCTCTCTCGCCGCCGCGCAACGGCCCTCGCTTCCTCTACGCCGTAAACGCCGTGAACGACCCCAGCGCAACCGTCACCACCTTCGCCCTCGACCCAAAGACCGGAGCCCTCAGCCAGATCGGCCAGGTCCCCTCCGGCGGCGCAGGCCCCTGCTACATCTCGGTAGACGCCATGGGAAAGTCGGCCTTCGTAGCCAATTACGTCGGCTCCACCATCGCCTCCTACAGCATCCTTCCCGACGGCAGCCTCAGCCAGCCAGTCGACCAGATCGACTTCAAGGACCACAAGCGGTTCGGCTCGCCAGGACCCAACTCCACCCGGCAGAACGCGTCCCACCCCCACTCCGTCACCATCTCGCCGGACAACCGCTTCCTCCTCGTCAACGATCTCGGAACCGATCACATCTCCGTCTTCGTCATTCACCACGACACCGGCCACATCATCACCGAACCCCATCTCTTCACCAACGACCGCCCCGGCTCCGGACCTCGCCACGTGGTCTTCCACCCGAATGGACGCTGGGTCTACGGCATCAACGAGATGGAGTCCACGATCGACCACTATCTCTGGACCGCCACTCGCTTCAGCCAGTCCCCCCAGGGACTCCTGGTCAACACCAACACCCCCATTAAAACCATCGCGCAGAACTTTCCAGCCGACAAGAATACCGCCTCTGAGGTCGCAGTCTCACCGGACGGAAAGTTCCTCTACGCAAGCAATCGCGGGGAAGATTCCCTCGTAGTCTTCTCCATCAGCCCTAAAGATGGTGCTCTTACCTTGATCCAGCGCATCGCCAGCGGAGGCAAGGTCCCCCGTCACTTCACCCTCGATCCCACTGCCCAATGGCTTCTCTGCGGCAATCAGGACTCTGCAACTGTCACCGTCTTTCGACGCGATGCCACGACCGGAAAACTCACAGGCCCGATCCAGACCGTCTCCCTGGACTCGCCTCTCTATACGCTCTTCGCCTGAGCACGTTTGAAACGATGTTTGCCCGCAAACTCACCATCGAACACATTGACGTTACCGGGAAGCCTCACCCCTGTCCCATCAAGTGGATCGATAGCTTCTCCATGCGCAATTTCACCAACGACGCCATCTTCGACGACACCCTGCCCATCGAAGACGGCCTGCTCGAAGCAGGCAATCGTGTTCCGATAGACCGGTTCCGTCTCAGCATGGAAGACTGGTTCCGCCGCAAGAGCTACATCGCGCCCGGTGAGCAGCTTCGCATCACCGAGCGCCTCTAGCCTCTGTCTATCTCTTCAGTGTCTTCAAATCGAGCACGAAGCGGTACTTCACATCGCCTTTGACGACGCATTCCCAGGCCTCTTCAATCTTGTCGAAGCTGGTCATCTCGATGTCGGAGACGATGTTGTGTTTACTGCAGAAGTCCAACATCCCCTGCGTCTCCGCAATGCCCCCAATCATTGAGCCCGTATAGTTCCTCCGACCCAGGACGCTGAACGCGTGAATGGACGCTGGCTTCTCCGGCGCACCGACCGCGCACAACGTCCCATCGCGCTTCAGAAGCGACAGATAAGGACTGAGGTCATGCTCCGCCGAGACGCAATCAAGGATGAAGTCGAAGGATCCAGCATGCTTGGTCGCCCAGCCCTCTTTCGTGGTGAGAATCACCTCGTCTGCCCCAAGCTTCTTCGCGTCCTCAATCTTCGACGCCGACGTCGTGAACTGAACCGTGTGCGCGCCGAACGCATGCGAGAACTTCAGTCCCATATGTCCAAGTCCACCTAAGCCGATGATCCCGACCTTCTTGCCCGGACCCACCTTCCAGTGCTTCAGTGGAGAGTAAGTCGTGATACCAGCGCAGAGTAGCGGTGCGGCAGCAGCCAGATCCAGGTTCTTCGGCACCGAAAGCGCGAAGTCCTCATCCAGAACGATATGCTCCCCATACCCACCCCAGGTCAGCTTCCCATCTTTGCCTTTGGAGTTATAAGTGAAGACCGTTGCCTGTCTCTCGCAATACTGCTCTTCTCCAGCGCTGCAAGAGGGGCAGGTACGACACGAGTCCACCATGCAGCCGACCGCAGCCAGATCGCCCACCTTGAACTTCTTCACCTCGGAGCCAACCGCGCGAACCGTACCTACGATCTCGTGCCCAGGGACCATCGGATACAAAGAATTGCCCCACTCATTGCGTGCTTGATGAATGTCCGAGTGGCAGATACCGCAAAACTGAATATCGATCAGAATGTCCTTGGCACCCGGATCGCGGTGCTCATAAGCAAAAGGGACCAATGGGGTTGTTGAGGAATGCGCAGCAAAGCCGTTTGTAGAAACCATCTGTTCTCTCCATTTTCTGTAAAGGCGGTTGTCGATTGGACGCAGATTCACCTGCACCGTACGCATTACTACCCGTACAAGCGGGATGTCGGCCCTACTCGTCGTAGTGCAGCAGACTCAGCACGTCGTACTCCGGAAACTTGGCGCGCCCCTTCAAAAAGTCGAGTTCAATCGCAAATCCCAGTCCAGCAATCTCCCCACCTAATTGGCGGACCAATTGCACCGTAGCCTGCATCGTGCCTCCAGTCGCCAGCAAGTCGTCGACGATGATCACCCGCTGCCCCGGCTGAATTGCATCCAGATGAATCTCCAGCGCATCCGTTCCGTACTCCAGGTCGTAGTTCACGCGTGCCGCCGGTGCAGGGAGCTTCTTCGGCTTGCGCACTGGAACGAATCCTGCGTTCAACCGATACGCCAGTGCCGGTCCGAAGATGAACCCGCGCGCCTCGATACCCAACACGAGATCGATCTCCTTGCCGATGTAGTACGCCGCAAAGGCGTCGATCAACTGTGCGAAGCCTGCCTTATCCTTCAGCAGTGTCGTAATGTCGTAGAACAGAATCCCAGGCTTCGGGAAGTCAGGCACCGTGCGCACGAGTTCCTTCAGCGGCTCGCAATTAATAGGCTTCGTCATCAGTTCTTACCAGGCTCCTTCAATCTCAAATGGGCCGAGCTTTGCACCTTCGCTCTCGGCCAGTTCATCTTCCAGCACTGCATCGACGCGGCTGCCGCGCGAGCCCTTGCGCAGTGCATTCTTTAACTCGGCTAGCTCATCCGGCTCACCAGCGGCGACTACTTCCACATGGCCTTCATCCGTATTTCGAACCCAGCCACGCAGACCAAGCTCAGCCGCCTCCCGCTGCACAAACCAGCGAAACCCGACTCCCTGCACGCGACCTTTCACGAGGTAGTGGCACACCATGGAACCTTCAGTGTCGCAGAGCCGCCACACCCACGCAAGATACCTCGATCGCTGAAAGCCGAAAGAGGCAGAGTCGCCTGACTCTGCCTCCAGTCTTCCAATCCAAAACAAGATTTACGCACGGCTCATATAAGCGCCTTCAGCCGTATCCACACGGATCTTCTCGCCCTCGTTGATAAACGGCGGCACCTGTACCACGAGCCCGGTCTCCAGCTTCGCAGGCTTGGTAACGGAAGAGGCTGTTGCCGACTTGATGCCCGGTTCCGTCTCCATGACCGTCATCTCCACAACCAGCGGCAGCTCGATGCCGACCGCCTTGCCATCATGGAAGCTTACCCCGATCGTCAGGTTAGGCAAGAGATAGTCGACGGCGTCGCCCAACGTCTCGCGCTTCAACACCGTCTGCTCAAAGCTCTCGTCCATAAAATAGTAGTCGTCCCCATCGTTGTAGAGATACTCCATCTTTACCTCGTCCACGAAGACGCGATCGATAGGGTCCGGCGACCGAAAGCGCTCGACGAACATCGCTCCCGTGCGAACGTTGCGGAGCTTGGCCTGGATGAAGGCGCGCAGGTTGCCCGGCGTACGATGCTCGACCGAAAAAACCAGGTGGAGATCGTCCTTGAACTTGATAACCATGCCCGGGCGCATCTGTGTTGCGGGAATCGACATAAAAGAAAGCCCCTAATCTGGGTTGAGTTCAGCTGTGTTGAGAATGTTCCGTGGGCATACCAGCATAGCTGCTGAAATTATCCACAACCTTTCAATTGTATCGCAGCAGGCTTGTCGATCAGCCCTTACCCGCGGCCAAACAGCCGCTTGAAGAACCGCCCAATCGAATGGATCACATCCGACGGTGGAGGTGCGGGTGGTGGTGGAGGTGCTTGCGCTGTAGCCACCACCGGAGGCGCAGCAATCGTCGACTCTGACACCGGCGAATGCGCTGCGGCAGGCGACGAGGCGGCCCCGTTACCGGCCTGGTTTATCACATCTCCCTTTGCCTCGCCTCCCGTCACCGAATCCGGCCTTTCGGAACCACTCGCGTTATAGCTGAGTGTCGATGAAACCTGCGCATGCACAGTCTCTGCCGGAGCCTGCGGAACCGCTGGCGGTGGCGTAAGCCCCGCGCTTACCGCCGCAGGAAAGGGATGTTGCTCCGCCTCTGGCTTGCCTCCAACCGCACTACCTGCCGCCGCCGGATTCGCCGAGGTCACGCCTGCATCTGCCACTGACACCACAGGCTCTGGCGGACATCCGCACGCCGAGCTCTCGTGGTCCACAACCTCCTTCAAGCTGCCGTGTTCAAACAGCACGTGCTGCCCCGCTTGCAGTTCGTAGGTCGCCTCGCCGAACTGGTCCACCACGTTCAACACAGGAGCCTTGGCTCCACGATTGTCGACACACGTATCGCCGTTCTTCGTCACCCGGAGCCGTAGATCGAGGGGCGCATCGCTGCGCATCGTAAACCGCAGATCCGGCGTCATCACCACATCGCTGGTCGTCGCCGCCATCCGCACCTCAATCGCTCCGCGATCGAGCGCCAGCATCAAGGGCATTGCAGAGATCGTGGTCTTCCCAGCCGTTACATGCAGGCCGCTCGTAGCGCAGACCCGTACCGCGCCGCCGCGATTCAGCGCAACCTCCGCCGCATGATCTCTCGCGGTCACGGTCGTATTTCCCACCAGAACCGTGCGCCCGTTGGTCACCTCGAGCGCACCCGCGACCGTGGCATCCTGCACCCCTACAGAGCCGATAGGCTGCTGCTGCGCCTGCACTACGCCGCCCATAACAACAAACATCAGAATGATTCGGCGCATCGTCACACCACCACCTACATCTTCAGGAAATTCTGGATGATCTGCTTCCCATGCACCGTCAGGACGCTCTCCGGATGAAACTGCACACCTTCAATCGGCAGCTCGCGATGCCGCAATCCCATAATGGTCTCACCATCCGCGGTACGCGCAGACACCTCCAACTCCTCAGGAAACTTTTCTTCGGAGACAATCAGCGAGTGATACCGTGTGCATGTCATCGTCGAGGGAACTCCGGCGAAGATCGTCTTGCCGTCATGCTCCACCTCGCTCGTCTTGCCGTGCATCAGCTTGGGAGCCCGAATCACATCTCCGCCAAACGCCGCGCCAATCGCCTGATGTCCCAGGCAGACCCCAAGAATAGGAACCCTCCTGTCCAGCTTGGCAAAGTGCCGGATCAGGTCCATGCTGATCCCCGCATCCTGCGGCGTACAAGGCCCCGGCGAGATCAGGATCCGCTCAGGCCGCAGCGCTTCGACCTCGGCGGGAGTCAGCTCATCGTTGCGCCGAATCACCATCTCAGCGCCAAGCTCACCCATGTACTGAACCAGGTTGTAGGTAAACGAGTCGTAGTTATCGAGAACAAAGACCATAACGATTCTTTGATTCTACGCTTGGCTCCGCCGAATGGCACTCGCAGGCAACATCGGGGTCACCGGTGAGCTCTAACTCTTCAGGTGGTGCAAATGTCCCTCGCATCGAGGCGCTGGAAACACTTCGCAGCCATGGCTCTCATCGGAGATGGTGTGATGGCGGTGATTCGTCCACAGGACGACGCCCTCGCCTGGAAACACGGCCCCGCACCGTGGAAGAGTTTGATGGGTGAGCTGCAGGAACGCCCACTCCTCACTCGGACAATTGGTGTTCTACAGATTGCCGGCGGCATCTGGTGGGCTCTCCAGCAGGAGAGCGATCACTCCTCTTAAACCAGGCTAAATCTGACGAGCCCGTTCGATAGCTCGCACCACCGCCCGAGCCTTATTCCCGCACTCCTCAAACTCTTTCTCCGGCACGGAGTCCGCGACAATCCCAGCCCCCGCCTGGATATACCCCTGCTTCCCATTCATATACAGCGTGCGAATCGCAATGCACGAGTCCAGATTCCCATTGAAGTCCGCATAGAGAATGCTGCCGCCGTAAACCCCACGCCGTGCCGGCTCCAGCTCTTCGATAATCTCCATCGCCCGAATCTTCGGCGCCCCACTCAGCGTCCCCGCAGGGAAGCACGCCCGGAACGCATCGATCGGCTCCAGCCCTGCGCGCAGTTTGCCCTCGAGCGAACTCACCAGATGCATCACATGGCTGTAGCGCTCCACGAACATCAGGTCCTTCACCTTCACCGAGCCGAACTCACTCACCCGCCCAACATCGTTCCGCCCCAGATCCACCAGCATGATGTGCTCCGCCACCTCTTTGGTATCGGAGCGCAGATCGGCCTCAATCGCCCGATCCTCCACCTCATCCGCACTGCGCGGTCGAGTTCCGGCAATCGGCCGATACTCCACCTCGCGCCCATGCACCCGCACTAGCAGCTCCGGCGAAGACCCAACAATATGCGCCTCGGCCGGCTTCTTCTTCGACGAGTCCTCCAGCCCAAACCGCAGGAAGTACATATAGGGTGAAGGATTCACAATTCGCAGCGCCCGATACACATCGAACGCATCAACCCCCGGCTCGCAATCGAATCGCTGCGACAGCACGCACTGGAACACGTCTCCCGCAGCGATGTACTCCTTCGTCTTCTCCACCGACTTCAAAAACCTGGCCTTCGGAGTTCGAGCCGTCAGCTTCAGCTTCCCATCCGGTCTCTTCTTCCTTTGCACAGGCAGAGCACTCGCCAGCCGCTTCTCCAGCCGATTCAGCCGCCGAACCGCGCGCTCATAAGCTCCCTCGCGAGCCTCGCGCTGCAGGTCCACCGTCACCATCAGGTGAATCTCTTTCTTCACATGGTCGAACGCCAGCACCTGATCGAAGAACATCAGACACGCATCCGGCACACCAAGCTCATCCTTCGTCGTCGAAGGCAGCTTCTCAATCTGCCGCACGACATCATAGGCAAAGAATCCCACAGCCCCGGCGGTAAACGGAGGCAGCCCCGCCAGCCGCGCCGGAGTATGCCCACTCAGCGCCTTCTTCAGCTCCTCGAAGATATCGCCGGTAAACGAACGGCTCCGTCGCCCCTCCTGCACGGTAATGTCCTGCCCCCGCGACACCATCTTTTTATATGGCTGTATCCCGATGAAGGTATAACGGCCCACATGCTCGCCCCCCTCCACCGACTCCAGCAGAAAGGCCTCGGGCTCCTCCGCAGCGATCCGCAGGAACGCCGACACCGGAGTCTCAAGATCCGCCGTTACCGTCCGATATACGGGCACAAGGGAGTGCTTACGGCTCAACTTCAGGAAATCGCGGGAAGAGGGCAGAGAGTTCGTATTGGCAACGGGCATGGCTGCCTCCATCATAACTGCGTGTCGACTGATTCCCACCCACGTCTAACTGGTTACGGGGGAAGCACTTCGCCTTGCACATCTGGTTGCATTCCCAAATCCGCAAGCCTATACTCCTTCAGTTTGGCCACTGACCGGTCTGGCTCAAGCTGTATGCTGCTCTCATTGAGGGCAAAACGATGGCCGGGGAATCGCTGATACCACCAACAGAGAAAAGGGAATCGACCATGTCAGTACTCACCCCGACGCTAACGCTCGAGCAGGAGACAAACCCCTGGGAGGCCCAGGCGGCCCGTTTCGACTTCGCCGCGCGAAAGCTCAATCTCGACCAGGGCATCTGGAAGGTCCTCCGCCAGCCCACCCGCGAACTCATCGTCCACATTCCTGTAGGCATGGACAACGGCTCCATCGAAGTCTTCACCGGCTATCGCGTCCAGCACTCCGTCGCTCGCGGCCCCGCCAAGGGCGGCATCCGCTACTCCCCCGACGTCTCCCTTGATGAGGTCCGCGCCCTCGCCAGCTGGATGACCTGGAAGTGCGCCGTCGTCAACATCCCCTTCGGAGGTGCCAAGGGAGGAGTCATCTGCGACCCCAAGAAGATGTCGCAGGGCGAGCTCGAACGTATGACGCGCCGTTACACCGCCGAGTTGATCGAGTTCCTCGGCCCCGAAAAAGATGTCCCCGCTCCCGACATGGGCACCGACGAGCAGACCATGGCCTGGATCATGGACACCTACTCCATGCACATGCGCCAGACCGTCACCGCTGTCGTCACCGGCAAGCCCGTAAACATCGGAGGCTCCCGAGGTCGTCGCGAAGCCACCGGCCGCGGCATCTCCGTAGTCTGCGACGAAGCGCTCAAACAGCTCGGCATGTCTATCGAAGGCTGCCGCGTCATCATCCAGGGCTTCGGCAACGTAGGCTCCAACGCCGCGAAGCTCCTCGCCGAAAAGGGTTACACCATCATCGGCATCGCCGAGTACGATGGCGGCCTCTACAACCAGAATGGCATCAATATCCCCGCCCTCATCGAGCACCGCAAGCTTGCCGGCACAATCACCGGCTTCAAAGAGGCTGAAGCCGCAGACAAGGAAGAGCTTCTCACCTGCGCCTGCGACATCCTCATTCCAGCGGCAACCGAGAACGTCATCACCAGCCGCAACGCCGACCGCCTCCGCTGCAAGATCCTCTGCGAAGGTGCCAACGGCCCCACCACCACCATAGCCGACGATATCCTCGCCGACAAAAAAGTCTTCATCATCCCCGACATCCTGGCCAACGCCGGAGGCGTCACCACCAGCTACTTCGAGTGGGTGCAGGATCGCATGGGCTACTTCTGGACCGAGGCCGAGGTCAACCAGCGCCTCGACAGCATCATGACCGAGAGCTTCAACGACGTCATCCTCTACGCAAAGACCCACAGCGTCAACAACCGCATCGCCGCCTACATGCTCGCAATCGACCGCGTCGCCTACACCACCAAACAGCGCGGCATCTACGCCTAGCAGTTACCATCGACAAAGAGAGGAGAGGCAGGTACAAGCTGTCTCTCCTCTGCCTTTGCTGTTGCCGTTACTTTGCCTTTGCCTTTGCCTTTGCTTTTGCTCTTGCCTTTGTCGTTGTTTGTTCTATGTCGTCATCCTGAGCGGAGCGAAGGATCCCGAAGGTCTGGACTCACTACGACCGCCCGAACCTTTTCCAGCAACACACTCCACCGCCTTTGCCGTTGCCTGTTCTTGCCTTCCGCGAT
This sequence comes from Edaphobacter sp., assembly GCA_025462645.1. Lineage (GTDB taxonomy): Bacteria > Acidobacteriota > Terriglobia > Terriglobales > Acidobacteriaceae > Edaphobacter. The sequence continues at coordinate 39,880 of JAOAPB010000041.1, read as the reverse complement.
AAAGCTAAAAAGTAACTGTAAGAGTTACCTTCTGCGAGACCACTGTCGGCGTAGCTCCCATCCCCGTCCCCGTCACATTGATAATGTAAGTCCCCGGCCGCGTCCCCAGATTCGTGCAGTTCCCGCAGCCCCCCATCGCAGTTAAACCGCATAGCGCAACCAAAGCCACAAGCAACCCCTTCATGACCCGCCGCCTGCGCGGAACAAGCAGCATCATCAATCCCGCGGCCATTGGAGCGACATACGGCAGTCCCGCGCCATAGGGCGTCGTCGACCCGCAATCGCGCGGCCCCATCGTACTCAGCTGCAGCGTGGTCGATCCGCCGCCCGCCCGAATCATCCCCGACCCAAAGGTGCAGGCCGACTCGCTCGGCAGGTTGCTGCATCCCAGCTGCACCGCCTGGTTGAATCCATTGGCGGCAGACACCTTCACCATCACGCTCGCCATCTGGCCAACCCTCACTGTCACCGGCGACGCACTGATCGTGAAGCTTCCCGCAGACACCGGTGTCGTTGGAGGAGGAGGCGTCGCCGGCGCAGCTTGAACGACCTCGCTCAACACTGCACTCGTCGCGGCGCTCGAGTTCTGTGTCGCACCATACACCACCGTGATCGGATGAACTCCCGCTGCCAGCGAAGAGATCGATAGCGACGCCGCACCGGCAGAGCTCAGCGCAACCGTTCCGAGCGCAGTCGTCCCATCGAGAAACGTAACCGGCCCCAATGCAGCCCCATGAGCTCCCTGGACGGTTGCCGTAAACAGGACACTCTCACCATAAGCCGCCGGGTTCACGGAGCTCGTCACGCTTGCCGTCGTTGCATCCTGCAAAACCCCCACGCTCACCGGGTTCGAGGTCGAGCCCGAGTGCCCTGCATCCCCCGAGTACGCCGCCGTCAGAGCATGCGTCCCCGCAGCGAATCCACTCCCAACACTCACCGGGCAACTCGCGCCCTGCTCGACCGGGATCACGCACAGATTCATTGTGCCGTCGAAGAAGGTGATCGTGCCCGTTACCTCACTGCCATCGCCCGAACTCACCTTCGCAAACCCATCCACGATCTGCCCGAAGTAGATCGTGGATGGCGTCGTAACCGTTAGCACCACGCTGGTCGGGATCTTCGTCGCCGCCATCATCGGCCCCAGGCCGAGCGAGAGGAGGGTAAATATCTTCAGCGCAAATCCGGCAATCCTTACAGCACGCATCGTCTGCTCCGTCATCCGACAGTCTCTTTATCGGCAGTTAAGGCCAAAAAAAGAGAGAGCAGGCATCCAGGCAAACGGTCATTCGCTAATTCGATCCTCGGATTGAAGAGAGGTGATCTCCTCAGGAACCCATCACCTCTTCCCGTGCGCGCCGCAGTGTCTCCACCACATCGCCGGTCGGATAGAACTCCATCGCCACCATCCCCGTGTACTTCATCTGCGCAAGACGCTTGTAGATATTGCCGTAGTTCACCTCGCCAGTACCCGGCTCGCGCCTCCCTGGAACATCCGCCACGTGGATCAGCCCAACCTCTCCGATGTTCTTATCGAGCTTCTCGATAAGGTTCCCGAACCCGCGTTGCTCGTGGTAAAGGTCGTAGAGCACCTTGATGTCAGGGCTCCCCACGGCTCGATTGATCTCGAACCCCTCACCCACTCCGTCGAGGTAGATCGAGGGATTCTCCAGCCGGTCGATCGGTTCGATCACGCCCGCAAGTCCAGCCCCATGCAGTACCTCCGCAGCGCGCTTCAGCGTCTCAATCGAAGCTTCATGCTATCTTTGGGCGGGAACACCCTCAATGCGCTTCCCGGACATCAGAATAATCTGGCCACAATGCAGTCGCTGGGCGATCAGAATCAAACTCTTCAGCTCCGAGAGGTAGGCGTCGCCTCCCGACGGATCCGCAAAGCCAAGCCTCATGCCGGCCATGGCGTCTATGGAGATCCCCAGTGCCTTCATATGAGCGAGAATCCTGTGCTGGTCCTCCCCCGACCAGCCCTTGTACTCGCTCACGAGCTCCACGTGACGATATCCCGCCTCCGCAACCCACTCCAGGTTCTCGTCGAAGCTCCCTCGTTTGCTCAGCGTCCACATCATGACGGAGAACTGTGGACCCTGTGGACCCTGCAGCCCCACCCTGTCTTTATCCTGCTCCAGCGGCTCCGCCATGCCTGCTGACGGCAGTACCACCGCCGCCGTAATCATCTTCCCAAAATCCCTGCGGCTCAGCATGCGCAGAATGGTAGCAGACCGGAAATCTCCGCTTCTGTCACACCTTCACCCCGATGTGGCAAAATGCTAGTGTCTGTCCGGCTTTGTCCGGCGCATTCCCTCCCGCGCCTGGCCCCCGTTTTCAGATGGTTACCCGATGAACCTGCCCAACTCCATCACGATGAGCCGCATTGCCAGCGTGCCCCTCCTCATCTGGATACTCTCGCCTGCCTTTCCCTTCCAGGGCCACGGCGCCCACGGCCTCCGTGGCGGCGAGCAGGAGATCATCGCCTCCATCGTCTTCATCATGGCCAGCATCACCGACGGCCTCGACGGCTACCTCGCCCGCCGCCGCCACCAGATCACCACCATGGGAATGCTCCTCGACCCCCTTGCCGACAAGCTCATGGTCAGCGCGGCCTACATCGTCCTGGTGGCCTACAACCCCCGCATCGTCCCACCCTGGATCGCCGTGCTCGTCATCGGCCGCGAGTTCCTCGTCTCGGGCCTCCGCTCCATCGCAGCCAACGAGGGCTTCACCATCGAGGCCAGCGAGATCGGCAAGCTCAAGACCGTCATCCAGATCGTCTCCGTCGTCGCCGCCATCCTCGCCCACCGCTGGGACTACTGGAACTGGGGCGGCTTCATCGTAGCCGTTCGCTTCATCGCCATCACGGCCATCTACTGGATGACGGCCGTCTCCATCATCTCCGCCGTCGACTACTTCGTCGGCTTCTGGAAGAAGATCGACCACGCCTCCGAGCGCAAGCGCAAGCGTCGCAGCTTCGTCCTCAGCCGCAAGCAGAAGCCCACCCCACCCGCCGAACACCCCTCCCACATCTCCTGACGACTGACGACGTGACGACGGTTTCTCGATAATTTCAGCGCTCTCCCACGATCCCGCCAGCGAGCCTGGCCATCGCATTCCAGGCACAATCCGCCCCTCACAAAGCCGATTTAAATCGCATCAGCGGAGGGCCGACGGGCCGACCCTCCCTGCCTGCACTGGCCTCAGAATTCTCCGCCGTAACCGAGAATTCCCCGGATCCCTCCGTTATCCTTCAAAGTCGAGCTGTCCATGTTTTCGACGATCGCCCGATAGACCAGATGGGCCACTTTGGACTCGAGCTGCTGCGTTCGCAAACTCGGCGGCAGTGGCTGTTGCAGGTCATTTGGGATGATGTCGTTCACGAGGGAGTCCAGAGTTTGTTGCGCTCGCGGATCCCCAGGCTTGTTATCGAGCTCCATCTGCCCGCGTTTCGTTGAATAGTCATAGAACTCCAACTGTCCGGAGTCCACGACGATGTCGCTCGTAGCAGTCTTCCACGGTGCGGAGATGCCGAACTTGTATTCGTCCGTTCGGAAGCCCAATACGTGAGTCGGCGCGCTATTGAAGTTATAGGTATTGGGAGCAATCTCATCTGTGGCGAGCAGCACGTAGGAACGTCCGGGAGCTTGCTTGGACTTCAACATCGAAATCATGTCATGGCGCTGGCCATAGATCTTGGACAGGTCTCCCGACATCCACGACGTGTTTCCCCGATCTCCTAACCCGACGAGCATAGGCAGTAGATCCACCGATGAAGTCAGACCGCTACGAACATCGTCGATATCCCCTGTGAATCGCTCACTTGGATCGACGACGATCAACGGAATATGCCAGGCCTCCTCGTAGATTGTCCCCAGCTTGCCCTGCGGCAATCCATGAGCGCCGGAATACTCCCCGTGATCGGAGGCGAAGACGATGACCGTGTTGTCGATGACGCTCTGCGGAAGGCAGTGCAGTTCGTCCAGCACGCGCCCAATCTGGCCGTCGACCACCTGCATGATCTGCGTATAGCTATCCAGTCCGCGACGCCAGTAGTTGAATGGCGCCTTCGCCACGCCCTCTTCAAGTGCTGTCGCCTGATAGGGAGTGATCGTGAAGTCCTTTTCTTTTGGATCTTCGCTGATGCCTCCCCAGAACAGTTCAGAGAATTCTTTAATAAACGTCTGCGTAGACGGCTTCTTCTGGGCAGCCCAATCTGCAGCATTCTCCCAGTTCGGTGGCAAGTCAGGATAACCGTACTCCGGCGGAGACTTGAGGGCATCCCGGAACCAGGGCACAACCGGACCGTTGCCCGGATAGGTTGCGCCAGGAGCTAAGTCCTGCGGATTCGAGGAGTTTCGTTTAAACAATTTATTGAAGGTACGGAACTCCGTACCCATGGGAAAGAACTCCCGGTCGTGTGGATTGACAAAGCCCACAGTAAGGCAGAACGGCTGATCCCCGCGCTTCACGCTTCGAAGGACTTGGACGGCCTGCGTAGCCGTATACGCGTCATTGTGGAAGCCGCGGCTCTCATCTCCATAGGTTCCCTGAAGGTTGGCGCCCGTCGGATCGGGATACGTGTTGTAGTCGAAGCCATAAGCCTCCAATCCGTTGTCATCTTTCTGGGGTATCGACACGTGCCACTTGCCCCGATACGGCGTCTGATAGCCCAGCCCGCGAAGCAGCTTGCCATAGGTAGGATAGGCAGGGTTGAGCACAGGCTGCCGCAGGAGAATAGGGCTTGGATTGGGCGGTGCGACAATCGTTGTTATAAGCCAGCTCTGCTGCGAATACAGGCCGCTGATCATAACTCCGCGCGAGGGCGTGCACGCATTCGCTGCGGTATGGTAATTGTCGAATTTAACTCCCCGCTTCCACAGGCTGTACACGTTGGGCATGAATGCCTTGAAGAAGCTGCCGGCGTCTTTGATCCCCTTCGGAAACACGCTTGGGTAGCGCAGTTCGTCGACAAGGATGAACAGGATGTTGGGTCTTTTTCCACCTACCGTATCGTTGTAGCGCTTGCCTTGAGCCGACAAATTGCCTTGAGCCGACAAATTGTTAAGGCCGAGGCCGCTGACCAGACTGCCGCCGGTAAGAGCAGCCGAAGATTTGAGAAAATCCCTTCGTTTCATCGTGGACTTCCTTTCGGTGAATGAGTTGTTTCGTTCAGTGCCAAAATGCCCGGAAATCAGCCAGATGAGGCTGATTTGGGCCGACTGATATGCCGTGGAACCTATGGGGGAGGAAGATGGCCGAAGAACGGGGCCGGGGAGGAGCCGGAGGATGACCGACGTGTGTACCTTGAAACACGGGTAGCATATACCGGCTTCTCTTCGAGCGAAAGAGCAAAATGTTTGCCCGCGGCCCCTCCGCGCAGGTGGGCAATCCTATCTGGCGGTGAATTACCTGCCCTTTGGATTGGCATTGGTATGCTGAACGCACTTGAAGCTCGGTCTTTTCAGAACCCCAAAACCTGTCAAGCCTCCAAACCATCTTTCAAATTGAAGCTTGACTTGGCCAGGAATTCCGGTGCGAATATACTTGAAAAGTATGCGTCGTCTGGCGAGCATGATCGCGCTCTTGGTCCTAATCTCTGCCGCAGCGCCTTTACTGGCCTGTATGACAGGGACGGCGATGAGCGCCGAGGAAAGTGCTTGCTGTCGTGCAATGCATGGCAATTGCGGGGAGATGGCAAAGATGGGTTGCTGCCGAACGGAAGTTCGGACCGACGACCATCCTCAGCTTGCGACCATGGCTCCCCCAACCGATATCCATTGGGCAGTCATCGCGTGGCTCACACCGTTCATCGGCTCGATGCAGCGCGTTCCGCCTTCCCAACTTCAAGCTCCGAAGGAACACTCCCCGCCAGGATTGCTCCTCGCGAAAATAGCCGTTCTTCGAATCTGATTCGCTCCTTGATCCGATGACCTGCACACTCGACGTGTGCCTGCGCCTCATTTGGTTCAAACAAAGGAGCATTCATGAAATCCATCATGGTTCTGGCCTGTGCGTTCGCACTGCCAGCTATTGCGATTGCCGCTGACCACGGCCCTGTCTTCAGTTATGCAACCCCTGTAAATTCTCAGGGTGAAATCAGCTACGACACCGGCATCTTTGGTCGAAACGGCTCCCGAGGCACGCAGTTCTCTACGGGCTCTGGCTTCGGATACGGCATTACGCCTCACATCACCGTCAATGGGTTTCTTCCCGCGACATTTGGAGGCGGATCTCTGCCAGAAAGCCGTATTGTTCCGGGAAGCGAATGGTCTGCGGGAGCGTCATGGCGTTTCTTGCACTCGGTCACGAGCGTTGGGAAACGGATCGAATCGACGGCATCCCTAGGCGTCGTGGTTCCAGGGCCTCAGCAGGATTCCGGCGTTCTCAGCAGTCTCCATCGAGCACCCGGCATCGCCGGCACTCTCGTCACTGGCTTTGCCTCAAGGAGCCAATACGTTTGGGTCGGTGGCGGTTATACCCGCTTTGCCGAAGCCTCGAATGATCGCAGGCCGGACACCATCTCCTGGAGCGGAGTCTACGGGTATCGTCCGGCTCGGCTCCGAAGAGGCTATGACCAGTGGGACTATCGAGGCTTCGCAGAGCTAACCGGAGAACACACTGGGAACGTGCGTACCAGCGGAGCGATCCTGCCGGACAGCAGCACCACAACCGTCTGGCTCGGCCCGTCTGTACTTGCGATCTTCAAGAACGTCGCCATCTCGGGTGGGGTGCAGGCACCCGTCTTTCGGGATGCCTCCAATTCGTTATATGGCCGGGAACACATCCGCTTTGCCATCAACTTCAGCTATCTCAAATATTCCGCGCATACCAGCTCCCATTGAAAGGACCGACCATGAAAAATATCTTCGTTGCAGGCGCTCTCGCCATCGCTCTCTCTCCCCTCGCCGCTCAAGCTGAATATGAGCAGGTCAACCTTACCGTCTTCGGCATGGATTGCGCTCCATGCGCCCATGCGATCCACGTCTCCATGAAAGGCATTCAGGGGGTCAATACGGTAGATGTGGATCTGAACACTGGCCTCGTCACCATCAAGCTCTCTCCCGGCAACAATGCCACCATGCGGCAGTTCAATGAAGCAGTCGAGAGAAACGGTTTCACCCACAAGGACGCCAATATCATCGCCAAAGGCAAACTGAATGGCACGGCAACCGCACCTTTCCTGGAAGTGGCAGGAACTCAGGATCGCTATGCCTTGTCTCCGGCCGCTGGAGGTGCAGATATCGCCGCACTTCTAGGTAAGACAGTCACCGTCGCAGGAGTTCTCCCCCAATCGCCTAAAGGCAAAGTCTCCGACACACTGCGGTACAGCACGATTACGGAGGCGCAATGAATCCGACAGCGCCTGTTATAACGCCGGAACGCAGGGCCAGACGAGCGGCCCTGCTCAACTACTTTTCGCTCTTTAGCTCATTCAGCACGCTTATCTGTTGTGCGCTTCCATCTGTCCTGGTTCTCTTAGGGATGGGGACGGCAGTTGCATCAATGCTCTCTGCAGCTCCTTGGCTCGTTAGTCTCTCCCGGCACAAGATATGGACCTTCAGCATCGCCGGTACGCTCATCGCAGCAAGTTTTGTGATGACGTACGTTGTGGCCCCAAGACTTCGCGACGGGGAAGTGTGCGAAGCCGATGACCCAACCACATGCGGCGAGGTCAGTAAGCTAAGCCGCGTGATCCTTTGGGGATCGGCGCTCATCTGGAGTGGCGGCTTCTTCGTTGCCTATCTGCTGGGGCCGATTCTGGAACGGATGGACCGCTAGGAAGACCGCTGGGAAGGATGACCTCTTTAGGAGGCCTCTAAGCACTGCGGAAAACCAGCAAAAATCCATGTCAAGCCCCCGATCGCCTAACTTGCTGTAAATAAGCGACATCGACGTGGCATACTAGTTTCCTTCCATCCGTTACACTGGATAAAGAATCAAAGAAAAGCCCCGGACAAAACCGGGGCCTTCTCTTTTATCGCTATAAACCCTTTAGAAAGACGACTTTGGCTGTAACCCCTTTGTATGGACGACTTTATAGACGCTAATTTGTGTATCTAATTGCAAACAATAGGCTTGTCCCCAAAGTACCCCCCGGGGGGGTACCCCTCCGGGACAGATCGAAGGGGGTTCACTGCAGAATAGGGACGCCACCAAACTCACCGGCAATCCGGGCCTTCCACTCCGCCGGTCCGGTCTGGTGAACGCTGGTGCCCTTGCTATCGACCGCGACGGTCACGGGCATGTCCACGACGTCGAACTCGTAGATGGCCTCCATGCCCAGGTCCTCGAAGCCGAGCACGCGCGAGTTCTTGATCGCCTTGGAGACGAGGTAGGCAGCGCCACCGACAGCCATCAGATAGACAGCCTCATACTCCTTGATCGCCTCGATGGCAGCCAGTCCTCGCTCAGCCTTGCCGATCATCCCCAGCAGACCGGTCTCGGCGAGCATCTGTCGCGTGAACTTGTCCATGCGGGTCGCCGTGGTCGGTCCCGCTGGTCCCACAGCCTCGTCCCGGACAGCGTCCACCGGCCCGACGTAGTAGATAAAACGATTCTTGAAGTCCACCGGTAGCCTCTCGCCCCGCGAGAGCATATCGGTCATCCGCTTATGGGCAGCATCGCGACCGGTCAGCAGCTTGCCCGAGAGCAGAATCACCTCACCAGGCTTCCACGTCTTCACCTCCTCGTGGGTAACGCTGTTCAGGTCCACTCGTCGAGCCGTGCTGACGTCATAGGTGAGCTTCGGCCAGCTATCGAGCGAAGGTGGTTCCAGCATGACTGAACCGGAGCCATCCAGATGAAAGTGGGCATGCCGCGTAGCAGCGCAGTTGGGAATCATCGCCACCGGAAGGTTGGCCGCATGTGTCGGATAGTCGAGGATCTTGATGTCCAGCACGGTAGTCAGCCCACCCAGCCCCTGCGCCCCGATGCCCAGCCGGTTCACCTTGTCGTACAGCTCGATCCGCATCTCTTCGATCTTGTTCTTCGCTCCGCGAGCCTTCAGCTCCTGCATGTCGATCGGGTCCATCAACGACTGCTTGGCCAGCAGCATGGCCTTCTCCGCCGTGCCTCCAATGCCGATGCCGAGCATCCCCGGTGGACACCAGCCCGCGCCCATCGTCGGAACCGTCTTCAAAACCCAATCGACGATCGAGTCCGAAGGATTCAGCATGACGAACTTGCTCTTGGCCTCCGAGCCTCCGCCCTTGGCCGCGACGATCACATCCACCTCACCACCCTTGACCAGAGAGACCTCGACGACGCACGGCGTATTGTCGCCGGTATTCTTCCGCGTGAACGCAGGATCGGCAAGGATGCTGCCGCGCAGCTTGTTCTCCGGATCGAGGTAGGCCTTGCGAACACCCGCATCGCACATCTCCTGCACCGTAAGGGTTGCAGGTCCACCCTCAGATCCATGCCAGACGACCTCCATGCCAACCTTCAGGAAGATCGTCACGATCCCGGTGTCCTGGCAGATCGGTCTGTGGCCCTCGGCGCACATGCGCGAGTTGATGAGGATCTGCGCCATCGCGTCCTTGGCCGCGTGGCTCTCCTCGAGCTCATAGGCCCGTGCCAGGTTGGTGATGTAGTCCTCGGGGTGGTAGTAGCTGATGTACTGCAGCGCGTCGGCTACAGATTGGATAAAGTCGTCTTGTCTGATGATTGCCATAGAAGCCCTTAGTCTTTCACGTTGAGAACGCCCTGAAGTTCCCAACATCATCTAACAGAGTATCAGCGGCAGCAGAGGAGTTCGTTATGTCCGATACCCGAACCGAAATAGACTCGCTTGGCCTTATCGAAGTCCCGACGAACGCTCTTTATGGAGCCCAAACTGCCCGCGCCGTAGCGAACTTCCCCATCAGCGGCCTCCGCACCAGCCCCTTCCTCATCCGCGCCCTAGCCATGATCAAGCGGGCGGCTGCCGAAGCCAATCAGGAACTGGGACTCATCACCAGAGAGCAGGGAAGCGCCATCGTGCAGGCGGCCCAGGAGGTCATCGACGGGCAGCACCACGATCAATTTGTTGTGGACATGTTTCAAGCTGGCGCGGGCGTGAGCCTGCACATGAATACGAATGAAGTAATCGCGAATCGTGCGAATAGAATTCTCGACGCACCTCTGGGAAGTTACGCGAAGGTTCATCCCAATGACCATGTGAACTATGGGCAGTCGACGAACGATGTCTTCCCGACGGCGATGCGTCTTGCCACATTGCTGGCACTTGAGGGTCTTTACCCTGTTCTGCACGATCTTGCTGGCAGCTTCACAAGCAAGGCCGAAGAGTTCAAGGACGTTCTCAAGTCTGGCCGCACGCATATGCAGGATGCCACTCCAATCACGCTCGGACAGGAGTTCGCCGCCTACGCGGTTGCCATTCGCAAGGCAACGGGCTTCATCAAGGGTGCGACCAAGGCGGCGAAGGAGCTGGGTCTCGGCGGCTCCGCAGTTGGCACGGGCCTCAACACCCATCCCAGCTACCGACAGAAAGCCATCGCCAATCTGAGCCGCATCTCGGGACTAGATTTGAAGTCGGCAGAGGATCTGCGCTATGCCATGCAGTCGAACGCCTGCATGGCCGAGGTCTCGGGGGCGTTGCGGACACTGGCCCTGGAGGTGATCCGCATCTCGAACGACCTGCGGTTGCTGTCGTCTGGACCGAATACGGGCTTCAACGAGATCCATCTGCCTAGTTTGCAACCGGGATCGAGCATCATGCCGGGGAAGGTAAACCCAGTACTGGCCGAGTTGGCGGCGATGGTTGGATTTCAGGTCATTGGCAACGACGCTGCCACTGCTTTGGCTGTGCAGGCTGGGCAGCTCGAGCTCAATGTCATGATGCCTACGATGGCGCACAATACGCTGCAGTCGATCACGATCCTGATGAATACGCTGCGCGAGCTGGACCTGCATTGCATCCGTGGTCTGACTGCGAATCGCGAGCGCTGCAGCTTCTATGCGGAGAGCACGATCGCCCTGGCTACAGCGCTGAATCCTTACATTGGTTATGCGAAGGCTGCTGCACTCGTGAAGGAGTCGGTTGCGAGCGGGCGGACGATTGTAGAGCTCGCGCGTGAGCGGAAGCTGCTTTCTGAGGAGCAGATCGCAGAGATTCTCGATCCAAAAAATATGGCGGAACCCCATGCCAGGAAGTCCTGACGCTTGAGATTCCGCCATGGTTTTACGCGAAGCTTACTTGATTCGACCGAACCGATAGACGAGGCCTACATTGACTCCGAGATTGTTCTGAATCGAACCGTGCGAGCCGGTTGATGTGTCGTTAGGATCCAGGCGAAACAAGGTGCCAACATAGGTTGGCGTTACTCGAACGGCGAGGTTGGGATAGAAGTTGTAGTCGAAGTTGACTCCGACGCTGAAGACGGGCTTCGTGGTGGACTGCCAGACGTGGAGCTCCTTTGAGGTGAGGCCCTTCGCTCCACCGTCAAATTTTCCGAGGGCTGCACCACCCACACCAAAGACGCTGATAGCGGTCTTTTCCTTGGCATAGATGCGGTAGGAGGGACCGGCCATGAAGGTGTACTCGGAGATCTGCGGATTGAAGGGCAGATTGAACACCGTGTTGCCGATCTTAGCGTTGCCGTAGGCTCCACGGACATCGCCTACGACGCCAAGTTTGGGGTTCAGGTTGTAGGTTCCCGTCATCCAGAAGGTGACTTCGTTGTTCTTCTGGAGATACTCGCCCGACCGGAAGCGGAGATAGCCGCCGCCGCCGCCAACCTCCCAGCGATGGCTGTAAGTATCTTCAATGGTTCTGGCGACACGCGCCTTGCGGTTTGCGTTCGACTCTCGACGCGTTCGACGCGTTGTCTGCGCCTCAACTGTGCTCGCTCCACTGACGATGATGCCTGCCAGCAATACTGCGGCTACCCGCTTCACACTTATCCTGAAACCGAACATCAACGATTGCTCCTGCACAAGCTTGGGCTTTGCTATTGTGTAATTCGAGGGCTGCTGTTGAAGATCAACTGCAGCCACACCTTATTAGAACATCCACCGTGCCTGTGAGCGGTGGTCACACCTTAAAGGAGTGCATTACCGTGGCGAAAAAGAGCGGCAGCGGTGGTTTCGGCAAGGTTTTTCTCGGCTTCCTGCTCGGTATCGCTGCTACGGCGGCCGGGCTGTTCCTCTACCTGCGACTCGGTCCTCTGCCGGTGGCGGTAACCGATACACCGTTTCCGCTGGAGGAGCAGGTCGTCAAACTGCCGTTGAACGCGCGCATTGAACGCGAGACGAAGGCGGCTCCGTTTGGCACCAGCGAGGATGTCTTCGAGGCTGGAGCGCATGTCTATCGCGTGCAGTGCATGAGCTGCCATGGAACTCCAGGCCACGACGTACCCTATGCGAAGAGTATGTATCCCAATGCTCCGCAGCTTTGGAAGAAGCATGGAAGCCATGGGGTCGTCGGGGTGAGCGACGACGAAGTGGGAGAGACCTATTGGAAGGTTGCTAATGGTATTCGACTGACGGGTATGCCAGCGTATGGTCATCTCCTGTCGGACACGCAGATGTGGCAGGTGAGCCTGCTGCTGAAGAATGCCGACAAAGAACTGCCAAACCCCGTCACACGGATATTGAACGGACAGTGAGACGAGGATTGGCTTTCCCTCCGTGCTTCAAAGTACCCCCCTCCCCCCCCCCGGGGGGTACTTTGACTGTAAGTTATCTGAATTCAGCGATTTAAGTGAATCTATCGCTGCAAATTCGTCATTCTAAATAGGTTACGGATAAAGTCGTCTTTCTAAAAGGTTTATTGGTTTAAAGAGAAAAGCCCCGGTGATTAGCCGGGGCTTTTCTGACTCTGTATTAAGTATAGCCGATTGAGTAAAACTAGTATGCCACTTTGCGGAAGACTATTTTCGGAGGCTAAGCTCTTGCTTTTGTTCGATTTGCGTACGGAGATGCGTCTTGGTTTCGGCTCCAAGGGCTTGACAGGAAAACAGGGAACGGGGCTCAGGGGAATAGGACAACAACTGGCGTCAACAGCAAAAGGCACAATGGTTGAGGCGCAGGCCAGTTCGCAAAGTGCATTACAGCCTCTAGAGGATTCCTAACCCGCAGGGTCAACAACAGCGGCCATAAGGACCGAGTTTCACCAGCGAGAAGAAGCGACAGGGGCGCGGGAAGAGGGTTTAGGCTTCTCGACAATCTTTTTCATCAGATCGGTGAACCGTCCGAAATCTCCGGGCGTGTTCATCGTTTCTGGTTTGGGAGGATGTTTTGCTGGGTCGTCCCACGGCTTTTCATGGACACAGTGTACTCCTTTGCGTAAATTTGGCTGATGCCTGACGACCCAGAGCAAATGATGCAGCCACTGCTGCCAGAAGATTTTTTTCGACAGATTGGGAAAGTGGCTGTTTACTACAATCAACTCGAAAATCTAATCAACCACACTTTGATATATGCGCTATTAGGTGAATTCTCTGAAGACGGAAAAGCACTGTCTGTTGTCATTCATATGGGATTCAACCAGAGGCTAGACGCGCTCGGTGCAATACTGCGAATAATCGACGATAGCGATGACGGGATAGCTGCTGCGTACAGGTCTAAGGTTCTTCCGCAGTTAAAGCAGTCTCAAGAAAAAAGAAACATCATCATCCATCAGAATTTGATATCCCAACCAGACGGAATAAAGCGTTTCGATATTAAGGCTAGAGGAACACTCAAATACTCCCTGACCAACATCGACGTTCAAGAACTTAGAGACGCCGCACTATTCATTGCCCAAACTCACTCCACGCTGTGGAGCTTGGTTACGGTTGCGCTGGCACGCAAGGAGGAGCCACAGCAAGGGCAATAATTGAAGGGCTCGTCCGCCCTTGAGCCATCGTTAGCGCGAGCCAACGATCCGCTCCCCCTTCTGCAAGATATGAGCTCAAGACTATTCCGACGATATGATTACACTGCCCTGTCACGGTCTCCTGAGCATTCACCTAAGCCTCCATTCAGTCAAGTATGTTGCTGCCGCTTCGTAGGCTTTTGAGATGACCTACTATGAGGCCTTCCGCGGATATTGAGCTTGGACAAGACAATTTGACGTTGAGGCATGGCGCTTCAGGTCCGTGTCTGTGCTGCGATGATTTGCTGAGTGGAGTTCGGGAACTGCGAGAAGAGAGTATTGGAGGGCGCTCCATTCAAGAGAGCGGTAGGCGGTGGAGACGCTCACCGCCTACTTCCACAGGTACTTAGCAGCTACTTACTTGACTGCTGCAGCGCAAGTTCTTTGCGATAGGCGGCCTCGTGCTCGACAACAGCTTTACGATAGCCATCGGGGTCGATCCAGACGGAAGGACCTTCCCTGGGCAGGCGATCGAGTTTGGAGAGCATGTTGAAGTAAATTCCATGTGCGCCGAGGAAGATGTCGCAGGGCAAGGCCCTCAGAGTGGCGAAGGTGTGGTCGAAATCAGTCGTAATGCCTGGGTAAGCGGCGGGCCTTCCATGGCTGGAGACGAGTGGCACACCGGGATTGAGGGCCCATCCACCGACGATGACGACATTGAGAGTGCGGCCACCTTCATGCGTCTGCATGGTCCACGCGGTGCAGCCCCGGGTATGTCCGGCTGTCTTGTGAGCGGTGATGGTGGTGCCGCCCAGGGTGACGGTGTCGTTGTCATGCAACGTGCGATCCACGCGCGCCCGAGGAAAGTGCGGAAGGGTGGGATCGAAGTCGGTCGCTCCACCGGTCTTGAGGACATCGACGTCGCCGTCCATGACCATGTGTTGGGCGTGGGTCTCCTCAAGGACTTGGGCTGCGCCAGCGGCGTGATCGTAGTGTGCCTGGCTGCTGAGGAGGATCTTTGTATCTGTCCAGCGAAAGCCGAGCTGTTCGATGCTGCGGCGAATCTGCGCGGGGGAAGACTCGAGGTTGGCGTTGATGAGGATGTTGCCTTCAGGGGTAACGACAAGATAGGCGGCCAGATCGCGCGATCCGACATAGTAGAGGTTGCCAGAGATCTTGAATGGAGCGACAGGAGTGGTCCAGTCGGCGGGCACAGCGTGGCAAGGTGTGACCGCGAAGGTGAGGAGGAGTGCAAGGAAGAGTCGGATTTTCATCTCATGGCAAGGGTAGCGCGGGGAGGGACGTGTGGAGATCGTGAGTTATCGGGAGAGTAAACAAAAGGCGCAGAAATCCAAGGTGGAAGCCCGGTGCGCGAATTGCGCCCGCCGGGTTTTGTGCGGGGGCGCTCAGTAATGAGCGTCCCTACCGCGATCTAAGAATGGATCGCTTCGGAGCGGGTGTTACGCTTGCATGATCGCTTCTGCATTCTGTAATGGAGTGAGGACTGATGCTGAAGCTCTTACCGTCATTTGTTCTTATAGGTGCTCTTTTGCTTCAAGCCCCGGAGGGCCACACCTTCCAATGGGAACGGAAGCTGGTGACGGACGATGGGCGAGAGACGCATGATACTTCCAGCCCACATCCCCTGACCTGGTGGACTCGGAATCCGCTTCGGCTCGATGAAGGCTTGTATCCGCTCCTTAGAGAGAACCCGGACGACGGCCACATCATCACCGCCCGAGACTACCGTGTCGAGCAGAAGGTGACCACTCTCGGTGTGGTCTCGGGCCACCGAATTATCCAGGTGCTTACGACCTTTCATGCTGGACCTCGTCTGGTATTCAATGGTTCGCCGGAAGCCGATTTACCGCCCTCGCAGTGGAAGAGTTTACTCGTAGAAGTGGGCGCGGGTGACCGTTACGTAGAGATCTACCGATTGCAATCCGAGTATGGTCTCTACCTAACGATGACGTCGGCCGCGATCTACGGTGTGGGACAAGATGCCATCCTCGGGACTAATGACCCAGCCGAAGGGAATGGCGGCGGATGCAGCGACGGATACTGGTGGTTTGACACGGGGGGAGCGCATGCGGTGGACTTCTCGCCGCTGAACCAGGCGATCGCCCGCGCCTTACCGCCAAACAGCATGTACACAAAGCGTTGCTGGGCGCTACGTCCAGAGAAGGCTGAGCTAGAAAGTTGGGTTCAGCAGCGCGATGCGACATGCCACGCCTGCAGTGGACTAGGAGAGATCTACGCCACCTACCGAATCAAAACAGGGGTTGCAATTCCGGTGTCGGTACGTTTTGAGCCCAACCGGCAACAGGAGAAGTGATCGTAGGGTTGCACTGGAAGGCAAATCGGTATGCGTTCCCCGGTGAACCGATCATCGCGATCATTGCGATCACTATGCGCTTCGATCCAATTCTCTCGAGCAGGTCGTTCTCAGCTGGCGGCACGATTTACTGCACTGCGATAGAGGGTCGGGCGAGCGATGCCAAAGAGGGCAGCGATCTCTGAGACCGGCATGTCCGAGTTTTTCAGTAAAGCGAGTCGTCTTGATCCTCGAGGAGAGAGCTTTGCCGGGCGTCCGCCATTTCGGCCTCGTGCCCGAGCGGCCTTAGAGTACGTAATATTCCGTTTCCTGGGAATAGCTCCTGCTTCTAGATTGCCTTAGGGCAGGGTGTAGGTGATGCCTGTGACGAACTGGAAGCTGTTCTTCTTGAAGCCAAAGGCTGGGTTGTTGATGAAGTTGTCCAGTGCATTAACGCTGAGGCTGAAGCGGTGATAGACCGGCAGAGCCAAGCCGACGGCGCCTATGGCAGAGTAGGCCTGGAAGTTATTCCAAGACTGGATGTAGGTTCCGCTCTCGGTGAGGAGCAATTTACCTGGCAGAGTGCGCTTGTAGTCCTCGGCAAAGGTGGAACCGATCAGATCCTGGTTGGGTGTCGGGGGGAGAAAGGTCTGGTTAAAGTTCTGCCTCTCGTAGTGGACATCTGCCTTGAGGTCGAGTTGCTGCGCGGCATTCTTCAGGACGGTCCAGCCGAGACCAGCGCCGTAGATCTGCTGAAGACTCAGACCTTGAGTGGAGTTGTGGTCGTAGGTCGCGCCCACCAAGGCGTACATGTTTTGAGTCAGGTATTTGTCATGCTCAAAGTCGGTGTGGAAGATGTTTGTCTTGATGACGAGATCTGGAGTTGCCGGGTTGGTCTGCGGGATGGTGGGCTGGGTCAGCTTGCCGTAGGTCTCCAGCAGATTGAAGGTGGTGCGGGTGCGTGGCGGTAGATAGGGCACAGTAGGGATGGAACGAACGAGATTGATCCCGGCGGTGTAGTTCTGGCCGGTCTGTGTGGATTGAACGATCGTCGCTCCGCCGACGATGGACCCCTTCCAGCCGAACCATATGCCAGGATTGCCGATAACCTCTTTGTTATACGTTTCGCCATCGATGACGTAGGAGATGTCTTTCACGGGTATCGTCTCGACTGCGCCACCGGGATGGGAGAGAGCTACGCTACTGTCGGTGAAGGTGAGGCTGCCGGGCTGCCTGGAGGTACGGGTAATCTTCTCACCCTTCTTGAGAACGGCGAAGCTGCCGCCGGAGCGCAGCTCTTTTACCTTGTCCATGGAGATGGTCACTTCGCCGACGAGGTCGCTTTTGAAGATGACGGAGTCTCCCTCACCGCGTTCCAGCGTTCCGGTGAGCTGGTCGCCATTTCTGAAGATAACGACGTCGGGAGAGGGCTTGGCAGCGGCCTGTGCCTGCGCTACCGCCCGTTGCGCCACTACCCCTGAGATCGGGCCCAAAACGACGAGGCTGACGAGGCTTAAGATGCCCCGCACACGGAGATTCAGTAAATTTCGATAGGTCAATAACAAACTAGAGTAGCCTCATTTAGAAGTAGATAGCTCAGTAATGAGGGATGTCCAAAATATGCATCCAGTTGTTCGTGCCATTGGAAAAGTGTTGCGTTTAGTGGGGATATCGAGCCCGGAAGATTCCCTGCCGAAGACGCAGGCGGCAACCGATCCACCCTCCTGGCGCACGCCGAAGTCTCCCGAGGCGAAGATCGAAGACTCTTCTGATGCGAAGACCGAAGACTCTTCGAAGGAACCTCTTCGCCTTCCGGTTGCTTCCAGCCAGCCTCGAGGGTCGCGCTGAGGGTTAAAGGGCGTCCCCCAAAGGTTACAGCCGCATTAATCAGGCAAGGTCCAGGGCGGAGAGTGAAGGCCCAACTCTCAAATTTCGGGTAGTTTTTACGGTTAACCAAGAAACTATTGCCAATTGTCTTCCAATAGGCTTACTATCCGTTTCGCGTTCGGTGCAGTTCGCTAATCGCGCACGTGCCAGAACCGAAACCATTACGAATGAAGCGTTTCCAAACAATCTTCGTATCAGTATGAGTGCATAACCAACTACCTGACGGGGCGGTTAGACCCCTCAGCGTGCTTTGGAAGGTGAAAAATATGGCATGGTACGCCTATTGCATTGCAGAGAGACAGGCCTTTCCGGAACTTTCCCGGCACCGCCGCCCGATGCCCCTTGCCGGGGTCTCTGGTCTATTCGGTAATCAAACATTCCTTTTCCCAGCCAGCGATCTGGCCATCGTCGTCTCCGAGCACACGCCCGAGGAGAATGCCCGGCTTGACCAGCAGGCTGCAAAGGACCACGCCCGCGTTATCGCAGATTGCTTCAAACACTCAACGGTTCTACCCTTCCGCTTCGGCACTACCTTCCAGGACGACGACGCGCTGCGCCGCTCCGTCCGGTCCAATCAACGCCACTTCATGGCCAACGTCGAGCGTCTTCGGGGCAAAGCGGAGATGCACCTCAAGGTTCTGGTGGACGACACGTGCCCGGGCAACTCTGCCCGCGACATGACGGTCGGCCAGCAGTACCTGACCAGCCTCCGTGAGAGTGCCAGCCGTCAGCGGGAACGCCAGTCCAAGGCCCGCGCCCTCTCGGTTCAGATGCACCGCATGTTCCTTCCACTGGCAGAGGAGATTACCTGCAAGCGTATGGAATCAGGCAAGATGCTTTTGGATATCGCCCATCTCATCGATAACAAAACTGTGGAGCGGTACCAGAACAAATACACCTCGGCAACGCAGCAGTTGAAGGAATGCCGTATGCAGCTCTCGGGCCCGTGGCCGCCATATCATTTTGTGCATCGTTCGGCGGCACAACAGCAACACTCTGCTTAAAAGCGTTACGCTCCTGTTCTCCTGGTCAGCTGTGATGGGAGAAGAGGAGCGTAACGTATTCCCCTCGTTTTTCCCAAAACTGCATCTCTGGCCCCGCGAAACTCTCCCACCTGGATACCCTTTGGCTCTCGCCCGGCATCGCACCCTGTAGGCGGATACTCCTTCGAATCAGTAAGTTCGGGAGGATCCGCGCAACTAAAGGAGAACGAGCATGATGCGTCGTCAGAAAGTTTTATCGGTCCTTGTACTGGCAGGGCTTTGTGGGTCTATCTTCTCCGCTTTGGCTCAGGAGCCAAACCCTACCGCACAGATGGCTCCGGCGCAGGATTCGCAGGAGATTAAAAAGCAGGATGACGGGATTTATCTCTACAGGGTGAAGGTGGTGCAGCGCGACCTGGACGCGGTCAACTACCTTCATCGCAGTGGTTCCACGCGGATAGCCTTCAAGGGCACAACTCTACTCCCGTTGGCTAAAGGGGATGCCAAGGTCACCAGCGAGCGCGGCGGCATCACAATTGAAGCCAGATTCGAAGGGCTTACACCTGCTAATGGCTTTGGCCCCGAGTATCTTACCTATGTCCTGTGGGCGATCACGCCGGACGGTCGACCAAACAACCTCGGCGAAGTTCTTCCGGCGGGGACGAAGAACAACATCAATGTCACAACGGCACTGCAATCCTTTGGCATGATCGTCACGGCTGAGCCCTACTTCTCTGTCACCCAGCCGAGCGATGTGGTCGTGTTGCAGAACGAGATCATCGAAAACAAGACGAATGGCGTGCTTGAGAAGGTGAATGCGCACTACTCTCTGCTGCCGCGAGGCGCTTATGCGCAGACGGACGGCTCGAAGTCGACCCTGAATCCGATTACACGCGATGAGAAGTCGCCGCTTGAGCTCTACCAGGCTAATAATGCTATCCGCATTGCACAGGCGGCAGGAGCCGATAAGTACGCCTCCGACATCATGAGAGAGGCCATGCTGGATCTTAAAAACGCCTCGGACATCGACCGCAACAAGAAGGGCGACCGTAAGATGGAGATCACCTTTGCCCGCCAGGCCGTCCAGCGGGCCGAGGATGCTCGCCTGGTTACGCTGCGGAAGCAGGCAGCAGAGCGTCAGCTGAATGCGGAGCTTGCCAAGCGGGATGCTCAGGCTCAGGCGCAGCAGTCGCAGATGCAGTCGCAGCAGTCGCAGCTTGATGCCGAGCGCGCCAAGGCGGCTCAGGCCCAGGCCGATGCAGATCGCGCCCGTGCCGAGGCAGAGACTGCCGAAGCCCGCGCCCGCGCTGCGGAGGCCAATAAGAGCGCCGAGAACGCCAATGCCGTCCGCGAGAGGCTACGCAGCCAGCTCAATAGTGTGTTGGCTACGAGTGAGTCGGCTCGCGGGCTTATCGTCAACATGTCGGATGTTCTCTTCGATACCGGTAAATACAGTCTGAAGTCGGGTACGCAGATCAGCCTGGCTAAGGTGGCTGGAATTCTGCAGGCCTATCCGGGACTGAAGTTGCAGGTGGAGGGGTATACCGATAGCGTCGGGAGCGACGAGTTCAACCAGAAGCTCTCGGAGAATCGTGCCGATGGGGTGAAAAACTTCCTTATCGGCCAAGGCGTGCAGCAGGACAACATCACCTCAACCGGCTATGGGAAGGCAAAACCGGTGGCGGATAACAGCACTGCCAGTGGGCGCGCCCAGAATCGCCGTGTCCAGCTGGTTGTATCGGGCGACGCGATCGGCGTGCAACAGAGCAGCCCGGAGGCCGCAGCCAGTCCAGCTCCTCAGCCTCCGCAGTAGGATGTGTTTCCGCAGCGCAGCGAAAGGCCGCTCTTTGCGGCCTTTTGCTCGAAGCTATAAGCAAGGGGTGTGGAGCACTTATTCAAGGATGACGAGGAATGACTGCGGGCGCGGATCAGCACCCGGGCGGAGGCTGGCAGCACCAGCCTACATGTGGATCGTCCAGCCTAGCTCTGCGAGCTTTTCCTCGACATCGGCGAGCGCATTTTCAAGCGCTGAACGACGATGCGGGCTCGACGTCCGCTCCGACAGGATGCGCTCGCGCTGCAGTTCCAGAGACTGTCGCTGGCGCTTGCGTTCTGCGGTTTCAGCGTTAGCATCTGTAGTGGCCGGTTTTGGAGCGGCGGCCTGAGATTGCTGTTCTTCCACGGATTTACTCTCCCATCCACGCGACATATGCTCATTCTACGCTGCTGCGTCTAAAAGCTATATAGATGCTATATAGCTTTGCGACAGAAGCCTTGTCGTGCATTCTTAGCGAGCATTATTAAAAATAAAGAGAGAGTGCCATGCTTGCCTGTTCAGTGACACAGTTCGGCTTAGAACATCTGCAGCTTATAGAACTTCCCGACCCGCGGATCGCGCCGGATATGGTGCTTATCAAGGTCCATGCGGTGTCGCTCAACTACCGCGATCTGATGGTGGTGAAGGGCCTCTATAACCCGAAGATGGCGCTTCCCCGTATCCCTTGCTCGGATGGGGCGGGGGAGATCGTCGCGGTTGGCGAAGGGGTCAGCCGGGTCGAGGTCGGCTATCGTGTCTGCGGGATCTTCATGCAGCACTGGATCGATGGGCCGCCGAACGCGGAGAAGTCCAAGGCTGCCCTTGGAGGGGATGTCGATGGGATGCTGGCTGAATACGTGCTCCTGCATCAGGATGGCGTCGTCCGGTTCCCCGAACATTTGAGCTATGAGGAGGCTGCGACGCTGCCGTGCGCGGGGGTCACAGCCTGGAACGCGCTGCACCATGGTGGAGATCCGGCCCGTCCAGCGGAGTCCGGCGAGACGATCCTGATTCAGGGGACGGGGGGCGTCTCCCTCTTCGCACTGCAGTTCGCGAGGCTGCTGGGCGCGAGGGTGATTGGCACGTCGTCGAGCGAAGAGAAGCTGGCTCGCGCGTACTCCCTGGGGCTTAGCGCGGGCTGCAACTACAGAGAGCGGCCGGACTGGTCCAAATGGGTCGCCGAAGTTACCGATGGCGCGGGTGTAGACCGCATTATCGAGGTCGGCGGTGCAGGAACTCTGGGCCAATCGCTACGGGCTGCACGGGTCGGGGGGATGGTTGCGCAGATCGGCGTGCTCTCGGGGGGCTCCGTATCGGAGTCGCTCGCCATCACCCCCATCCTGCACAAGCAGCTCCGCGTGCAGGGCATCTACGTCGGCTCTCGTGCGATGTTCGAACAAATGAATGCGGCCATTACAAAAGCCGCGCTACACCCCGTCATCGATCGCATCTTCGCTCTGGATCAGGCGCGCGAGGCCTTTCTCCTCATGCAATCGGCATCGCACTTCGGCAAGATTGTGATCCGCGTGGCGTAGACCTGGCTTCGCCCATGAAACAATAAAAGCTAACTCATCGTCATAAGACTCCTGGCACTTACCACGAGAAGGAACTGATATGTGGATTGTTAGACTGGCACTGCGGCGACCGTACACCTTCGTCGTCATGGCAGTGCTGATCCTGGTGATGGGCATCGTCAGCATCGAGACGATGAGCACGGACATCTTTCCCACCATCGACATTCCGGTTGTCACGGTCATCTGGACCTACTCCGGCACCAGCCCGGACGAGATGGAGAAGCGCTTCACCACCATCAGCGAACGAGCGATGACGACGGCGGTAAACGACATCGAGCATATCGAGTCGCAGTCGGTCAGCGGCATCTCCATCATCAAGGTCTTCTTCCAACCCGGAGCCAAGATTGAAGCGGCGGTCGCTCAGGTCACAGCCGTCAGTCAGACGATCCTGCGCGTGCTTCCGCCGGGAACGACGCCACCGTTCGTTCTGCAGTTCAGCGCGTCGAATGTGCCGATTCTGCAGGCGGTTCTCTCGAGCGACAAGTTGTCGGAGTCCGACCTCTACGACCTCGGGTTGAACTTCGTGCGCACGCAACTGGCCACCGTGCAGGGGGCGCAGGTGCCCTCGCCCTACGGGGGTAAGGCTCGGCAGATCATGGTGGACCTCGACCTGGGTCAGTTGTATTCGAAGGGTCTGTCGCCTACCGACGTGGTGCAGGCGCTCACGGCGCAGAACCTCATCCTCCCGGCCGGTACGGCGAAGGTGGGTACGACCGATTACATCGTCCGCACCAACGCCAGTCCGCAGGTGCTGGAAGAGCTGAACGATCTGCCGATCAAAAACTTCAACGGGGCCATTGTCTATATGCGCGATGTGGCGCATGTCCACGAGGGCTTCTCGATTCAGCAGAACATCGTCCGCATCAACGGCCAGCGAGCGGCGCTGCTGACGATTTTGAAGGCCGCCTCCGCTTCCACGCTCGACATCGTCCAAAGAGTGAAGGTTGCTCTGCCCAAGATCGCCGCGGGGCTGCCGCCTGAGCTGAAGATCACGCTGCTCTTCGACCAGTCGATCTTTGTGCGAGCGGCGCTGCAAGGCGTGGTGAAGGAGGCCGCCATTGCGGCCACGCTTACGGCGCTGATGATTCTGCTCTTCCTTGGCAGCTGGCGCAGTACGGTGATCGTGGCAGTCTCGATTCCACTGTCGATTCTGACATCGATCATCGTGATGAAGCTCTTCGGGCAGACGCTAAACACGATGACCCTGGGCGGACTTGGCCTTGCCGTGGGCATCCTGGTAGACGACGCCACGGTCGAGATCGAGAACATTCACCGCAACCTGGGACAGGGCAAGGAGATCGAGCCCGCGATCCTGGATGGAGCCGCGCAGATCGCCGTTCCAGCCTTCGTCTCGACGCTGGCCATCTGCATCGTCTTCGTTCCGGTGGTGTTCCTCTCCGGGGCGGCGAAGAGCCTCTTCACTCCGTTGGGCATGGCGGTGGTGTTCGCCATGCTCGCCTCGTATCTGCTCTCCCGCACGCTGGTTCCCACGATGGTCAAGTTCCTGCTGGCCAGCGAGGTGGAGATGTACCAGGAGCATGAGGAGGGAACCCATGCAGCCTCACCCGCGAAGGCGAACTGGATATGGCGGATTCACTATCGCTTCAACGGTGTCTTCGAACGTTTTCGGGCGCGATACCGGGCGGCCCTCGATTGGGCGCTTGCTCATGCGGGTTTCTCTCTCGGCTGCTTCGCTCTGTTCGCGGCGCTCTCCGCATGCCTCCTCCCCTTTATCGGCCAGGACTTCTTCCCGAATGTCGATGCCGGTACCTTCCGGCTGCATGTTCGCACACCTCCGGGCACTCGTATTGAAGAGGTAGAACAGATCTTCGGCCGGGTGGAGGCGACTATTCGTGAGATCGTCCCAGCCAATGAACTCTCCATGGTGCTCGATGACATCGGCATCCCCAGTGGCAGTTTTAATCTCGCCTTCGGGGATGGAAGCCTTACCGACGTGCAGGATGGCGAGATACTCGTCGCGCTTACGGAGAAGCATCATCCCACGCCGCAGTACCGGGAGAAGCTGCGTGATGCGCTCAATCAGAAGTACCCGGACGTCACGTTCTACTTCCAGGCGTCGGACATCGTGAACCAGATTCTGAACTTCGGCTTGCCAGCGCCGATCGACATTCAGATCAGCGGAAGGCAGTTCTACCAGAACTACGCACTGGCGCAGAAGATCCGGCAGGAGGTCGCCGGTGTTCCCGGTGCAACCGATGTCCACATCAATCAGGTCGTCTACGCACCGGAGCTTCGCGTGAATGTCGATCGCAGCCGGGCCCAGACTATCGGGTTGACGGAGTCCAGCGTAGCCAACAGCATGCTGTACGCGCTTGCTGGTAGTGGCCAGGCGACGCCGAACTACTGGCTCAATCCACAGAATGGGGTCAACTACTCGGTGGTCGTGCAGACACCGCAGTACCGCATGGATTCAGTCGAGGCGTTGAAGAGTATCCCCGTCACGGGAGGCTCTGCGTCCGCTGTCGCTCTGAGCAATGCAGGCATCTCTCCTCAACTGCTGAATAACCTGGCGCAGGTAGAGCACACGACGAGCCCCTCGGTGACGAACCACTACAACGTGCAGCCTGTCTTCGACGTGTTCGTCAATGTTCGCCGTCGCGATCTTGGCGGTGTTTCGACAGACATCGAACGCATCCTCGACAAGTACCGCAAGCAGCTGCCGCCAGGCGTGCAGCTCACGGTGCGCGGCCAGGTCAAGAGTATGCACGAATCCTTCACGGGCCTCGGACTGGGAATGATCTTCGCCGTGCTGCTGGTGTATCTGCTGATGGTCATCAACTTCCAGAGCTGGCTTGATCCCTTCATCATCCTCACGGCGCTTCCGGGCGCTGCGTGCGGCATTCTCTGGATGCTCTTTCTGAGCGGAACTACGTTCAGTGTGCCCTCGCTTATGGGCGCCATCATGACGATCGGCGTCGCAACCGCGAACTCCATCCTTATGGTCACCTTCGCGAACGACCAGCGAGCTGCCGGGATGAACGCACTCGAAGCAGCGTCTTCGGCTGGCGCGACACGGCTTCGACCGGTACTGATGACGGCGCTTGCCATGATCATCGGCATGTTGCCGATGTCGCTCGGCATGGGTGAGGGCGGTGAGCAGAATGCGCCGCTTGGCCGCGCCGTCATCGGTGGTTTGCTGGTCGCAACCGTTACGACGCTGCTGATCGTGCCGATCATCTACAGCCGTCTCCGCAAAGATCAACCCTCCACGATGCAGATGGAAGAAGTGCCTGAATAGTCCCCGCAGTACCATGAGAGAAGAAAGATGACGCAGACCATGCAAACCGACCCTCAACACTCCAACCGCAGACCCTATGTCGGGGCGGTGGCGTTTTTTCTGGTTCTCATCGTCGTTGGCATCCTGTTCCTGCTGCCGAAGCTGCGGCAGAGAGACGAGTTGCGTGTGGAAGCGCAGGCCGCGGCGGGCCCTCCGATCGTTCTCGCTACCCGGCTGAAGTCT
This sequence comes from Edaphobacter sp., assembly GCA_025462645.1. Taxonomy (GTDB): domain Bacteria; phylum Acidobacteriota; class Terriglobia; order Terriglobales; family Acidobacteriaceae; genus Edaphobacter. The sequence continues at coordinate 14,021 of JAOAPB010000041.1, read as the reverse complement.
GCCCAAACCGGCGGCCACCTGGAGATCTCCGCAAGCGTGCAGGCCTTTGAACAGACGACCATCTACGCCCGTACCTCCGGCTATGTGAAGGCAAGGTATGTCGATATCGGTGATCATGTTCGCAAGGGACAACTGCTGGCCGTCATCGACGATCCTCAGACCGCACAGGCGCTGATGCAGGCGAAGGCAACTGTGGCCCAGCTGAAGGCGCAGCTCGCCCAAGCCCAGGCTAACTCTGTACTCTCGACGGTCACCGACCAGCGCTGGCAGAGTCTCGTCAGTTCAGGCGTCGTCTCCAAACAGGACGCTGACCAGAGACACGCCCAGGCTGGAGCGGATACCGCCAACGTAGCCGCCGCACAGGCCAATATCGCCGCTGGCGAGGCCAACGTCAGGAGTCTCACCGAACAGGCTTCGTTCGCTCGCGTCACGGCGCCCTTCGACGGAGTCATCCTCTCCCGGGCCATTGATAACGGCTCGCTGATCAGCTCCGGCAGCCAGACCGGCGTTACCCAGATGTTCACGATCGGTCAGGCGGACAAGATCCGCGTCTTCGCCAGCGTGCCGCAGTCCAACTTTGTTGGACTCATCACCGGTCACGTCGCTAAGGTTACGTTCCGCGAGCTGCCGGGACAGGTCTACACCGGCACTATCGCCCGGACGAGCCAGAGCATCGACCCGGGAACGCGAACGCTGCTGGTCGAGGTGGACCTGAAGAACGACGGCCGCATCCTGCCCGGCATGTATGCCACAGTCATCTTCGATCTGCCTCATGGCAGCGAGGCGGCTCCTGTTTTGCTCCCGGCCAATGCCCTTGTGATCCGGATGGCTGGTCCTCAGGCTGTTGTACTCGACAGCGAGAATGTGGCCCACTTCCGCGCGATTGTCCTTGGTCGTGACCTTGGTACTGCAACCGAGGTTGTGAGCGGCCTGAAACCAGGAGATGTCGTGGTGCTCAGCCCCGGAGACTCGGTTTACGATGGCGTGAAGGTTCAGCCGAATATGCAACAGTAGCCTCCCCTAGCCACTCTTATAAGATTATGTGCAGGGAGCATCAGTGATTGTTGAGTTGCAAGGCCTGCGGAAGGTATATGACGGCAAGCAGCGTGTCGTTGCCGTGGATGGCATTGACCTCAATGTCCGTGCCGGCGAGCTCTACGGCTTGCTCGGTCCCAATGGCGCAGGCAAAACCACCACCATCAGCATCTGCACCACCCGCGCACTGCCGACCGCCGGCAAGGTACGTATTGCGGGTATCGATGTGGTTGCCGCCCCCTCGATGGCCCGCCGGTGTATCGGGGTCGTGCCGCAGTACAACACGCTCGACCGTGCCTGCACCATCTTTGAAAATATCCACTTCCACTGCCTCTACTTCGGCTTCTCTCGAGCAGAGGCAAAGCGGAGGACCGATCAGCTCCTCGCCCAGTTCCACCTGACAGAGCGCGCCAGCGCCTATCCTGCGCAGCTCTCCGGTGGCCTCGCGCAACGCGTCCAGATCGCCCGTGCCATCGCCCACCACCCCAAGGTGCTCTTCCTCGACGAACCAAGTGCCGGACTCGATCCGCAGAGCCGGATCGCGATGTGGGAGGCCGTGCGGGGCTTGCGCGAAGAGGGAATTACTGTCGTGCTGACCACGCATTACATGGAGGAGGCGGACGAGCTTTGCGATCGCGTCGCGATTATCGACCATGGAAAGATTCTGGTCGAGGACACGCCTGCTGCCCTCAAGAGCTCTGTCGGGGCGCAGCGCGTCTACGAGCTCGATCTCCGCGACAACAAGAATATTCCTGTACTTGTCGAGGAGTTGCAGAAGAGATCCGGCGTGTCAGGCGTAGAGACGACATCGAAGGGCGTACGCCTCTTTGCCGAGGGGGCGGAGGGCCTTTTGGCGGAGGTCGTCCGGGTTGCGAACCCCTATGGTCTCCGCGATCTGACCATTACTGAAACCAGCCTCGAGACCGTCTTCATCAGGCTCACCGGCAGAGACCTTCGCGAGTAACCGAGGCATACCCATGACTCAAACGACGCAAACGACGCAGATGGAGACGACGCAACACGGCATCAGCCGCCATACGGAAGGCTCGAGGATGATGCAATACGCCCGCGCTTTTACGGGGCTATTCCTGCGCGATCTGCATGTCCTGCGGCGCGAACTTTTTCCCTTCGTCATCCGCGTCTGCATGAACCCGCTGCTCTTTCTCTTCGTCTTTACCTTCATCATGCCGCACATGAACGATAGCGCCTCGATGAATCCCACTGCCGCTATGGCTGGTTCCAGCTTCAGCACGGTTCTTCTTCCCGGCCTCATGGCGGTAGCCATCATGTTCAGCGGGATCGCCGCGGTTGCGCTTCCTCTTGCGCAGGAGTTTGGCGTCACCCGCGAGATCGACGATCGCGTGATGTGCCCGCTGCCAGTGGCCGCCGTAGCCATCGAGAAGATGTGCTTCTCGGCGGTGCAAAGCGTGATCGCCGCCGCTGTGGTCTTCCCCATGGCCTACTACATCCCGACCACCCCGGTCGTCGCCCATGTCAGTAACTGGCCCTACCTTATCCTGGTTCTTATCCTGGCCAGCCTTACCTCGGGAGCGCTCGGCCTTACCATTGGTACCAGCGTCAAGCCACAGCAGATCGGTCTCATCTTCGGCGTCGTGGTCATGCCCATCACGTTTCTCGGCTGCGTCTACTATCCATGGGCCGCACTAAGCCACATTCGCTGGCTCCAGCTGGGTGTTCTCGTAAATCCCATCGTCTATATGAGCGAAGGCCTGCGCTCGGCCTTGACTCCGGCGCTTCCCCACATGCCACAAGCACTGATCCTCACCATGCTTACGTTCTTCCTCGGGCTGCTGACTTGGTTGGGTATCAAGGGCTTTCTTCGTCGCGTCCTCAGCTAGCGCGTGCCGACGAGACGATCGGCGGCTTTTTCTCGCAGGTCGGCTGCAATCAACTGTCCGTGGAACCGCCCATTCTCGATGAAGATCTCGTTCGTCCGCTCGCCGGCGACGATTACCCCCGCCAGATAGATTCCCGGGACGTTGCTCTCGAGCGTAGACGGATCGCATACCGGGCAGCGATCGTTATTCTCATCGAGCTTCACGCCCAGCTGCTCGATAAAACCGAAGTCCGGGTGGTATCCCGTCAGCGCAAACACAAAATGATTCGGAATCGTTACCGTTCCCTCAGGTGTGGAGAGCGTAACGTCATCCTCGGAGATCTGCGTCACGTTGCTGTTGAAGTAGGCGGTGACCTCGCCGTTCTTTATGCGATTGTTGATATCCGGAAGAATCCAGTACTTCACATGGCGATGCATCTCGGCGTTGCGATGCACAAGCGTTACCCGTGCGCCATGACGCCATAGATCGAGAGCGGCGATGGCCGCCGAGTTTTTTCCGCCGATCACCACTACATCCAACCCATAGAATGGGTGCGGCTCATCGTAGTAGTGCTTCACCTTGCTAAGGTCTTCACCTGGAATCCCAAGGTAGTTCGGCAGGTCGTAGTATCCCGTCGCAACAACCAGTTTGCGGGCTCTGTGCGTTAGCGTGCGTGCAAACCGGTCTGTCGTATGGATCGTGAAGCTTCCGCCGCTGCCCTGGACGCGCTCGACGTTTTCATACTGCCGCACGTCCAGCTTGTAGTGCTCCGCAACTTTGCGGTAGTACTCCAGCGCCTCACTTCGATTTGGTTTCTGGTTCGGACTGGTGAACGGGATGTCTCCGATCTCCAACAGCTCCGGAGTCGTGAAGAAGGTCATGTTCGCGGGGTAGTGAAACAAGGAGTTGCACAGACAGCCCTTATCTACAAGTAGAGCGGTAAACCCCGCTCGTTGCGCCTCAATCGCGCAGGCCAGCCCCGTTGGCCCCGCACCGATTACCAGTAAGTCGACCGTCGCTGCATCCGTGGAATCGCTCATACCTTCATCTTACCGAAGGTGGGAAGGCTCATAGCCTGAGAATCGAGAACTGCTGGGCCTAATTGCCGAGTATCACCAGCTTATGCGCAATCGCAAACAATGCGAGCTCGAGCCGTGTCGATATACCCGTCTTGTCGAAGATATTCGAGAGATGGCGCTTCACCGTCTCCTCGCTGATCGAGAACTGCTTCGCGACATCCTTGTTGCTGCAGCCCTCGACGATGCAGGTTACTACTTCCAATTCCCGTGGTGTCAGCCCATAGGTCTTCCGCTCCGGTACTGAGGCAGCCTCTTTCATCAACTCATTCAGCGCTGTCACCAGATTCACGACCCGCTCTCCGCCAATCCAATAATCGCCGGAGAGCACTGCGCGCAGGGACTTCGACAGATCACCGACCACCGCATCCTTCAGCACGATGCCACGAGCCCCAATCTGGAGTGCCTCAATAACCTGTTGGGTCGAGATAGTGCTTGTCAGGAGAATAATCTTCACCCGTGGCGACTTGCTCATGATCGCCCGCATGGCCTCCAGGCCGGGTAAGCGCGGCATCAGCAGATCGAGCAGCAGAATATCCGGCTCGAGTTCAAGCGTCTGCGTGATCGCAGCATTGCCATCCTCCGCCTCCCCCACTACTTCAAAGCCGGGCTCATTTTCCAGCATATTCCTTACGCCAAAACGCACGACCGGGTGATCGTCGGCCACGACGATTCGGATCGGCGATACTGCAACGGCGCTATTAGAGGATTTCTTCGCAGCTTTAATCATGCGTGACTTCTCCTGGCAATCTTGTGGCCTAATCCCTGACTCCGCGTGCGACCAGAATACCTTGTAGTCGCTCACAAGCCAGTATGAACTCATCAAGTGAAACTACATGATTAGTAACGCCAATACCTTGTTCCTCCATGGAAGTTGCGAGCCTTTGTAGTTCGCTTGCACCGACCATGCCACAGCTCCCTTTTATGGCATGTGCCTGTCTTCGATACTGGGCATCATTCCCCTTGGATGCTTCCTGTCGCATCATGCCGATACGTTTTTTCGCATCTTCCAGGCAAAGTGCATAGAGCCGCTCCAATTGTTCCTTCCGCAATGACTCGACGAGCTTGTTGTATACAGCTTCATCTAAAGCGGCTACATGTTGACGAACGGGCTCTCCTGCTGCCCCAGATGAGTCACCGGCAATCACCGTTGCCAGCTCTTCCATTGTGAAGGGTTTTAGTAGAAATCCGTTGAACGCCCGTCGGACTGTCTCCTCCGGCTCGCTGCCGCTCATAGCCAATAGCATCGTCCGCGTTTCACCCATTGGGCGCAGTTGTTGCGCCAGATCACTACCCATCGTCCCCGGCATCTGTAGATCCACCAGAATCACATCCGGAAGAGCCTTCTGCATTCCGCTGAGATGCAGCAGCGCTGCGTCCCCTGAATCAACGGTTTCCACTATATATCCCTGCCGGTTCAGCAGCAGGGAGAGCACCTCCCGGCTTACCTCATCATCATCCACCACCAGTATTCGGGTCGCCGCTCTGTCGTTGGTCATCTGGGCAAAGAGTATCAATTGATACCGCTTCAGTTCCACTCCTTACGCGTTGGCGGTACAGTAGTTGCCATGGGCCAAGGGGAAAATCAAAATCAGCCTGATCGGTACGGCAATGAGGTCAAACTGGTAGCCGAACTCGCAGCCCTCTCTATCCGGGTCGAAACGCTGGAGCGCGAACTTGCCTCTCTGCGTGCGTCTATGAAGCCTCTTCCAGCATCAACGCCAGACCTGGACGTCGTGCCGCAGCCCGCGATTCCTGAAACTTCCTCCGTCCCCCCGGCTCAGCCAGTGCCAGTAGCTCCGCCACCACCGATTCCGCCGCCGATGACCTCTCCTGTTCTTCCACCGTCGTTGGAGAACAAACTTGGAGCGCAGGTCTTCAACCGGGTTGGCGTCTTCGCGTTGCTCATTGGCGTGACATGGTTTCTCAAATTAGCGATGGACAATCATTGGATCGGCCCCGTGGGTCGCATTCTTGCCGGCCTTATCGCCGGGGCTGGAGTCATCCTCTGGTCGGAGCGCTTCCGCCAGAAGGGATTTGACGTCTTCTCCTACTCGCTTAAAGCGATAGGCAGCGGCGTGCTCTATCTCTCACTTTGGGGAGCCTTCCAGCTCTACCATCTGCTCCCAGCCGGAGCAGCTCTCGGGGCCATGATCCTGGTTACGGCATGGAACGCCTATATGGCCTGGGCGCAGGATAGCGAGCTTCTCGCCGCCTATGCTCTGGCCGGCGGCTTTGCCACACCGCTGCTGCTCTCCACCGGCGGCAACCACGAGATATTTCTCTTTACCTATCTGCTCGCCATGGACATCGCAACCGTGGTGCTCGTTCGCCTCAAGCCCTGGCCACGACTCCTGCTCGCCGCCTTCCCTGCCACGGTGGTTTACTTCATTGGCTGGTATGTGCAGTTCTACGCGCGAGATGAGTTCTCCCTTACCTCCGTCTTCATCATCCTGTTCTTCTTCGTCTTTGTAAGCGTTCCCTTGGGCATGCTTAGCGACAGCGATGTCCATGCGAGCTCGGGAAGGCCTATTTGGCCCAAGCGCCTCCATGCTCTGATAGCCTTCATCCCGGAGGTTCTGCTTCCCCTAGGGAGTGCTGCTTTCGTCTCTCTGGCTCTTTATTCCGTGCTTGAGGATGCAGGCCACCACGGCTTTCTGCCCTGGCTTATGGTCCTTCTTGCGGTGGCCTATCTCGGCATCATGCGTCTGCCGCAGGGGAGGGTTTCGGCGGCTCTGCATCTTTCGCTTGCCGTCGTATTTCTTACCATCGCCATCCCGCTGAAGGCGAGCGGCCATTGGATCACGGTCGCCTGGTTTGTAGAGGGTGTCGCCCTGCTCTGGGTCTCCGTTCATCTTGCAGCTCCGACTTCCGCAGACGAGAGCACAACGTCTGCAGCCGATCCCAGCAGCGTCCTTCGCTGGCTTGCCTCTGCGGCGCTTCTGCTCGGTCTTGGCGGTCTGTTCAGCGTGGCGTTCTGGTTCGACGCATCGCTGCACAGGAACTTTCTCAATGTCGATTTCGCTACCGCGATCATCGGCATCGCCGCCTTGGCCTCTGCTGCATGGCTCTCGTTCCGCGCCCACCGGCAGAGCAGCGTTGCCTCGGCAACCTGGACACGGCTCGCTCTGGCCTGCATCGTTGCAATCGACGTCGTGGGGGTACTGCTGTGCCTTCGCGAGATCGCGCCCACCAGCAACAACCCTGCCTTTCATCCCGCCTTCGTCAACGGTGACTTCGCCACCGCGCTGACCGGCATCGCGACCCTGGCTGTCTCCGCATGGTTCTCTCTTCGCCATGCCCGTCGCGATGTCTCGCTCCTCTGGCTGCAACTCGCCGGAACCTCGATCATCGCCATCAATCTCATCGCACTCCTCGTAGGGGTTCGCGAGATCGACGCTCTCTGGTATAACCCGATTAGCAATCCCGAAGGCGACCTCCAGAAGGCTCTCGCTATCTCTGCCTTCCTTATGCTGTACGGTGGAGTGCTACTGGCGATCGGCTTCTGGAAGCGCACTGCGTTTATCCGTTGGCAGGCGCTCGCTCTCATCGTCTTTACCATCGCCAAGACTTTCCTCTACGATATGCGCAACCTCAGCCAAGGCTACCGCGTAGTCAGCTTTCTTTGCCTCGGAGCTTTGCTTATGGCCATCAGCTTTGCCTACCAGAAGGACTGGCTCGCTCTCCGCACTCCAGTTCCCCGCGCAGATGCAGACCATAGCGAAGAGGAGGTCCAGTGAAGTCCGTTCTCTTCGCGCTCCTCCTGTGGCAGGTTGCTCCCAGCCCGCGAACTCCAGTGGCAGATCCGCAGTTCCTCCGGTATCAGCGCACGATCTCGCTCCCCAACGGCGCTGGTCAAAGTTGCGTCGCAATCGATCCTCGGATCTTCCCGAACGCAGCGCCCTCTCTCAAAGACCTGCGCATCTACCAGTCTGCAGGGCGGCAGAGCCGCGAGATTCCCTATGCGGTCACACTTAGCGAGCCCGCCCAATCCGACAGCGAACCCGCCCGCATCCTGAACCTGGGACTCCGAGGGAAGACCATCGTCTTCGATCTGGGGATGCCGGCCCGTCCCTACACCGAGGTCACGCTCGATCTCGCCGGCAAGGACTATCTCGCCACCGCCACCGTCTCAGGAACATCCGACCTCCATGCCATAGCCTCCACCACCTTAGGCGAGTTCACTCTATTCGACCTCACCAGCCAACATCTCTCGAGCAATACAACGATTCATCTGCAGGAGTCTAGCTTCCCCTATCTGCACATTGAGCTGACGGCATCGCCCGCACCCGCCAACCATACCTTCGTCGCAACCCCGCGGATGGTCGACGGAGCTACCATCCCTCCAAGCCGCGAAGCCCAGACCGTTTACACCACTGTCGCTGAGTCCACAAGGATCACACAGCGCGGGCGAAAGACGGTCGCCTCCTTCCTGCTTCCTGAGCGGGTTCCCATCGAGCGAGTATCTTTCGTCCTCGCGTCCGACTTTCAATCCAACTTCAGCCGCGACGTCCAGATCTCCGACCGTCCCGTCGGTACTCCTCCCTCAGCCGGAGAGATCATTGCCGGTACTATCCTCCGCGTACGCCTTACCGAGACTGGACGTGAGATTCGCCAGGAGCAGCTAAGTATCCCCGCAACGCTCGGCTCCAACATGCAAAGCGCGGCGACGATGGAGGCGGCAGTTGAAAATGGCGACGATACGCCGCTCCCCATTGCTGCAGTCCGCCTGGAGATGCGCGAACGCAAGCTCTGCTTCGATGCGCTAACAGCCGAGCCCTTGACCCTTTACTATGGCGATCCTGCTCTCACTGCTCCCCAGTACGACTACGCTCGTTTCTTCTCCACTGCGGGCGCCGTCCATACGGCGCAGCTAGGCGCTGAACAACTGAACGCCACATACCATCCGCGTCCGGACTCCCGGCCCATCACAGAGCGACATCCCGATCTTCTCTGGATAGCGCTTCTCGCTGTGATCTGCAGCCTCGCCGTGGTGGCGGTGCACTCTTCCAAGAAGCTACCTCACTAGATCGAAAGACTGCTCTAGCGAATCGCCGCGTCGACCTCGCTGATCCAGTTTGGCGACTTCAGAATCTCTCGTGGCTTCGATCCATCCGCCGGGCCTACCAGACCATCGTTGTACATCATGTCGATCAGGTGGGCCGCTCGACCATAACCTATGCGCAGTCGTCGTTGGAGCAGGGAGGTGCTCGCCTTGCCGAACTCGAAGACCAGCCTCACCGCGTCGTCGTACATGGGATCGTTGTCGTCACCATTCGAGCCGCCCTCACCATCCTTGCCGGCATCTTCCTTCGGTCCTTCGAGGAAGCCATGTACATACTCGGCCTCGCCCTGTGCCTTCCAGAAGGCTGTGACCGCAGAGATCTCTTTCTCGGTGACGAATGGCGCGTGAACTCGCTGCACGCGGCTGGTCCCCGGCGGTAGATAGAGCATATCGCCGCGCCCCAGCAGGCTCTCCGCACCGTTTGAGTCGATGATGGTCCGCGAGTCCACCTTCGTTGCCAACCGGAAGCTCATGCGCGTCGGAACATTGGCCTTGATCAAGCCGGTGATGACATCGACTGAGGGCCGCTGTGTCGCGAGCACCAGGTGGATGCCGACGGCGCGAGCCATCTGCGCCAGCCGGGTAATCGACTCCTCCACATTCGACCGGTCGAGCATCATCAGGTCCGCCAGCTCGTCGATGATGATGATGATGTAGGGCAGCGGCTCCTGGTTCACATCCTCGAAGAGGTACTCGCTGCCATGGTCGAAGAGCTTGTTGAACTGATCGATATTTCGCACATGGTTCGCGGCCAACAGCTTCAATCGCCGCTCCATCTCGCGCACTGCATTTCGCAGCGCGTTGGCAGCCAGCTTCGCCTCCGTGATGATGGGCGTAAACAGGTGCGGAATCCCCTCGTACATGCCAAGCTCGACACGCTTCGGATCGACGAGGATCATGCGGACCTGCTCGGGTGTGCTCTTGAACAGCACGCTCATGATCATGGCATTGATCGCGACCGACTTACCGGAGCCGGTCGAGCCGGCGATCAGCACGTGCGGCATGCTCGCCAGGTCGGCAGTAACAATGCGTCCGTTGATGTCCTTGCCCAGCGCAATCGCCAGCTTGCTCTTCGACTGCGCGAAGCTCTCGCACTCGACGACATCCCGCAGCCAGATTGTCTCGCGCTCGCTATTGGGTACCTGGATGCCAACTGTGCTCTTGCCCGGCATCCGCTCGATCAGGATCGACTCCGCAGCCATTGCCAGGCAGAGATCGTCCGCGAGTCCTGTAATGCGGGCGACCTTCACTCCGGCCTCAGGACGGAACTCGAACGTCGTCACCACGGGTCCCGGGTTGATCTGCGTCACCTGTCCATTGACGTCGAACTCGGCGCATTTTTCAACGAGCACGCGAGCTTCTTCTCGCAGCTCTTCCTCTCGCACGGAGGCTTGCTCTTCACTCCGGTGCAGCAGGGAAGAGGGCGGCAGCTTATAACCGCGTACGCTCTTCGGCACAATCGTCACCGGTTTGATATCCGCATCGGCGCGCTTGCCAAATGAGATATTCCCCCCTGGAGAGATGGTCGACGGGGCAGCAAGGGTCTCCTCTATCGCCCTCTTCTCCGCACGTATCGGAGTAGGGATACGTGCCGGAGCTATCTTGCGGTCATCCGAGCCAGCGCTAAATCCGCCATCGCGAAAGTTCGACGCGTCGTCCAGCGCGTGAACCGGAGCAGCCGCTTTGGCCAGGGCGTCTGCAAACGGAGCCGCTGCCGCAGCAGCCGTACCAAGCGCCGTCACGGGAGGAGCATCTACGAGTGTCCGCGGCATCGCCTGCCACATCGAGCCCTGCGCTGCCACCGGTCCGGCGGCCTCTTCCTGCGGCTTCAGCGGCTCGATCTTCTTCTTCCGGCCCAGCCATCCAAACAGCCCGCCCAGCAGCGTGGTGCTCTCAGCCTCCCGGCTCTTTCGCTCTGCCATCTCCGCCAGCTCGCGTGCTCGCCGTGCCTTCGCGTCCGACTGTTCTCGCTTGCTGCCATAGTTCTCATTGGCGATGACGGAATCGGCACTTCTCCGGCTCCGCCACCGTACCCAGCGATCCCACAGCGCCTGCACGAACGAGAACCGTACCGTCGCCCACTCCCGCGCCGTGTTGAAGGTAAACGTCGTCGCCAGGTATAGCGACATCGCCACCATCAGTGCCAGCACGATGCAGGCTCCCGGCAGATTCAGATAGTGAACCATGAAGTCCGCCAGCAGACGTCCCGTAGCTCCTTCAATCGGCAGCGCATGTCGCCACATCATGTGCCCCGGCAGCAGTGCAATCGCCGCTGGGCCAAATACCACCCACATCGCCAGCCCAATGCTTTTGGCCAATGGAGACCCAGCCGGGCGCGACCGCATCCAGCAGAGTCCCAGCCGCCCCAGTACCAGCGGCAGAAAGAAAACCGCGACACCAATCAGCTGTAGCATCGCATCGGAGAGATAAGCCCCCACCATGCCGGTCCAGTTATGCGCTGGCCGCCCCGTCACATACGCCCCTACGGTATTGAAAGATGGGTCCGAAGGCGTATAGCTCACCAGGGCCAACAGCAGCAGCCCCGCGCCTACCAGGACGATCATCCCGATGATTTCGTTCAGGCGGCGGTTGCGCGTTGGTGTCGAAACAAGTCTTAGAGTTTTCATTGGGGAGCCTTCATTCGGGGTACGCGCGGCCTCTCTCGCACCGGTGCACCCCTCGGCACGCCGGTCGTCTGCACCAAGGCTGAAAACCACCAGAGCATCTCCGATTATCCCAGAGCACACGGCAAAATAGTGGAAACGTCCCCTTGGGGTACCCGGATGCAAACCCACGGTAAAACCGTGCATCTATCCCTATAACAACACTCGCCGTTGGCGGCGGTTTAGCCAGCGGACCTTAGAACCGGTTGGCAGGGGAGCGGGGTTTTCGCGATTTCTCCTGCTTGCCGCCGGCAAAGGAGAATCGCGTACAGCCGGCGGACCCTGCCTAACCGACCAAAATCCAAAAAATATTGAGGTAGCCATGTCCACAGATGCAGGCAAGCAGAGCGAGATGCGTCTCGCTCTCAAATCGCTCATTAACACCCTTCAGGATAGCCAGAAGGGCTTTGCCGACATCGGCGAGCACCTGAAGGACGAAACCCTCAAGCGTTATTTCCTCGCGGAATCGCTCAAGCGTGCCAGTTTCCGCGGAGAACTCGAAGAACTCCTCCATCAAAACGGAGTACATGACATCAAGGAATCCGGCACCACCGGCGGAACGCTTCACCGTATCTGGGGAGACCTCAAGGCCAAACTCGGTGGCGGAGATCATGCTCTCCTTGAAACAGCTGAGCAAGGCGAAGACGAAGCTAAAAAGGCCTACGCCGATGCTCTCAATCAGGACCTGCCTCTTCCCGTGCGCCAATTGGTGGCTGAGCAGCAGGCCCACGTCCTCACTGCTCACGACTACGTCCGGAGTCACCGCGACGCTCTTGCAACGAAGTAACACGCAGGCCCAATAGCATCAGCAAAGGCATCTATCGCGAGAGATTGCAATAGATGCCTTTGTTAGTAAAGGAGTGCGTTTTAGCGCTTTGGCTTAGTACCCCAGACGATGCAGATAGAACACAACCACCGAAGCCACCAGACAGTAGATTCCAAACAAATACCAGCGACCCTCTTCCAGCCAACTGCTCAACCACTTCAGAGCCACCAGTCCGGCGAAGAACGCAAACACCGCCCCCAGGAGACTTGTCATCACGCTGCCATGAAGGTCAATCGGCGTACCGGCGGCGGCCGCCTCATGCGAGGCCTTCACCAGCCGGAGTCCCTCTCGCAACACAACAGGCGGGGTCAGCACCACAGCCAGGGCGAAGCTGAACCGCTCTGCTCGCTCTTTGCTCGCTCCGGTCAGCATTCCGGTTGAGATCGTGGCACCCGACCGTGAGAATCCGCGGAACGGCAGGCAGAGTCCCTGGATCGCGCCGATCCAACCCGCCTGTCGCATCGTCACGCTGTCGCCGTAGACGTTCGCATGCGCGCCCATGCGTCGCTTCTCCATCAATCCGGCAATCAGAATCAGAATTCCGGCTGCAGCCAGAGCAGGAGCGATCAGATCCAGACGGCCAAACAGATCTTCAATCTCAGCCTTGGGAGCGCCCTTGAACATCGTCTTCTCAATACCCGACTTGATGACGATGCCTATGATGCCCGTCAGCAAGGTCGCCCAGATCACACGTATCGCAAACCGCTTGAACGCATCGGAGCTGGAAAAATAAGTCTTTTTCCACTGCTTCCAGAAGTACGCAATCACGGCGAACATCGTGCCCGTATGCAGCATCACCAGCAGAAGCGTCATCTGTGGTGAGGAGGGGTCCAACCCCATCAGCTTCTCCGCGACCACAACGTGAGCGGAACTTGAGACGGGCAGCAGCTCTGCCAGGCCTTGAACAATCGCAAGAAGGACTACTTTGAAGATCGGCATAGCCTCATCCTAAATGCTCTCAATGAATATTCCGTGCAGACTATGGCACAGCTCTTACAGGAGAACCTTCTCAAACACCGCCGAAGTTTTGGTCTGCCGGTAGCCCTCACGAAGGTAGAACCGGTGCGCGCCTTCGCGCGTCGAGCGAGAGGTTACCCGTACGACACCCATTCCTTTGCTTCTGCTCCAGTCCTCGATCTCGGCACAAAGCCTCTTCCCCACGCCCAGGTTACGCACCCCATCCTTTACCACTAGTCCGCCGATCAGCGAATGCGCGGGCGATTGCAGATGACGCACAATCGAAGCCTCGATCCAGCCCACAACCTCTTCGCCCAGGCAGGCTACAAAAGCTACCTGGGTCTCCGTGCAGGAGAGTAGCAACGCGATACGTTCAGAGATCTCCCCGGCAGTGGCGTCATAACCCAACTGTCCGCTGAGCTCCGCGACAGCAACTGCATCTTCGCGCGCGATCATCCGCACGCTCAAAGTCGGAGGGAGGGAAGTGCTAGTCACGATCGTTCCCATAGATCGGAATCCCTTGAGCCACTCGGAACGCAATGCTGGCTGCTCGAGCCGCAT